>CATECQ010000036.1 GCA_949498985.1 Glaciecola sp. HTCC2999
AGCTGGTCTTCATAAATCATTTTAGAGTCATGAAGTAGACGACCGATTAGGGTACTTTTGCCGTCATCGACACTGCCACAGGTTAAAAAGCGTAACATATCTTTGTTTTCGTGCTGGGCTAAGTAGCCTAAGATATCGTTTTCAAGTAATGTATTTTTATGTTCCATGGCTTAACAACTCACTAAGAAAAAAGGGTTCAATACCGACTCGCTTTGGTTATAGCGAAGCGGAGTTTGGGAAGTGGGGTTCGTCGCAGATGCTGCGATAGTCTCTAGGGATAATTCCGTGACAGTAGCACCCGCGGCAAGTGCCACGGCATGCGCCGCACCGGTATCCCATTCACTGGTGGGACCTAGACGGGGATAAAAATGCGCCGCCCCTTCTGCCACTAGGCACAGCTTTAACGAGCTACCCATCGATACCAGCTCTGCTGTTTTATCTAGCGCGGCAATAAACTGTTGTATTTCAGGGCTTTGATGAGAGCGACTGCCCACCACCTGATAAGTTTGCGCGTCACTGCGTGATGCCGGAGATATGGCGGTGGCTTCACCTTTGACCGTTTTTGTGGCGCAGTGACCGACTACACCTGAATAAAGTGTGTCTAAGACGGGCGCGTAGACCACACCCAGTACCGGTACTCCATCACTGATAAGTGCGATATTGACGGTAAACTCACCATTTTTCTTGATGAATTCTTTGGTGCCATCCAACGGGTCGACTAACCAATAGCTATCCCATGTTTGACGGGTAGACCATGGAATATCTGCAGACTCTTCGGATAATATGGGTAAATCACTCATCGCCTCTAGTCCTGCGATAATGACGTTATGCGCGGCTAAATCTGCTTCGGTTAACGGACTGTCATCGGTTTTAGTCACAATCTCAAAATCGCGCTCATAGATAGATAAAATCGCGTTGCCTGCTGCCACAGCAATCTTTTCTACTTGAGGTTGTAAGGCGTTAATTTCATTGACACAGGGCATTATACGAGCCCCTTATTAACAAGTAATGCATATACACGCTCAGCCGTCGCCACCGCGTCTTCATCCTGGAAGTTTACGGTGATTTCGGGGTTGACCGGCGCTTGGTATTCCGAATCAATCCCAGTGAAATGCGGGATATCACCGCTGCGTGCTTTTTTGTATAGCCCTTTAGGGTCGCGTGCTTCACACACTTCAAGTGGCGTATCAATGAAGATTTCAACAAACTCACTCTCATCTAAGATTTCACGACAATAATCACGGTCGGCTTTAAAAGGGGAGATAAAGGCAGTAATGACCAGTGTGCCACTATCGACAAAGAGTTTTGCTACTTCTGAAATGCGGCGAATATTTTCCACACGGTCTTTATCGCTAAAACCTAAATCGCCACATAACCCATGACGGACGTTATCGCCATCTAATAAATAGGTGTGTTTACCTTGAGCAACGAGCTTTTGCTCCAGTAAGTTGGCAATGGTTGATTTTCCAGAGCCACTGAGGCCGGTAAGCCAAAGTACTCGTGGGGTTTGATTTTTTTGTGCGCCGCGCGAGGCTTTATTAGTGGCATGTTGATGCCAAACAATATCACTGCTCATCCTTAAAAGTATCCTTCCATTTTTTTCTTCTCCATCGAGCCTGATGAGTCATGGTCGATAACACGACCTTGGCGCTCAGAGGTGGTGGTTAAGAGCATTTCTTGAATGACTTCAGGCAATGTGTCGGCCTGTGATTCCACCGCACCGGTAAGTGGATAACAGCCAAGGGTTCTAAAGCGCACCGACTTCATCATCGGCGTTTCACCTGGCTCCAGTGGCATACGCTCATCATCGACCATAAATAACACCCCATCGCGCTCTACCACCGGGCGGGGTTTAGCGAGGTATAATGACGGGATTTCAATATTTTCAAGGTAGATGTATTGCCAAATATCTAATTCAGTCCAGTTAGACATGGGGAATACTCGGATACTTTCACCTGGGTTAACTTGTGAATTATAAATATTCCATAGTTCGGGACGTTGATTTTTCGGATCCCAACGGTGGTTTTGGTCGCGAAACGAATACACGCGTTCTTTAGCGCGAGATTTTTCTTCATCCCGACGGGCCCCACCAAAAGCGGCATCAAACTTATGGGCATTTAACGCTTGTTTTAAGGCGTTGGTTTTCATGATGTCGGTGTGTTTAGCACTGCCATGGGTGAATGGCCCCACACCCGCATCAACGCCTTCTTGGTTAATATGGACTAATAAGTCCAGTTCATGTTTTTGTGCCATCCGGTCACGAAATTCAATCATTTCACGGAATTTCCAGGTGGTATCAACGTGTAATAACGGAAAGGGGATTTTACCTGGAGCAAAGGCTTTAAGTGCTAAATGAAGCAGTACCGAAGAATCTTTACCGACTGAATAGAGCATGACAGGGTTATCAAATTCAGCGGCGACTTCACGAAAGATATGAATACTTTCAGCTTCAAGTTGTTTCAAGTGGGTGACAGTATCAGTCATTACAATTTCCAATTAATGTTATGCTAATTAGTTCTATGCTTACAATACCACAATATATGAAAAGCAATTATGCGATTTAGCTATACCTAAGAGGTAATATTTATGCTTAACAAGGTTATTTAAAATATTCACCCACTATAAACGTTACCTTAATGGCATAATCAAGCCCAACAGCATAATGTGAAAGTCACAACTTGGTCTCATCGAGTTGTTGATGCATTTTTGTAAAGTGAATGGCCACCTCTGGTGCTTGGTTAGGATATAACTTAGTTACGACTAAAATAGTGACGGTACTAATAATGAACCCTGGTACTAATTCAAACATCCAAGATGACAAGGTTTGTCCATCACCATAAGGAATATTCATCCAGATTAATATGGTTATTGTACCGGATAAAATACCAGCTAACGCTGCCGTTTTAGAGATGTCTTGGCGATATAAACTTAATAAAATAATCGGACCAAATGCTGCGCCAAAACCGGCCCATGCATTACTTACCAGGCTTAAAATCGACTTGTTTTCACCTAGAGCCAAGAAAATAGCGACGATTGCCACTAACAATACGGCTAACCGACTCGCCAACACGAGTTCTGTTTGCGGCGCATTTTTACGCAACACGACCTCATAGATATCATTGACTAAAGAGCTTGAGGTAACGAGTAACTGTGACGAAATAGTACTCATAATCGCCGCTAGAATGGCAGCTAATAAAAAGCCTGCAATTAATGGATGGAAGAGTAGTTGCGATAAAATAATGAATATCGTTTCTGGATCGTCTACTTTAAGTTGGTTAGCATTGGCATACGCCATACCAAATAATCCGGTTGTTAGCGCTCCGACTAAGGCAATTATCATCCAGCTCATACCAATGCGACGTGCAGTAGGCATATCTTTGACACTTTTTAATGCCATAAAACGCACAATGATATGTGGCTGTCCAAAATAGCCTAGGCCCCATGCCATTAATGAAATGATGGCAATCAGTGAAATACTTTCAGTACTACCGACCGCCATAAAGAGTGAGAAAAAATTGGGGTCTATAGCATTAACAGTATTAATCGTGGCAGTAATACCCCCTAAATCAAATACGACAACGGTCGGTACCAATATTAACGCAATAAACATGATGCAGCCTTGGACGAAATCGGTCAGGCTTACCGCCATAAAGCCCCCAAATAATGTGTAGGCAACCACGACACCTGCAGTGATAAACACACCAAAGGTATAATCTAATCCAAACGATGACTCAAATAGTTTTCCACCGGCTACGACACCCGATGAGGTATATAAAGTAAAAAATAATATGATGACAATGGCGGATATAATACGTAAGAGGTTTGATTGATCGACGAAGCGCTCCGCAAAATAATCAGGTATTGTAATCGCATTATTGGCGACTTCAGTGTAGGAACGCAAACGCGGTGCAACGAATTTATAATTACACCAAGCACCAATAACCAGTCCTATGCCAATCCAAGCTGATGACATGCCGGCGATATACATTGCTCCAGGGAGTCCCATCAGCATCCAACCACTCATATCTGACGCACCAGCGGAAAGAGCCGCTACGGCAGGGGAGAGTTGTCGGCCACCTAGTAAATATCCTTCGATATTTGCTTCACTGTTACGATATGCAAATAACCCAATGGCCAACATGATGGCAAAATATAGACCTAACGAAATGATAACGCCAATTTCCATGGATATTCCTATTATTATTGTTATAAATGACTCACGCAGTGTAGCAAAGGCAAGTTTGTTATTAAAGAAAAGTCCTAAGAACCCAATGATCCTTAAGCAAATGTGAATGGGAGGTGACGACAACTTTCAATTAAGTTGTCGTCAAATTAGCTTGGCTATTGTTGTGATTGAATCCAAGCGTCTATTTTTGCTTCCAATAAAGATAATGGTAACGGCCCATCTTTGAGTACTTCATCATGGAAACCACGAATATCAAATTCATCACCAAGTTCATTTTTGGCTTTGTCTCGTAATTCCATAATTTTCAGTTTACCAATCATATATGCCGTTGCTTGACCCGGCATCGCAATGTAACGCTCAATGGCTTTAACCGCATCATATTTTGCATTAGGCGTATTTTCAACGAGATAATCAATCGCTTTTTCTCGACTCCATTGCTGCGCATGAATACCTGTATCCACGACTAATCGACATGCACGCCATAGTTCCATCGCTAAACGGCCAAAGTCAGAGTATGGGTCGGTATAGAAGCCCATATCTTTACCTAATTCTTCTGTATATAACCCCCAACCTTCTGTATATGCGGTGAAACTAGCGTATTTTTGAAAATCAGGAATTCCGTCTAATTCTTGAGTGATCGCTCGTTGCATGTGATGTCCAGGGATCCCTTCATGATAAGCTAATGCTTCCATTTGATAAGTAGGCATTGCCATCATATCGAACAGATTTGCATAATAAATTCCTGGGCGAGATCCATCTAGCGCAGGGGATTGATAAAATGCTTTTCCAGCAGATTGCTCACGGAAAGCTTCTACACGTTTGACAATCATGGGGGCTTTGGGAGTTAATCCAAAATATTCAGGAATTTTCTCTTCCATTTTATCAATGTAAGTTTTCGCGTCAGCCATATAATCAGCGCGGCCTTGGTCACTGTCCGGGTAATAAAATTGTGGATCAGTTCGCATAAAGGTAAAGAACTCTTGGAGTGTGCCTTCAAAGTTAACTTGTGCCATGATAGCGCGCATTTGTGCATGAATACGTTCGACATTTTCCACACCAATTTGATGCACTTGCTGGGCATCTAATTGAGTAGTGGTGAACCATTCAAGGCGGTTTTGATACCATTTGTCGCCATCAGGTAACCGCCACACACCATCTCCTGCAGGGCTGAGTAAACGCTGTTTCATAAGCTCAGCTATTAATTTTTCATATGCGGGTTTAACACTTTTATTCAAGGCGGTATTGGCTTTGCTTAAATAACTAGATTGTTCTGCTTGAGACAACTCTAGTGCGTCTAGTTTTTGCGTGAAATCAGCTAATATAGTTGAATCATTGTCACTTTCTGTAAATGGGTTTCCAGAGATGACGTTTTTAGATGCTTGGATCATTTGGTCGTACGCCCATTTAGGTGGAAATACACCCAGTTTCTCGCGAATGCGAAGCTGGTCAATAACCTGGTCAAACATGACTGAAACACCGTGTAGACGTTGAATGTAGGCATCGGCGTCACTGATATCATTAATGCGGTGTATATTAATTAAGAAACTAGGGATAAAGGTATGCGCAGCACGAAATTGATGCATGATATACACATGATGTCGAAATTCATCATTAGCAAGTTGACGTGCTATATCTTGTTGGAAAATTTGTAAGCTTAGCTGTTCTTGAGAACTGAGTTTACTGGTATCGAATGTTTTTGACTGAGCTAAACGCGCTGTGAGTTTATCCATTTCAGCTTGAGTGGCAGCATCAGACACATCATCCCATTTATCATAATCATCTTTAATCCCTAAATAAGACTGCCATATCGGGGAGTTTGCAACATCTTGGTCAAAACTAGCTTGAAAAAAGGTGGCTAAGCGTTGGCTTTCTGTTTGAGTGGCATTGGTTGTTTCAGCACTATTTGGTGAAGTGTTTGAAATGGTTGTTGAAGGTGCTTCCGAACAGCCTGAGAGCGTCGCTAAATTAAATACTGTAGCGATACTTACTGCAAGCAATGTACGTTTTGAATATGTCATATTATTTCCTGTCGTATTATTATATTTTATGGATTAGGGTAGAGCGGAGCTAAACTTGTTTTAGCATCTAATCGAGTACTTTGTAAATACTCTTTTTCTAATTGAATGAGTGCCGCTTTGAGTTGTTCACGGACGTACAATTCATTCCCTTGCTTATCATACATGAATGCATACATCGCCTTCACCGCTTCGCTAAATTCTGTACAGTTCAGTTGTTGCGTATAACCTTGCAATGTAGGTTGGGCAGTAAAGTGTTGACCTAACCAGGTTAAACATTCTTGTTCGATATATTTAAACGCCCCTTTCTCAACCGTTTTTTGTAACCGAGTTAACGAAATAGTTGACTGTGCGTGACGTGTCTTTGAATGGAGCTTGTCGGTGGATTTTTTACGTGGGACTATCCATAAGCTTATCGCCCAAAGAATTAGCACCAGGGCTGTACTGATTTGCCAAGGATAGGCTTGTTGATACCAAGGCAATATGGGAGCCGGTCCTGGTATAACTGTTCCTGGCTGTGAATTAGTTGTTGTGGGAAGGGCGTTGGGCATAGTTGAGTTAAATGCGGCCGGTTGAACATTGATACTTTGAGCCGCAATAACGGCGTACTCAGTCGTTTTTGTTAAGGTATTAAACCAGGGAACCCGTATTTCTGGTAACACAAACGTCCCTTCTCTAGAGGGAACTAATGCCATGCTCAAGACTTTTTGAGCTATCAAGGTATTATCTTTATTGACCGTTGTGAGTTGTGGTTGTTCAGGATATGCCGTAATACTCGGAGGAAGCCGTTTATCAATGCTTGGTAATACTGAATCATCTACTCCAATGGCACTTAATGTTATTGTACGTGTAATGGGCTCACCCACAGTAAAGTTACTGATATCATCAGACCAAGTTTCATTAATTTGAACAAATTCACTGGGTAGCCAGTTATCGGTATAACCAGATGGGATCGGTAATATATCAATATTGACCTCAGGCCCAATTTGATTGACAGGTTTACTAGGGTTGAATAAGCCACCAAAACTGCCACGATTTCGAGTACGAATACTCCCTTCAAAAATAGGGCTTGGTAAAGTTAAGGAACCCGATTCTTGAGCGATAATAGAGAAATTACGTTCAATAACACGATAACGTTTACCGTTTTGAATGGCCGTACTTTCAATATCTTCACCCATTTGTTGCATGATCACATTATCAACCGTGGGGACTTGTAATGAACCGCGCTCTAATTCGACAGCTAAATATAGCCGAACTTGATAAGTTAGTTGTTGCTGAACGTAGCCAGTTTCGGGTAACACAGACGTTGTCATAAAAATATTTCGAGTCTGTGAACTCGCTTGAGAGACAGGGACTACTAACACATCAATTGGCTCAGATTGAATGCTATAAATTTTAATCGAAGGGATAGTCAAACGCCCAGTGGTGCGTGGGAATAAAATAGTGGTCCAGGTGGTACTGACCGATTCTTGTAAATTGATTTTACGCATTTGATTGCTGACTGAAGTACGCACCACTTTAAAGTCTTTTTCTAGTACCGAAGTATCAAATGCTTCACGAGGTAGAGATGCATTTGCTTCTACGGTTAAGGTAATAGATTCATCCAGCATCGCTGGGTTTTTATCAACCTTTGCCGTGAGCTTATCAAATGACCAAGCATTAAAGCTGACCAATAGACTAATAATGAGAGATAAATATAACCCTATTCTTACCATTGTTTTGTCCTAGAGCGAGGGGCTTGTTGACGTTTACGTTGTTGATATTCTAATTCCATTTTACGTTTTAATAAGTATCCAGGATCGTTGGGGACCTTATTCATTAGCGCTTGCATCCGTTGCATTTTTTCTAGTTCTTCAGGGCTGGGCTGCTTATCTGTATCTTGTGCTTGCATAGACTCAGGTTCTTTTTGTTCACCTGGTGTTGATTTTTCTTGCTCAGTTGATGATTCATTAGCGTCAGATTGTTCAGCTTCATTGGGCTGCTGGTCATTATTTGGATCTTGTGATTCTTCGCTATTAGATTGATTATTTTGAGCTTGCTCATTTTGATCTTCGGACGATTGTGACTGCTGGTCTTGCGACGATTGCTGGTCATCTGGTGATGATGGGTCTTGGTTTTGTTGTTGGTCACTAGGATCTTGATTTTCTTGTTGCTGGTCTTGATTTTGCTCATCATTATTATTTTCATCAGACGGTGAATCATCTGGTGATGATTGTTGTGGCGGCTGTTGTTCTAAAAACTGTTCCAATGCAGTTTTATTCTCGAGTGCTTCGGTAAAGTTTGGATTTTGCTTCAGTGCGGCTTCATAAGCATTTAGGGCATTTTCAAAATCACCCATCCTGGCCAGTGTGTTGGCGGTATTAAACTGACCTATGGGCGAATTATCTTGGGCAAATTGAGCCAAAGCGTTTTCATAATCACCCCCAGCATACTGCGCATGAGCTTGCCAATCAGGATCGCTAAATAGTGTGGCTGCAGTCTCATAATCCCCATTACTAAATGCGCGTAATCCTTTTTGGTCACTATTTTGTAACGTCGGTGGGAGAAAGTCCAAGGGCGTTTTGGGGAGTGTTTCAGAAATTGTCGAAGTCGATGTTTGGCTCGCAGCCATGTTTTGTGCTAACACCTGTGGTGTATGAAACAAAGAGACTGGAATTAACACGACGCATAACATCATGATCCAATAATGACGTGCATAAAAGAGTGTAATGAGTATCACAGGAAGTAACAAGTAGGGCCCCAATTCATACCAATCATCTCCTTGTATGCTATTCATTTTAGTTGCATTGGCGAGCTTAGTCTCTGCAACAGCCATGATCCGCTTAATATCTTCTTCATTGGCTGTGATGGGGGTAAATGCGCCGCCTGTGATACCTGCTAATTCTTGGAGTGCGGTGTTATCCAATTTGGGGATCACAATAGCACCACTGCGATCTTTGAGTAATTGTCCGTTTTGCAGTTGGATAGGCGCACCGGCTGGCGTCCCAACTGACATGATGGATACACGATGAGGAAGGCGTTGTAATAACGTGGTAAGCATTGGAATTTGGTCATAATCTACGCCATCAGTAAACCAAATAATATCCCCATTGAGATAGCCAGCTTGGGTGAGCATCTCATCGGCTTTTATTAAAGCGACATCCGGTGAGCTCCCAAATTCAGGCATGATTTCAGGACTTAATCCGGGGATCAAAGCATTTAAGTTGCTACCATCAGTCGTGATTGGGCTGATTACAAATGCATCACCCGCATATGCAATTAAGCCTATTTCACCGCCATTGTTTGCGTTGATTAAATCGATTGCTTTATAACTCATTCGGGCTAATCGGTTAGGAGTAATATCCGTTGCACGCATAGATAAACTCATATCTAAAACAATCACTTTGGCTTGAGCAATATCAAAAACGGGTTTAGGGATTTTTTGTGTTGTGGGACCTGCCATGGCAGTAATACATAAACATACAGCTAGCAACATTGGCCATAATAAGCGTGAGTCTTTAGATTGAGTACCACCTTGAGTCAGATAACTGTACAAGACATCATTGATTAGATTTGCGGATTGGTTTTTTTGTTTACGCATAGTACGTAATAGTACATATATAATGAGTGCAGGAATAACAGCTATAAACCACATAGGACGTAAAAATTGCAGTTGCTGCACATGGCCAATAAACATATTTAACTCATCCATTTACACCTCCACATGCCAGTTAAATTGACGAGTGGCCCAGGTCAATAGTGCTAACAAGCCCAGCGCAGCTAAAGTGACGCTAAGCGCCCAATAAAATAGTGCATGTTGCGGTCGTAAAGTTTGTTGATTATCCTCAACCGGTTCAATGCGATCTAATAACTGATAAATTTGTTGTAGTTCTTGAGTGTCTCTTGCTCTAAAATATTGACCACCGGTATCTTTAGCTAAACGGGTTAACAGGGTTTCATCCAGATCTGCCGAAGGATTAACCTGACGTTGTCCAAATAGACTATTCACAACCATTGCATCCGCTCCAACACCAATCGGATAGATTTTAATATCTTGGTCGACGGCTAAACTCAATGCTTGGATAGGTGTAATGTTACCCGCAGTATTTTGTCCATCCGTCAACAAAATCAATACTTTATTCACGTTTGGCTTATCACTAAAGCGCTTTGCAGCTAATCCTATTGCATCTCCAATTGCAGTCGAATCTCCCACTAAACCTATCACAGTTTCAGAGAGTAGTTGTTCTACCGTGGTTCGATCAAACGTGAGCGGTGCTTGTAAATAAGCCGTATCAGCAAATAAAATCAACCCAATCCGATCGCCCACACGACGTTGAATAAAATCACCCAACACCGTTTTTACCATCACTAAACGATCAACTTCATTCCCATTAACAATCATGTCTTTGGTTTGCATAGAGCCCGACAAATCTACCGCCACCATTAAATCACGTCCTTCATTAGGAATTGAGATAGGCTCACCATAATATACGGGGCGACAAACGCTGATGACTAACGCACTCCATGCTATAAACAACAATATACTGCGGGTCGGCGCTTTGCGTTTTGTCTGATTTGCAGCTTGGGTCATCTGCTGATAAAAAGGCATGAAAATCGGTTTTGTTTGGTTATTTTGTGGCTGACCAAACAGCCATTGAATCATCCAAGGAAGAGGAAACAGGCATGCAGCCCACCACCAAATAAAAGACAAATTATCCCAGATCGTCAACATCGCCTCCATTACAGCAATCCTTTTTTTGACAATCTTAGTGTGAGCCAATTAAATTTAGGCAAACCTTTATCAGACCAAAATAATATGGATTCGACACTGGGTTCAATACCCAAATTATCTAATTGAGATTCAGGTAGATATAACGTGCGGCTTAATGCATCCCATACACCACAAATTTGCTGATTGGGAGATGATTGACATTTAGCCTGTAACCAATCACTCCATGCTTGGGAATGAAGGAGTGTAATGGTCGCTTGTTCCTGTGGATAATAATGCAGGGCTAAGCGTTTCAATAACTGATTAAATAACACTAATTTTTGTAAATCTGATAAATTGGCCTGAGTTTGAATTTGACTCAATTCAATCAGTGCTGCTCGTTTGACTGCATAAGCTTGGCGGTAACGAATAAAGCTAATGAAACTGACGATAATGATGGTGAAAACGCCCAGTAAAATCGCACTCAATAGCCACGAAGGAGGGAACCAATTGATCGTCTCTGGCGTAATTACTTCGTTCGGGGGGATAAATACTTGTGGTTCCATATTAGCGTTTTCCCATCGAATTTGCAGCGTGTAAATGGGTTTTTATCTGACTCATCGTTAACTCTTTTAGCCCGTGTGTCAGCTGGGAGACTAAAGGTTTTGAAGCACACAACCATTGTTGGGTCACCCCTATTTTAGCTAAACTCATTTGAATATCGATATAATGTGTCCCCTGGGATGCAGGTTTTATGGTGCGTAATGCTTGCTCATGACCATCCGTCACCAATATGGGTGTGTTACTGTGTTGTTGAGCGGTCTCTAAAGGATCAGTTATCCCAAAAACTCTCACTTCACAATGTTGGCTCAGTTGGCGCAAATGTTGTTTTACTTCATTATTTAGATGTTGAAAATCACTGATAATACACACTAAGCTCCCTGGTTTGGCCAAACGACGTAAGCGTTTTGTCGCATTGAGTAAGGGGTTTTCAAAGGAGTTAAGTTGTAATGGCTGGCTTTGTTGTAGCTGACTTATCGCGGTGAGGAGATGCAAGATCGCACTGTCTTGGTTTTTCGGTTTGATTTCACGATGAGCTAATGAATTAAATGCTAACCCACCTACACGATCCCCTCGTGCTTTAGCGGACCACGCTAATACAGACGCTAAATGACCCGCTAACACGGATTTTAATTGTAGTTGAGTACCAAATTGCATAGTGGCACTGATATCGGTTGCAATAAAAACGGGCCGCTCACGTTCTTCACGAAAAATTTTTGTATGCGTTTTACCTGTTCGTGCGGTGACACGCCAATCAATGGCACGGATGTCATCGCCAGGTTGATAATGTCTTGCCTCATCAAATTCCATGCCCCGACCTTTCATTTTACTGATGTAACTGCCGGCTAATTTTGCTTGAGGCGTGCGCTTGGGTTGCAAGGGGAGGAGTTTATGAGCGAGCTTGTACTGCATTAATCGTTTCACCGATAATGCTACAGCATCTTGCTGAGATAGTTGGCTTAGCGTCTGTAAAATTGACATGCTTCGTTATCCTACATCACCACACATTATCATTTATGGTACAGCCACGACTTGTAGAATGGTATTGAGTACATCATTCACATTGATGCCATCTGCTTCTGCTTCATAGGTTAATGGCAAGCGATGGCGCATTACATTATGAAATACAGCATGAATGTTATCGGGCCCGACAAAATCTCGACCCATAAGCCAAGCGTGAGCTCTAGCACATTTGTCTAATGCAATAGTCGCTCGAGGTGAAACACCTAACGCAATGTATTGTGCTAATTTTTCGTCGTATTGTTGAGGTTGTCGAGTCGCCATCACTAATTGCACCATATATTCTTGAAGTGCATCACTCATATGCATGGATAGAATAACTTCACGCGCGGCAAAAATCGCAGCTTGTGTTAATGGTACAGGGGGAGTTAAGGATTTGGATAGGCCTTCATCACGAGTAAGCTGTAATATTTGGAGCTCAGATGTCGCGTTAGGATAATCAATTTCTACATGCATCAAAAAACGGTCTAATTGCGCTTCAGGTAAAGGGTAAGTCCCTTCTTGTTCAAGCGGATTTTGGGTTGCCATCACCAAAAATAACTCAGGTAAATCATAAGTGGTATTACCCACAGTGATTTGGCGTTCGGCCATTGCCTCCAATAATGCTGATTGGACTTTCGCCGGTGCACGGTTGATTTCATCAGCAAGTACCAGGTTATGAAACAGTGGTCCTGATTGAAAAATAAATTCTCCGGTTTCAGGACGATAAATATCGGTACCGGTTAAATCAGCAGGTAGCAAATCAGGAGTGAATTGAACCCGATGAAAATCACCTTCTAAGCCATTTGCTAGGGCATTAATGGCACGAGTTTTAGCTAAACCAGGAGGCCCTTCAACTAAAAGGTGACCATCTGCGAGTAATGCAATAAGCATATTGTCAGTTAACGCATGTTGACCGATGACTTGAGAATTTAAGTATTCGCGCAAAGGGGCAAAATCTGTTGACGCCATAAACCCTGTTCCTTGATTAAAATTGTTATTAGGTGTTGAAACATTTACAAGTCGTTTTTTATGAACAAACTTACTACAAACACAGTACTATAAAAGTGAGGTTCAGTTTTAAAAATACAAGGCATTTTAATGAATTTTTGTCTTTTTTCAGTGTAATACTGGAAAAACACACAAAGTTTTGTCACAATAGTTACCTCTGGTTTGAGGTCTGACCACTTAGTAGATGCGGTATTCTGATTCATTATTCTATTTAACAATATGGACAGACATTGACTCATTATTTAATTTGAAAGGAACATAATCAATTATGGCGAATTTACAAAAAGTCAAAACGGCTCAAGGCGACCGCGTTGCAGTTGTGGCAGGGCTACGTACTCCATTTGCTAAAATGGCAACAGATTTCCACGGCGTCCCAGCAGTCGATTTAGGTAAAATGGTCGTTAACGAGCTACTCGCTCGCAATGATTTATCGCCATTAGAAGTGGACCAACTCGTTTACGGCCAAGTAGTACAAATGCCAGCAGCGCCTAATATTGCCCGAGAACTGGTATTAGGTACAGGAATGCATGTGCATACTGACGCTTACAGTGTTTCTCGTGCATGTGCGACGAGTTTTCAATCAACGGTCAACGTGATGGAATCGATTTTGTTGGGAAATGCTGACGTGGGTATCGCAGGAGGAGCTGATTCAACGTCAGTATCACCTATCCAAGTTTCCAGAAATCTAGCGCGTGCGTTGACTGATCTACAAAAAACAAAAACACTGGGACAAAAATGGCAGGTCCTTAAAAAACTGGGCTTAAAAGACTTGATTCCCGTCCCACCTGCTGTTGCTGAATACTCTACCGGTTTGTCAATGGGGGATACCGCTGAACAAATGGCAAAGTCACACGGTATTACGCGTGCTGAACAAGACGCGCTGGCACATCGTTCGCACACTTTAGCTGCGCAAAATTGGACGGCAGGTCATATGGCAAAAGAAGTCATGACGGCATACCCAGAACCCTATAAAAAAGCGGTTGAACGAGATAATAACGTGCGCTTTGATTCTAAATTAGAGGGTTATGCGAAGTTACGTCCTGCATTTGATCGTCAATTTGGTACTGTGACTGCAGCTAATGCGACGCCATTAACAGATGGTGCATCGGCAGTTATTTTGATGAATGAAGCGAAAGCCAAAGCATTAGGCTACCAGCCGCTGGGATATATAAAATCTTATGCGTTTGCTGCGATAGATGTTTGGGAAGATATGTTGATGGGCCCAAGTTATGCGACACCACTTGCGTTAGCGAGAGCAGGAATGTCACTTAACGATGTAACGTTAATTGAAATGCATGAAGCCTTTGCAGCACAAACCCTATCAAATGTGAAGATGTTTGCCAGCGATAAATTTGCCCAAGAAAAACTGGGTCAAGAAAAAGCCATTGGTGAAATAGATATGGATAAATTTAATGTTCAAGGCTCATCTATTGCGTATGGCCATCCTTTTGCTGCAACAGGTACACGGATGATCACACAAATGCTCAACGAATTAACTCGACGTGGCGGTGGTACTGGTTTATTAACCGCATGTGCGGCTGGTGGTTTAGGTGCCGCCATGATTGTGGAGACAGAATAATGACGGATACTAAACAAGCGTTTACACTCACCAAACAAGATTCTGGTATTGCCATTTTATCCATGGATGTACCCAATGAATCGATGAATATACTTAAAGCGCAATTTGCTGATGAAATAGATGCATTACTCAACGATATTCAAACAGATACCAGTATCAAAGGGATCGTATTAACCTCAGGCAAAGAAAATTCTTTTATGGCTGGGGCCGATGTCAGTATGTTAGCAGCCTGTACCTCCGCACAAGAAGCCACAGATATTGCGCGTGGTGGACAGGCAATGTTTTGTCGTATCACGGACCTAACTATCCCTGTGATTGCCGCTATTCATGGGCCAGCATTAGGTGGCGGTCTAGAGCTTGCTTTAGCATGTCATGGTCGTATTTGTTCCGATGATGCTAGTACTGTTGTTGGTTTACCAGAAGTCCAACTTGGATTATTACCAGGCAGTACGGGCACACAACGTTTACCGAGATTAATCGCCTTACAGCAAGCAATAAAAATGATGTTAACGGGTGGAACAGTTCGTGCTAAACAAGCCAAAAAATACGGTATTGTTGATGCAGTAGTACCGCGCAGCATCTTAATTTCTGAAGCAGAAAAAATGGCATTAGCAGGAAAGCCAAAGCGTTCACCTATTAAAAAATCATGGGTAAACCGTTTCGTAGAAAACACTTCTGTCGGTCGTAGGATTTTATTTTCTCAAGCTCAAAAGCAGCTATTGAAAAAGACCCAAGGAAATTATCCTGCTCCAGAAGCGATTTTAGAGTGTATTCAAACGGGTCTAGATAAAGGGTTAGAAACTGGTTTAAAAATCGAAGCGCAGCGTTTTGGTGAGCTTGTGATGACCTCAGAGTCAAACGCATTACGCAATATTTTCTTTGCTACCACTGAAATGAAAAAAGAATCTGGCGTGGCGGATGTATCTGCTGAAAAAGTGAATAAAGTCGGCGTGCTAGGTGGTGGGTTAATGGGCGGTGGGATTGCTTTTGTGAGTGCAACGAAAGCAAAAATACCAGTGCGGATTAAAGACATTAATGCTCAAGGTATTAAAAACGCCTTGAATACCGCTTATGGAATATTACAAAAACGTGTGAAGCGACGCATATTACGTCATTCTCAAATGCAACAACAGCTGGCACTTATCACGGGGACTACCGATTATACAGGGTTTAAAGATGCTGATATGGTGATTGAGGCGGTATTTGAGGATGTTGGTTTAAAACAAGCTATGGTTGCGGATGTTGAAGCCCATTGTCGTGAAAATACGATTTTTGCTTCCAATACTTCATCGATCCCCATTGGGCAAATTGCTGCTAAAGCGGCTCGTCCTGAAAATGTCATTGGTCTGCATTATTTTTCGCCGGTGGATAAAATGCCATTAGCCGAGGTGATTGCGCATGAAGGTACTTCTGACCAAACGATTTCTAATACGGTTGCATTTGCTAAAAAACAAGGTAAAACCCCTATTGTAGTGAAAGATGGCGCAGGATTTTACGTGAATCGAATCTTAGCCCCATACATGAGCGAGTCAGCTGAGATGATTTTAGCGGGTGAGCCAATTGATAATATCGACAAGACGTTAGTGAAATTTGGTTTTCCCGTTGGACCTGTCAAATTATTAGATGAGGTGGGCATTGATGTTGGCACTAAAATTATCCCTATCTTACAAAATGATTTTGGTGACCGTTTTGCCGCACCTGATGCGTTTGATAAAGTGCTACAAGATGAACGTAAAGGTAAAAAGAATGGCAAAGGTTTTTACGATTATTCCTCAAAACATAAAGGCAAGGTCGTTGATGAGAGTATTTATAGTTTATTGAACATTACTCCTCATCATCACCTTAGCAGTGATGAGATTATACAGCGTTCGGTTTATAT
The DNA here is from genome assembly GCA_949498985.1 of Glaciecola sp. HTCC2999. Taxonomy (GTDB): domain Bacteria; phylum Pseudomonadota; class Gammaproteobacteria; order Enterobacterales; family Alteromonadaceae; genus Opacimonas. Next base: position 16,918 of record CATECQ010000036.1, read on the forward strand.
GATGCTAAATGAGGCAGCACGCTGTTTAGATGAGGGTGTTATCCGAAGTGCTCGGGATGGTGATATCGGTGCCATATTTGGCATAGGCTTTCCTCCATTCTTAGGCGGGCCATTTAGTTATATGGACGCAATCGGTATTCCAACTCTAGTCCAAAGGTTAAATAATTTTGCACAAAAACACGGCGATAAATTTTTGCCGGCCCCTGTTTTAGTTAAAATGTCTGAAGAAAATAGTACATTTTATTAATGGCAAGTCATCAATATGTTAAAAGCCGAGCATTGCTCGGTTTTTTTTCGTTATCATCCTTATCAATGGCTGTTTAAAGAGTTTTTCAAGGTATAATTGATAGGACATTAATGGACCCGGTTTTTTTCCTCGAGAACATACATGCTAGCATTACTTTTATTATCTGTGTTTTTCAGTGGCTTTTATTTTATACAAGCAACTCTTAATGCCATGCCTGCAAAGCGTTGGGCATGCATTGGGATATGTTTAGGGCCGTTTGCTTTACCACTTTTTTCAATATCAAAACATGTCGCTATTCGTAAAGCGATGGGTTTTAATAATATGTCATTTTCCGCGTAGTCTATAATCTTAAAGTAGTACCGCATTTTATGATGATTATATTTATAATAACTCAAATAAATAGCCATTCACCTAATGACTGATACTGAGAAATATATTTCATGAAACTACTAATAATGCGTCATGGCGAAGCTCAAATGGCGGCTCAATCAGATTTTGCTAGACCTCTTACCTCACATGGCATAGGTCAAACTAAACAAACCGCTGATTGGTTATTAAACAGTAACTTATTGCCTACTACGGGCATTGACTTAGTCTTGGTCAGTCCTTATTTGCGCACACGACAGACGTTTACACAATTGAATCAACATATTCAGTTTAATGATGTGGAGTATTCCCAAGATATCATACCAAGTAGTGTGGCAAGTCTAGCGCATGACTACATCGATGCTAAGATCAGTATTTTGGATGATCCGCGATGTGTGATGCTAGTGTCACATATGCCATTTGTGAGTTATTTAATCGACGAACTTTGTCAAAAAATGATATCACCTTTATTTGCAACGGGCTCTCTTGCGGTGATTGAATATGATCCATCTTGCTCTACGGGACAGCTTTCTGCACATTTTCAAGGAATTTAGCATCAAGAATTATGACGGACGTCCGATATAATTAAACATGCACTTACAAATTCAAGAACAATGTCGAAAAATAAGTCACTTCCTCATCAATTAAAAGCTTCATTGGAATATCATGCAACGCGCAAAGATATGACAAATGATCCTGAATTTAAAGGGTTAATAGCCGACTTAAATAGATTGGATCGGTGTGTATCAAAAGTAAAATTGAAAATAGTTAAAAACCGTAAAGACCGTGAAGATGCTTTGAAACAAGCCAAGCTTTTCACTGCTTCATTGAGTTTATCGTCATTACCTAAAAAAGGTCAGTCTTAATCTTCTACGGGATTTTCTTCCCGGTAATATTGAGGCATTACTCTCACTGTTTTAATCATGTTTTCATTCCATTCAATGATCTCAATCGGATAACCCGCTAATCTCAGTGAAATATTATTTTCTGGAATTTCCTGTAATTCTTCTAATATAAGACCATTAAGAGTTTTGGGGCCTTCAATGGGGAATGTCCAATCCATTTCCTTGTTGAGATCTCGAATGTTGGTACTGCCATCTACTAAAATACTACCATCTTGTTGTGTATTCGTTTGTTTATGATGATCAGGTACCATATTCGTTGTGAAATCACCGATGATCTCTTCCAAGATATCTTCTAGTGTGACTAAACCTTGAATATCGCCATATTCATCCACAACTAAACCGATTCGCTCACGGGCTTTTTGAAATTGATACATTAAGACATGTAAAGAGGTTGAATCAGGAGTATAAAATATCTCACGAACTGCCCGCAATAATGAAGCTTTACAAAAAGTATCTTTGGAAAGTAAGCGCAGGGCATCACGCACATGAACAAACCCGACAGCATCATCAATAGAATCTCGGTATAATAGTACTCGTGTATGCTGTGAATTAACTAGTTGGCGCTGAATGTCTTTCCATTCTTCATTGATATCAATGGCAACGATTTCACTGCGCGGGATCATGATATCTTCGGCGGTCATTTTTTCTAATTCTAAAATACTGACCAACATATCTTGGTGTTCTTTAGGAATGAGAGAGCCGGCTTCATAAACGACGGTTCTAAGTTCTTCAGGGCTAAGTTCATCCCCTTTATTATTGGTCGGATTAATTTTAAACAGGGCCAATAGTGCGTTTGTAATGCTATTGACAAAAAATACAAAAGGATAAAGGATGACACCCAATGGTTTGAGTAGGTAAGAGCTAGGGAAGGCAATTTTCTCTGGATATAAGGCTGCGATTGTTTTTGGTGTGACTTCTGCAAAGACTAAAATGACAAACGTTAGGGCAAATGTTGCGATCGCAATCCCGACATCGCCAAACATTCTCAAACCAATGACTGTAGCCACTGCTGACGCTGCTATATTGACCAAATTATTCCCAATGAGAATTAACCCAATCAGTCGATCTGGACGGTCTAACATTTTCTGAACACGTTTAGCTGTGCGATTACCTTGATTATTAAGGTGTTTCAATCGATATCGGTTTAATGACATCATACCGGTTTCTGAACTTGAGAAGTAAGCAGAACAAAAAATCAATACACCTAAGATAATAAACAAGGTGCTTGTAGATATAGCGTCCAAAAAAATATTCCTATATTAAGATAATTTCACGTACGATGCGGGTGCCAAAATAGCCCAAAGAAAGCACTCCGACACCCACACTCGTCATTGTGAGCATCATTGTTGTAGATACTCCCCATTTGGCATGAATGATTAACAGACTGATAAATATGCCCAGGGCGATCAAACTCAGAACTGTTTTGTGGGCATGTTGTGCGGCGAGCATGGTATCGATGGTTAAAAAACCACTCAATAATGCTAAACCAAGCAAAATTGAACCGAGTAATACTAATTTTATCACCCAAGCTTCCACACCTAGCAAAGGAGGAAGAGATTGTTGGGTTAGTAATAAAGGATTCTCTTTAAGTTGTCTATGGATATAACGCATTTGTAGGGCATATAAAAGCGCTACTACAACACAGCCATAAGCAGATAAAGACAACATAACGTGAATGATCATTGGCGCAGCTTGATAATCGGTCAGTGTGTATGAGCTTGGATTAATTAACATTAATAATACGCCCAGAGCGGCAAACGCTAAACTGACCGATATGAGTGCGATAGTGCGCATAAATATCGTGGTAATCAGCAGCGTAATCACCATTATCCAAGACAACAAAGATGCAACATTTACCATGCTTAAATCAGGAGCTTGTGTTTGAGTAAATAAGCTCATCAATAAGTACCCATGTAATACGATTGCGATTAGGGCAAATATTACGGGTAACCATGAGTGCGACAATTGATCTATGAATTGTGAAGACTCGCCCGAAGCTGAGATAAAGCGTCGAGCTAATAAAAGTGACGCGAGTGCGTACATGATTAACGCAAACGATTCAAATGCGACGACCATGACACTCCTTGATAAATAGTATGATGTAATTAATGGTCCTAATTTGCTAATATACTCCTAACACGCTGTGACGTAAAACAGTATAATCAAATTCATTGTGATAAATAGTAAAAATAGGGATCACCTGGGATGTTTGAAAGCTTAACGGATCGCCTCTCTTCCACGTTAAAAAATATCAGTGGGAAAGGGCGCTTAACTGAAGACAATATCAAAGACACCTTACGCGAAGTGCGCATGGCGTTACTTGAAGCCGATGTGGCATTACCCGTTGTCAAAGACTTTGTTGCACAAGTTAAAGAACGTGCGCTAGGCACTGAAGTTTCAAAGAGTCTTCAACCTGGCCAGATGTTTATTAAAGTGGTTCAAAGCGAACTTGAATCTGTCATGGGCTCAGCCAATGAATCTCTAAATCTTGCTGCACAGCCACCTGCTGTTGTGATGATGGCCGGCCTTCAAGGTGCCGGTAAAACGACGAGTGTGGGTAAGCTAGCTAAATTACTTAAAGAGCGAGAAAAGAAAAAAGTATTAGTGGTCAGTGCTGACGTCTATCGTCCTGCAGCGATTGAACAGCTTAACACCCTTGCGAGTGATGTGGGGGTAGAATTTTTCCCTTCTAACATCATGCAAAAGCCCATTGATATCGTCAATGATGCCATCGCACATGCTAAACAACAATTTGTCGATGTACTCCTTGTGGATACTGCTGGTCGCTTAGCTATTGATGGCGAGATGATGGCAGAAATCAAAGCATTACATGCTGCGGTAAACCCCGTTGAAACCTTGTTTGTGGTCGATGCCATGACCGGTCAAGATGCTGCCAATACAGCCAAAGCGTTTGATGAGACGTTACCGTTAACCGGTGTCATCCTGACCAAAGCGGATGGTGATGCTCGTGGTGGTGCTGCATTATCGGTTCGTCATATTACGGGCAAGCCGATTAAATTTATCGGTATGGGCGAAAAGCTTGATGCCCTTGAACCTTTCCACCCGGAGCGTATGGCTTCTCGTATCTTAGGTATGGGTGATGTACTGAGCTTAATTGAAGAAGTTGAGCGTAAGGTTGATAAAACGAAAGCTGAAAAGTTAGCGAAAAAAGTACAAAAAGGTAAAGGATTTGACTTACAAGACTTTAAAGAGCAGCTTGAGCAGATGCGAGATATGGGCGGTATGATGTCGTTGATGGATAAGATGCCTGGTATGGGCAATATGTCTGCTCAGATGAAAGATAAAGCTAATGATAAACAGTTTAATCAGTTTGAAGCGATTATTAATTCCATGACTCTCAAAGAGCGTGAACGTCCTGATATGATCAAAGGCTCCCGTAAAAAGCGGATTGCTGCAGGTTCAGGTACGCAGATTCAAGACGTGAACCGTTTACTTAAACAATTTACTCAAATGCAAAAGATGATGAAAAAAATGTCTGGTGGCGGCATGGGTAAAATGATGAACAAAATGAAAGGTATGATGCCTCCTGGTGGTGGACTCCCTCCAGGCATGGGCGGTCCCGGTGGTATGCCAGGTGGACTCCCTCCCGGTATGGGGGGAGCTGGTGGTATGCCAGGAGGTGGCGCAAACCCACTGAGCAATCTCTTCAAAAAGCGTAAATAACCCTCATAAAACCTTGCTTTTAGCCGTAGTAAGCGTATAATTTGGCGTCCTTGAAATTTGCGTGTTGTGTTTTCACAATACGCAATCGATAGGATAAATAAGTTAATAGGTAACGCTACAACGAGTTTAGAGGCATATATGGTTACTATTCGTTTACAGCGTGGTGGCGCAAAAAAGCGTCCATTTTATCAAGTAGTTGTTGCAGACAGTCGTCGTGCACGCAACGGTAAGTTTATTGAGAACTTAGGTTTCTTCAATCCAACTGCACAAGGTCAAGCAGAGCGTTTACG
>CATECQ010000037.1 GCA_949498985.1 Glaciecola sp. HTCC2999
AATCTTGCTGGCATGACGAATGAAATAGCCGTCGCGTTAGCTAAACAAGGCGTAACTGATTTAGAAGAGTTAGCCGAACAAGGTACCGATGAGATTTGTGATATTGAAGGACTTGATGAGAAAAGCGCAGGCGACTTTATTATGGCTGCACGTAATATTAAGTGGTTCAACGAAGAGTAATAACGGTCGACATAGAGGAGAGGGTAATGTCTGAAGTTTCCATAGAAAAACTCGCGGGTGACATAGGCACCAACGTTGATCGCTTAGTTCAACAATTTAAAGACGCTGGCTTAACAAAAAACGCTGGGGAAAACGTCACTGAAGCAGAGAAAAAGCAATTATTAGATCACCTAGCTAAAGCGCACGGTAGTGATAGTAATGTTGCGCCTAAGAAGATGACATTGACGCGTAAAACTACCAGTACATTATCCGTCGGTAAGTCTAAAAACGTCAAAGTAGAAGTCCGTAAGAAACGAACTTTTGTTAAGCGTAGTCCTGAAGATGAAGCTAAATTAGCGGCTGAAGAAGCTGCGCGTCAAGCAGCTGAACAAGCTAAATTAGAAGCCGAACAAAAAGCGGCTGAGGCAGCTCGACAAGCGGCTGAGAAAAAAGCAAAAGAAGCAGCTGAAGCTCGTAAAAAAGCGGAAGCTGAACAAATTGCGCGCGCTGAAAAAGCAAGAAAAGAAGCGGAAGAACGTAAAAAGAACGAACCGCAAATGACTGCAGAAGAAAAAGCAGCTCAAGAAGCGGCTCGTGCGGAAGCTGAAAAACTGCGCAAACAGCAGGAAGAAGAAACCCAACGTAAACTTGAAGAAGATGCCAAAAAAGCAGCCGAAGAAGCACGTAAGTTAGCTGAAGAAAATGAACGTCGTTGGAAAGAAGAAGAAGAACGACGTAAAGCGCAAGAAGCGGAAGAAGTGCATGTTCACTCTAATCGTTATGCCCAAGAAGCAGAAGATCTTGACGACTTGAAAGTAGAACGTGGTTCACGTCGTCGTAAGAAGAAAAAAGCCGGTGAGAACCTGAAACAAGGATTCAATAAGCCCGCTGCTCCTGTTGAACGTATCGTGAAGTTAGGCGAGACGATCACAGTAGGTGAGTTAGCAAGTAAACTTGCAATCAAAGCCAACGAAGTTATCAAAACGATGATGAAAATGGGTGAGATGGCAACCATTAACCAAGTGTTAGACCAAGATACGGCAGTGTTAGTTGTTGAAGAAATGGGTCATAAATATGAGTTAGTCAATGATAACGCGCTTGAAGATGAATTAATTGCTGATGCAACCGGTGGTGAAAAAGCCCCGCGTGCGCCAGTCGTCACTATCATGGGTCATGTTGACCATGGCAAAACGTCATTACTCGATTATATCCGTCGTGCTAAAGTTGCAGATGGTGAAGCGGGTGGTATTACTCAGCATATTGGTGCTTATTCAGTTGAAACTGATAATGGTAAAATAACGTTCCTTGATACACCTGGACACGCCGCATTTACTGCAATGCGTGCTCGTGGTGCCACAGCGACAGATATTGTTATCTTAGTGGTTGCAGCCGATGATGGCGTAATGCCACAAACCAAAGAAGCGGTTCAGCATGCTAAAGCTGCTGGCGTTCCTTTGATTGTTGCTGTCAATAAAATGGATAAAGAAGCTGCGGATCCTGATCGCGTTAAAACTGAGTTATCACAACTTGAGGTTATCTCTGAAGAATGGGGCGGTGAACACCAGTTTGTTAGTGTTTCAGCAAAAACAGGTATGGGGATTGACTCATTATTAGAAGCCATTAATCTTCAAGCTGAAGTGTTAGATTATCAAGCAGTTCCAACGGGTCCTGGCCGTGGTATTGTTATTGAATCTCGATTAGATAAAGGTCGTGGCCCGGTCGCATCTGTATTGATTCAAGAAGGTCAGTTAAAAGCGGGTGATATCTTATTATGTGGACTTGAGTATGGCCGTGTTCGAGCGATGCGAGATGAAAATGGTCAAGAAGTTAAATTAGCGGGTCCATCAACCCCGGTAGAAGTATTAGGTTTATCGGGTGTACCGATTGCGGGTGAAGATGCGTTAGTGGTGAATGACGAGCGCAAAGCACGTGAAGTTGCGTCTAAGCGTTCGATTAAACAGCGTGAATTGAAACTGGCAAAACAGCAAAAAGCGAAACTTGAAAACATGTTTGCAAACATGGAAGCCGGTGACGTATCTGAACTTAACGTGGTCTTAAAAGCTGATGTTCAAGGTTCAGTCGAGGCAATCTCAGAATCACTCATCAAGTTATCAACGGATGAAGTGAAAGTGAATATTGTGGGTTCTGGTGTCGGTGGTATTACAGAAACCGATGCATCATTAGCTGCTGCTTCTAGTGCGATTGTTGTTGGTTTCAACGTTCGTGCCGATGCGACTGCACGTCGTGTAATTGAAGCAGAAGAAATTGATTTACGTTATTACTCAGTTATTTATAATCTGATTGATGAAGTCAAAGCAGCGATGAGCGGTATGCTTGCACCTGAATTCAAACAACAAATCATTGGTCTTGCTGAAGTACGTGATGTATTTAAATCACCTAAGATTGGCGCAATCGCTGGTTGTATGGTGACCGAAGGTATTATTAAACGTAGTAACCCAATTCGTGTCCTTCGAGATAACGTGGTTATTTATGAAGGTGAGCTGGAGTCACTCCGTCGCTTTAAAGATGATGTTCAAGACGTCAAAAAAGGTATCGAATGTGGTATTGGCGTTAAAAACTATAACGATGTTAAAGCCGGTGACCAAATCGAAGTATTTGAGATTGTCGAAGTATCACGCGAGTTATAATACGTAACTGGTACAATCTTAATAAACGGGGGCAATAGCCTCCGTTTTTGTTTTATTATTTTAAGTGTTATACGTGCGTGTATAACCGACTGAAGGAATTAAATATGGCTCGTGAATTTTCGCGTACCGATAGAGTCTCGCAACAAGTTCATAAAGAAATTGCGAGTATTTTAAATCAAGAATTTAAACATCAAGCACCCGAACTATGTATGGTGACGGTTTCTGGTGTTGAGATCTCACGTGATCTAGCTCATGCCAAAGTGTACGTGACTTTTTTAGAAATGGATGAAGAAAAAGTGAAAGCATCGATGGCGTTGCTTGAAGAGGGTAAAGGTTTTGTCCGAGGTTTACTTTCACGTCGTGTACGTATGCGTAATACTCCAGCATTAAAGTTCATCCAAGACCGCTCCATTACTGAAGGCATGCGTATTTCCAATATTGTTTCTCAAGTCACCCGTGATGAAGAAGCAAAGCGAAGTGATAGTCCAGCAGATACTGATACTGCGGATATCCCTGATTTACCCAAAAACGAAGACTAGTTCATGGGGCGTCGTCGCAAAGGTCGTGTAATTAACGGAGTTTTCCTATTAGATAAACCATTAGGTGAATCGTCTAATAATGTCCTGCAAAAAGTCCGTGCTATGTATGGTGCCGCCAAAGCTGGCCATACAGGAGCGCTGGATCCGCTTGCTAGTGGTATGTTACCGATTTGTCTCGGTGAGGCGACTAAATTTTCTCAGTTCTTACTGGATGCCGATAAGACCTACGAAGTAACAGCTACGCTGGGCATACGAACAACGACATCCGATGCCGACGGAGACGTCGTTTCTACCCTGCCTGTGACCAGTACAGAGGATGAAATAAGAGCTGCCTGTTTTAAATTTTTAGGTGCCTCAAAGCAAATTCCATCCATGTTCTCAGCACTTAAACATGAAGGTAAGCCGTTGTATTGGTATGCTCGTCAAGGCATAGAGATTGAGCGTCCAGCCCGTGATATTACAATTTTTGCTTTAGATATTTTGCGCATTGACGGTGTGAATGTCGAGATGCGTGTGCATTGTTCAAAAGGTACCTATATTCGTTCATTAGTGGACGATATTGGCCAATTATTAGGGTGCGGTGCTTATGTCAGTCGTTTACATCGCTCTCAAGTAGCCGGTTATCCAAGTGATAAAATGATGAGTCTAGACACGCTGCAAACGTTGGTTGATACCTACAGAATAGATAAAGGTTGTGAACATCACCCCCATATCGATCCATTATTATTACCGATGGATATACCGCTATATGCACTATCTTCTACTATTGCGAGTGATGAGCAGATTAATGGTGTCAAAGTGGGTATGCCGTTTATCGCTAACACTATTATCCCAGCACAAGTCGATGAAGGGGTGGTTGATGTCAAAGCAATGGCATTATCAAAAGACGGTTTTGAACAAGTGAAAGTCTATGATGAAGCAGGTAATATTTATGCTGTGGCTGAATTAAAAGAAGATGGTTATTTGCATCCAAAGCGAGTAGTTGTATATTCCTAGTGTTTCACTTGCAATATAAAATAGCTGCCGTATAATACGCGACTCTTTGATACAGCTGAATTAGTGATTGGCTGTATTTACTTTCACATTCTATTGGAGAATATTATGTCACTAACTACACAAGAAACAGCTGCAATCCTTGCAGATTATGCAACTAAAGAAGGCGATACTGGTTCACCTCAAGTACAAGTTGCTTTATTAACGCATAACATCAACAAGCTTCAAGGCCACTTTAAGTCTCATAAGAAAGATCACCACTCACGTCGTGGTTTATTACGTATGGTTTCTACCCGTCGTAAATTATTAGACTACCTTAAAGGTAAAAATGTTGAAGCGTATCAAGACCTAATTAAGCGTTTAGGCTTACGTCGCTAAGGCGAGCCTAAACACTAAAAAAGGCGCTTTATCTTTGGGTAAAGCGCCTTTTTTTATGTCTGACTATTGAGATATTTTGTCTGAGGAGTTTACACATAGCGTCGTGGTAAGCGAGCACGCCAACCGGTTAAAATCTCGTAGCAGACGGTTTTTTTCCATTGTACGAGGTCTCGTGGATCAATCCATTCATTTCCTTGTCCACCCATTAACACAACTTCATCACCGACAGCTACATTAGTCAGATGACTCACATCTACCATCATGGCATCCATCGCATTTCCACCGACGACAGAGCATTGCTGCCCACCTATTAATACATAGCCTTCGTTACGAACACGTGGATAACCATCTCCATAGCCTATAGGTAATACAGCAATTTGCATGGGTTTGGAGGCCGTAAAATGCATACCATACCCGACACAGTCTCCTGGTTGCAGTTGTCTTAATGCGGGGATTTGCGCCTTGACTGACATAACGGGTTTGAGACCTTCAATACGTTTACAGACCAGTGACGGATAAACACCTAAATGAAGAATACCGCTACGGACCATATTAAAATGAGCATGGGGAAGATCAAGTAAGCCCCCTGTGTTGGACATATGAATCAATGGAATAGAGATATTGGCCTGTTTGAGCGCGGTAATCACTTCCATAAAACGGCTATGTTGTAGGTTAGCATACGTCTTATCGGCTTCATCTGACATAGCAAAGTGACTCATCATGCCTTCAAGCACTAATCCTGTACATTCATTGGTAATGAATTCAATAACAGGTAGGGCGTTATTCCAGCGTACTCCCCAGCGACTCATGCCACTATCGATTTCGATATGGATAGGGTGGTGTATCCCTTGTGCTAAACATGCAGCATTAAAGCGTTTAGCTTTATCAATATCGTTCACACAACAGGTAATGTTATAGGTTAAACAAGCAGTAAATTCTGCATCACTGACCTCTCCAAAGATCAATATTGGTAATGTAATTTCTGCCTCGCGTAATTCGATAGCTTCGTCAATGGTTTCAACAGCCAGATAATGATAGCCTGCATCACGAGCGGCTTTAGCAACGATAACGCCACCGTGTCCATAGGCTTGATCTTTAACTACGCATAGTTTTTTTAAATGAGCTGGCGTATCGGCATTGATCAGCTCAAAGTTCTTGAGTAATTGCGTGTAGTCAATTTCGACCCAAGCACTGCGGATCCCAGCCATTGTTTGGTTTTTCATTATGCTGCTCCTGGCGGCCACATGCTGGCACCGATATCAGTACGATAATAGCTATTTGAACAGCGGATTGTAGACATCAAGGTATAGGCATGCCGCACTGCATCATCCTTGTTTACACCAAAGGCATTGACATCCAATAAGCGATGTCCCGATGCTAATATAGGGTGCTCTGCTTTTTTACCTGCTTCTACTTCGTTTAACCAAATGTCGCCTTCATCACTGCATAATTGAGTAGGCAGTTCCAATGGAAAGGCAGGGCCTGTCACACTTAAGAACGGATAACCGTAACCGGCAAGGGTAATTGAACATCCAATGGGTTTATCGGTGCTAAAATCGGGAATAAACTCACTGCCATCGATCACCGCTTTGAGCATATCGAGTGGATTATTGAGCATACGCATAATCATAGGACCACAGGTGACTCCTAAGCGAGCATTATATTCAATAACTGACCATACGCCATCACGACAAATAGCGGTGACTTGCAAAGGACCGGTGTAATTTACTTTTTCAAGCCAAGGTTGTAGTGGGGTAATGAGTGTCTCGGCCAGACCATATTGATCAGTGGGATCTGCTTCAATAAGACCGCCTAATGGTGCGCCTGCTATTTTTCCCATGTTGCCATTAAAAGCACGCTTATATTCTTGGTTACTGACGAGAGATGTAATTTTTCCATTTTGTACAAAGACAATATGCCCAGCTTCTTTATGACCCATATACTCTTGGAAAAATACGCCTTCGGCATAATCAATGCGATCTAACCAACTTTGCGTGTCAGCTAAGGTTTCACACACGATCGTATGAATAGGGCTAGTAGGAGAGCATAAGGTATTTTTGATCACATAGGGGGCAGGATGTTTATCGAGAAATGCCATGGCGTCTAAACGATTTTGTGCCACACAAGAACGAGGAAATGCAATTCCTACTGATTCGCCAATTTGTTGTGCAAACGCTCGGTCTCGTTCTAATTTTAATGCATCATTAGTGGGACAAAATACCGGTGTTTTGGCTGCGAATTCTACAGCCCAATCACTTTGAGCCCAATCAATTGACATCGGGATCATGATATCGACAGGATGTTTGGCAACAAGTGCTAAGGGATTGGCAAAATCATGTTCGTCAAAAGTCTGACAGACCTGGCTAGGTCCATAGTGGCCATAATCCCGACTCAGCCAGACAATCACATGTGCGCCCGCGTCTTGAAGAGTTTGTGCTAACCCATGAGTAAAGGCACCGATGCCGATAATCAACACGGAAAGAGAGGATGAGTCTTGGTCTGGTAATGATAGAGACATAGTGTTTATTCTTATTTTTAATGACGCCCAATATTAGACATTTTCGAAAAACTTAGCGAATTTGTATCTTAATATCTATCCGGCCGAAGGAACGGGTTTAACACTTACACTATTGAGTGTTTTTTCCATTGCTGCGACTTTGTTTCTTAGTGCCGTATTACGCTGTTCTAATATAGCGATTTTCTCATTAATCACAGAGTATGTATCTTGTCCGGATAAGAGACCTTGTTTCATGGTTTCAAGCTCAAGACTCACTGACAGAATTTCATTTTTGGTAGCATTAAAGTCATTTTGTAACGCATCAAACTGGTTGTTAACTCTATTAATGCTTTTTTTCACTGACGCGGTCACTGTGTTCACATTGGATTGTGCTTGAGTTCGATTATCTTCCACGACTTTACTTAGGTCTTTAATGTCTTTTTGATTACGACGCCATGCTGAGGCCCATAATTTATCCATTTGTCCCCATAGTTCTTCTGCACGATTAGCTAGCTCACCCACTTTAACTTGTAAGGCTACAGTAGAATTACCCATTTCTTCACCAGTAGCGGATAAACGGTTTTCAAGCTCCAGAATACGTGTAGTGGCACTATCTAATGCCATCTGACTTTGCTGTTGGCTGTAATAGAGAAAGCCAGAAGCTCCTGCAGCAATCAATGCGATTAACAATGTGCTGATGACCAGCCCTTGGTTATTGGCTTTTACGATAGTGGGAGCGGGCGGCTGTGCGCCGTTGGGATTATTTCCTTGAACTGTTCGATCAGAGGCATCGATTCGGATATTAGGTACATCGTCAAAAGAATGTTTAGTCATGGACATCTATCAGTTAGTGTTAGTCAATAAATACAATAGTAATGGGTTTTGTACTAAAAATCACTACGAAACAGATAGATGTCCACGTTTATTCAAGAATAAGTATTATGGCGGGTGTTTACGCACTCCGCCAACAATTTAATACCTAGCCTACTGCTTTTGCAATGGCTTGTTCTACATCAGCGATGATGTCATCAATATGTTCAATCCCAACTGAAATACGAATGAGATCTTGTGAAACACCCGCACTATGTAATTCCTTCTCATCTAACTGGCGATGAGTCGTACTGGCTGGGTGGCATGCAAGTGACTTGGCATCACCAATGTTCACTAAACGTAAAATCATATCCAATGCATCAATAAATTTACCGCCAGCACTGACAGGATCATTGGATTTAATACCAAAACTGATGATCCCAGACGCTAAACCATTTGACATTTTTTGACAAATATCATGATACGGACTTGAAGTTAGACCGGCATAATTCACCCAGCTGACATCTTTATGTTGAGACAAATACTCAGCTAACGCTTGAGCATTTTGACAATGACGTTCCATACGTAAAGGCAGTGTTTCTAGGCCTTGAAGTAATAAAAATGCGCTTTGTGGTGATAAAGCGGCACCTGTATTTCGTAGTGGTACCACTCGACAGCGACCAATATAAGCTGCAGGACCTAATGCTTCTGTATATACCACACCATGATAAGACGGGTCAGGTTCGTTGAGCAATGGGAAGCGCTCTTTGTTTGCCACCCAATCAAATTTACCTGAGTCAATAATCACACCACCAATAGTCGTGCCATGACCACCAACATATTTGGTTAATGAATGAATAACAATATCCACACCGTGTTCTATCGGGCGACAGAGCGCAGGCGTTGCAACAGTATTATCTACAATCACAGGTACACCATGACGATGTGCAATTTCACTTAACGCTGCTAAATCGACTACGTTACCAGCAGGATTACCGATAGATTCACAGAAAATCGCTTTTGTGTTTTGGTCAATGAGAGGCTCAATAGTCGATAAATCATCGAATGAAGTCATGCGAACATCGACACCTTGGCGAGGTAATGTATGGGCGAACAGATTATACGTCCCGCCATAAAGTTGGCTCGTAGAAATGATGTTATCACCTACTTGGGTCAATGCCTGAATGGCATAAGTGATAGCTGCCATACCCGAAGAAACACACAATGCTGCGATACCGCCCTCTACTGCCGCCATTCTTTCTTCAAGGACGTTAGTGGTGGGGTTCATGATCCGGGTATAGATATTACCTGGGACTTTTAAGTCAAATAAATCAGCACCGTGCTGAGTATCATCAAAGGTATATGAGGTAGTTTGATAAATGGGGACCGCGGCAGCTTTTGTTGTTTCATCAGATTTATAAGCATGATGAAGAACTTGTGATTCGAGTTTCATAATATTTCCATCGAAGTTGTGATAAATAGTTTTCGTACAATAGAACAAACTGATGGATGAATCAATAAACCGTTTAGGTTACTTTTTACGCTGATGTTCGGCTTTCATGCGCGCGCTCTGCTCTTGTCGTTTTTGTTCGCGTTTTTCCTTACGTTCTTTTTTATCCGGTGTCATCGAACCTGTTTTAAATTGTGCCTTTCGTTGGGCTTTCTTGGCGGCTTTTTTCGCTTCTTCTTCTGCCATGAGTTGTTTTTCTGTAACTAACATCTCGGGTGTCTCTAATGTGATTTGGCCAATTTTTCCAGACATTAATTCATTGAGTAATATTTCACAAATCTTATGTAAGTTGACTCGGCCACCACTCATCACCGCACCACGTTTTTTTGCAGCGAGCTCTAAAAACTCAATTTCAGTTTCTGGGATTTCTTCGAGCTTGAAGCGTGCTTTTAGTAGCTCAGGGTAGGCTTTGATTAAGTAGTCGGCAGCAAAAAATCCGACATCATCATATTCCATAGCAGTATCTTTGACCGCACCAGATGCTGCCAAACGATACCCTGTATTGGGATTAGCTAATTTGGGCCAAAGCACACCAGGGGTATCATATAAGACAATACCTGAGCCTAAATTGATACGTTGAAGGTTGCGGGTGACAGCCGGCTCATTACCGGTTTTAGCAATCGTACGTTCAGCAAGGATATTGATTAATGTGGATTTTCCCACATTAGGGATACCAATAATCATGGCATTGATATTTTTGACTGAGGCATTTTTTTGAGCACACACGCTTCTGATTTTATCGATGATTTGTTTACTTTTACCGACATTATCAGTAGTGGTCGTCATCGTTTCAATGCCACGTTCATTTTCTAAACTTGCCTGCCACTGTGCGGTAATTATAGGATCGGCTAAATCTGCTTTATTGAGGATCTTTAAACACGGTGTATCCCCCCTAATTTTTGCAATTTCAGGATTTTCACTCGAGTAGGGAATACGAGCATCAAGCACCTCTATCAAAATATCAACACTTGGCAGTGTTTCTTTCACCTCTTTAAGGGTTTTATGCATGTGTCCGGGGAACCAATGTACAGCCAATGTGATATTCCTGATGAGTAATTATGCGGCGATTGTACTGTATTTGACTGTGTTAGGGAATGTGAATTGCGATAGGGAGTATTGAATCAACATAACGCTGTATTTACCTAAAATGTATGCGCTTACATTTTCGTAACAATTACTTTATGATGGGACGATAAATTTGTATTTGTGAAAGAGTATAGTATGAAAGGAAGTAACATTTATGGTGATGATATGATTCATCACTCAGAAAAAAATTCAGGCATTCCTATGGCTCGATTATTCGTCAGTGCATTAATGATGATTGGTTTATCTGCGTGTGGAGGTGGGAGTTCATCATCCAATTCACCACAACCTACCCCAAGCACACCAGTCGTCACACCCAGTGCACCAGCAATGAATGATTTTATGTTTATGGCGAGTCAAAATTCACAACTGGATGATACGTTGCGAGGTGAAATTAACGAGGATAGTATATTTTTACGAACGCCTAGCATCTTAGATGTTACTAATTTAACCGCGACATTTGTGATTGATGGCGCAACAGTCACTGTTAGTGGTAACGAACAAGTATCGGGAGTCACTCCAAACGATTTTTCTTCACCGGTTACTTATACCATTACAAATTCTGTTGGCACAAGTAAACAATACACCGTCCAAGTAATGCAATTTACTGGTTTACCTGTTATTCATTTAACGACAGATAATGGTAATGATATTACTAATCGTGAGGATTATACCGATGGAACCGTTTCTGTGTTTGGTAATGGTGTGGTCAATGACTTAGATAATATGACTATGGAAATTCGTGGTCGAGGAAACTCTACATGGGGAATGCCGAAAAAACCGTATCAAATGAAGTTATCTTCCAAGCGCGAATTTTTGGATATGGAAAATGACAAAAAATGGTTATTTTTAGCTGAGTATGCGGATAAAACCATGCTACGTAATCGAATTGCGTTTGAAATGGGATATTTAAGTGATTTAGCATGGACATCGGATTCTGAGTTCGCGGAAGTATTTCTGAATGAGACCTATCAAGGTACTTATCACATTACGCAAAAAGTCGAAGAGGGTAGTGACAGGGTTGATTTGGGTGATAATGGTTTCTTATTAGAAATTGATCAGCTAGAGCGTTTAGATCCAGATGACGTGTATTTTGAGACAGGTACGTTCTTAATTAATATCAAGGAACCTAGCCTTGAAGAAAATGATAGCCAGTATCAATATATCACACGATTATTATTCGAGTTCGAACAAGCTCTTTATGGAAACACTTTTGAAGATCCTGAAAATGGCTATGCAAAATATATTGATATAGGCAGTTTTATCGATTGGTATTTGATTAGCGAAATTACCAAAAATGTAGACTCTCGCTTCTTCTCGAGCATTTATTTTCATGTCATACCGGGTGAAAAAATTAAGATGGGACCATTATGGGATTTTGATCTAGCGTTTGGTAATGTTGATTACGCTGACCCTGAATTTCCTGAAGGGTTTTGGGTTAAAGATAACCCTTGGTATGTTCGTTTGTTTCAAGATCCTAATTTTGTGAATCAGGTGCAAACGCGTTTCGAGTATTACAATAACAATAGAGCCTATTTACTCGCAAAAATTGATGAATACGCGGAAAAGTTACGTTACGCTCAAGCTGAAAATGATGCTAAATGGGAAACGATTGGAGTATATGTATGGCCAAACCCAGTTGTGCTAGACACATATGATGAGGAAGTCACACGCTTAAAATCTTGGTTTAATACCCGAATGGATTGGTTAGATGTTGCTTTGGGTGACCTCTAGAACTAGATCACATCTATCA
This sequence comes from Glaciecola sp. HTCC2999, assembly GCA_949498985.1. Taxonomy (GTDB): domain Bacteria; phylum Pseudomonadota; class Gammaproteobacteria; order Enterobacterales; family Alteromonadaceae; genus Opacimonas. The sequence continues at coordinate 12,371 of CATECQ010000037.1, forward strand.
GTGTTTCTACATTGATTATTTTAAGTATAAGGGCAGTCATGAAGTATAGTTTTGTTTTTGTTTTATTGATGGTTTCATTTTATGCGACCTCTGATAATTTTCATAAAGGTGAAAATTTAATAACACCTTACGAGTTGGATGAAGATAAGTGGGAAGTGTTAAAGAGAGTCAAAGGGAGTTTTAAAAGTATGATGTGGCGGAGTAAAGCAAAAGGAATGGCCGACACTTATATTGTTAATATTCAAGGTGGTAATAAGTCAAGCCTTACTGAGGTTAAAAGAATACAAGATGCTCCAGGTGAAAAAGCTTGTGAGAATTTTGAATCAATCGAATTAGCAATGCTTCCTAATCAATACTATGACTCGACAGTATGGCGAACGATCTGCACCAATGGTCCAAATTTTAAAGCTCAGATTCTTCATGCGGCTATTAAAGGGAAAGATAGTATTTATCATGTTCAGAAAATTTGGCGAGGAGAGGTTGCTGATAATGAGATGAAGAAATGGGTCAGCGCCTTTAATAAAATATACGTTTGCGACACTAGAGACAAAAACAAAGCCTGTCCTAAAGACTATCAAAAGGTAAGTAATTTTTAGCGCCTCCTCGACTTGGGCATCATTACCTACTGGACTACCATATATAATATTGAATAAACGTTTTTGATGTCAGATTTTAAGAAGAGATTTAAGGATGTTACAAGACGTAACATCCTTATTATTTGGTGGAGCTGGCGGGAGTTGAATCTGTGTTGTATTTTATTGATTTATATTTATTTTTTAAAATTGATTGAGGCTCGGTACTACAATAAGTACTACTTGAGTTTAATCCCAAAATGATTCTTTATTTTAGTAGTCACCAATTTGTGGTTCTTTAAGCCAGAAATCTAGTTGGTTATTAAGTGAGTATTTTTCCCAATTTGTATCATGATCATAACTAGACAAGTTAACTTGAACAGCTCTCCTAACGCTAAATAATTTAGTGTTCTTAATATATCTATTATAAGAATCCCCTCTTGAAACTACGATAAAAAAATACTCATCAGTTGGAGCGGATAAAGATATTTTACCGTCAATACCGGTTGACATAGTATATTTTGAGGCCATTTTTAAATATTCATAATATGGCTTATCTAATTTGTTGAAAAAAGCTTTGCGGTAGTCATTGGCCCAAATATAACTAAGTTTTTTGATGACGTTGATATATGCTTTAGCAGTTGAATCTGTCAACGCGATATCATCACAGTCTAATTTTATTATATCTTCTCTTAGAACCAAATAATCTCTATATTCTTCATCGTTATAGTTTTTCCACCATGGTTTTTGTGGGCTGTACTTTTTAATTATTTGTTTGCAGTATTTTTTTTTGTGAGATTCGGCAGTTTCTAAAAAAACCTTTCCCATTACACTACTTAGATTGTTCAAACCCTCTGTAGGGATAAGATGAAAAATTTCGCCTATAACCGGATTGCCAGTTCCTGATTCAAAGACGGACACTTCTATATCGTGTTCAGTTTGGATAATACTAGATTGCTTGTTACATCCAAACAATAGAAATGTGATTGATAAGGCAAACAAGCTTTTTCTTACATTACTGAACAAAATAATCTCCATACGTTATTGGGATTTGATTTCAATCGATTTTTTCCAAATTTCACTATATGTAAGATATTTATCAGCATCTTTCATTGCAAAATACACATCCATCTCATAATTAGACAATAATAAAGTTTTTGCAACTGCTTGAATAGCTATTTGAGCTGCTTGCTCGACAGGGAATCTGTAAACACCAGTCGAAATCGGTGGAATGACGATGGATTTTAGATTGTTTGCGATTGCTACTTTTATGATTGATTGATGAGTCAAATCGAGTAGTTCGGCTTCGCCTCTCTGACCATCCAAGTACCTAGGTCCACATGCATGTATGATATATTTACATAAGGGGGATAAGTTGAAGCTTGGGGTAATAACAGCACTGCCATAGTCTTGCTTGCCTATAGTCTTACAATACTTTTCAAGTTCTTTTCCTGCATTTTTATGGATGACACCACATATACCTGAGCCTGCGAGTAATGAAACATTGGCTGAATTGACAATGGCATCGACATTTAAGCTGAATAAGTTTTGTTGGACGACTTTAATCATAACAAGTTCTTAAACCGTTCTTCGATTGCGTTTTTATCTTCTTTATTGGTCATAATTTGTTGGTACGAATCATACATTAATTCAACTAACTTAGATTCAATGTCTGAGCTTGTGTATAAATCGAACTCGCTTTCACCCTCTTCATAACTTATTTTATTGACTTCTGAACCATCAAAGTCATAAATACACCCATCAACTGTTGAATTTCCACTTGTTGCGCGTTCATAAATGCATCCCGATCTATTTACGTCTACTGAATGGAGTTTTTTATCTGGGGTGAAGTAGTAAGCCACTTCCATCCACAGATTTATTGTGCTTTTGCAACTCGGCGATGAAAAACTTACATCCATGCTTCGAAATAGACAACTCTCATGTAAGCCATATCCCTCTTTAGATAGGCATGGATAAATCTCGTTGGCATATTCTTCACCTTCATAAAACTCCCAATCATCTAGTTTTGCGAGTGTAATAGAATTATCTCCATCAAAATCATCGCTGGTTAACGCTTGTTTATCCCCTGACAAATAAGCTAATAAGTCATCGATAAAACTTGTAACATAATCAAGTTCCAAATCTCGATTAACCTCAATCATGATCGATTTAACTCTTGAGTCTTTTTGATAAAACTTACTTGGGACAATAGAACCAGTGAAAGGGGAGTTGATTGCGACTTTATAATCATGTGCAACCAAGAATCGATAGACGTCCAACACTAATTCTTTGGGAGCATGAAAATCATCCATTCCGATACAAAAATCTACCACCTCATAATATTCTCCTCGGTCTTCATAAGGTAGTGCCTCATTAGGAAAACTATGACAGTCAATAATCAAACACTTACCATATTGATCCAACTCTTTTTGTACTGCTTCTTCCAATGCTTTGTGGTGAGGATCATAATAGCGTTGCAGTAGTGCTTCTCGTTGCTCAGGCGTAAATACTTTCAAAGGTGTCCCATCTTGCCGTTGGGTATACACAGCTCCCATGCCTTTTATCGACATGCTCTCGTCTTTGTCATTACGAAACCGCTCCATATCAACAAGTAAACGCGATACTTCAGCAGAAACTCGTGTGATATTAGGATGCTGCGGACCAAATATCGTGTCTGTATCATGGTCAGTCATTAATTGAATTTCTTCTGCCAGAGCCTCGTCTGAAATCACAAACAAATCTCTATATTCATCCGGAATGTATATGGAATGATGGGGGATGTGTAAAATCATGAGAATGTTCTTATAGCTGCTTGTAAAATTGTGAAATAATCGCTTTTAAGTCATTGTCCAAATAAGACAATACTTGCTTTTGTATATCTTCAGGCACACCAAATCGTGCTTCAGCAATACCGCCTGCAATCGCTGCTTGGGTATCTGTGTC
>CATECQ010000038.1 GCA_949498985.1 Glaciecola sp. HTCC2999
ATAAACACGATGAAAGTACTGCAAGTTCGATGTCTTACATCATGGAGAAAGCAAACATTCAATTTAAATCTGTCAATTTTATGCGCGGTCGGAGTATTCAAAACGCTATTGTCATTTTAGATGAATCGCAAAATTTAACGGCGTCACAATTAAAAACGATTATCACTCGTTGTGGTGAGGGCACTAAATTAATATGTGGGGGGAATTTAGCGCAAATTGATAGTAATTACCTATCTGCGGTGACTTCAGGACTGACATACTTAGTCGAAAAATTTAAAAACTTTGAGGGGAGTTCAACCATCACTTTGGACGGTGTCGTCAGAAGTCGTCTTGCAGAATTCGCAGAACAGTCGCTTTAACAATCATGGTATGATTATTTGAATAAAGAAAGCTTACCGGTCCAAATGTCTTTATACATCACCCAATCGCCTATCAGGCTATATAGCGGATAGCTAAAGGTGGCAGGTTTATTTTTTTCAAAAAAGAAATGCCCCACCCACGCAAAGCCATATCCTAATAAAGGCAAAGACCACAGCCATACCCATTGTTGGGTGACTAATACAGCTATCAACACTAGCAGCACTAATGTTGAGCCAATAAAGTGCATTAACCGGCATTGGCGATTTTTATGTTCTTGGAGGTAGTAAGGGTAAAATGCTTTGAATGATTTATACGATTGCTTCATAGAAAATGCTACCTAGAATAAAAATATTTTAAGATAATAAGACCAACTCAGCTAAAGCGCAATATTCCGCTATTGAAACTTGCTTTCTGTGTAAACTGCCCCATTATAAAAATATTACTATTTAATTTCCCAACCAAGGTCATCAGATATGAACGCACCGATTGCGATTACCTTAGATAATTTCCAGCAAATCTTATTAGAAGAGTCCAAGCAAAAATTTATTTTAGTCCAGTTTTGGGTGCCGGAAAGTCAAGCATGTAGCCAAATCACTCAATCATTATCGGTACTGACCGCTAAGTACAGCGAAGTGATGCAGTACACCCAAGTGAATTGTAATGAGCAACAACAAATTGCCTCTCAATTTGGGATCCAAAGTTTACCGACTGTGATGTTAGTTAAAGATGGTCAGCCGGTGGATGGGTTTGCTGGAATGGTAGAAGACGCACAGATTACCGCTTTTCTAGAGAAGCATCTTCCACAACCTGAAGATGCTTTACTTATCCAAGCCCAAGAGAAACTTAACGAAGGTGATGCACAAGGTGCTTTACCTTTTGCACAGCAAGCTTATGCCATTAAGCCTGAGAATCTAGACTGTCAATACATGTTAGCTGATTGTCAAATTGACGTAGGGCAAATTTCTGCTGCCAAAGCATTGTTAGATAATATCGGATTGGCTGATCAGGATAATCGTTATACGGTGTTGCAAGGCAAAATCGAGTTAGCAGAACAAGCGGCAGAGTCTCCTGAGTTAAAAGCATTACAAGCACAATACGATGCTGACCCCACAGATAAACAGATCAGTATTGAACTTGCCGTTGCATTACACGCAGCACACAAAACAGAAGAAGCCCTTGGATTACTTTATAGTGTCGTGCAAATTGATTTAAATTTCGGTGATGCGAAAAAGCATTTATTAGATATGATCAATGCATTACCAGATGGTGAACCCCTTAAATCGAGTTATAGAAGAAAGGTTTATAGTTTACTCTATTAGTCTAATCGCCTAGTTAAGAAAAAAAGCCTTATCAAACGCGTGAATTTGAAGCGAGTTTTTGCTACTATTCACGCCTATTTTTTTACAGCAAGATTATTATGGCAAAGAACGTAGTCGTGCTCGGCACTCAATGGGGTGACGAGGGTAAAGGTAAGATCGTTGATTTATTAACTGAACGTGCAACGTATGTAGTACGTTACCAAGGCG
>CATECQ010000039.1 GCA_949498985.1 Glaciecola sp. HTCC2999
ATGAAGAAAGTAAATCAAGACATCATCAAAAAAATTGAGCAAGAACAGCTCAAAACTGACGTCCCAGCATTTGGTCCTGGTGACACAGTAGTGGTTAAAGTCCGTGTTAAAGAAGGCGAGAAAGAGCGTCTTCAGGCTTACGAAGGTGTTGTAATCGCCAAGCGTAACCGTGGCCTACACTCAGCTTTTACCGTACGTAAAATTTCTTCTGGCGAAGGTGTGGAACGTGTTTTCCAAACTCACTCACCGCAAATCTCTTCAATTGAAGTGAAGCGTCGTGGTGCGGTTCGTCGTGCGAAATTGTATTATCTACGTGAGCGTTCAGGTAAATCTGCACGTATCAGAGAAAAGCTTAATTAATTTTAATTTTGCGTTACTAACTAACTTATTCGTAAAAACCCGCTTACCTAGCGGGTTTTTTTGTGCTTTTTGAAACTTATCTAAAGTATTACTGATTAAGGCTTGCATCTAAGTTTAAATATTGTTAAAAAGTCAATAGTCATGCCGTGTGCCGCTGTTTTTGTGTAACGATAAGTGTACACTTTCTATGTTGCAAACACCCATAATAATAAATGACCGCCCTCGTATTCATTACAGTTGTATTAACTGTGTATATTAGTTTTTATTGAGAATTACAATTCATGTCTAATCAAGTTACCGATAACCTTCATGTATCTTCTGAAGAAGTCCTTATTACACCACAAGCTTTAGCTGAGAAATTACCTGTCAGTGATGCATCTTTAGAAGTGATCCGCCAATCGCGTCAAATTATCTCCGATATTGTTCATGGGAAAGATCATCGTCTACTTGTGGTATGTGGCCCATGTTCTATTCATGATGTTGAAGCAGCAAAAGAATATGCGTTAAAGTTAAAGGAGTTACACGAGTCGTGTAAAGATACTTTGTATATCGTTATGCGAGTTTATTTTGAAAAACCGCGTACCACTACGGGTTGGAAAGGATTAATTAACGATCCTAACATTAATGACACATTTGATATTGAAAATGGATTAGCTAAAGCGCGTGAACTACTCATCTGGTTAGCCGAACTTGAGATCCCTGTCGCGACAGAAGCACTCGATCCTATCTCTCCTCAATATTTAGCCGAATTATTCGCTTGGTCGGCAATTGGAGCACGTACTTCAGAGTCACAAACGCACCGTGAAATGGCCAGTGGCTTATCGATGCCTGTAGGTTTTAAAAATGGCACTGATGGTTCATTAGGTATTGCGATTAATGCATTGCAATCCGCTGCATCAGGACATAGCTTCATGGGGATTAATAAACAAGGTCAAGTGAGTATTATTAAAACGCAAGGTAATCCAGATGGACACGTCATTTTACGTGGTGGTAAAACACCAAATTATGATTCTGTTTGTGTGGCTGATTGTGAAGCAGAATTACAAGCAGCTAAGTTACCCGCTAGCTTAGTCGTTGATTGTTCTCATGCCAACTCTTCTAAAGATTATCGTCGTCAGCCATTAGTAGCTCAAAATGTGGTAAATCAGATTTTAGAAGGTAACCAATCTATCATTGGTATCATGTTAGAAAGTCATTTAAATGCAGGTAATCAATCTAGTAATGGTAAAACACCTGCTGAATTAGAGTATGGTGTCTCCATTACTGATGGCTGTATTAACTGGGATACAACAGCGCAGTTAATTAACCAAACCCGAGAAAAGCTGATTACGGTATTACCAATGCGTATGCAAAAGCGCGAGCAAGTATAAGATCATATGAGTGATTATGGACGCAGCAATGATCCCAAGGCCCAGTTATCTGGGCTTCGAGACCAAATCGATGAGTTAGACCAGCAGCTTGTTGAGTTGCTCGCTAAAAGAGCTAAAGTCACGACGCAAGTCGGTCAAATTAAATCTCAAACAGGTATGCCAACCTATGTGCCTGAACGTGAAGCTCAACTGATTGAATCACGTCGTCAGCAAGCACTAGCATTAGGTGTACCCCCTGATTTAGTTGAAGACTTACTTCGACGCATCATGCGCGAATCATATTTAACACAAAACTCTGAATATCGCTGTGCTACTGAAAAGGGCACTAAAATAGCAGTGATAGGCGGAAAAGGCGCGTTGGGCAAATTAATGGTCGGACTCTTTGAACGCAGTCACTATGATGTGGTTGTGATTGATAAGGATGAATGGCCAGATGCTCAACGTTTACTAACAGGTGTAAAACTGTGTATTGTAGCAGTCCCGATTAAACAAACCGTCAATATTATTAAGACCCTTTCTTTTTTAGATGATGATTGTGTTTTAGCGGATATTACCAGTGTTAAGCAAGCACCATTAGATGCGATGCTGGAAGCTCATACAGGACCTGTGGTAGGGCTGCACCCTATGTTTGGTCCAGATGCCCCTGGCATGGTCAAACAAGTGGTGATTGTATGTCATGGACGCAGTGCGCAACAGTATGAATGGTTATTACAACAAATGGTCATTTGGGGCGCCCAATTGCATAAAAGTGACGCCAGTGTGCATGATGCTGATATGGCCTATATACAAGTCATGCGACACTTTACCAGTTTTGTATATGGGGCACACTTGCATGCTGAGGATCCTGATCTTGCGTCTTTGATAGCGCATAGCTCACCGATCTATCGCTTGGAGCTTGCGATGGTCGGGCGACTCTTTGCTCAAGATCCTAATTTATATGCTGACATTATTTTCGATAATACTGAGAACTTAGCATTGTTAAAACGCTTTCGGACTCGATTTGACGAAGCTATTGCGTTATTTGAAGCGAACAACAAAGCACAATTTGTGGAACAGTTTAGACACATTAGTCAATGGTTCGGAGATTATGCAAAAGCCTGTTTGGTAGATAGTAAGCAGCTCTTACTGAAAGCGGATGATGATAGGATGTTGCGTAAGAAATAAGCCTTGATACGGCTAGGTTTACTTTAACCTAGCATTTTCACAATGTTTAAATCAATAAAGCCCTTTAAATTAGGGCTTTATTTTTTATTTTAATTCATTAAGTGCTTGAACTGCGGATACAGCAGTAGGTTTGATTTCTTCTGATGGATAGCACCCGAGTACTTTACAAAAACGCGTTGCGGCCTCTAGTTGCTTAACTGCCTGTTGCATTTTTCCATCTTGCAAATTGCCTTCAATATCCAGATAAAACATCTCTTCCCAAGGGTTACCATTAATAGGTCGTGACTCTAGCTTAGTCATATTGACGTCATTATCTTTAAGCACCATTAATGCATTAACCAATGCACCAGGTGTTTGAGTGGTTGCCATAACAAGTGTTGTTTTTGCAGGTATTTGCAAAGGGACTTCGACTGGATTTTGAGCCACGACAATAAAACGACTATGGTTTTCTTTTTGGTTTGCCAGATTCGATTCAATGGCTGCAAGACCATATAACTTGCCACCTGCTTCGCTACCAATGGCAGCCACATCATCACGCTGCAGTTCGTTGACAATCAACATCGCTGCAGAGGTACTATCGGCGGGTTTAACTTCAATATCGGTTAAGTTGGCTAGAAAATGTGAACATTGAGAAAATACTTGAGGATGAGCATAAAGTACTTTTATCTTACTTAATTCAGTATTAACTGCGACAAGTAAAGTATGTTTAACTGGATGGGTTAGCTCTCCAATAATACTTAGGCGAGTGTGTTGTAACTGGTCGTAAACTTCATTAATACTACCCGACGACGTATTCTCGATTGGCAGCACGGCATAATCGGCTTGATTCGATTCCACTTTTTGGATGATTTCACCAAAGCTATCACACCCAATTTCATGTAATTCGCCATCTCGACGTGAGAAGTATTTTTGGGTCGCTAGGTAACTGTATGAACCTTTGTCGCCTAAAAATGCGACCCGGTTGAGCGGTGTGACATTACTAGGGTTTGCTTGTGCAGATAACATTGCTTGTTGGTTTAATACGGAATCTTCAATAATGACATGAAACAGTTTTGTGACGTAATGCGCATTTAATCCTAATTTTTGGCCTTCTTGGATTAATTTAACCAACAGCTGTTCTTCACGTTGAGGATCGCGAACATCAATCTGATTTTGAATTTTAGTACGGGCGACTTCATTTGTCAGTTGTTGACGTTGTGCAAGTAACTCAAGTAATTTTGCATCCAGTTCGCTAATCGCGGTGCGAACAGAAGAAAGAGGGGCGCTGGCCATGCGGTTTCCTAAAACAAAAAAAACCTCCACATTGGAAGTTATTTAAACATACTTTGATTGTAAACCGCGCCATTTAAAAGTCAATGATAACATGGTCCTATCTGTTGCTAGACGAGTAATGCGCTAATGGATTGTTGTTATCGTCATATCAACATCGTTCTGATTTTCAGCTTATCCACCGGCCAATTTGACTGTGAAACCTTTTGTGGTGAGTAAGCTTTGTATTTTTTCTCGGGCATCGCCTTGGATTTCTATCGTATTGCCTTTTACAGAACCGCCACAACCACACTGTTTTTTTAACCATTTACATAGTGCCGCCAGGTCATGTTCTTGAAAATTGATACCTTCTATTACCGACATTCCTTTGCCTTTGCGACCTTTTGTTTCACGCCGGATCCGGACGATCCCGTCTCCTGTGAATGTGGGTTGGGTTGATTCGTTTGCATCGATTCTACCGATGCCTGTGCTATAAACTAGTTTATCGTTCATGTTGAATAGTTGCTGTGTTTAATTAAACATTAGATATCCCAATTATATATCATTTTATTTGTACACTATATATTAGATCCCCTAGAGGCTAAAAATAGTGATAAATAGCTGTATATGCTATTGAGAATTATTCTCAATACCGTTATCATCAAAGGGTATTCGTTATTTAAGGATTTTTCTGTGAAAAAGCTTGCCGTTGCCTTAGCATTAAGCTTGCTAAGTCCCTTGTCATTGCCCTCAATGGCCCTTGCAAATGACAACGTTGTTGAGGCTGAACTAAACATTTATTCAGCTCGTAAAGAAGTGTTAATCAAACCTTTATTAGATAAATTTTCAGAACAATATAATGTCAAAATCAATCTTGTCACCGGTAAAGCCGATGCTTTATTAGCTCGGGCAAAAAGTGAAGGGCAATTTTCTCCAGTAGATATTATCATTACCACGGATGTTGGCCGTCTTGCTAGAGCTAAGTCCCAATCCTTAACGCAACCTATGACAGCGATGTTGCCAGAGTTTGTGACCCTAAAAGACCAAGATAACCATTGGGTTGCCTTAACGACTCGTAATCGACCTATTCTCATCAATCCACTAACAGTCGATAGCAATACCATAACTTCCTATGAAGATCTCATCAAACCCATATTTAAAGGTCGTGTCTGCATTCGTTCTTCCTCAAATATCTATAATCAATCGTTGGTGGCAGCCATGATCATCCAAAAAGGAGAAGAACAAGCGCTGGCCTGGTCTAAAGGATTAGTAGAAAATTTTGCTCGTCGTCCAAAAGGTGGTGACCGCGACCAAATAAAAGCATTGGTGTCGGGAGTGTGTGATGTGGCGGTGGCAAATACCTATTATTTAGCGGCTATGCGTAATGCCGATGAAGCTTCACAAGCAATCGCAAATCAAGTAAAAGTTATTTGGCCGAATCAATCTGACCGAGGAGTTCACTTAAATATTTCAGGTATCGCTATCGCCAAGCATGCCAAAAATATCCATGCAGCGAATTTACTCATTGAAACGATGTTGCAAAAAGAAGCACAGTATTGGTATGCCAATACAAATTATGAATATCCGGTGGATCCTAGTATTGAATGGTCTGGTACGTTGAAGGCCATGGGGACGTTTAAACATGAATCTATCGATTTAAATCAAGTCGGTGAGTTAAATGCTCAAGCACTGCGCATTATGGATAAAGCCGGTTGGCGGTAATCATTAATAAGTGGCGAGAGCTCGATCGATGGTTTGTCGTAGGGGCTGGGTTAAGTGTCATTTTAGCCTTGCCTGTTTTGGCGATCTTATTCTCTTATTCTCATTTGTCCGCTGAGCTTTGGCGTCATCTTTACGACACAACCTTATCCGAATACCTAACCAACAGTGTGTTATTAACATTAGGTGTTGGACTGGGTAGTATGTTTCTTGGGGTAGCGTTAGCCTGGTGTGTCACGCAATATACGTTTTGGGGAAGAGGATTTTTCGAGTGGGCATTATTACTTCCATTAGCGATGCCTGCTTACATTATTGCCTATACTTATACTGGGATGTTTGATCAATTCGGTTGGTTTGATAGTCGAACATTACTGGGGGCTATTGTGTTGATGTCTTTGGTGTTATACCCCTATGTTTATATTTTGGCAAAGACTGCGTTTTCCTCACAGCAACATACCTATCAAGATGCGGCAGCCTCTTTAGGTGTGACACATGCTCGATATTTTTTTAAAGTCGCCTTACCCATCGCACGTCCTGCCGTATTTACAGGTATGGCATTAGCGATGATGGAAGCTTTAGCTGATTATGGCACCGTAGCGTATTTTGGCATCTCTACATTTACTACCGGGATTTTTAGAACTTGGTTTGGGATGGGGGAAATGCAATTAGCGAGTCAATTGGCTGGAGCTTTAGCAGTGTTTGTATTGCTTGTTTTAGGTTTAGAAAAATACAGTCGAAGAAATATGCGCTTTTATCAAACCCAGATACCGCATCAAGATATGAGAGTTAATACCTATACTAATACCCAATCAAAGCCGTTTTTATCACCATTATTGATGAGTGTGTTTTGTCTGGTGGTATTAGCCGTCGCGTTTATCATTCCGGTGTTTCAATTATGTATCTGGGCTTGGGAGTTTGCTGAAGTGTCGGTGATAGATGAATATCTAAGTTTAGTTTCCAACAGTTTTTTATTAGCGTTTAGCACGAGTGTATTGATCGTCGCTCTAGCATTACTGTTGAGTTATGCGCAACGTTTTTCTACCCACTCTCAAGTCAGTGGTCTAACACAGTTTGCAGCATTGGGTTATGCCATTCCAGGCACAGTCCTAGCCATTGGCGTATTACAACCATTAGGCTGGCTTGATGAGCAAATCAATGTACTTTGGGCGTTTGTGTTTGATGAATATATTGGATTAGTCTTTTCAGGCACATTCGTGGCGCTGATGTTTGCCTATTGCGTTCGCTTTTTGAGTGTTGCGCTGCATAATACTCAAAATGGATTAGAGCGAATTAAGCCCAATGTTGATGACGCTGTGCTGACTCTAGGATTAGGACGTTTGCGTATATTTAGTCGAATACATTTACCATTATTAAAAAAGAGTATTTTAGCTGCGGGTATTTTGGTATTCGTGGATGTACTCAAAGAATTACCTGCCACGTTAATTTTAAGGCCTTTTAATTTTAACACCTTAGCCGTAAAAGCATTTGAATATGCGACTGATGAGCGGTTGTTAGCAGCTGCATTACCTTCAGTGACGATCGTACTCGTTGGGATTATCCCTGTCATTTTATTAACTCGAGCCATGAAGTAAGGCGAATTGATATATGTTAACGTTGCATAATATTCACATTAAGATTGCTGATAAGCATATCATTAATGATATTTCTTTAACCTTGAATAATGGTGAGATAGGGTGTTTATTAGGCCCTTCAGGTTGTGGTAAAACGACCCTGTTGAGGGCCATTGCTGGTTTTATGAAGACGAGTCATGGAGAGATTATCATTCGTGATGATATCGTCAGTAGTCCGGCAACGCATGTCGATGTAACCCGTCGTCAAGTCGGGGTTGTGTTCCAAGATTTTGCGCTGTTTCCGCATTTAACGGTCTCTCAAAACATTACTTTTGGTTTGCATCAATTCTCTCCAGGTAAACAGCAACAGCGGTTAGAGGAGTTACTCAACTTAACTCAACTATCTGATTATGCGCAGCAATATCCTCATCAACTTTCCGGTGGGCAACAACAGCGCGTTGCTATCGCGCGAGCATTAGCACCTAAACCTGATATTTTACTACTTGATGAACCGTTTTCTGCGTTAGATCCGAGTTTGCGAGAGTCATTAGCATTAGATATTAAAGCATTGCTAAAACATGAAAATGTCACAGCGCTATTGGTGACACATGATCAAACCGAGGCCTTTACGATTGCCGATAAGATCGCGGTTATGAACCAAGGACATATTGAACAATACGCTTGTGCCTATGATTTATATCACGAACCTGATACGTTTTTTGTAGCTAATTTTGTTGGAGAAGGGCGTTTCATCGAGGGTAGGGTGAGCATGACACCTAATGCCTCAGCCCAATTGCATACTGCTATGGGAGATTTTGCCGCGCATGAAGAGCCGGTATTAAGTCCTTCTGAAAAACAAGTCAAATTACTGGTGCGACCCGATGATTTTGTGGTGGATGAACAGCATGGTTTTGCAGTGAACGTCGTGAGTCGTGCATTTAGAGGAGCACATACTTTATACACATTTGAAAGTGTAAAAAGTCATGAAGAGTTGCTGTGTTTATTACCGAGTCATTATGATTATCAAGTCGGTACCCAGGTAGGCATCCGACTTGAATTAGAACATGTCATTTATTTTTAATTAAAATGACATCCGGTAACCTAATTGTATAGTGCGAGGTTTACCGACTTGGATAGCACCATGTTGACGCGTCGCAATGTAATTTTTGTCTAATACATTATCAATTACTGCATAGATGTGTTGTGCATTATCGATGTTATATTTGGCTGATAGATTAACGAGAGTACGACTTTTGATATCAGTATTATCGACCATTGCGCCACTACCAGCTTGGGTTCGCATGCCATCAAGCATTTGAACCGAAGCTAAGACATGCCAGCGACTCGCTTGGACACCTGTTTCCAGTTGCATTACTTGTTGTGGTAAGTAAGGTAAATCATCACCCGCTTCAACATCTCCCCATGCGTCTAGTTCTGATACGAAGCTTTCATCAAAACTGGCACTGGTATAGGTATAATTGACATTTAATGGAATTTGAATCGCGCCTAATTGCCAGGCATTTGATAAGCTTAGTTCGATCCCGTCAACAGAAACTTTACCAGCATTATATTGATTACCAATCAGTGCATCATTGCACCCTTGGCTTGCCGTACAATTGCCGTGTAGATTGTCTAAACGTGTCGCAAATGCGATGGCTTCAACACGTAAATCACGGTCAATAAAACGGACTCCTGCTTCGGCATTCCAACCATCTTCTTCTCGGGCATTTTGATTCCCTGGAGCTGGCGGAGCAAACGAGCGTTGCATCCCTGCTAAGACGACTAATTCATCACTTAATTGATAAGTTAATCCTAACGCCGGTAACAGTGCTTCGACAGAGTTACGACGCATGGCAGGTTCATTAACACGTTGTGGATCTGTGTTACCCCAATCATCACGTGCTAAATCTACATTTTCATAACGTAACCCGCCTTTAATGGTCAGGTCGTTAATTTCCCAAGTATCATGAATAAAGAGGCTGATCGCATCAGCACTATCGATCCGATTTGAATCGGTTCCTGCTTCACGTGCTAATAATAAGTTCATTGTTCCTTGGGTACTTAACGTATAATCGTCGACCCATTGGTAACGATCCATTTCGTCTTCATGAATACGAGCACCAAAACGAATATCGTGATTATCTGTTCGATAGGCCAATTCAGCTTGTATTCCTTGAGACAAGTACTCACGATTGTTTGCTTTGACTTGAACAATAGGTAATTCGTTGTCGGTATAATTGCCATTATCGATTTGTGCTGCGATTTCTTCAGCACCACTTCCTAAACTTAAACCACCTACTTTACTTGTTTTATACCAATTTCTGGCAAAATCATTTTGATAAGCAATGATACTGATATCGCTTTGTCCTGAAATAATATAATCATAATGTAATGACAAGTGAGTGTGCTGCGTGTCCATTTGGTCTAACTGAGAAGCACTGTAGCGCTGGTATGCATCAGCTTCATAGTCGCTATCGAGCAAGCCTAAATAGGTTTCATCGGATGACTCTTCAGAATATTTGCCTTTAAATTCCAAATGATGTCGATTATTTTCACCAAAATAACGGTCAAGTTTAAGCATTCCGTCAGTTTTTTCAAAACCGGTATCTTGTCCCGAATTTAATGTTTTAAATCCATCTGCGCCGTAATGGAAAACTTCACCTAGCACGCCCGTCTTGTCATTACGTCCACCCGCTAATACATGGACTTTACGATATGCATCAGAGCCAACGCTGGCATCGAATTTTCCGGCAAATGCTTCATCCGGTGTTTCTGAAGAACGTAAATTGATGACCCCACCTGAGGTTCTTGGACCGTATTTGACACTCGATGAACCCTTTAGAATTTCAATGGCACTCATGCGGCCAATGGTTGGAAAGTAATATGCAGCAGGCGAAGCATATGGTGCAGGCGCAGCTAGAACACCATCTTCCATGATCGTAATTTTTTCAGACCGATCTGCTGAATTACCGCGCATACCAATGTTAGGGCGCAAACCATATCCATCTTCCTCGACAAAATATACGCCAGGGGCTTTAGCTAGGACACGATTAATATCGGTGATAGCGTAATTGTCTAAATTTTCTTGATCAATAAATGTCCCTGAACCAGGCATTGTATTTACAGCAGCTTGAGACCCAATAATTGTGACTTGTTCAATGGTGTCATCATTGTTTGTTGCAGCACTATGGACCGGTGAAATCGAAAAAATGGTAGTCATAGCAAGTACAACGGGAGAAAGCTTCATAATGTTCCTTACACAAAAAAATAAACAGGTTTTAATTAAGTGTGGTAATTAAAACATGAATCTAAATGAGAATCAATCTCAATTAGATTAAAGAGAGAGGTTTTTTTATCTTAAGAACAGATATTTTACCGAATTTTGAAGTGCGAAGACTATCAGGTGTAATTAATCACTAGGCATCTGTGGTCATTTGTTTATAATATGTCACATTAATTTTTAGCGCGTTTTATACGCTTTATTTTGAGGTTTTCCAATTCATGCGCACAGATTACTGCGGCAACATTGATGCATCTTTCATCGACCAAACAGTTACTATCAACGGTTGGGTAAATAAACGACGTGATTTGGGTGGCGTTATCTTTTTAGATATTCGTGACCGCGAGGGTATTGTTCAAGTCGTATTTGATCCTGATGTAGAAGATGTGTTTGCAACAGCAAACAGTGTCCGTAATGAATATTGTGTTTCTATTACAGGGTATGTCAGAGCGCGGCCAGAATCTCAAGTGAACGCGGATATGCGTACTGGCAAGATTGAGATTTTAGGTAAAGGTTTAGAGATTTTCAATAAATCAGCAGCGTTACCTTTAGATTGGAACCAAGAAAACTCTGAAGAGCAGCGCCTGAAATATCGTTACTTAGACTTACGTCGTCCACTGATGACGGAGCGTTTAGTGTTTCGTTCAAAAGTGACGGCGGCGGTTCGTCGTTTCCTAGAAGACCAAGATTTTTTAGATATTGAAACCCCAATTTTGACCAAAGCGACTCCTGAAGGGGCCCGTGATTATCTTGTGCCTTCACGCACACACAAAGGCCAATTCTTTGCACTACCTCAATCTCCACAACTGTTTAAACAGTTGTTAATGATGTCAGGTATGGATAAGTATTATCAGATCGTTAAATGTTTCCGTGATGAGGATCTACGTGCAGATCGTCAACCAGAATTCACACAGATCGATATCGAAACCACGTTTTTAGATGCTGCTGGCGTGATGGCAATTACCGAAAAAATGATCCGTGAATTATTCCAGGCAATGTTAAATGTCGATTTAGGTGAATTCCCACAAATGACCTATGCTGATGCGATGCGTCTGTATGGTTCTGATAAGCCTGATTTGCGTAATCCGTTAACTATTATCGATGTGGCTGACATTTTATCTAAGGTGGAATTTAAAGTATTCTCTGGACCTGCTAATGATCCTAAAGGGCGCGTTGCGATGCTGTGTGTCCCTGGTGGGGCAAGCTTATCGCGTAAACAGCTTGATGAATATGCTAATTTTGTAGGGATTTACGGGGCTAAAGGCCTTGCTTGGATGAAGATTAATGATCTCTCCTTGGGGGCTGAAGGCGTGCAATCACCGATTGCTAAATTCTTAACGCCAGATGTTATTGAGCAATTATTAGCAGTGAGTGACGCTAAAGATGGTGATATCTTATTGTTTGGTTCAGATACCTATCATGTCGTCACTGAAGCTTTAGGTGCGCTACGTTTAAAAGTAGGTCAAGATTTTGCGTTAAACGAAGGCGATTGGAGACCTTTATGGGTAGTTGATTTCCCGATGTTTGAAGAATTTGATGGCCAGTATCATGCATTGCATCACCCTTTCACCGCGCCGCGTGACATGACACCAGAACAGTTAGCAGCGGATCCTGCAAATGCCTTATCCAATGCTTATGATATGGTATTAAATGGGGTTGAGTTAGGTGGGGGCTCGGTGCGTATTCATCAACAAGATATGCAAGCGACCGTGTTTGATATCTTAGGGATCTCTAAGGAAGAAGCACAAAGTAAATTTGGCTTTTTACTTGAAGCTCTACAATACGGTACTCCACCACATGCAGGATTAGCTTTTGGCCTAGACCGCCTTGTTATGCTGATGACTAATGCGACGTCTATTCGTGATGTGATGGCTTTCCCTAAAACAACAACGGCCGCATGTCCATTAACTTCGGCGCCAGGAGTTGCTAATGCAGAGCAACTGACTGAATTAGCGATAGCGTCGATACCAAAAACTGATACAGACAGTGAATAAATAGCGGATATGACGCTCAAACGACCTGAGTCTGTCCTCGTTGTATTATATGATCAGCATCATCGTGTGCTGGTCATGCAACGTGACGATGATGCCTCGTTTTGGCAGTCTGTGACCGGCACCATCGAAATTGAAGAACAGCCGATTCAAACCGCTTATCGTGAAGTCGCTGAAGAAACTGGGTTTATCCTCGACCCACTCAAAATGCCGATTCAAAATTGTCACCAAATTAACCAGTTTCCTATACGAAAACAATGGTTACATCGTTACCCACCCAATACCCAATTTAATTTTGAGCATGTATTTTGTGTTCAAGTGGATTCCCAACAACCGGTTATACTGACTGAACACACGGCTTTTGCCTGGCTAAGTAAAGTTGATGCGATCAACAAAGTGTGGTCTGAAACCAATGCCCTTGCTATTGAGCAATTTGTCCCAGGGAGTATCGCATCATGATTATCTTAGGTATTGATCCAGGCTCTCGGATCACCGGTTATGGAGTAATAGAACAAAAGGGAAATAAACTTAATTATATTGCCAGTGGTTGTATTCGTTTAACAGGAGATGAATTAGCAGGACGTTTACAGCAAGTTTTTCAAGGGGTGAGTGAAATTATTTCTCAATATCAACCCAAGGAGTTTGCTATTGAGCAAGTGTTTATGGCTAAAAACCCGGATTCTGCATTAAAGTTAGGTCAAGCTAGAGGAGCAGCAATTGTCGCTGCGACCCAGTTTGACTTACCTGTAAGTGAATATGCTGCACGTCAAATTAAGCAATCAGTCGTTGGTAAGGGAAGTGCCGATAAAACTCAAGTACAGCATATGGTGACGTATTTATTGAAATTACCCGGCACACCACAAGCAGATGCTGCCGATGCATTAGCTGTAGCTTTATGTCATGGACATACCCGGCAAAGCCTAGTGGCAATGGCCGGTAAAGTCACGCGAACTGCACGAGGCAGATTACGATAAGTATTAATGATGTGAGCCATGACAATAAGTGGCTTGTATATTTGTACAGTATTTTAGTACAATATTCATAAAGAATAATGACAAGGCATTCTAGCTATTATGATTGGACTCATCACCGGCACATTATTGGCCAAACAACCCCCTGATATTATGATCCAAGCCGGTGGTATTGGCTATGAAGTTGGCATGTCGATGCATAGTATTTATGCGTTACCTGCCGAAGGAGAGCCGGTCACGGTGTTTACTCATTTTGTCGTACGCGAAGATGCCCAATTATTGTACGGTTTTGTCGAAAAAGAAGAACGAACGGTCTTTAGAGAGTTGATCAAAGCCAACGGAGTGGGGCCAAAATTAGCGATTACTATTTTATCCGGTATGAGTGTTCAAGACTTGATTCGTGCGGTGGGTTATGAAGATGTGTCTTCTTTAGTGAATATTCCAGGTGTGGGAAAGAAGACAGCAGAACGGCTAGTAGTTGAGCTTAAAGACCGATTAGCTAAACTGACGTTAACTCAGCCTAATGATGCTCTGACTTTACCTGTCGTATCTGCTGCCGATGGCAACACCTTTGTTCCAATTAATGATATCCGAGAAGAGGCACTTAGTGCGTTAGTCGCTTTAGGTTATAAAGCGCCGGTTGCCTCTAAAATTATTCAATCGGTATATGAAGAGACAATGTCGAGTGAACAACTGATCCGTGCTGCACTGAAGGCTATGGTATAGTGAAATTATTAATGTCGTGTGAGTCAGGTTTATGATTGAAGAAGATCGATTGATCCAAGCAAGTGCAAAAAATGATGATGAGGCCGTTGACCGTGCCATTCGTCCTAAAACATTAGCTGATTACACCGGCCAAGAGCATGTATGTGAACAAATGTCCATATTTATTGAGGCTGCGCGTAAGCGGTCTGACGCCTTAGATCATGTATTGATTTTTGGCCCACCCGGTTTAGGTAAAACGACGTTAGCCAACATTATTGCCAATGAAATGGACGTCAATATCAAGACTACTTCTGGTCCAGTCCTAGAAAAGGCCGGTGATTTAGCAGCACTACTGACTAATTTAGACGAAAATGACGTGTTGTTTATCGATGAGATCCACCGCCTAAGTCCGGTAGTAGAGGAAGTATTGTATCCGGCTATGGAAGATTACCAGCTCGATATCATGATAGGTGAAGGGCCTGCAGCGCGTTCAATTAAACTCGATTTAGCGCCATTTACCTTGGTGGGAGCGACGACTCGAGCGGGTTCATTAACCTCACCTCTGCGCGATCGTTTTGGTATTGTGCAACGTTTAGAGTTTTATAATATAGAAGATCTTACTGATATTATTATGCGTTCAGCAAAATACTTGAATGTCGAGATGGTGACGGCAGGCGCATTAGAAATTGCTAAGCGCGCCCGAGGAACCCCTAGAATTGCAAATCGATTATTGCGTCGTGTTCGCGATTATGCAGAAATTAAATCAAACGGAACCGTTGATGAACATATCGCGGGCTTAGCATTAGATATGTTAGATGTCGATAAAGTGGGTTTTGATTATATGGACCGTAAATTGTTAGAAGCGATTATTGATAAATTTGACGGTGGTCCTGTCGGATTAGATAATCTTGCCGCTGCGATCGGTGAAGAAAAAGAAACGATTGAAGATGTCATTGAACCGTTTCTTATTCAGCAAGGTTTTTTGCAACGGACGCCTAGAGGCCGTATAGCGTCAAACCGTGCTTATGAACACCTTGGATTTAAGCCAAAAAAAAGCCCACAGTGAAGTGGGCTAAAAAGTTATAAATAACTACTAAAAGGGAACAAATTGAACAAACACTCAATCTATGACCTAAATTATACCCTGGTCTGTGAAGTGTTCAATTCAAAATAATTACGTAGTAAGGATTAGTTTTTCTAATGGATGTACAAAATTCAAGCACACTTCCCATACGTGTTTATTATGAAGATACCGATGCAGGTGGCATTGTTTATTATGCCAATTATCTTAAATTTTTTGAACGGGCTAGGACTGAATGGTTGCGAGACTTGGGGTTTGAGCAGCACACATTGCTAGCCGAAGATATTGCGTTTGTGGTGCGACATGTCGATATGCATAATCATGCTCCGGCAAAATTTGATGAAATCATTCATGTACAGACACAGTTAAGTGAACTAAAAAAGGCGTCAATGGTCTTTACTCAAACGATAAAAAAAGAAGATAACGTATTGGTTTCAGCTACTATTCAGGTAGCATGCGTCAAACTGAATCGTATGAAACCTTGCGCTATCCCGCCACTTATTTATAAGGAATGTTTACGTGTCGCATGATATGTCTTTTATAGGCTTGTTCCTACAAGCCAGTCTCGTAGTCAAACTGGTCATGATTTTACTCATGGTTGCCTCGATTGTGTCTTGGGCGTTCATTGTCCAACGCACCCGTGTGCTGAATTCTGCTAAGCATGAATTATTTCAATTTGAAGAACAGTTTTGGTCAGGCACCGACTTAAATACACTTTTTCAAGAGTTAAGTGCTCGAGGTCAAATTAAGGGTGTCCACAGTATTTTTGTCGCCGGTTTTCGTGAATTTGTTCGGTTACGTAAATCAGAGGCTCAAGGTGAGGTTGTGGTTGAAGGAAGCTCACGTGCGATGCGAGTGGCCCTTTCTCGTGAAGTGGATGAGCTAGAATCAAAGTTACCTTTTTTAGCGACGGTCGGTTCGATCAGTCCTTATATTGGTTTGTTTGGCACAGTATGGGGCATAATGAATGCATTTATTGCTTTAGGTCAGGTGCAACAAGCCACTTTGGCAATGGTCGCCCCGGGTATTGCTGAAGCGTTGATTGCGACGGCAATTGGTTTGTTTGCTGCGATTCCGGCGGTGATTGCCTATAACCGTTTTAGTCACCAAGTAGAAAAAATTGAAAATGGTTATATTAATTTCATGGAAGAATTTGCTGCGATTCTTCAACGTCAAGCGATTCAGTAAATCTCATGGCTATGTACCAGCGTAAAAGACGCAAACCCGTTTCAGAAATCAATGTCGTGCCATATATTGACGTGATGTTAGTGCTGTTAATTATATTTATGGTCACAGCGCCGTTAATATCACAAGGTGTTAAAGTTGATTTGCCACGAGCGGATGCTCAACCAATAGAGCAAGAAGAGGTCCCACCTTTAATTGCTTCTATGGACAAAAATGGTTTGTATTACTTGAATATTGGTTCAAACCCGAAGCAATCATTGACGCGACCAGATTTGCAAGCGCTCGTTAAAGCGGAGTTAGAAAATAATCCAAGTAAGCCGGTGGTCATCAAGGCTGATGGGGCAGTCTCTTATGATCAAATTATTCAATTGATGGTGATCCTTCAAAATGCAGGTGTCCCATCGGTTGGTTTGATGACTGAGCCAAAAGAATAATTTATGGCAATAAAAATGCATTTGCACCAATGGTGGCAACGATACATTGAATCGAGTTTTGCATTGTCTATTAGTGCACATGCCTTGTTACTATTAGGGTTAGTGGTTAGTGTGAGTGTTGCACCTCCACAACAACTGAATCTGGATATGACGCCATTAACCGATCAAATGCCTGTCTTAAATGCTACTTTTATTGACCCTGCTGTGACCCAAGCTAAATTTGATGAGTCCAAAAAGCAAGCACAACAAGCAGCGCGAGCAGCACAACAAGAAAAATTACGCCAAGCACGTGAACGAAAACGTCAGGCAGCTGCCAAGCAAAAAGCTCAACGGCTTGCTGCTGAAAAAATAGCGAGGGAAAAAGCGGCTAAAGAAAAAGCTAAAGCCGATAAAATACGTCAGCAACGTGAGCTTGAACGCAAAGCGCAAGCAGCATTAGCCAAAAAAGCAGCCCAAGCAGAGCGTGAAGCCGCTGAGCGACTTGCTAGACAAGAACAAGAAGCGAAAGATCGAGCACGCGAAGCGAAACAACAACGCGAACTCGAAGAACAGCTTGCTAAAGAACAAGCTCAAATGCAAGCTCAAGAAACGCAACGGGTGATGTCTGAAAAACAGCGTTATAGTGTGTTGATCAAATCGACTATACAACGTAACCTTATTACTAATGAGGCATTTAAAGGCAAAAAATGTCAGTTAAATATACGCTTGGGGATCGGTGGTGTGGTATTAAAGGTGGATAAAATTGCTGGAGATGATGCGTTGTGTCGTGCAGCTATTAATGCAGTTTATAAACCTTCTAACTTACCTGTTTCTAGAGATCCAGCAGTATTTGCCCAATTACGAGATATAAATTTAACGGTTGAACAATGAAAAAACATATAGCAAATAGCCTTGTCCTAGTTACCTCAATTTTGTTGTGTTTTGCAATAAAAGCTCATGCACAATTAAACATTGTCATTACAGAAGGTGTTGAAAATGCAACTCCCATTGCCGTGGTCCCTTTTGGCTGGGAAGGAGAAGGAGTATTACCGGGTGAATTATCGGATGTGATTAATCATGACTTACGCCGAAGTGGTCGCTTTAATCCGATGAATATGTCACAAATGCCACAATTTCCCCGTGACATTAGCAAGGTTAACTATCAAGCATGGGTCGATAAAGGCATCAACACCATTGTGGTTGGCAAGGTTAAAGAATTAGGGAGTGATCGATTTCAAATTGATTTTCAACTGATTGATACCCAAGCTGGCAGTCAATTAGACAAATCAGGTCAAGTATTGCTAGATGGACAACTCGTTGAGGGACAGTCCCAACTAATTGCGGGTCGCACTTTGACAGTCAATGGTCGAGATTTTCGACAATTTGGACACCGTATTTCCGATATCGTTTATGAGAAATTAACCGGTCAGCGTGGCGCTTTTTTGACCCGTATCGCATATGTAGCGGTGCGAGATAGAAACACCGTCGAGCGTCCATACCAGCTCGTCATTGCTGATTATGATGGTGAAAATGAATTAGCTCTACTTTCTTCTAAAGAGCCCTTGATGTCGCCTTCTTGGTCGCCAGACGGTAATAAATTAGCCTACGTGTCGTTTGAAAATGGTAAACCACAAATTTTCATCCAGGATATTTACACAATGAGTCGTGTCAAATTGACAGACTTTCGCGGTATTAACGGCGCTCCTCGTTTTTCACCTGATGGAAAGAGTATTGCGATGGTGTTATCAAAAGACGGGAATCCTGATATTTATGTTATGGAAATTGCTACACGCAAATTAACCCGTATTACAAGACATCGCGCAATCGATACAGAGCCGTCATGGGCACCAAACGGAAAAGAATTAGTATTTAGTTCTGAGAGGGGTGGTAAACCTCAGATTTATAGAGTAAATTTAGATACTAAGCGAATTAAACGTTTGACTTTTGAAGGTGACATGAACCTAGGGGGAACAATCACTCCTGACGGTACAGAGCTTGTGGTGGTTAATCGAACTAACGGTAATTATCACATAGCCAGACAAAATTTAAATGATGGTGCTATGCAGATACTGACGACAACATTTTTAGATGAATCGCCAAGTATCGCGCCAAATGGCAGCATGATCATATACAGTACACTTCATGAGGGAACACAAGTCTTATCACTGGTCTCTCTAGATGGGCGTTTTAAAGCAAGATTACCAGGTGTAGCTGGGCAAATTAAAGCGCCTAGCTGGTCACCTTTTTTACGTTAAAAGTATTAAAATTACTAACAAGGAAAAATACATGAAAACTTCTACTTCACTTCGTTCTTTATTAATTGCTGTGCCAGTAATGACATTAATGGCTTGTTCATCAGGTCCATCTGAAACAGAATTAGCAGCAGAACGTAATCGTGTTGCAGCCGAGCAAGCCGCCGCTCAACAAGCAGCTGAACAAGCTCAACAAGAACAGGTGCGTTTAGAAGCCGCTCAACGTTTGCAACAAGCACAAGAAACGGCTCAGCAAGAGCGCGATGAATTAGTATCTATGCAAACTGTGTATTTTGACTTTGACCGTGCCACGATCAAATCAGACTTTTATAATGTGTTAGATAAGCACGCCGCTTTTTTAGTTAAAAATATGTCACAAACAGTAGTAATTGAAGGTCACACTGATAGCCGTGGTACACCTGAGTATAACATTGCGTTAGGTGAGCGTCGTGCACAAGCGGTTGAGACATACTTCTTAAATGCAGGTGTTTCGGCTTCACAAATTTCAGTCGTTTCTTTTGGTGAAGAAAAACCAGCGGTAGCGGGGACTTCTGAATACGCATTTGCACAAAGCCGACGCGCGGTAGTTGTTTATAAATAATGATGAAGACAGACATGAAATTATTGATTGGCGCCACGGTAGGTGCCACTTTATTATTGTCCAATGCACAGGCGGCTCAGGCCCCTGTGTATGATTTAAGTGATGCTGGTTTAGCTGAAAAATTAGTGAATCTTGAACGAGTGGTGAATTCTCGAACGCGCAATCAACAGCGTGTTCAAGAACAGATCAATGGATTGCAAACTGAGATCAGTGAGATTCGTGGTAAAATTGAAGAACAAAATTTTCAAATTGAAAAAATCTTACAACGTCAGCGCGAGTTATTATTAGCGTTTGATGTTCAGTCTCAACAACAGCAAGAAGCGGCTAAATTACTCAAAAGCGCAACCTTGGGTCAGAACTTGACAAGCAGGTCTGCCAATCCTTCTGTTAGCATTGAGTCTAATAATTCAGATAGACCAAATACTTCGACTACTCAGCCTGCAACATCTTCTTCGAGATCGGGTAACTCCGTCAGTTCTCAAAATGAAAATGATGCTGTGGATTATAAAGCGGCCGTTGATTTGATTTTGAAACAACGTGATACCCAAGCGGCAATTCCTGCATTAGAGCAGTTTGTTCAGAATTATCCTCAATCATCGTTTAGACCCAACGCACATTATTGGTTAGGTCAAATTTTTTATAATGAGCGTAAATGGCAAAAGGCAAGCACGCATTTTAAGATGCTCTATTCTCAGTTTTCAACGTCTAATAAAGTTTCTGATGCGACTTTAAAATTAGGCATTATTGCTAAAAATCTAGGTGATAATGTTAAGGCGCGCGAATACTTTACAGTGGTCATTGAAAATCACGCCAACACCACATCAGCAAAGCTCGCTCAAGAACAAATAAACATGCTGTAAATATCAGCATATAGGTTTGTTAGCTAGCACGGGTTTTGTTTGTAAAATAATCATTTACTTAGGTTTTAGCCGTAAATACGCTTTTTTTAGTATTTTTATGAATTTAAGGTTGATAAAGACTCATAATTGAGTATTATATGCGCCCGTTGCATAGCAAGGCAACAGATTGAAAGAAAGGGTCGTTAGCTCAGCTGGTAGAGCAGTTGACTTTTAATCAATTGGTCGCTGGTTCGAATCCAGCACGACCCACCATTCTTTCATAGACTTCCATTAGATGGGTCGTTAGCTCAGTTGGTAGAGCAGTTGACTTTTAATCAATTGGTCGCTGGTTCGAATCCAGCACGACCCACCATCTAATTCATACACTTATCTGTGATAAAGATATTCCTTAATACGCAATGACCATTAGCCTACTATGAATTCATAGTCGCAATGCGTATAATATCGACATCTTTAATCTCATCATGACCATTATGACTGACGCATTACGTATCGCCCCTATAGATTATCCTTTTCCTGAAAAGCCAGCGATGTTATCAGCTGAACGTTCTGCATTTCTTACTCAAGAAATAAAACGCCTGTTAGTTGAAAAAAATGCCACATTAGTGGCTCATTACTATACAGATCCTGAAATTCAGGCATTGGCGGAAGAGACGGGTGGCTGTGTATCCGATTCTCTTGAGATGGCACGATTTGGACGCGATGCATCAGCAGATACGTTGATTGTTGCCGGCGTCAAATTTATGGGTGAAACGGCGAAAATTTTATCGCCAGAAAAAACGGTATTGATGCCTACGCTAGAAGCCACATGTTCATTAGATTTAGGTTGTCCAGAGCAAGAATTTACTGAGTTTTGTGATGCTCACCCAGATCATACTGTTGTGGTATACGCCAATACCTCAGCAGCAGTAAAAGCAAGAGCTGATTGGATTGTTACCTCATCGATAGCTTTAGAAATAGTTGAGCATTTAGATAGTGAAGGACATAAGATCATTTGGGGGCCTGATCGTCACTTAGGTAGTTATATTGCTAAAGAGACGGGAGCAGATATGCTCATGTGGCAAGGTGAGTGTATTGTCCATGATGAGTTCTCAAGTAAAGCGTTAAAAGACATGCAGCATTTGTATCCTGATGCCGCGATATTAGTGCATCCTGAATCTCCAGCTAGTGTGGTGGAAATGGCTGATGCGGTTGGCAGTACTTCTCAATTAATCAATGCGGCTAAGACATTACCTCATAAGCAATTAATCGTTGCGACGGATCGTGGGATCTTTTACAAGATGCAACAACAAGTTCCAGATAAAGAATTGTTAGAGGCACCTACCGGTGGTAATGGAGCAACATGTAAAAGCTGTGCTCATTGCCCTTGGATGGCAATGAATGGCCTTGAATCGATTTATGAAGCGTTAACGTCTAATAATAGTAATTGTTCATCACATAATATTGAAGTGGAAGAGAGTACACGACAGGGCGCTTTAATTTCATTAAATCGAATGCTTGATTTTTCAGCTCAACTAAAACAAAACCAATAATTGCTATCGAGTTACGTTATTTCTATAAATAACGCGAAAACACTTGTTATTTGACCTGTGTTTTTCTAATATACGCGCCGCAATACACTAGTATTAGTGTTCAATTGTACCGGAGAGGTGGCTGAGTGGCTGAAGGCGCACGCCTGGAAAGTGTGTTTAGGGTTAAACCTAACGAGGGTTCGAATCCCTCTCTCTCCGCCAAATCTAGTCTACACAGGCTCTACAGTCCTTGATATACCTACATTCAGTGTATAGCCTGTTTAGAGTAGTAGACAAATATGGTGACAAATAAATCCAGCAAATACCCTCCGTATACATATAAAAAAGGTAAAGTTTTTTATTATTCAAGGACTATACCTGAAGACATAGTTGAACATTATTCACGCAAAAGAATAGTAACTTCACTAAGAACCACCTCCTACTATCAAGCACGCATCATGGCAAATGACTTGAGCTCAAAGTTAGAGAAGTACTGGCTTGGTATAAGATTGCAAAAATCAGATATTCCCGCACTACAATTAGTAAAATCCGAGCTTAATAACAAAGAATCCACTCTTCCAACCATTATTGATGCAAAAGAATTGTACTTTGATGTTAAAGGGAAGGGGAAACCAAAGCTATTCTTTGACACCGCAGATAGAAATGTTCGTTATTTAACTGAATGCCTCGGTATTAGAGCTCTTGATTGTTATTCAACTAAAGATGCATCAGAATTCCGTGAGTGGTTAACAGCTAAAGGGTTAAGCAATAGCTCACTACAAAGGATATTTTCGGGCATCAAGGCGATTGTAAACTTCTGCATTAAAGAGCGGGGGCTTAACTGTGCCAACTCGTTTGCTAGAGTGTATCTTCCTGCCGAATCTAAAAGAAATAAGCGTCAGCCAATATCACTAATCGATTTAAGGAAGCTGAGTAAAGCTTGTTTTGAAATTGATGACGATATACGCTGGCTTGTCGCAATTATAATAAACACGGGAATAAGACTATCTGAAGCAGTCGGTTTACTCATATCCGACATTGATATTAACGCTGATATACCCTTCATCGTGATACAACCACATAAGCACAGGCGTCTTAAAACTGAAGCTAGTGAAAGGGTAATACCATTAACAGGTGTTTCTCTTTGGGCTGCAAAGCAACTCAAATCAAATATTACTCAAGGGTACTGCTTTCCAAGGTATGTGGTTAATGATGTATGTAAATCAAATTCAGCATCAGCATCTGTGAATAAATGGATTAAAAGTGTCGGCTCAAAGGATAACGTTATCCATGGTTTGCGTCATAGCTTTAGGGATAGATTAAGAGCAGTGGAAACGCCATTAGATATGGTTGAACAGCTCGGAGGGTGGAGCTTAAAATCTGTTGGTCAATCTTATGGTAATGGTTACAACATAGACTTAATGCATAAATATTTACTTAAAATATCAGCCACCATTGAAGGCTAAACAGGCTATACACTGAATGTAGGTATATCAAGGACTGTAGAGCCTGTGTAGACTAGATTTGGCGGAGAGAGAGTGGGTTAATAGCCTATATATGCCTATCCTCTGCGCCAAAGACATTGATATACAACGTTTTGTCTAGTGTTGCAGATGTTCGGTTCACTGTCAAAGGCGCATAAATGTCTACTGTTTTGTCTACTCAAATAAGTTATGCG
>CATECQ010000040.1 GCA_949498985.1 Glaciecola sp. HTCC2999
AATGAGACTAATATCCCTTGGGGGACAATAGAACAAAATGGAGTTGGTAAATTTAACGATTTTACTGATCGTGCTTTGCAAGGTATTGCTGAGTTGGGAGTGTCGCATATTTGGTATACCGGAGTACCGCATCATGCGCTAGTGAATGATTATACCAAGTTTGGAATATCTCTTGATGATCCTGATGTCATCAAAGGTCGTGCTGGTTCACCATATGCGATTAAAGATTATTATAATGTCAATCCTGATCTTGCCGTTGACCCCGCTAACCGTCTAGGAGAGTTTGAAGCTTTAATTGCGCGAACCCATGCTAATGGACTGAAAGTGATTATTGATATTGTGCCTAATCATGTGGCGCGTCAATATGAATCTATTTCTCGCCCAGAAGGCATCAGTAATTTAGGTGCAAATGACGATATTAGCGTTGAATATGCTCGGAACAACCATTTTTATTATGTGCCGGAAGAATCGTTTAAGGTCCCTAAGGCTAAGGGAGGTTATGTGGCATTGGGCGGACATGATGCGCCTCTATTGGATGGTCAGTTTGTCGAACATCCAGCGAAATGGACAGGTAATGGCGCACGTGCTTCTCAACCAGATATTAATGACTGGTACGAAACAGTAAAAGTGAATTACGGAGTAAAACCCGACGGAACAAACGATTTTCCGTCATTACCCGAAGGTTATGATAAAAAAGGGGTAGCTGAGCATTATGCTTTTTGGCAAGATA
Source organism: Glaciecola sp. HTCC2999 (assembly GCA_949498985.1). Lineage (GTDB taxonomy): Bacteria > Pseudomonadota > Gammaproteobacteria > Enterobacterales > Alteromonadaceae > Opacimonas. The sequence continues at coordinate 731 of CATECQ010000040.1, forward strand.
AACAACTCCCTAATTCGTGGTACCAATTCCATGATATTGTGCATTATTGGTTAGAAAAGGGGGTTGATGGTTTTCGTTATGATATGGCGGAAATGGTCCCCAGTGAATTTTGGTCGTTCTTAAATTCATCAATAAAAGTCAAATATCCAGATGCCTTTTTATTAGCTGAGGTCTATAACCCTGATTTATTCCGAGAATACCTCCATATTGGCAAAATGGATTATCTGTATGACAAAGTAGATTTCTATGATTCGTTAAAAGCCGTCATGCAAGGACATGGTGATACAGCGACATTAGCTTCGATTCAAGCCAATGTTAGTGATATAGACGTCCATATGTTGCACTTCTTAGAAAATCATGATGAGCAACGTATTGCGAGTCCTGAATTTGCAGGGGACATGCATAAAGGTAAGCCTGCACTGGTTATTTCTGCATTAATTTCTAAGTCGCCGACGATGTTGTATTTTGGTCAAGAGGTTGGCGAAGATGGTAGTGAGGAGACGGGGTTTGGTGATCCTTCTCGTACCACTATTTTTGATTATGCAGGCGTACCTGCTCATCAACGTTGGATGAACGGTGGCCAGTTCAATGGTGGACGATTATCAAAGGCTGAAAAAGCTTTGCGAGCCTATTATAAAACAATAATGAATATCTCTGCGAATCATCCAACTATGCTCGGTGAATATACCTCGTTGCATGATAGTAATTTGGGTACAGAAAACTATGGGCGATTACAATATTCATTTGTTCGTCATACCCAACAGCGTGATCCGCAATCAGGTATTCGCTCGAACATTGCATTGTTTGTAGTTAATAATTTTGATGATAAAAATTCATTTAAAGCAACCTTGTCAGTCCCACAAACGCTTATTTCACAGTGGCAATTAACCAAATCTAGTTATACCATGAATGACCTTATAAATAATGGCCTTGGCGAGTTACGCGTAACTAATTTAGGGGCTGATTTTGATGTGCAATTAGATCCTTTAGGTTCTGCCGTGTTTGAAATATCTTGGAGTACCAATCATGAATAAATGGATAACTAAATACATAAATTTTGCAGGTTGGTTGATCACTGGATGGTTATCGTTTTCATTACATGCTGGAGTGAATCCCCTTCACATTGTGAGTGATATTGAACATCAATCTGGCACTTTAACATATACACTCACTAGCCCTCATTTGCACGCCAATGATAATAATACAGTGACGGTAATGATTAAGGCATTAACCAATGATAGTTTTGAGGTGTTTTATCAACCTATTGGTGTAAGGCAAATATCATCGTTTGCATTAGCGCAGCCTAATCAACCTTCATCAGTAGCAACGAAACTAGATCTCAACAATACGGTTATTTCTCCTGATTGGGTGCAATTAACGACTCAAACAAGTGCCGTAACCGTCAATTTGAAAACTGGTCAATTAGCATTTGGGCAAGTAAACGATCATGGAAAAGCCGTGCCGGTGGTTGAAGAGGAAATCGGTTTTTTCTTAACGAACACATTACGCGGTTTTCGTTTTAAATTAGATGATGATGAGCAATTATTAGGGGGCGGACAACGTGTCTTAGGTATGAATCGTCGAGGCCATCGAATGCCATTATATAATAGAGCACATTATGGCTACACCACGGATTCGAATCAAATGTATTACTCGATCCCTGCGGTAATATCCGATCAAGATTACGCAATATTATTTGATAACTCAGCCAGTGGATTCTTAGATATAGGACATACACGTGCAAATGTTCTTCAATTTGAAGCTGTAGCTGGAAGAACGAGTTATATTGTGGTGTTGGGAGATGATATTGCTGATGTGACCCAAGAGTTGACAACTGTGACGGGTAAACAACCGTTACCCCCACGCTGGGCGTTAGGTAATTTTGCTTCTCGTTTTGGTTATCGAACTCAACAAGAAACGATTGATACAGTGAATTTATTTAAATCTCAGGATATTCCACTTGATGCTGTGGTATTGGATTTATATTGGTTTGGTAAAGATATTAAAGGCCACATGGGGAACCTAACTTGGGATCTCAATGCATTTCCCAGTCCTGAAAATATGATCAGTGAATTTAAAGCTCAAGGAGTGAATACTATTGTCATTACAGAGCCTTTTATTTTGTCATCATCAAAACAATGGGACAGTGCAGTAACTGCAAATGCATTGGCAAAAGATGTAGATGGTACTCCACGTCGTTTTGATTTTTACTTTGGCAATACTGGGCTGGTTGATGTTTTTGATATGGATGGACAAGCGTGGTTTAATGAATTCTATACCACATTGTTCAAACAAGGTGTTACGGGTTGGTGGGGTGATTTAGGTGAACCTGAGGTACATCCTGGCGATAGCTTGCATCAGTTTGCTGGTATGACTGTGACAGGTGATGAAATTCATAATGCATATGGGCATCAATGGGCGAAAATGGTGTATCAGCATCAAAAAAAGATGGACCCTACTATTCGTCCGTTTGTCATGATGCGTTCAGGATTTTTAGGTTCTCAGCGTTACGGACTTATTCCGTGGACAGGTGATGTATCGCGCTCTTGGGGGGGATTAAAACCACAAGTCGAATTAGCGTTACAGATGTCGGTCATGGGCTTAGCCTACATCCACTCTGATATTGGTGGATTTGCCGGTGGTGATACCTTTGATGCAGAGCTATATAAACGTTGGATACAATTTGGGGCATTTTCTCCTGTTTTTAGACCTCATGCGCAAGAAAACATCCCGCCTGAACCTGTTTTTCATAGTGAAGATGTAAAAGATTTAGCTCGCCAGTATATTAAGTTAAGGTATGCATTGACGCCTTATAACTACACACTAGCTATGGAGAATGCCCTTACTGGATTGCCTTTAATGCGGCCAATAAGTTATTTGGACGAGCAACAATTTACGCAAAAAGACAGTTATTTATGGGGACACAGTATACTTGTTCATCCTGTTGTAGATGCTGGTGTGACCGAAGTGGAAATTGATGTGCCCAAAGGAGTTTGGTTTGATTTCTTTTCAGATAAAAAAATCGAAGGTGATGATCTAGTGATAATTGATGCACCGCTGGAAAAATTGCCTTTATTAATTAAAGCGGGTAGTTTTATTCCAATGGTCGCACCTACTGATCATTTAAAAGCCTATTCGACGGCCTATTTAGATATGCATTTTTATTATGATCCAAGCGTCCCTAAGAGTCATTACCGTCTTCTTGAAGATGATGGTCAAGATCCTAACTCGCTAGCGTCGGGGCGCTATCAAAGTATCGATTTTACTAGTGTCACCACGATTGATAGCCCAAATAATCAAACTCTGCTAGCGATTGATGCGCAAACTCAAGGGACTTATGCAGGTGCGCCTCACTCACGTGTCATTAATTACATTATTCATAATGTGTCGCAAATGCCGGCTGAAATTGCAATCAATGGCAAAACATTTGAGGCGCTGGGTATTAAGGTCACTTTTGATCAAGTGACCCAGCAGTTATCTATTCCTTTAACCTTAGAGCAAGGTATTGGCCTGAATATGACCTTGAAAATGTAACTAACTCATGGTGTGTTATTTGGAAAAGTTGAGTGCTCGAATATCATCCCATTGTTGATCTGAGCTCGTTTCCAAATTATTCATCCCCAGGTTGTTTAAAATCTGTAGGCCTTCATCAGATAAATGCATGTTAGCTAACGCATTTTGTATGGCAATTTTATGTTCAGTTGGTAAATCACTCGCTGCAGCGAACGCATGTGGTGTGTACGGAGGAGTTTTCCACAGAATGTTTAACTGATCTTTGATTTCGCTAGGCATGTTATTAAAAGTACGCATGACACCCCCTCCGGCCGCAAAGAACCCTTTAGAAACATTCAAATAAACAGAATCATGAGTCGAAACATAGCGGAATGAAAATGAGATGTTGTTTTGATTAAGACCGCTCTTAGTTAATATTGTCGCGGCAAAAGCGGCAGGCGCGGGAAAGGCAAGTGTTTTATCTTGCAAGTCTTGTAAGGAATGAATACCACTGTTTTTATGCGTAACCAGAATCCCTTTAATATGCTTATTTGATTGTTTCGCAATCGCATCATAGCCATTATTTTTTGCAAAATAAATATAATGATAAGGATTCATATAAGCTACATCATAAGCATTTTGATTCAGTTCTTGTTCAAAAGAAGGAATATTTTTAGCGGTTGCAAAGCGTATCGGTAAACCCGTTTTATCTGATAAGTGCTGTGTCAGTGGCCTCCAAAGCTGTTCAAGCACTCTGGTTGCCTGTTGAGGAACCACTCCGAATATAATCGTTTGTGGTTCATCACTGGTATCAGTGACCATCTCATCTGCATTTGTATTATGTGAATAAACGTTCATTAACATAACAAACATTGCTAATAATAAATAACGCATCATAAATAACGCATCATAAATTTAGTGCCTTTCAATTAGTTAGAGTGACGGTGTTGTTAAGGTTTGCAAGCTGTCTTAAAAAAGAGGCTTTACTTGTTATCGACATGGTTAGGTCTAAAGTTTAGTGTATAAATTCATATTTGCGAATCTAGTTATAGCTGCCTACACTATAGGAATAAAAATAAATATTATCAATGGATAAACATGAGAGTCCTGACACCGTTCATCGTTTCAACCTGTATGCTTATTGTCCCATTCGCTTTTGGTGTTGAATCCCAACCAACTAAAATAATCGAGCAACAAACCCAGTTAAAGATCCAATATCATGGCAATGCGATACTGCGTTTTGAAAATGAAACTTTTAAACAACGTAATCATCGTCAACGATTAAGACTGGTAGGGCGTGCAGGCGTTAATTTCCAGTATGGCGGGTTCCAATTTAACTCGCGTTTATCAACAGGAAACAAAAATAAACAGAATATTCCAGCCATTACAGTTGCTAAATTTAATGAACAACCGGATCCACCGACTGATATTTTTCTTGAACGCTTTTTTGTTACCTATAAAACAACTGACCTTTCTGTGAGTTTAGGTAAACAACCTTGGATGTTTTCAAATCAAACGGATACTTTTTGGGATCGTCAGCTTCACCCTCAAGGACTTTTTGTTCAGTATAAATTATCCCCCTCAAGCCACACTCGAATGGCAATATTAAAACCATTAGATGGTGCAACGGATACGGTAGGTTCTTTATCTGTTGTGCAGTATGTCAAGCAGCTTAAACTGGGTCAGGGTAAATTTACATTTGCGCCTTGGTGGGTTTCATATGAAGGTGATAGCGCGACATTCGCTATACGTGATACACAATATGCTCATGAATCGTTACGTTTATCTAGTTCATTCAGCGATGGAATGTGGAAGACCGGCATCGATATTGGCTATGCTTTTAATTCTCCCGAGCTTATTGTGGGTAATCCTGAAAATATTTCGTTAGCCTTCCAAGTCAATTATGGGAAATTAAAACAAATAGGTGATTACCAAGCGCATCTCCGTTTTTTTTACACAGAACGTTTCAGCGTAATTAGTGAGTTTGCTCAAAACGCGACTGCAGGTTTTGCCACATCAAATATTAAAGGTTTTGACACTCGCTTCCGATATAAACTTAGTAATGCTGTTTGGGTCGGAGCACGTTTAAGCCGGTTGCATACAATTACTACCGATGCCGAGCAAAGTACACGCTTTAGGATTGAAGCTATGGCCACTTTTTAAAATCAAATAAGGGAACTCAATATGAGTCATTCCTCACTACGTATCTTGGTAGTTGATGATGAAATTAATATTTTAAAATCAATGAAACGTCTTTTTAAGCAAGCGGGTTATGAAGTATTTATTGCCTCATCAGGTGCTGAAGGGTTAGCTTTATTGGAAAAGCAGCATATTAACGTGATTTTGTCTGATTTTAGAATGCCGCAAATGGACGGTGGTCAGTTTTTAAGTAAAGTTAAAGCGCTTTATCCTCATATTGTTTCACTTATTTTAAGCGGTTATGCCGACTTTGATTCGGTATTAGTCGTTATGAATTCAGGTAATGCTTATAAATTTTTGACTAAACCATGGGAAAATGCTGCTTTGTTAGAAGAAGTAGAAGGGGCTTTTCGGCATTACCAAGCACATACCCAATTAGCATTATCACTAGAGCAATCAAAGTTTTATGAAAACACAATTCAGTTAAATGAAACTGTTAAACAGTTATTTAGTGCTGGGACACCCTTTACTCTGGGATATTTTGAGCTGTCAAATGCTAGCGACCTAAAGCGTCAACAAGTTGATATTGGATCTTTGACTCAATTACTTCATGACTATATTCGTGAACAGTGGAATAAAAATTGCTCTTTACATGTGGTTAATGAAAATTCGTTAGTGCTGTTAACTTTTGAGTGTGATGAATATTCTCATTTCTCTAAATTAGTGAACAATCTTGAACAATATTTATGGCACACCTTACACGATCATAAGGTCGATGTGGGTGTGAGTTTTATTGCTTCTACAAATCTTGATACAACGACAGATTATATTCTGGAAACATTGAAAGAAGCGATTGTACGCATTAACTCTTCATCACAAATTACCCCGATAGATCATCAGTATTTGTTAAGTAAACAACGTCAATTAACCATCAAATCAGATGTGGGACGAGCGTTAAGAATGAATCACTTATCATTGGTCTATCAGCCTAAAATTGCACTTGGCTCCGGAGTTATTGAAAGTGCCGAAGTATTATTACGCTGGTATCATAAGTCGCTTGGCTGGATATCACCAGAAGAGTTTATTGATGTATTAGAAGCTGATGGTCAAATCAATAGTATTACTGATTGGGTCATCGATAATGGTTTAAAAGAATTATCTCGTTTACTGAAAATATCCAACGAAATTCAGTCATTTTCAATAAACGTTTCGGCAAGTCAGTTAATCAATTTGAATATTGTTAAAACGATCAAAGCGGGATTACATAAATATCAAATCGATCCGAGTAAGTTAGAAATTGAAGTAACAGAAACAAGTTTGATTGAAAATTTAACAACGACATCGCGTACTTTAGATGCATTGAAAGATTTGGGCGTAACTATTGCCATTGATGATTTTGGGGTAGGGTATTCCTCTTTTGCTTACTTAACTAAATTACCTATTGATGTTTTAAAGTTAGACCGTGCGTTACTTGAAGATATTGAATTTAACCATGATACCCTGGTATTAGTCGAAAACTTGGTGAAAACATGTCATAACTTAAATATAAAAGTAGTAGCAGAAGGGATTGAGACACAAGCCGCTTTAGAAAAAGTCAATTTAACTAACTGTGATTTTGTTCAAGGATTTTATTACAGTGCACCGGTTTCTTGTGCTGAAATAGAGCAATTGTTTGTTGAGCAACCATTTTTAATCAATGTCAGTTAAGTCAATGTAATATAACCATTATAGTGTGTTGATTGGGTGATTATTACCATATTGGGTTAACTCATCGAGCAACTGGAGCTGATCTGAATTTAATGTTCCTGTACATTTTAGTTCCTCGATTATTGCCATGTAATGTGTCAATGTGAGTCGCTTTTCACTTTGTGTAAGTCTGTTGTAACAATGCTTCAACCAATCAGAGTGAGCCTCTTGGGTGAGAAGATGTGCGTAGTTTCTCCCGATGAAAAGTTGCAAAAGCGCCGCCATTCGTTGGGATGGAACATGCTCCTTGAGGTCCGCTAATTCTTCGGGTGGCGTCATATGTATCCGTTGACAAAATTGTTTTTCACCCTCACTCATAAACCCACCTGAATATAATGAGACTTCTGCATCTAAGTCATGTGTATCAGTATGAGCAGGAGGGGTATTTAATTCAGTTAAGGTCATGATGAGGTTCTGGTAGGCATTATAATCCTGACAGATTTGGGTCAGGCATGCTAATCGCTGGTCAATTTCATTTAAATCAATATTTAAATCAGTCGCTCTGTTTGGCGAAAGGGTTTTCATAGGAGCTAAAAAAGGACATTGATTATGTTTAATAATAATCATGGCCACTTCAGGTGTATCCTCATTACGTTGATCTTTAGATAAGTATTGAATACGTTTCAGTGTCTCGGGCGTTTCGTTTAGTAAAGGACGGATATCTTTTGTTAACTCGATACAAATAGTGGCATTCTTATTGGAAGGATGAGGGCACATAGGCAAAATAATACTAATACAACCATATTTTGCTGAACGATAGGGGTTGATGTAAATAAGCGGAAGTTGCTGATGTTGCTCTAGCAAGCGGACCACGGCCTGTTTACAGCGAAGTTGATATGCATATTCAAATAATTTGGGTTGATGCTGAAGAATGAGTTTAGCCATCGCAATAGTCGCGTAGACATCACTCAATGCATCGTGTGCATGGGTGTGACTAATATCATTTTCCTGGGTTAATTTTTCTAATTTAAAACTAACGAGCCCATTATCACCTAATGGCCATTTTATTCCCTCAGGTCGTAATGCATAACACGCCCTGACAAGATTGATTAAATCCCAACGAGAATTACCGCGATGATATTCGCGTTGGTAAGGGTCTATAAAGTTACGATAAAAACTATAACGAGAGACTTCATCATCAAATTTAATTGAATTATATCCCACTACACAGGTATTAGGTTGCATCATGGCGTGGTGTACTTGTCGCATAAATTCATATTCATTTTGGCCATTAGTAATGGTCATTTGAGGTGTAATACCGGTCACCAAAACGGCTTGTGGATGAGGAAGATAATCTAAATGTATGGTTGCTGTGATATTGATAGGGGCTGCTATTGGTTCTAGATTTTGATCAGTTCTAATCGCTGCAAACTGGCAAGGATAATCATATTGAGGTGAAATTCCCCAGGTTTCATAATCATGGAATAAAAAACTTGCAGGCAGTTGCTTCATATGAACATCCTAGATAACTTTATAGTCAATACATTTAAAAGTAACATGTAACCTTAAGATTAGAAAGATTGGGTGTTTACCGTCAAATTTAACTTGCTAGCGATTCCTTTCATTTGCATACTTTGTATGAGAAAAGGTCTGATACCTACAAAATAAATCACACATTCAAATAATATAATGAGAGCAAATAATGAACAGAATAAAAACGCAATGTGCACAATATTATAGATTAGCGATATTAATGAGTGGTTTAGTTATAAGCTGTGGTGTTCAAGCGTTTGAGGAGGAGCAAAATGCTCAACCACGTCCTATCGCGATTGCTATCCATGGTGGTGCCGGCACCATCACCAAGGCGAATTTATCAGCTCAACAAGACCTCGAGTATCGAGCTAAATTAACTGAAGCACTTCGAGTAGGTTACGAAGTATTGCAGCAAGGTAAAGATGGTCAACACGCGGTTATTGCTGCAATACAAATCATGGAAAACTCCGAGTTATTCAATGCAGGCAAAGGTGCAGTATATACCTTTGCTGGTCAGCATGAATTAGATGCTTCGATTATGCATGGAGCACAACGTCAGGCCGGTGCTGTGGCGGGTGTTAAAACTATTGCCAGTCCCATCAAAGCCGCCCAGGCGGTAATGAATCATTCAGCTCATGTTATGTTGAGTGGAGCTGGGGCTGAGGCCTTTGCAAAAGAACAAGGACTTGCCGAAGTTGATAATCGCATTTTTAATACGCCACGACGTTTCAAAGCTTTACAAAAAGCAAAACAAGCAATAGAGGATCGACAAACCCAGTTGCTAGAATTTCAAGATTATAAATTTGGTACCGTGGGGGCTGTGGTGTTAGACCAACAAGGTAATTTAGTTGCCGGAACTTCAACTGGAGGGATGACAGCTAAGCGGTATGGGCGCATTGGCGATTCACCTATTATTGGCTCTGGTACCTTTGCTGATAATAATAGTTGTGCGGTTTCATCTACCGGTCATGGTGAGTTTTTTATTCGTTATCAAGTGGCAGCGGATATTTGTGCCCGCATGGTTTATCAAAATAAAACATTGGCCCAAGCTGCGGACGAAGTCGTCAATGGCGTGCTAGTAGAAGCTCAAGGTTCAGGTGGAGTCATTGCCATAGATAGCCAAGGGAATATTGCAATGCCATTTAATACTGAGGGTATGTATCGCGGCAGTATTGATATTCATGGTAAAATTACGATTAATATTTATCAATAATCTTACCTAACATGACCAAACTAGCTGAACCTGGTGCATTGAGTGCATCTGACATTGCTTTACAAGTCGATTTTGATACGCAGTTACGTCTGTGTATGCGCAAAGATGTGTATCGATTTAAGCGTCGTTATCATGACTGCCAAGCATTAGACGGTGAAAAACTCACCAGCACATTAACTAAGTTGTTGCTAGATGTAGAACGTTCCCAAGCACGTGTAAAGGCCAGACAACAGGCTTTGCCAAAGATTACCTATCCTGACTTACCCGTCAGTGAACGTCAAGATGATATCAAGCAGGCGATTGAAGCTCATCAAGTTGTGATCATTGCTGGTGAAACCGGTTCTGGGAAAACCACACAAATTCCTAAAATGTGTTTAGAATTAGGGCGTGGTGTGCGAGGGACTATTGCTCATACACAACCGCGTCGATTAGCTGCTCGCAGCGTGGCATCTCGTATTGCTGAAGAATTAGAGACTGAAATTGGTCAATCCGTCGGCTTTAAAATTCGTTTTAGTGATCACGGTAATCAAGATACACACGTCAAATTAATGACTGATGGAATCTTGTTAGCGGAAATTCAGCACGATCGTTTTTTACAACAATACGATACCATTATCATTGACGAAGCTCATGAGCGCAGCCTCAATATCGATTTTCTATTGGGTTATCTCAAACAATTATTGCCAAAACGTCCTGATTTAAAACTTATTATCACTTCAGCTACTATTGATCCTGAGCGTTTTTCGAAGCATTTTTTTGATGCGCCCATTATCAGTGTCAGCGGTCGTACTTATCCAGTTGAAATGCGCTATCGCAGTTTAGTTGATGAAGAAGAAGAGCTAGACTTAGGTCAGGGGATCATAAGCGCCGTATCTGAACTTAGAAAAGAGAAACCTGGTGATATACTCATTTTCCTCAGTGGTGAGCGAGAAATCAGGGAAACGGAACAATTACTCAAAAAGCAACCTTGGTCAAATATCGAAATTGTACCTTTGTATGCGCGTTTATCAGCGGCAGAACAAAATAAAATTTTTGCTTCTCACCATGGTCAACGCATTGTATTAGCGACTAATGTTGCCGAAACCTCATTAACAGTGCCTGGGATCCGGTACGTCATTGATCCTGGTTATGCACGTATTTCACGCTATTCATATCGCTCTAAAGTACAGCGTTTACCCATTGAAGCGATTTCACAAGCTTCTGCGAATCAGCGTGCGGGACGCTGTGGACGAGTCGCTAATGGTATTTGTGTCCGATTATATAGTGAAGAGGATTACTTAGGGCGCAGTGAGTTTACAGATCCGGAAATCCTAAGAACGAATCTTGCGTCTGTCATATTAAAAATGTTGGCATTAGGTCTGGGCGATATCAATGCATTTCCATTTGTACAGCCTCCCGATCCTCGTTTTATTAATGATGGGTATCGGTTATTACAAGAGCTGCAAGCTATTAATTTGTATAAAAATAAGCCTTCACTAACGCCATTAGGGAAACAAATAGCCCGCCTTCCTATTGATCCTCGTTATGCACGGATGGTGATTGCGGCAATAGAACACCGCGCTTTACATGAGGTAGTGATTATTACTGCCGGTCTTTCTATACAAGATCCTAAAGAACGCCCCCGCGAAAAACAGCAAGCAGCTGATGAAAGTCACCAGCAATTTGCAGATAAACAGTCAGATTTTATTAGTATTCTCAATCTATATGCTGGATTTTGTGAACAACAAGCTAATTTAACTCAAAATCAATTACGCAAATGGTGTAAAAATCATTTTATTCATTATCTGCGAATGCGTGAATGGCAAGATATCATTTCGCAGGTTAACCAGTCTCTTAAAGAGCTAAAATTGGACATGAGTCAACAAACGCCTGATTATGATGATATTCATATTAGCCTTGCAACAGGATTGTTATCGCATATAGGTCTTAAAGACAAAGGACGCGAGTACCTTGGTGCTCGTAATAGTAAGTTAATGATTTTTCCAGGTTCACCGATGGCGAAGCAAGCACCTAAATGGATAATGGCTGCTGAATTAGTTGAGACTTCACAGTTATTTGCTCGGGTGGTAGCGAAGATTGAACCACATTGGTTAGAACGATTATGTGGACATCTTTCTAAATCAAGTCTAAGTGAGCCGTTTTGGTCTAAGAAGCAAGGTGCCGCTCAGGCTTATGAAAAAGTAACGTTGTTTGGTTTACCTATTGTTCCTCGCCGAACAGTGAATATTTCTCAACGTGATCCGATTGTGGCGAAAGGCTTATTCATCTCTGAAGGGTTAGTTAATGGGTTGACGAAACTCAATTATGGGTTTTTAAAAGATAACCAAACGCTGTTAATCCAAGGTCATGAATTAGAAGCGAAATCTCGCCGCCGTGATTGGTTGGTAGATGAAGAAGTGTTAGGGGATTTCTATGCTGAAAAATTACCGGATCATGTTGTCAATGAAGCGGTATTTAGAAAGTGGTTTAAACAACACAAAGATATTGATTTACGTTTTGACCCGGCATTAGTATTTCGTAAAGATCCTGACGCGATATCTCCTAATGCTTATCCTAATATATGGAAGCAGGGTAATATCAGTTTACCACTCAATTATGTTTTTGAACCCAACCAAGACGATGATGGCGTGAGTTTAATGATCCCACTTGGCGTGTTGAATCAGCTCAAAAATATAGGATTTGATTGGCTAGTACCTGGCTTTCGACATGAGTTGATTGTGGCCTTAATTAAATCGTTACCTAAACGTTTACGTCGAAATTTTGTACCTGTACCTGATTATGCAGATGCTTGTTTAGCACAACTATCACCCGAAGATAAACAAGGTGCTCCTGTATCGTTCATTGATGCACTGACGGAACGTTTATTTGCAATGACAGGGGTGAAAATTACATCAGAGGATTGGGCTGAACAGGGGAAGGCTGTTAATTTACCCCAGCATTTAACCATGCGTTTTGTTGTGTTAGATGATAACCAAGCGGTGATTGCTCATGGTCGTGATTTACCCGCATTACAAGCCAAATTACAGGACCGTATTAAAGACACATTAGAGCAAGTAGCGAGTCCTGAATTGGAGCGCGATAACATCACGCAATGGGATTTTGATTCATTGCCCGAGTCATTTACGCATGAAACGGCAGGCTTTGCTATTAAAGGTTATCCTGCATTAGTTGCTAAGCGTGGGCACGTGGCGATAGAATTGTTTGATTTACCACATGAGGCAGAAGCTTCTCATCAGCTAGGGTTATATAAGCTGATTCAATTATCGATCCCGTCTCCGCTAAAGTATGTGCAAGAAAAACTGCCCAATAAAGCTAAGCTAGGACTGTATTTTAATCCATTTGGCAATGTTAAAGAGCTTATTGATGATTGTATTTTAGCGGGTATCGCTCAATTGGTATCTCAGTTTCAAACAGATGGTGCGACATCTATTCGCGAGCAAAGTGAATTTATTGCCGTATGTGATTACGTACGTGAACATATTAACACTGTCGTACTTGAAATTGCTGCCAAGGTAGAAAAGGGATTAACATGTGCTAATCGGATTCAAAAGTCTACTAAGGGCAATATTCCTCTTAATATGCTCGAAGCTGTTGGACACATTAAAGCGCACTTAGACAGTTTAGTGTTTAAGCAATTTGTGTTTACTGTTACCACAGAGCGTTTGGATGATTGGAATCGTTATTTACTGGGTTTAGAGCGCCGTGTAGAAAAGCTTAAAGTAGACGCTACAAAAGATCGGATGCATCAAGTACAAATTGATAAAGTGTCAACCCAGTACGAGAAAAGATGTCAAAGTATTCAACATGGCGATGTCATGCCCAAAGCGCTTATTGAAGTCAAATGGATGATAGAAGAACTACGAGTATCATTTTTTGCGCAACAGTTAGGTACCGCTTACCCTATTTCGGTGAAACGAATTGAGCAAGCATTAAATGCGCTCTAAATTATATAGAAAAATATAAATAGGCTCATGGTGTCGTTCTGTCTTTAAATCAGATGGTAAAGTGTTAAAACACTTGGCAAAGGAATCCTTTCAAATAGTACCCTTCAGGAAAGTTTGTTGCCACAGGATGGTCACTCGCTTGGGAATAACGTTTGATAATTCTTACCTCTCGTCCTGCATCTAGAGCGGCATCACTGACAATTTTTTGAAAAAGATCACTGCTCATTAAGCCCGAACAACTAAAAGTGCTTAAATAACCTCCAGAACGAATCGATTTCATGGCATACAGATTGATATCTTTATAACCTCTTGCAGCACGATTAAGGCTTGATTTAGAGTCGACAAATTTGGGCGGATCAAGCACGATATGATCAAACATTTTATCACTGTGTGCATAATCTCTTAATAACTCAAATACGTCTTGTTTGATGAAGCTGGCTTGTGAGATATCTAGTTCATTGAGTTCAATGTGTGTTTTAGCAATATCTAACGCGGGCTGTGATACATCCACATTTGTAACTTGCCTCGCTCCATACCTAAGCGCATAAGTGGCGAAGGTTCCTGTATAACAAAAACAATTTAACACATCCGCATTTTTCATATATTGAGCAGAAATGTAGCGGTTATCTCGCTGATCCAAATAAAAGCCTGTTTTATGCCCATTTTCAATATCGACAATAATAGATACGTCATTTTCGATAATGGTTACCGGTGTGATTACCTCACCTTGAATCGGTCCTTTAATAGGTTCCAAGCCTTCTTTTTTACGTACGTCAACATCGCTACGATCATATATACGATGCTCTGGGAAGCATTTGTTCAGTGACCATATGATCTTGTCACGGTGTTTTTCCGCTCCAGCACTGAGTAATTGAAGTACTAGCACATCGTCATATTTATCAATGGTGATACCGGGTAAACCATCTGACTCTGCAGCAATCACTCGATAGGCATTTGTCCTTGCATGAGTCACTAGATGTTCACGGGCTGCAATTGCAGTTTGAATGCGTTGGGTAAAAAACGCATTATCAATAGATTGGCTTTTATCAAATGTCCAAATCCGTACTCTGATTTGTGAATCAGGTGAAAACGCGCCGCGCCCAAGCCATTGATTATCAGCACTATAAACATCAACAGTATCGCCATGATGGCATCGACCTTCCGTACGTTCTACCGCTTTACTAAATATCCAGGGATGCTTACGTAATAGTGATTTTTCGCGGGTAGGGTGGAGATAAACTTTTGACATGTTAAATGCTTAAATGGCTAATATGCGATGGTTTAATTATACCCACTATTCGATTAGAACAATAGCAGTATTCGTTGGGTAACGTTGACTATGAACCTTTAAAAATATTGAATATCTAAGAGGGTTGATATCCGTTATCGGCTTGTCCTTCACCCTTTGCAGCTTTCTCAGCGGCATTGCGAGCTAGATCATCACAACGTTCATTTTCTGGATGCCCAGAATGACCTTTGACCCATCGCCAGTTAATTTCATGAGATTTTACTGCTTCGTCTAATGCTATCCATAAGTCAGCATTTTTTACGGGTTGTTTATTACTGGTTTTCCATCCGTTTTTTCGCCAATTATGAATCCACTGATTAATGCCATTTTTAACGTATTGGCTATCGGTCGTAAGGATGACTTTACAAGGCTTTTTGAGCAGAGCTAAAGCTTTAATAGGCGCCAATAACTCCATACGATTGTTAGTTGTGGCAAAATAGCCATCTGCGAGTTCTTTGCGATGTTGTCCATATACTAAAATGGCACCATAGCCACCGGGTCCTGGATTGCCTAAACAACTTCCATCCGTAAAAATTTGCACTTCTTGCACGTTAGAATAATGCCTTTTGTCATGAGATTGATATACTAGCTATACAATATCATAAATTCAGAGTCTTGCTATGCGTCAAATTGTACTAGATACCGAAACCACAGGAATGAGCCGAGAGTCGGGTGAGCATTTCACGCAGGGTCACCGAATTATTGAAATTGGCTGTGTAGAATTGGTTGATCGAAAATTAACCGGTAATCATTATCATGTTTATATTAATCCTCAGCAAGAGATCGATCCTGAAGCAATTGCAGTGCACGGTATTACAAATGAATTTTTAGAAGATAAACCTCTGTTTAGAGAGATTGCTCAAGGGTTCATTGATTTTATTGATGGTGCTGAATTAGTCATACATAATGCGCCGTTTGATGTCGGTTTTATGGATTTAGAGTTTGCAATGAATCCTGCCACAGCATTGCGGCGTACGGAAAAGTTTTGTACGGTGCTTGATACGCTTGTCCTAGCTAAAAAAATGCGACCTGGGCAACGCAATAATCTGGATGCATTATGCCGTGAATATGGGATTGATAATTCTCATCGTGAACTTCACGGTGCATTACTCGATGCTGAAATCTTGGCAGATGTTTATCTGTTAATGACTGGCGGTCAGGAAGCTTTGTCTCTAGAAGCGGGTACGAAATCTTCAAGTGGCCTTGATCATATTGAGAAGCTGCCTTCTCGAGTGAAGGGACTAAAAGTGATTCGAGCATCACAAGATGAACTAGCTCAGCACGAATCACGTTTAGATATTGTGGAGCAAGCCGGTGGAAAATGTTTATACCGTCAATAACACACTTATCTTGAGATAAAGCACGTGACTGCAATGGAGAAAACGTAAAGGAGGTTCTTTACGAAGCCCCGTTACAAGACCTTCAAGGGCAATAAACTCAACGTTTTGTGCATTTAATCGTCAAACAGTGAATAAATTAATTTTTTCTACAAAAAGCTATTGACCTTTATTAGGTCTAAACGTATTATCTGCGCCCGCAGTAGGGAATAACTTAATTTCTTACTGTTTGTGAAAATTGGAGCGGTAGTTCAGTTGGTTAGAATACCGGCCTGTCACGCCGGGGGTCGCGGGTTCGAGTCCCGTCCGCTCCGCCATTTTCACGTTTCAAACATTATAGCGCTGGAGCGGTAGTTCA
>CATECQ010000041.1 GCA_949498985.1 Glaciecola sp. HTCC2999
TCAGCATTACTTTTTTGGTTATGTTCGTTGGCGTAGGTAAACATTGGTACTAGCAGTACAATTAACGCTAGCTTAAAAAATATTTTGATCATTTTGGCTCCTAGAGAATGCTGAATAATATTAAGGCTACATGGCGTTTGACTAAACTAATAATAAAAACTATTTTGTGCGTAAATTTCGGATGCACTCATCCAGTTTTAAGCAAAAATCGCTCAACGATACAATGCAGTAGGTATTGAATCTAATTGCTTAGAATGGATAAAAGTTACAGCTTCAACACTTTATTACCTAAGGTTAAGCTCAATTTTTGTAAGAGTCAATTTTAAGAAAGGATCAGTCATCACTAATCTTAAGTCTATCAAATAACTAATTTTGGGGTGTCTTTAGTTGTTTTGAAATATTAGCTAATAAAGCTAGGAGAAATGGTGGCCCGATCCTGACTTGAACAGGGGACCTGCCCATATGATATGAGTAAGCAGAGGGGTTGTTTGTTTTAGATTTGAATCGCGGCAACTTAACAAGCTTCTCAAAGCATATCTTGTGATACTTTGGCGAAGTGAAGTGTTTGTTCCCATCGAACCTTAACTACTAAGAATAAGAAGAGGTAATAATAAGAGGCCTTTAATGGTCCCTAAGATATCCCTTTCAAAAGATTAAGGTAAATGTCCTATCAGTTTGGTATGAATACGATATATTCACGTTTAGGGAGTATGCCCTATGTTCATTTTTATTAATTAAGATTACGATTGACTCATCAAAAAAACATGAGGTTCCAATGATGCGTTTACACAAAATCACTCTAGCAATTCTTAGCACACAATTATTATATGCTTGCGGTGGAAGTGGTGATACTTCTTCTAACATTACACCGATACCACCGACTACTGCCCCAACGAGCCCCACTGTAAGTACAGTTATTAAAACAGGAGTCATCACTGGTTTTGGTAGTGTCTACGTCGATGGTCAGCGCTTCATAACAGACAACACGTTATTTACTGTAAACGGGCAAGCAGGACAGACTATTGAACAATTAAAAGTTGGGATGAAAATTTCGATGAGTGTTCAAGAATCAGATGACAATGACACACTCACTGTTTCTAGTGTGCTTTATGATAATGATATTGAAGGTGTTGTTACTGGAATAGACCGCAATAACAAACAACTAGAAATAGTAGGTACCGTTGTTAAGTATAATGATTTAACACATTTTATTGGATTAACAGAAACTAGCATGTCTGTAGATGATCGTGTTGAAGTAAGTGGGTATTTTGACATTGATGGAGCATTTGTTGCCACATATATAGAATTAGATGATGACGCAGTGAATGATAATTATCAGTATACATCTGGTGTTGTCGCCAATCTTGATGACGCTCAACAAACATTTACTTTATCCGGTATTACTATTAATTATGCATCGTCCAATACTACTATGATTGATGATGGGCAAAAGGTTAAAGTAGAGGGAGCTTTTACCAATGGTGTTTTTATAGCCAACGAAGTAGATATAATTGATGATAGCTATTATTTAGACTCAAGTAACGATGATATTGCAAGGATCGAAAAGGAAGGAATTGTCACAGCTTTCGATACCCTGACTAACATGATTACCATTGATGGACTAATTTACCAGTTAGCAGCAGATGTTGTTATTGAAGGAAATGCCAACATTCAGGTACAAGACTTTGTAGAAATATATTTAGATCCAACGACAAATTTGGTCACTTATATTGAAATCAAAGATAGCTATTTAAATACAGATGGTAAAATTAAAGGGACGATTGAGGCAATTGATTCAGTTAACCAAACCATTACGGTTAATGGTCTAGTATATGCATTTGTCAGTACGACGCGTTTAGAAGATGATGATGAAAAATATTTTAACTTTGCATC
This sequence comes from Glaciecola sp. HTCC2999, assembly GCA_949498985.1. Classification (GTDB taxonomy): domain Bacteria; phylum Pseudomonadota; class Gammaproteobacteria; order Enterobacterales; family Alteromonadaceae; genus Opacimonas. Next base: position 1,894 of record CATECQ010000041.1, read on the forward strand.
GTTGAGTGTAAACGACCTAGTTGAGGTGGCTTATATTCAAAATTCAGAATCAGACAATATTATTCAAAGAATTGAACGTGAAGATGTAAATGAATATAACGAAGAATGGGAACTTGAAAGTCGAGTTTTTACTATAAACGCCGCGACTCAAACAATTACTCTTAATGGCATGAGTGTGTCTTTGACAGAATCGATGAGATTTATCATTAATGATGTTGTAACAGATTTAACGATGTTTTTGACGACAGCTACAGATTCTGTAGGCAGCAGTGAAATTGAGATAGAAGGCGCATTTGATAGTACCGGTCAATTTGTTGTACAAAAAGTAGAGTTGGAACAGCAAAGTCTAAATGATACTAATAACGACAATAATAGTAATAACGACAACGACAGTGATAATGATAACGACAGTGATTCATCAGACAGTATTTATGGTAATGGATATGTCGAGTTTGAAGGTAAAGTCACCAGTATCATTAATGGCAGCAGTTTTACTTTAAATAACCAAGAAGTCAGAATTGATAGTAGCACTGAATTGGAACTCAACGATAGACGTGTTTCTGTAACAGAGTTTATGTCGACACTTCAGATTGGCGTGAAGTTAGAGATTGAGGGTGTTTGGGTTGATGGTAGTTATATCTATGCTTATGAGGCTGAAATTGAATCAGATGATAATGATTAACATACTATAATATGTTTAAATAAAGCCATATTCACATATGGCTTTTTTTTATGAATCGAGACAAAACTATAGCACTTCTTTTAGTGCTTATTATTATATTCAAGTTAGGAGATCTTTACGTTGATTTTGAAAATCAAGTAGAGAGTCACCATTTACTCCAAGAAATTATATTAATTATCTTGTCTTCGTCTATTTTTGTTTTCTTAGTAAATGACATTAAAAAACGAAGTAAACAAGCGCAGCTACTTGTACAACAATTAAGATTAAGTAAAGCTCATTCTGACAATTTATCTAAAAAAGTCATTGAGACAAAAGCGAAATTTTTTGAGGGCATTGCTGAACAATTTGATCATTGGGAACTGTCGAAAACAGAAAAGGAAGTTGCGTTATTGCTAGTCAAAGGTTTAAGTAACTTTGAAATCGCTGAAGTGCGTGGGAAATCTGAAAAAACAATTAGTCATCAAGCGTCAGCCGTTTATAAAAAAGCAAATGTTACAGGAAGGCATGAGCTTGCGGCCTTATTTTTTGAAGAGTTAATTGGTAATTAAAACAAATATTTAGTTCAAATAGGCGGTTATCCCTATAGCCGTTTTCGAGTAATTAACTACACTAAGTTTTATTTTTAGGATTATTCTAATGAAACTTACTCGTGTAACCAAACATCATACTTTAATCATTTTTCTGCATTGGTCGATGGCGATTACTCTATTAGTTATGGTGTTAACTGGAGAGTTTATGGAAGACTCACTCAACTCTCCTACTTTTGTGTTACATACTCAAGTTGGATTGACGCTTTTATTATTGTTTTTTGTCAGACTATCAACATCGTTAATCACCCATAGAACTCACAATGTAAGCTTGTTCTCTAAAGTTGAAGAACGTATTGCTAATGTTACTAAATTTGGATTGTATGCCGTCATGTTCTTAATTCCTTTTACAGGATGGTTAATGACAAATTTTGAGCTACGGATACAGCCGACTTCTTATTTAGAAGTGTTCGATTGGCCAGTGATTCCAAGTGTTGTCAGCAATCATGAGCAATTTGAAATTCTTGAGGAAATACACGAATTTAGTGTAAACATGCTATTTCTTCTCACTGGATTACATGTAATCGGGTATATCAAACATCTTGTGTGGAATAAAGTGGACCTACTACATGCAATAAGCTTTAAAAAATAGTGCTTAATTTAGACCATTCTTTTGCTAAAGATTCATCAACCCTCTTTAGTTTTTTTGAGATATTAGATAATAAATTAAGAAGAAATGGTGGCCCGACCCTGACTTGAACAGGGGACCTGCCGATTATGAGCTAAGCTGAATGAAGTTATATTAGTAGTATAATCAATGGCTTATCACTTTGATTGAATCGCCCCGAGTTCATCGGAGACCAGTTTGTTTAAGTCAGGCCACTTTACCTGACTCGTTTAAATTATCATAGTAGTCTGTTTCATATTGAGCTGGTGAAATATACCCAATTGAAGATAATAGGCGTTGATTATTAAACCAATTAACCCACTCTAACGTTGCGTATTCAACAGCATCAACATTCTTCCACGGGCCATTTCTGCGAATAATCTCTGTTTTAAATAATCCATTTATTGTTTCAGCCAATGCATTGTCATAAGAGTCACCCACACTGCCTACAGACGCTTGAATTCCAGCTTCAGCAAGTCGCTCAGTGTATCGTATAGACAGATATTGACTCCCTCTGTCGCTGTGGTGAATTAACCCCTCGGGATTGCCACGATGCCAAATAGCTTGCTCTAACGCATCAAGAATAAGCTCTGTGTGCATTGTCGTTGATACACGCCAACCTACAATGTATCGTGAAAAAACATCTATCACGAAAGCGACATAAACAAACCCACTCCATGTGGCAACATAGGTGATGTCAGCTACCCAAAGTTGATTTGGCTGCTCAGCAGTAAATTGACGATTAACTAAATCAAGTGGCTTATCTTGTTGCTCGTCAGGTATCGTTGTCTTATGTGCTTTACCCCGACGAACACCTTGAATTCCCATAACTCGCATCAATCGTTCGACTGTACAGCGGGCGACTTGATGGTCGTCAAGCTGTAGCTGCTTCCATATTTTTCTTGCACCATAAACTGACATATTATCCTCCCACACTTCGCGAATGAGTATTATCAGCTCAGCATCACGCTTTTTGCGGTTAGACAGTCGCTCAGGCTCTCTTTGTATCTGTTTATGAGAATAATACGTTGATGGTGCAATCGGCAATTCCTTGCAAATTGACTCGACACCGTAATGCTCTCTGCAAGCATCAATAAAATCCACTATTACTTCTGTTTGCGGTCGAGCTCCGCTTGGGCGAAAAAAGCGGCAGCTTGCCTCAGGATATCATTCGTTCGCTTGAGCTCTTTATTCTCGCGCTCTAAGGCGGCAAGTCGTTCTTCAGTTGATTGAGTGTTAGAAGATGGTTTAGACGGTTGAGCTTGAGACTTCTTGACCCATGCTCTAAGTGTTTCTGGTGTACATCCCAGTTTATCTGAAATCGATACTAGCGCAGCCCAAAGAGAGGGGTATTCATGCTGTTGTGTGGTAACAAGCCTAATTGCACGTTCACGAAATTCTGATGTATAGCGATTTGATTTTTTCATAGTTCCAGTTTCTCAAGTTATTGAGTCTCTGGCAAACACGGGGCGATTCA
>CATECQ010000042.1 GCA_949498985.1 Glaciecola sp. HTCC2999
AAGCACCATGGTCACTAATTGCCTCAAATAAATAATCAATAGGCGCATTTAATATTAGGTCGACATTGATAGTGAACATAAGCTTCTCTTTAAAGTAATTCTAACTATTGTAGAATGATGTAGGATATTTGTACGGTTTTTATTTTTATATATGAAGTAGAGATTGGTTTATTACATACATACACTTAATTTAACATAATATACATTATAAGAACTTATATAATTACGTAATAATTCACTTACTGCTTCTTAGATTTGTTACCAGAACATCTCTTCGAACAGTATTTTACATTCTCCCAATTCTTTTTCCATTTTTTACGCCAATTAAATGAAATTTCACACACAGGACAAATCTTTGATGGTAACTCAGATTTTTTCATTTATTACACCCTTTCATTAGCATCCAGTTTAAGCAGAAATGTATCTGCATCCGCTAATGCGTTATCTAACTTTTCAGGTGCCATTTTATCCATCGTTCTATAAATCATACCCATACGATGATTATTTGATAATTGTGCTCGATGACGATATAGAAAATCCCAATATAAATAATTAAATGGACAAGCGTCTTCGCCTGTTTTATTTGCAACTTTATAATCACAATGCTTACAATAATTAGACATTTTGTTGATATAGGCACCGCTCGCCGCATAAGGTTTACTCGCAAGTAATCCACCATCTGCATATAAAACCATACCAGACACATTAGGCAGCTCAACCCATTCGTATGCGTCGCCATATACTAATAAATACCACTCATTGACAGCCTTTGGTGATAAGCCTGAAATAAGCGCAAAATTACCTAACACCATTAAACGTTGAATATGGTGGGCATAAGCATTTTCTTTAGTATCTTTGATACATTGCGATAAACAATTCATCTTGGTCTGACCGGTCCAGAAAAAATCCGGTAATGCACGTTGTGCATTTAAATGGTTATGCTCAACATATTCTGGCATTTTGTACCAATACAACCCTCTGACATACTCACGCCAACCAATCACTTGTCGAATAAAACCTTCTACTGAGTTTAATGGCACATCATCAAGTGTATTATCATGTAAATGAGTGTAGTAAATATCTTCAACTCGAGCTACGACTTCATGTGCCGTGAGTAGACCTGAATTCAAGTAAAAGGAAATATGTGAATGAAATAACCATGGCTCATTGTGAGCCATAGCATCTTGGAATTGTCCAAAATTAATTAAACGTTCAGCAATAAACTGTTCTAAAACTTCTAACGCTTGAGCACGCGTTACCCCATAATGAAAATCTACAGCATCGCCAAAATGGTCATCAAACTCCGCTTTGACTAAATCAATCACTTCTTGTGTTATTGCATCAGGTGTAAACTGTGTATGTTTAGGTATATGAATATCTTTAGGTAATTTAGCTCGATTATCTGCATCATAATTCCATTTTCCGCCCTCTGGTTGACCGTCTTGGATTAAACAATTGAGTTTTCTACGCATTTCACGATAGAAAAACTCCATGCGTAGTTGTTTTTTGCCATCAGCCCATTGAGCAAACTCTTCGGTCGTGGCAATAAATCGATCATCTGAACGAATATCTACATTAACTCCAAGAGATGTCGACCAGCTGAGCATATCTTGGTGAACACGATACTCCCCAGGAAACGTGCAAATAACTTGATGGCAATCATATTGTTTAAGGCGATATGCCACCTCAGCAGCTAACGAACCTTGATTATCTTCATCCAAATAATGAGTATAATGAACTTGGTATCCTTGTGCTCTTAATTCCAATGCAAAATGACGCATGGCTGAAAACAAGTAAATAATTTTCTTTTTATGATGTTTAACGTAACTCGCTTCTGAACGCACTTCTGCTAATAAAATGATATCGTGTTCAGGATCAATTCCCTGCAATGCGGCAACGGTATGTGTGAGCTGATCAGCTAACACTAATCTTAAGGATTTTAATGTGTTACCACTCATGTCAAATTCGCCTCTTTGGTAACAGCAAATGCATCTAAGGCTCTTTGACGTGACACTTTAAGGTCGACTATGGGCTCTGGATAAGTATCGCCAAGGACAATATTACACGCTTGTAGTATCTGATTAGGCGCTTCCCATGGTTTATGAATGAATTTTGGGGGTAATAAACGCAACTCAGGGCAGTATCGCTTTACATAGTCACCTTGTTTATCAAATTTCTCACCTTGAAGAATAGGATTGAAAATCCGAAAATAAGGTGATGCGTCCGCCCCACTCCCAGCGACCCATTGCCATGATGCACTGTTTGCAGCCATATCGGCATCTAACAAGCAATCCCAAAACCATCGTTCGCCCTCACGCCAATCAATCAATAAGTTCTTAACTAAAAACGAGCCCACAATCATCCTCACTCGGTTATGCATGTAACCTGTCTGGTAAAGTTCACGCATGCCAGCATCGACAATGGGTATTCCAGTATTACCGAACTGCCATGCCTTAAGTTCATCCGATGCCGAACGCCAAGGAAATTTGTCAAACTTATTGGAGAAATTTTCTGTTTGTATATGCGGAAAATGAAATAATAAATAATGACTAAACTCTCGCCAACCAAGCTCACTTAAATATGTATCAGCATGTTCATTCTCTGGGTCATCTTTAAATGCATCTTTAATTGCATACCACACTGTATTGACAGATATTTCTCCAAAATGTAGATGTGGAGATAATAATGATGTTCCTTTTATACCAGGCAGATTCCGATCTTCACGATAACGAGTTGCAGCATCTTCAATATAGGTTGCTAAACGATTTTTGGCCCCCTCTTCACCCGGTTGCCACTGAGCTTCAATCGTGCCAAACCATTGAATAGATGGCATCAAATCTAATTCATCTAAGGTAACTAAATGACCGTTTTTGACCGATTCAAGAGTAGCTGAAGTCCATGGTAGATTATCGGGTAATACTTCTGGATAACGAGGTGCAGATCGTGATAAACACCCTTTACGATAATAGGGTGTAAATACTTTATAAGGTGTGTTGTCTTTTTTGAGAACCTGCATCGGTTCCCATAGTAAATGGCCATTAGTAGACAACACTTCAACGCGTTCATTTAAGGTGGCTTTAATATGAGAATCACGTGCTATTTGCCATGGCTCATATCCTCGGTTCCACAAGACATGAGTAACATCGTATTCCTCTATGAGTGACTCAATTACCGATATTGGTTCACCTTTAAATAACTGTAGATGTTGTTCAGTTGAAGCTGATAACGAGATGAGAGATTGATGCAACCACCATTGCGACGCTTCACCAAGCTTTGCAAGCTCCGGAGCAGAAGTATCATGAATGAATATCGGTAAAACACTACCGTGCATTCCCGCAAATTCTATAGCGCGGTTTAATGCTGGGTTATCATGTAAACGTAAGTCGTGGCGAAACCACATTATTACAACAGGATGAGACATAGATATTTTCAATGAATGAACAATACCTTTTTTACTGATTAAACGCTGATTTCGTTCAATATTTCATGAAATAAATCTTCTTAACAGCAATCTATTTAGTTGCTTACAACGTATGGATGGTTTATCGAGTTTATCTAGAGGATTCTATGAGTAAAGGGCTTTATTGGTTTGAACATGATTTACGTATCTGTGATAACGTTGCATTACAGCAATTAGCCACACAGGTTGACCAACTGCATTGCATCTATATTTTTGACTCTGAAGATTTCTCAACATCTTCACACAAAGGATCTGCGCAATTTAAGCAACGTCGCATAGGACAACACCGATATCGATTTATTCGCCAAGCATTGGATGATTTACAACAACAATTACTCGCTGCGGGACAGCAGTTACATATTTATATTGGCGCCCCCCTTACTATTATTCAGCAACTAAATGAACAACATGAATTCACGCATATTGGAAAACATTTTCACACCGGTGTGCACGAACGTAAAACAATCGATTCACTTAGCCAACTTTATTCTGACAAAACTCTTATCAATACGAACAGCTACACATTGTACGATATTGATGATCTTCCAATGAGCATTGAGAACTTACCGGATGTGTTTTCCCCTTTTCGTCGAAAAGTAGAGAAATTCTGCGAAGCTCGATTACCCGTTGCATCAATACTATCAGAGTTACCACCTGCATTATTACCCGAACAATTTGTTGATACTAACCTGCCGCCAATAAGAGAATGTGACAAAGTTCTGATTAACCATAATGAAACAGTAAAACGTCTATTGGGTGGAGAGCAAAAAGCGTTACAGCAGATGCACTATTATACATTTGATACACAAGCCCTAAGTGAATATAAAATAACACGTAATGGTTTAGAGGGCTGGGAATTTTCAAGTAAACTTTCGCCTTGGTTAGCTGCAGGTTGTATCTCTCCACGTCAAGTTGCAGCAGCCATTACTGACTACGAAGCTCATCATGGTGCTAATGACTCTACATATTGGCTATTTTTTGAATTACTGTGGCGTGAATTTTTTCAATGGCAACAGCTAAAACATGGAAAGGCGTTATACCATCGCAACGGGATCCAGCAAAAATCGCCAACGGGATTTCATCAAAAAAGACGCTTTGAGGATTGGGTTAATGGGGAAACTGACTACCCCATAATAAACGCGTGTATGCGACAATTAAAATATACGGGATTTATGTCGAATCGAGGTCGCCAACTTGTAGCAAGCTGCTTTATTCATGAATTAGGATTAGATTGGCAATATGGTGCTGCTTATTTTGAAGAAGCACTTATTGATTTCGATCCCGCTAGCAATTGGGGAAATTGGCAATATCTGGCAGGTGTAGGTAGCGACCCTCGTGGATGTCGTCAATTCAATCTTAATAAGCAAACACAAACTTATGATCCTCAAGGTGAATTCATTGCTTATTGGGCGGACTATGCGCCTCGTAGTTGATATCGTTTGGTTTAAAAGGGATTTGCGTCTACGTGACCATCTTCCTTTGTATCAAGTCACCGGCAATCCCAGACCGGTGTTATTGTTATACGTATTTGAACCAATACTAATTAATGATCAGCATTACTCTGAGCGTCATTGGCGATTTGTCATGCAGTCTTTAATAGATCTCCAAACGCAACTTAGCGAATTTCAGACAAAAATATTGGTGGTAGTGGGGCCGATTCAAAAAGTATTTGATGCCCTGCTCTCTCAATGTGATATTGCTAATGTTTATAGTCACGAAGAAATAGGAATTGAAGTCACATACGCACGTGATCGTGCTATGCAGAAATACTTTTCCCAACGTCACATTAACTGGATTGAAGCGCCTTACTCAGTAGTACGAAGAGGATTAAATCATCGTTTAGATTGGTCTGTGTATTGGCATGAAATGATGGAGAAACCATGTGACGATCCCTATCTAGACACTATTCCATTTGTTGAAGAATCATTCATCAATCAAATACAAGCTTACGTCATTACTCAAACTTATATTGAGTTACCCCCTCAACAATGGTCAACTCCCCATCCTAAATTTCAAATCGGTGGAGAACGCCGCGCATGGCATACCTATTATTCGTTCCTGGCACATCGCGGTAAAATGTATGCAAAGCATATCTCTAGTCCAGAATTATCTCGCAAGAGTTGTACTCGATTATCCCCTTACATTGCTTGGGGGAACATCACGATCAAGCAAACATATCAAAAACTCGACACATTAAATGAATCGGAATACCAAGGTTGGAAGCGAGCAATTTCGGCGATGGTATCTCGTTTACATTGGCACTGTCATTTTATACAAAAGTTTGAGAGTGAATGCGAAATGGAGATAAGACCCGTTAATTATGCCTATACCGCTTACCCCTATGAGACTGACAACGAGAAAATAACGGAGCGATTGCAAGCTTGGCAGAAAGGAACAACAGGTATCCCCATTGTGGATGCGAATATGCGCGCAGTCATCAATACGGGCTATATCAATTTTAGGATGCGAGCGATGCTTGTGAGTGTTTTAACGCATCATTTTAATATCGATTGGCGTTTAGGTGTAAAACATTTAGCGGCCCAGTTTTTGGATTTTGAACCTGGAATTCATTATCCACAGTTTCAAATGCAAGCTGGTGTTACTGGGACAAACACAATAAGATTATACAACCCAATAAAACAGTCACAAGAAAAAGACCCTCAAGGCAAGTTCATCAAACAATGGGTACCTGAGCTAGAAGGTTATCCTGATGACATGGTACATACGCCATGGACAATTAGCCCAATGGAAAAACAACTATTTGGTATTAATGAAGCAGATCAGTATCCAGCCCCTATTGTTGATATTGACGAGGCAGCAAAAATAGCTAGGGATAGATTGTGGTCCTTTCAAAAACGAGCTGATGTTGCAAAAGATGCACGACGAATTCTTAAAAAACACATAGTTCCAGGTAGTCGCTAGTCTATAAATCGTTATCTTCTAAATATTGATTTAACATACGGATTTGCCCTTTTTTATAGGCCGCATAGGTTATGCGTAACGCATTTGATAATACTTCAGAATCAGACCAACTGGTTTTATCCAAAATTTCTTCATAACATTGTAACGCTTGAGGTGTGACATAACCACGCACCATTTTTTTACCTAATGCTTTTTGTTTATCGCGAAAACGTTTTTGTTTTTCAGCGTTTGCATACGGATTTTTTTTGCGCATACTCTTTCCTCACCATTTTTAAAAATGACATTAAGTATTGTTTTAACATTATACTTTAAGTGTAACTTATGCTGACACTTCACGAAAAATAAAGACACTATATTGTACTTAATTTATACAATGCTCATTATTTATATCAAATAAGTTAAAAAAGACATTAAATATGACTGTTCAGACTTGTTAAGCGTACAAGTGTTCGCTAAATTACGCACTCAATAATTAGGAAATACATTATCATGACATTAGACCAAAATAGTTATACCAAAGAAGAATTATTAACATGTAGCCAAGGTGAGCTATTTGGTGAAGGCAATAGCCAACTCCCCGCTCCTAACATGCTGATGATGGACCGTATTATCTCAATTACTGAAGACGGTGGAGAACACGGTAAAGGTGAAATTATTGCTGAACTCGATGTAAATCCAGATTTATGGTTTTTTGATTGTCATTTTCCGGGTGATCCGGTTATGCCCGGTTGCTTAGGCTTAGATGCAATGTGGCAACTGGTTGGGTTTTTCCTAGGTTGGTCTGGTGGCCCTGGTAAAGGCAGAGCATTAGGCGTAGGTGAAGTAAAATTCACTGGTCAAATTTTACCAACAGCTAAAAAAGTAACTTATAAAATTACGATGAAACGGGTCATCAAGCGTAAATTATTTATGGGTATGGCTGATGGGTCTGTAGAAGTTGACGGTCGCGAAATCTATGTCGCTAAGGATTTGAAAGTAGGTCTATTCCAAGACACCAGTGCTTTTTAATTGATAAGCTAAAACATAAAAAAAGCTCCTACGTGGAGCTTTTTTTGTATCTTTGATATGTCATCGCATACCAAAGGTGGATATTCGGTCTTCAACAGCTTCTCGCCAACCGCCTAACCATTCAGACCTGGTTTCGGAAGCTTGAAATGGACAGTTCTCTTTTGCACGGCCAGCTATTCCAGCTTGATACCCTTTAGAGTGGGCACGTGTTGCTTTATCCCTTTTTTGTCTCTTCATTGTTTAACCTCTATTGCGAAAAAAAATATTGGTAATTATTAAAATGATAAATAATTAAACTCAACAACATTTGTTGTACGCCTCAAGATGCAAAGTTTCAAGAACTAAAAAATAGAAAATGTTAAAGATTTAGCCTAAAGCAGCTAAGTAAATGAATTATATAGAAATAGCTGTTTACAATAATTACACATAAAAAAAGGGTTTTTAAACCCTTTAGTTATATAGCATAAAATTCTTAGCTAAAATGACGGCGGCGTCTAAATAATAATTTACCTAACAACGCAACAACGAATAAACTCCCCGTCAAAACAGACACTGAAGCACCTTGACGTTCTATGACTGTTTCTTCCTCTGCATTGCTACAATCCTCAATTATACCGTTAGGAATTGGATTTAAACGAACTGCTATTACTCGGTCTACCATCACTGGTTCACCATCACTGTCTACAACCAAGTCACCATTGGGATTACGTGCTTGTTCGTTTACTAATGCGTTAGCAAGAATAATATTGTCGTCATTAATACTATTAGCACCCACGATGATATATGGAGCATCACACGCAATTAAGTCATTCAAATCGGTAAAGGTTTGTGTATTCATATCATATAAAAATGCATTTTTACGACGTGTACCTTCGGTGATAAATTCTACCTCGCCTTCGCCAACGACCATGTTATTATCATTGATATCACGAGCAACACTAGCTGAACCAGGAAAGAAGTCTTCAGGGAAAATTAACTCTTCAGTATCGATATTGTAGGTATAGAATTTAGAACGGTTTGTACCATTGACCTGAGTGGTACCGCTGCCAACAACAATGTTGTTGTTATTAATATCTAAAGCAGTACTTGGGAAATAATCTTCTTTATCAATAAATTCAATAGTTTCATTGTTTTGATACAGTGCAGCACTACTGACTTTTAATTCACGTTCATAGAAAAACGTATGAGTTTCTCCAACCGCGATACCTGCATCATTGATTGCATACGCCGCGTTGAAAAAAGCGGTATCAGGATTTGATTCACTCACCTCTTCAGGGGTAAACGGTAATGGGAACGTTGTTGTGGATATAATTTGACCTTGCGCATCAAGTTGCCATATGGTGGCACGTCGATCCATACCGGCGGTGACTAAGCCACTATTCATCAATACTCGATAACAAGCGCCAATAGGCTGATCACCACGTGTTTCATTATCATCACAATTTGCAACGGCTTCCAAGAAGTCAGCAGTCGCTCGAATAGATGAAGAACCTGCCACTTGCAAGTTTTGGTTAACCGAATATGCTTCACTTATCCCACCTAAATCGGTAGCGGCTGGTGGTAATGCAATTGTATTTCCATTGAAAGAAATGAAAGCTCTACGTAAGAAATCATTGGTTAGATAATTAAGCACATCACCATCTTCATTCGTATATTGGGCAGTAATGTAGGGCGCCTCTGCAGCTCCCACAACTACATTGGCATTTAATATGTCATTGACAATAATATCGTTACTGAATGACAAACCATTTGTTTGTACATTATCAATATCAAACGCGGTGACTCGAGTATTATCCAGACCATCGTTAATAAACGATTGATATAAGGCTATCTGCTGACTTGAAGACACATTTTCGCTAGATGTTAAGCGCACTAGATTAACTAAATAGTTATAGTCATCAGTATTAGGATTTCCTGCTTCCGCTGAAGTTGGATCTGTCAAATTATCAAGTAATGTCGTATTGGTAAAATCGATTAAACTATAATCCAAAGGCACATTGTAAGCATCTTGAGCTAACACTATCGCATTATTTTGATTATCTAAAGCACGTGCAAATACATTGATAGCTAAATCATTGGTGGATACTGGAACAACATCATAAGTTGCGCTAGTAGCCAAGCCTGAACAGGTCGCGCTGAGCATCAATAAAGAACTAATAGCAATTTGTGATAATTTGAAACGTGGCTGAGTCCGTTGTTGGGACTTTGCGATAACTTCAACTTGGTTCATAAAAATCCTGTGGTAAATCTTTGTTAAGATTGTTGTAATTCTTCTAATTCATCCCAACGTGCATAAGCAACTTCTAATTGTGCTTCACAGTCGGCAAATTTATCGATAATGGGTTGAGTGAACTCAAACGATTGCATATAAAATTCGCTATCATTCATTTGCGTTTGCAATGATTCAAGCTCTTTTTCAAGTTGTTCAATCTTTTGTGGTAACTCTGTTAGCTCTTTATTATCCTTATATGATAACTTTTTCGTTTTCTTAGTGACAGTATTTGTTTGCAAACTTGCTGAAGTATCGACCTTGTTAGGAGTCTGTTCAATTGTTTTAGTTCCCGTTGGTTGAGTTTTGTGTAGATTTTGTGCATACCATTGTGCACTATCACTATACCCACCAACAAATTCAGTCACTACTCCCTCACCTTCAAACACGACACATGATGACACAACATTATCCACAAATTCTCTATCGTGACTGACTAAAATAACAGTACCTTCATAATCCACGAGCAATGATTCTAATAATTCAAGAGTTTCAACATCCAAATCATTTGTTGGTTCATCTAGAATTATTAAATTACTTGGTCGTAACATAAGTTTAGCAAGCATTAGGCGATTTTTTTCACCACCAGATAAAGAACTGACAGGCGCTTGAATACGATCCGGTTCGAATAAATAGTCTTGAAGATATGAAATCACATGCCTTGGACGTCCATTGATGGTGATTTCTTGTTTTCCATCAGCCACACAATCGACAACTTTCTGGGTTAAATCTAAGGCATCTCGATGTTGGTCAAAATAAGCAACTTCTAAATTAACGCCTTGAATCACTTCTCCTGAATCGGGTATCAAATCACCCAGTAACAGTTTAATTAACGTCGATTTACCACAACCATTATTACCAATAAACGCAATTTTATCCCCACGGACAATATGCAAATCTAAGTCTTTAACAATTTGTTGTCCGCCAATAGCATAGGATAAACCCGTGGCTTCGAATACTCGCTTACCTGAAGCTTGAGACACATGACCACTAATTTTAGCCGAGCCTTGTACCTTACGTCTTGCTTGATGTGTCTCTCGTAACGCTTTTAATGCACGTACACGGCCTTCATTACGTGTTCTACGTGCTTTGATTCCCTGGCGGATCCAAACTTCTTCTTGTGCTAGTTTTTTATCAAATAAGGCATTTTGATTTGCTTGCACTTCTAAATCATGCGCTTTTTTCTCTAAATACAATTCATAATTACCAGGGTAAGATGTCAATGTTCCCCTATCTAAATCTACAATGCGAGTCGCCAGAGAACGAATAAACGCGCGATCATGAGAAATAAATACAATCGAACCTTTAAACTGTTTCAACGCAGCTTCCAGCCATGCAATCATATCTATATCTAAATGGTTAGTCGGTTCATCAAGAAGTAAAATATCGGGTTGTGACACAATCGCACGAGCTAATGCCGCTTTTCTTCGCCACCCACCAGAAAGGGATGATAACATGGCGTCAGCATCCAATTTAAGCATCGTAAGTGTTTGGTTAATTGATTGTTCAAAGCCCCATGCCTCTTTACTATCAAGCTCATTTTGCAGCGTCATCAGCTTATCAAGGTTTTTCTCTGTTGGGTCATTCGTCACCAAAATAGTTTGTTCATGATAGGCTTTAATCAGTTCACCGACCCCTTCTAAACCTTGGGCAACATAATCAAATAATGTTGATTCAACACTCTCGGGCGGATCTTGGGGCAGTCTTGAGATACTGTAATTATTATCAACAACACGCACGCCATCATCTAGAATGATTCCCCCTTGAATGACTTGTAAAAATGTGGATTTACCGCAACCATTGCGACCCACAATACATACTCGTTCATTCGGCTCAAGAATAAAGTCAACACCATCTAAAATAGGAGGATGACCAAAAATAACCGACCCATCTTTTATTTGTAACACACTCATGCGCGCAAAAACTCCTGCACCTGGGGTAATTCGAACGGCCAGTATAATGCCATATCTGTATTTGGATTGAGTAGCACGGGGATGCGTGCACCGTAATTATGATACAACAAAGTACTCGATTTAACATTGACATAAGTGATATCAAGAGAGAGGTCGGGCTGATCTGAGACAGCAACATCTAATATGTCACTAGCAACATCACACAATGAACAATCATCACCACCTATTAGCCAAACAATCTTAGTATTTTGAGTCATATTATTTATCTAAGGTTAAAATCCAACAATGATGGATTTTAGGATTACGTATGTAGTCACCTGGAATGGTCTCAGCGGTAATATCTTGAACACTCAATCCCATATCTTCTATAGCTTGAGTATGAAGTTTGAAACTACGCAAGTTATTTGAAAAATAAATTTTTCCCCCATGAGTTAAACAACCTAGGGCATCTCGTATTAAACGCACATGATCTCTTTGCACATCCCATGTATCAGACATGCGTTTGGAGTTTGAAAAACTGGGGGGATCAATAAATATTCGTTCATATTGTTTTGAATGGTGTTTAATCCAAGACAAACAATCTCCTTGTTGAAAATCATACCCCCCACGTAATTGGTTCAAACGGAAGTTATCCTTCGCCCAATCCAGATAGGTATTCGACATATCAACAGTCGTCACACTTGCAGCCTTACCTAATGCAGCATGTACTGACACACTCCCGGTATATGCAAACAAATTCAACACTCGCAGGCCTTGAACATCTTGAGCAAAACGTTGACGTGTGATTCGATGGTCCAAAAATAAACCAGTATCGAGATAATCATGTAAATTCACATAAAATTTTGCGCCATGTTCTTGCACAATAATACGCTCATGCTGAGAATTAAACTTATCATACTGTGCTTTACCTTTTTGCTGTTCTCGGACCTTCAGCACAATTTTATCTGTCGAAACATTAGTTAGCATTGGCAGTTGTAACAATACATCATGTAAACGGCGGCGTGCTTTCTCTGCAGGAATATCTTTTGGTGGTGCATATTCTTGAACAACTAACCAATCTGCATATCTGTCAATCGCACAATTATATTCCGGTAAATCAGCATCATATATTCGATAACAATCCGTTATGTTAGATTGTATAAATCCTTTCAATCGTTTTAAATTTTTCTTCAAACGATTTGCAAAGTCTTGTTGACCCGAATGTTGCTCTACCACCATACAATTACTTTCGTTAAGTTGATAGTTCACACATTTACATTCAAGTTTACCATTCATCATAGCGTATTCTTTATTTGAACGCAGACGCAGCTGTCTTAACAATTCACGATTTGAAGTCAACATGGTTACATGCCAGTTAGCGAAATGAGCTTTTAGTTGCTCCCCCCACTTCACAAACATAGGTAATAGTGTTGCTAGTTCGCCTAAACGCTCACCATAAGGAGGGTTGGTAACAATAAAATGAGTGATTTCACCTGTTTCGATTGAATGCTGAGGGTGAGATTCCACTGACCATTTAAGTGCATCAGTATGACTAAAAATGATATCACCAAATACCCCTGCTTCATCGGCATTAGCTTTGGCACTGCGGACTAGTTTACGTTCAATATCGTTGGCATAAATAGTGACATGTGTTTCATTGGCTGGAATTTGAGACTGTAAAGCGGCTTCTTTTATTTGTAGCCACTGAACTGAATTATGTTGTTTCCAATGAGTAAAGCCCCATTGTTCACGCGCAATCGCAGGCGCTATATTTTGTGCTATTAATGCCGCTTCAATAGCAATTGTGCCTGAGCCACACATAGGATCAGCCAAAACAATAGGTACAGGAGACTCCGCTCCTTGGTTATCCTTAACTCGCTGTACAAAACCGCTTCGATACAGCATTGCACTTACAACATGCTCTTTTAATGGGGCTTCGCCCGTTGTTTGTCGATAATGACGTTGATGTAAACTTTTACCGGATAAATCAATACATATTGTAACTTCATCACGATGTAATCGCGCATGCACCATTAATTTAGGCGTTAATTTACTGACGTTTGGACGCATCAATCCATCTTCGACGAATCGATCAACAATGGCATCTTTGATACGTAATGCACCAAATTGAGTGTTATTAATAGATTTAGTCGTACCATTAAATTGGACCATGAAATCATCTTCAGAATTAAAATGACTCGGCCAATCAATATTATTTGCCGCAACATAAAGCGCCTGTTCATTTGGACAAGGTGCGTGAACCAATGTCCATAGAACACGATTCGCTAAACGAGAATGCAGACAAATACGATAAGCATCAGTTAAGTCACCAGTAACTTTGACCATACCTGGGGCAAGTTTGGTAATCACATCAGGACACAGCTGTTGGATCTCATCTTGAAGAAGTGCGTCTAAACCACGAGAAGTGGTGACTAAAATTTGGTGCATTAAGAAAGCCCGTTAACAATAGAAGGAATAAGTTTTGGTCCTTGATAAATCAAAGCCGAATAAACTTGAACTAAGCTAGCGCCAGCATCAAGTCGTGCTTGTGCCGATGTGGATGAATCAATCCCACCGACACTTATAATGGGTAAACTACCTTGAAGGTGCTCAGAGAGTTGCTGGGTCACTTCCAAACTGCGTTCAGTTAAGACAGCACCACTTAATCCACCCATTTCTTCGGCATTTGGTAAGCCAGTGACTGCTTCACGCGACAAGGTGGTATTAGTCGCGATTACCCCATCAAGTTTTGCAGCGACTAATGCGTCAGCGATACTAAGAAGCTCATCGCGTGAAAGATCAGGCGCAATCTTGAGTGCTATTGGCGTATATTTATCGTGTTGTTGACTCAATTCAAGCTGCGCTGCTTTGAGGCCTGATAACAATTGATTTAAGGTTTCACCGTATTGCAAGTTACGTAAACCAGGTGTATTTGGAGAAGATATATTCACGGTAATATAGTCAGCAGCTACATATACTTTTTGAAGACAAATCAAATAATCTGATAATGCATCGGCTTCTTCAGTTAATTTATTCTTACCAATATTAATGCCTAAAACGCCTTTATTTTCCGCTTTAGCTACATTACTGAGTAAATTATCCACCCCCATATTATTAAACCCCATTCGGTTAATAATGGCTTTTTTCTCCGGCAAGCGAAATAAACGAGGCTTAGGATTACCAGGTTGGCCGACAGGTGTCACTGTGCCAATTTCAACAAAACCAAATCCCATAGCATTAAAAGCATCGACACACTGTCCTTCTTTATCTAACCCTGCAGCTAAACCAACAGGATTGGGAAACTCAAGCCCCCATAATGAAACAGGTTTAGGGGAGATGGTTTGTTGATAAGTATGTTTAAGAAATGACCGTTGTGTTTTAGCTAACCAACCAATTGTCATATCATGTGCAAACTCAGCATCACATTGTAAAAGGGCTTTATGCGCCAACGAAAACATACTTCAAACACTCCAAACATTAAAAACGCTATATGGTGTAAATTATGCCATATAGCGCCTATTTGTGCTGTGTTTTTTATTGTTGATTATCCTAGGCAACTCAGTTATCAATGAATAACGATGAAAAGCTACACGTTGATTTTATTTCCCATTAACAATAATTCGCGCAATGCCACCGAAAACTTTGCAAACTCGTTCGTATTGCTAGTTTTGAATTCGTTCATCATGCTTGACCATCGCGCAATTAAGTGATGGTTAGCTTCCATCCAGCTGGTCAATAAACCATCAACATCAGCAGTCGTCATTAAGCCTTCAGAACGTCGTAACAATGAGGTAGTCATTAGGCGTTGTTGATGATCTAATTCTTCACGATACGAAGCACGTGCTAATGCTTGCCAATGGTTGGTCACGTTTTGCTGATTAATTTGCTCTAAAAACCAATGCAGTTTTAATTCTGACCCTAACTGGAAGTATAAACGTGATACTAACGCGGTATCATATTCTGTTTTTTGTACGATATGAGCAATATCAAACGCACTAAATACATTACTTTGTATAGCAACGTTAAAAGCAATATCTTCTGAAACACCTTGAGATGTATAAGACAGTATTTTTTTGTCTAATTCTGCAACTTCAGAATCTACTAAATACTTTTTGATATGAGTAAATACATCCCTAAAAACCGGTTTATAAAATTCAACCGCCGCTTCAATCGTAGAAAAATTAGGGGATTCTCTTAATAACCAGCGCGTCGCACGACGCACTGAACGCCTTATTTCATCCAGCAAACTTAGTTGCAGAGCTGCGTCAATTTTATTATCTAGCTGCTCGACTTTGCGCCATAAAGAACTCGTCTCATAAATAGCCTTAACTGTAGAGTAAGCGTGTGCAATATCAGTAAACGTCGCCCCCGTTTCTTCATTTAAACGATGAGCAAAATTAATACCCATGTCATTAATCATAAAATTGGTGAGCTTTGTTGCAATTATTTCTGATTTTAACGGATGCTGCTGCATTTGTGTTTGATATTTATTTTGAAGCAATAAAGGAAATGAATCGACTAAAAACTGTTGGTAGTATTGACTATCAGTAATTTCCGGCTTATTCAGTTCTTCTTTCAACACCATTTTAGCATATGAAATAAGCACCGATAACTCTGGTCGCGTTAAGCCCATTCCATTAGCAATGCGTTCAGAAAACTCTTCATCGTTAGGAATGTATTCTAACTCTCGATTTAACTCACCCTTTTTTTCAAGAGTATAAATAAAACGAAGTTGTTCGTTTATTTGACCGAAACCAGCTTGTTCATTAATTGAAATAGATTGTGTTTGTCGATAACAATCATCTAGTACGATGGTAGCTACATCATCTGTCATATCATAGAGAATTTGGTTTCGTTGTTTTACTGTTAACTCCCCATTGGCAACTAAGGAATTTAATAATATCTTGATGTTAACCTCATTATCCGAGCAATCTACACCACCAACATTATCAATAAAATCAGTATTCACCTTACCGCCATGCTTAGCAAATTCAACACGCCCTAATTGAGTACAGCCTAAATTGCCACCCTCCCCTATAATGCTCACATTTAATTGTGCACCATTAACACGTACTGCATCATTGGCACGATCACCAACATCTGCATCGCTTTCTTGAGTCGACTTCACATAGGTACCAATTCCACCATTCCACAATAAATCGGCTTTCATTTGTAAAATTTGGTGAATTAATTCATTTGGCGTCATTTTTGAAATGCGTGTATTCAGACATTTTTGCATCTCTTTAGACAACGTAATCGATTTATCTCGACGAGAAAATACCCCTCCACCTGACGAAATGATACTCGTATCGTAATCTGACCAATTTAATGAAGGATCGGCAAATAACCTTTCACGTTCGAGATAACTTTTTGCTGTGTCCGGGCTTGGATCGAAGAAAATATGCATATGGTTAAAAGCAGCGACAAGTTGAGTTTTTTGTGACAATAGCATGCCATTGCCAAACACATCGCCAGCCATATCTCCTATTGCAATACAGGTAAACTCGGTGGTTTGGCAATCTACACCTCGTTCCCGGAAATGGCGTTTAACCGATTCCCAAGCACCGCGAGCAGTGATCCCCATTTTCTTATGGTCATAGCCAACACTGCCTCCAGAAGCAAACGCATCACCTAACCAAAAGTTAAACTCATCAGCGATTTCATTGGCGATATCAGAAAAAGTAGCAGTACCTTTATCCGCAGCAACCACGAGGTAAGCATCATCCCCATCATGACGAACAACATGTTTCGGATGAATGATTTCTCCATCAATAATATTATCAGTAATATCTAATAAACTACGGATGAATATTCGGTAACACGCTTGCCCTTCTGCAATAAACGCTTCTCTTCCCCCTAATTTGGGTAGCTGTTTACAAACAAATCCCCCTTTAGCACCTACAGGAACAATTACCGTATTTTTAACTTGCTGCGCCTTCACTAAACCTAAAACTTCAGTTCGAAAATCCTCAAATCGATCTGACCAGCGAAGACCACCACGCGCTACTTTACCGCCTCGTAAATGAACCCCTTCAATTCTTGGAGAGTACACAAAAATTTCAAATTTAGGTAAAGGCAATGGCATATCACTGATATGTTCAGGTAATAATTTAAATGATATATAGGATTTTTGTTCACCATTGAGTTTTGGTTGATAGAAATTCGTACGAACCGTTGCCAAAATCATATCGAGATATTTACGAATAATTCTGTCATCATCCAGATTGTTAACATGATCAAGGGATTGTGTAATAACATCCACTAATTCGTTTTGTATTTGTTCATCATATTGTAAAGCAGGATCAAATCGATGAGTAAATAACGAGATTAAAGAGGCTGAAATTTCGGGATAAGCCGCCATCGTATTAGCAATATATTCAATGGAAAAGGATAAACCAATTTGTCGCATATACTTTGCATAAGCACGAAGAACGGTGACGTTTCTACCGGTTAAATTAGCATTTAAAATTAAACGATTAAATGCATCATCTTCTAAATGGTTGTGCCAAACCAAATTAAATGCTTCTTGGAACAATATTTGCGAGCGTGACATATCCTCTGTGGGGAATGCTTCGTGTAACATGCTAAAATCCATAATCCAATTACACCCACCATCAGGTGATGCAATTTGGTATGGCGTCTCATCAATGACCCTGAGCCCAAAATTTTCTAACATCGGCAATACATCTGAAAGATGAATCGGTTCTTGTCGATGATAGAGTTTTAAACGAACCGAATGACTTCGATTGTCGACCTCTTGTGGGCGATAAAATAACATCTCTAATGGATTATCTTCAGATAAACGCTCTAGATTTTTTAAATCAGCTAAAGCGGCACTGGGTAAGTATTCATTCATATATGACTGAGAAAAACTATCAGCATAGCGCTCAATCAAAGGCACACTATCACTTTCTCCAAATGCTGATTTAATCACTGACGCAAAACGATCTGACCAGGTTTTAGTTAACTCAATAATATTTTGTTCAATTTCTTTCACAGGATAATCCATATTGTTATCTTTAACTCGCACGATGTAGTGTGTGCGTGCATATACTGATTCTGAAAAATAAGTGGTAAATTCGACAGGTTGTTCACTACCAAAAGCCTGACGTAAATAAACTTGAGTGTGTTTACGTAATGCCGTGTTATATTTTTCTCTTGGAACATAAGTCATACAAGAAATAAAACGGCCAAACGCATCCTTACGAATAAACATTCTTGAAATGCCACGTTCTTGCATTTGAAAAATGCCGCTTACAATATCAGCTAATTCTTGTGTTGGGGAATGTAATAATTCCTCTCGAGGATATGTTTCTAAAATATTAATTATCGCTTTATATGCATGCGTCCCCGCTTCAACATCAGCAGCTTCACACACATCAATAATTTTTTGTGATAACACAGGTATATCCATTACGCTTGAATTATAAAAAGATGCAGAATATAAGCCTAAAAAACGATGTTCACCAATCACTTCACCAGAATCATTCAACACTTTAACTCCAATGTAATCAATGTGAGCCGGACGATGAACACGTGCTAAAGAGGAGGTTTTAGTTAAAATTAATGGTTTAGAGGATAACGTTTCTCTTCTCGCTGAACTAGGTAAATTGGACATACGACGATCACGACTACGTATCGAGTTTTTCATTATCCCAAGACTGGTATCATTTTTCGGATGCCAAAAATGGTCACCCTCTAGCGCTAAAACTTCATAATATCGATAGCCCATTAGCGTAAAATGATGGTCAGCTAGCCAATCAATAAATTGAATAGTTGAATTACGTGTTGTATCAGTAAATGTAAAATCCGACTCTTGAATCACCGTTTTCATTTCAAGTAATCGAGACTGCATTGGTGACCAATCTTTCACTACTAAGGATACTTCTGACAAGACTGAACTTAATTCTGCAGTCAATGCATCAATTTGGACTTGATTAACTTGGTGGTCAATTTCAATGTGAAAAACGGTTTCTTTAGAACATGTTACACATTCGGATTTATTTTCTGAAACAAAAGATTGTAATTCATGCTCATCTGAGCGAACTAGTGTGATTGGACTATGTAAAAAAAGGTGAGCGGTAATACCAATACGATTTAGGGCAATTCGGATTGAATCAACCAAGAATGGCATATCGGGTGTAATGATCTCAACTATTGTATGTTCAGATTGCCATCCATGATGCATAATCTGTGGATTATAAACTTGTATAAACGGAGTCCTTGCATCATAACGACAAAAACTTTGCCATAAACTTAATGTCGCGCCGTACAAGTCACTATCATTCCTTCCCTCTAAATCGGAAGCAGCAATATTTTTAAATAACAAACGTCCAAATTCTTGAATAAGTGGTGCTTTATCAGTGGAGTCTTTTCGACCAATTAACGTAAATACATTTTCTAAGAGGACTGAAGGATGACGTGCTGTGTGCATAAAATATCCCTAATGATTGAAACCGGTCATTTCAAATACTGATATATTTATTATATATCAACTTAATGATAGCAATAGTGCTATTTTGAATGAGTTGTTGCTCTAGATAAAGCCTTTTATCTCAAAAGAATTACCGATTTAATAAGTATGCAAATATACATAAAAAAAAGGACCAAAGGCCCTTTTTTATTAGATGTTTATGCAAAGACTAAAAATTGAATGGTTGTAAAATATGACTACTTTTTATTCCACCATAACAATTTAGCGATTGCTGGTAACACAAAAATAGCACCTAGCATGTTAACTATAAACATAAAGGTCAATAGGATCCCCATATCCATTTGGAATTTGAGTGATGAAAAGACCCAAGTACTTACCCCAATAGCTAAGGTGATACCGGTAAATAATACTGCACTACCGCGTTCTTTTAATGCTTCTAAATACGCTAATTTAACACTATCCCCAGCACGAAGACGAACGACCATAGTTGATAAAATATAAATCCCATAATCAACACCGATTCCTACACCTAATGCGATAACGGGTAAAGTAGATACTGTCAAACCAATTTGTAAAAATGTCATTAGCGCTTGTGCAAGTACTGAGACTACATATAAAGGTATGACAACAGATAATGTTGCACGTAATGAACGGAAACTTAATAAACATAACAAGATAACAGCACCGAACACATATAAGAGCATGGGATCTTGCGAACTAGCAACAGCTTCGTTTGTCGCTGCCATTACTCCAACAGGTCCTGAAGCAAGTGCAAATGTTAAGTTCTCATCTTGATAGTCATCACGAAAATCTTTAACCGCATCAACGACTCGAGTTATAGTTTCTGCCTTATGATCTTCCATGAATAAAATGACAGGCATAACAGAACAATCTGCATTTAACAAACCAGATGACGTTGGAACACGTGACACTGCTTGTACTAGCGTTTGTTCATTACGCGGTAACACATGCCACTTAGGATTACCTTCGTTATAACCCGCGTTAATCCGCTTAGCAACCGACGGTAATGAAACAGCAGACTGAATCCCTTCAACGTTTTGCATACGCCACTGAAACTCATCAATACGAGTCATAACATCATGAGATGTACAAGCAGCAGGACCTGCTTCAACTAAAATAGAAATGTAATCTACTGTAATCTCATATTTATCAGTAATTAAAAAAGTATCTTGATTGTAACGTGAATCCTCATGTAGGGCTGGTGCACCGGCATGCAAATCACCAATTTTCAGGTTTTTAGCTTGAATAGAACCCAATATAAATAATAATGCTGTCAGTAATACAATACCGACCGCAACGGGTTTATCACAACACTTAGTGAACCATAACCAAGCATTAGCTGCGGCACTTTGTTGACTAAATTTGGCTTTATAAGAATCATCAAGAGTAATGAATGACATCAATACTGGTAATAAGATTAAATTTGTCAAAATAATAACTGCCACACCCATTGATGCAGTTATAGCGAGCTCTTTAATAATACCTATGTCAATGACTAACAGGGTCATAAATCCAACAGTATCAGATAGTAAAGCAATCCCACCAGGTATAAGTAATGAGGTGAACGCAAGTTTAGACGCATTTAACACACTCATGCCTGCTACAGCATGATTACTTACCGCATTAATCATTTGGACGCCATGACTCACGCCAATAGCAAAGACTAAGAATGGCACTAAAATTGACATTGGATCTAAGCCAAAACCAAATAAGGTTAATAGTCCTAATTGCCATATGACTGCCACAATTGAGCAAAGAAGCGGTAATACCGTCAACATAATGGATTTAGAAAATAAGAAAACCATAATGGCCGTTATCGCTATGGCAATAGCAAAAAACATGATGACATCTTTTGCACCATTAGCCACATCTGCAATCATCTTTGAAAAACCAATAATATGAATCGAGATAGCGTCTGATTCATACTTGTCTCTTAGCTCAGTTTCCAATTGATTACCAATCTCTAACATATCCAATGGTTCACCTGTTTCAGGATTAGTGGATAATAACTGAGCAGTCACCATAGCACATGAAAAATCACTGGATACCTGACGGCCAACAATGCCTGCTTTTTCAATATTTTGTTCAACCAATTTAAGGACATTCATATCGGTTGAATTAAAATCAGCGGGTATCACAGGACCGCCAGCAAACCCACCCTCAACAATCTCTGTGAAACGTGTTGAAGGGGCAAATAATGAAACAACAAGAGAACGCTCTACTCCATTAATAAAAAATACATCATCATGAACATTTTTATAAGTATCAAAAAATTGAGTATTAAAAATATTGCCAGACGCATCACATACAGATACCAAGACACTATTAGCACCATCAAAGTCTGCACGATGTTTCATGTAGTTGAGCATATACTCATGTTCAAGAGGAATATTCTTCTCAAAACCAGCATCAAGTTTTAATTGAGAAGCCATGAATAACAAAATGACCGTTATGAGAGAAAAAATTGCAACTACGAGTTTACGGTGACCAAATATCGCCGCTTCTGAAAATCTGATAATTTTATCCATGAATGATATCTAATTCTTATTCTGTTAGTGGGGCTAGACCATTACTGGTCACTGCAATCATATTATTGTTCAATGAAAGTGCATTTAATAATGTCACCTTATCGCTATTTTGCTTTATCGTAACCTGCGGATCAGAACAACTAGGTGTGTCATCAACCGATAAATAATCAATCGTCGCGACATAACCATTATTACTTAATACTAAAAGACGCTCATCTATAATTAATAATGAATTAACAGAACCTGTATGACATAAATCAATTCGAGTCCATTCATTATCAGAATGCTTCATAAACAAATTACCGCGAAGCCCACCAGCGATTAAGATATCTTTTGATGACGTGATATCAAAAAAAGAACCATCATAGTCAATATCAATTCGTTCCCATGACATCCCTTGATTGGTACTTTGCGCTAACATTCCAGTCTCACCAGCCATGTAAACAGTGTTTTCAAACACATATAAACGATTAAAGTGAGGTAAAATAGATTCTAATTCCTGCTTATAAAATTCTTCGCCATCAAACTCACGTACTTCTTCTAAATATTCAATATCATCAGGATGCAGTAAGGTAGAGTGAAGCTCCGTAGACCAGGATTTGCCACCATCTACAGTTCGCATAAAGCTGCCGTAAGCACCAGCAACAATGCCATGTTTTTGATCAAAAAAATGCACGTCCATGAGTGGGTGCTCTTTATTCACATCTTGGTATTGTAACTGCCAAGTGGCACCAGAATCTTTCGAATGAATAATCGTAAAATCATGACCCACCGCCCATAACAAATTATCGATACGAGTAACGGCTGTCAGTGTCGCTTTGGTAGGAACAATGACCTGTTGAGCATCAGCAACAGATGAACCAATAAGAATGTGTCCACGTTCACCCACTGCAACATATTGGTTAGCAGATAACGACGTAATATCCAATAATATGGAGTCACTTGATAATGCGGCATTGATAGAATCATTTGCAAAACTAGAAGCAGATAAAACCAGTATCAATGCGAAAAAATACTTAAACATAGTAGGCCTAAAAGTAAAACGGTTGACCTAAGCCAACCGTTGTTTAAATTGCTTATCTTCTACCTTCTCGACGCAACGCTTGCGGCGTAAACATCCGGTCATTTAAATCTGATTCAAAATCATACATATCTTCTTCATTATCTAAGCCGGTAGCCAAATAACGACGAGAGTTAAGATCATGATAAATCTCAAGAGTTGACCAAGGTGATGGTACTTCATAATAGTTTAAACCATAAGCTAAAGCAACACGATATAGACCTCCACGGTCATCATATGAATCTGCCACTAAAATTTGCCAGCTATCTTCGTCTATATAGAAAACACGTTTTCCATATACATGACGGAACTCTTCTTTCAGCGTAGCTTCAACTACCCATACACGATGCTTTTCGAAACGAGTCAAATCGGGGTTAACATGATGCTGTTTCAGAACATCTTCATAAGATAATTGATCACTATGAATTTTATAGCTGTTATAAGCAACATACATTTCTTGCTTACCCTTCAACTCCCAATTATAACGATTTGGAGAACCGTTATACATATCATAATCATCTGTAGTACGAAGGCCATCCGTAGAAGTTCCTGGAGTATCGTAGGCAACATTAGGCGCACGACGAACACGACGTTGACCAGTGTTGTAAGTCCATGCTTGACGAGGTGTTTTTACCTGATCAAGCGTTTCATGTACAAGTAACGCTGTACCAGCCAAACGTGAAGGTTTAGTCACTTTCTGTTTAAACTTGAACAACACATTATCTTGCATCAGTTGTTCAGGTGTAAAGCCAGCGTCTGAATACTTAATCATCATCTGTTCTTCAAACCCAATAACCGTATACGCTCCACCTTCAGTAACAGCAGCTTGACCGCCAAAACGTGTGATGTTTTCACCACGGAAACGTAACGTGTGATTCCATATAGCTTCTAAACCGTTTTTGGGAATAGGAAAAGGGATACCCATAATTGCATTCTTTAATCCATTACCACCGGGTAACAACTCGGCAGTAACTGCATTTTGTTTAGTCGAATCATAAACAAAGTCAGGATAAGACGCACTACGACGTGTCGGATAGACAGGCATCTTATAAGTATCAGGGTAAGTTTCAAACAAAGCTATTTGACCAGGTGATAAGAAGTCTGCATAGTCTTTATAATTCGCTGATGTGATGGTATAAAGCACCTTATCATCTGCGAACGGGTCTAAGTGATGATCACCCACTTTATACCCCGATGGAGCAGAGGTTATACCGCCTGTCCAAGCTGGAATAGAACCATCTGCGTTACCCGCCTTAATAGCACCTACCGGTGTTAATTCATTACCTAACTTAGCCGCTTCTGATGGCGAAACTTTAGCAGAAACAGCGCTGCCATATAGGGCAAACGTAAGGGCTGTTGCTATAATGCTTATTTTTTTTATCATGTTAATACCCAATTAGTAAGAATACTTAAAGTTAAGAGAAACCAAATCACGATCCGCTAGCGCGTTTGTCGTGCCAATTCCACCCCAAAATGCATTGTAAGAAACGGATACAGAATACTTACTTAAGTAATCAAATGTACCAGTGAAACTTGCTGATTGACGGTCTTCCGTAAATAAGAATAACGGATCCGGCGTCGTGCCACTTACATCATGTGCATAAGTTGCACGTGTGCGAAGATTCACACCGCCAAAGATATTGTTATAATCTGCAACGGCTAACAAGCGATAACCCCAAGCAGTTTGAGTCGAAAACGGATTTGTTTCTGGACCGTTTGAAAGACCAGTATGTAAACCTTGACCAACTGAACCAGTGAAGGTATTGGGTTCAAGGCTTGGGGTTCTTGCAGTACCCGGTGCATTCAAACGAATCACCTCAGGATCTGGGAAATCTAATACATCAACATAAGCTAATTCACCAAGTAACACCACGTTATCAGCTCCTAACATAGGACCAAAAATATGTGAAATGGTTACTTGCGCTTGGAACGTATCAGATAATAAATAACCAGCGGCATACTCACCAGGACTCGTGGTACCTGACTGACCGTTTGGTAAAATGACATTATTCAACTGAGATATACCGGCTAGGTCTGGACGTAAACCCGCGTTAGCTAGCTGTTCAGGCATCGCCATATATAACAACTCTACATCATCAATTTGTAATGGTTCATCTTGGCGATAAGACACTTCACCTGAAAAGCCAGTTTCGCCAATATTGGTATTAAAAGAGGCACCAAATAGAGAGATATCTTCAGGATATATAAACTCAGCCTTAGTGAAGGCACGAAGCTGGGTAATATTATCTTTAGTAATTTCGTTAGTGGCTAAGAACCCTAAATCAGCACCAATTCCCGCAGCGGTAAAGTCAGATGTCACACCCGATACAATTGGGCGCGTGCTATGGTAATTAATGTGATAAAAACCGAATTCAGTCTGATTTAGCTCAGGTGCATACCATGATAATTTCAAACCATATTGACCACTATCAGATGCATCTGTATGAGCATCATCAGAATATCCACGCACCGCGACTTTGGTTGGATAAGCTAAGTATGCAGCTGATAAAGCTGAACCAGGGGTACCTGCACGTAATGCGTCACCCAAACCATTCAATTCTGATAATAAGAAATCTAAATGTATATCTGGGTTACCCGAAAATCCCAATTGAATGTTTGAAGCTTGACCACCCTCGCCTGCAAAATCATTCGTTGCAAAGTATGATCCCGCAACCGGTAAACGTGAAGCTTCCCAATCATACTGATAGTAACCCGCAACAGTAATATTATCGGTAATACCTAATGAGGCATATACCATTCCAACTGGAATAAATACTTCTTTAAGTTCAGCTCCAGGTGTTCTAGCACGCGTCACATCTACTGGGTTAGTGGTATTGATACCGTGCTGAATGAATGTTGATTCACCCCAACTGATTACTTGATCACCAACACGAACTGTCAGTGGCATTTCACCTACGTCCATATCAGTATAGAAAAAGAAATCTAATAAACGTAAATCTTCGCAAAGTTGTTCGCGAGCCTTTTTGCTGGCACACAAGTCAATCGAGTCACCGTTAACAGGGCGGTCCCAATGATTATTATCACTTGAAGTAACGAAGTCTTTATAATATAAGCCACGCATGAATAAACCCATATTTTCATATTGGACGTCTATTTCATGTGAACTAGATACTTGAAATGAATACATATCACCTGGATCATTCATTAAGTTACCTAAGTCGCCATTAGTAGAGTAACTACCACGATCGTTAGCAATACCCCAGACATCAGCGCTGATATAGATATTATTTCCTAAGGCGGAATACCCAGACCAGTTAAAGTCAGGTAAATTTGAATTACCAATTAAACTTAAATCACGATCTTCAACTCGGTAAGCAGTACCAACAGTAAACGTTGAATCAACTGTCACTGTCACATCGCCAAATTCAAAATCGGCAGCATTAACCATCAACGAACTGCTTGTTAATAAAGCAGCAATACCAAGGGCTATAGGGGATTTTCTGAACAGATGGGGTTTATGTGTCATATTTATATTCTCCTGGATTGTCCTTACAATCGTAAAAACAATGTATTAAAGACCGGAACTTTTTATTATTAACAAAATAATTACATTAAATTGATGGATGTGCAAGGACTAATCCTACCAGTTTCAATGTTTCGACTCTATTTTTTAGTTATATCACTTTATAAGTTAAGCATATGTTAAACATTTACGGACATTTTTTTCAAAAACTAAGTTAGTGTATTTCTTCATATTGAAGAATACTCTTTGAAACTTTTTCAAACAAATCTCTGCTCAAGCCAGTGTGCGCTAGTAAACGGCGTAATTCTTTTATCATTAATTCACGACGTTCTGGTGTATGTAATTGCCACTGTGTTAATGGGGTGATAATACGTGCTGCCACTTGTGAATTAACGTGATCTAGCTGCATCAAATACTGAGTCATAAAATCATAACCTTTACCATTTGCAGCGTGAAAACCAGGTACGTTAAAAAAGGCAAAACTGCCTATTAATGCCCTCACTTTATTCGGGTTTTGAATATTAAACATTGGATGAGCTTGTAATAAAGTTAACTGAGATAAAATGTCATCGCGCTCAACTGTCGCTTGAAGGGAGAACCATTTATCCATTACTACTAAATCATGAGACCATTCATAGGCGAATTTATCCATCATTTTATAAAAACTATCGTCCTGAACAATCTGAGCAGCTTTGAGGCTAGATAATGTATCAGTCATATTATTACTGTGCGTAAAATGTTCATATGCAAGATGATGATACGCTGGCTCATGAACTAAAAACTGAAGTAGTACACCGATTAAGCGTCTGTTATTGACTTGCAGTTGTTCATATTCATAAATAGGTTGATGCTCAATTAACGCACCATAATGATGTTCAAATACTGTTTTAAACTCATATAACATGTATTGAGTGACATTCTTTCGAGCTTGATGTAAGTGCAAAATGTCTCGTTTTGGTAAAGCTTGCAGTAAGGACTCAGTACTAGGTATTGATAATAATTCGGCCATCAATTCCGGTCGCGACATATTTTTATCTATCCATGATGATAATGTATCTAGCTGCAAAAATTGCTGCAATATTTCATTAACACTATTTTGATCAGATAGTGATACGTGATTATCTACCAGGTACTGTACTGATTGAATATATAAACCTTGCATAGCTTCCCATTTAACAAAATCATCCTGACTTGATTGAATAATTCGTAGACGTTGAGCGGGTGTAAAGTGTTGATTTAATTTTACGGGTGCAGAAAAACCATTAAATAGTGTGACAATGCTTGATTCATCAACATCCGAAAACGACATTGTTAAACTACCTGTTGACATTACAACCACGCCATTACCCTGGTCTTCTTTCGCTTGAACGAGTTTCCCATCCGCTTGCAAACATTCATATTTAATCGGTAATACTAACGGATGTTTTTTAGGTTGAGCCGATGTGCTTGGTGTCGCTTGCACTAGATTCAGTGTCAATAAACGTTGCTGGGCGTCATAGACTTGCTCAACAGTAATTTCAGGAGTGCCAGATTGACTATACCATCTTGAGAAATGTGACAAATCATAGTGATTTGCATCTTGCATGGCAGCCACAAAATCATCACAAGTCACTGCTTGACCATCATGACGTTCAAAATAAAGTTGAATTCCCGCCTTAAACCCTGCATCGCCTAATAACGTATGCATCATTCGAATAACCTCTGCGCCTTTGTCATAAACGGTCACTGTATAAAAATTATTCATTTCAATGACTTCATCAGGGCGAATTGGGTGTGACATGGCAGATGCATCTTCAGCAAACTGATGAGAGCGCATGACATTGACTTGTTTAATACGATTACTTAAGGGAGATGTCATATCATGACTAAACCACTGATCACGATATACGGTTAAACCTTCTTTTAAACTTAATTGAAACCAATCACGACAGGTAACTCGGTTACCTGTCCAATTATGAAAATATTCATGAGCTATAATCGATTCAATATTGAAGTAATCTTCATCTGTTGCAGAATCTGGTTGGGCCAAAACAAATTTACTATTAAAAATATTCAGCCCTTTGTTTTCCATTGCTCCCATATTAAAAAAATCGACCGCCACAATCATATACATATCTAAATCATATTCTAAATTAAAGGTGTCTTCATCCCACTTCATTGATTTCTTCAATGATTGGATGGCATGTTGAGCTTGATATAAACGCCCTTTTTCTACAAAGACCTGCAAACAGACTTTTCGTTGAGAGCGTGTAATATATTGATCTTCAAGTACATCAAAATCACCGGCGACAAGTGCGAACAAATAGGCCGGCTTTTTAAACGGATCATGCCATGTAACAAAATGACGTCCATCAACTAAATCACCGGAATCTATGACATTGCCATTACTCAATAGAAATGGATAAGCTTTTTTATCGGCTCGAACTGTGACAGTAAATATTGATAAAACATCAGGTCTATCTAGATAATAAGTAATACGTCTAAAGCCTTCGGCTTCACATTGAGTGCAAAATGCATCAGAGGCATAATAAAGCCCCTCTAGGGAAGTATTATGCTTTGGATCAATTCTTGTTGTTATAGTTAAAATAAAGTTTTCAGGCAGATTTTTGATAATAAGCTGCGTATCGGATACTTCAAATTCATTCTCATCTAGACGGCGACCATCCAACGATAAGGAAATAAGCTCAAGTTCATAACCATCCAGAATAAGTGCATCTTTGGAATTAATATCCACTCTACAAATTGATAATTGAGACGTCACGATCGTCGCTTCAGGAACTAAATCAAAGATTAAATCAACACACTCAATCTGAAATTTCGGTACTTGATAATCTAATCGTTTTTTTACTTGCACAAGACATCCTTATTGAGCGGGTTTAACTACTGACTCTGGTGGTGTTAATTTAAGGATTTTGATGCCCAAATATGCATATATCACAGCTAAAACCGGATTAATTAAATTAAAAAACGCAAAGAAAATATACGTAAAAGGATGTACCAACAACACACTATGCATGTAAGCACCGCAAGTATTCCATGGAATAAGAGGCGATGTTAACGTTCCTCCGTCTTCTAAACTTCGTGATAAATTGAGTTGGTGAAAACCGCGTTCAGTAAATGCATCTTTAAACATTCGTCCAGGCATAACAATCGATATATATTGGTCTGCTGTAATGATGTTAGTACCCAAACACGTTAAAATTGTACGTGAAACTAGCTGGCCTGCTGATGTTGCCCCTTTTAAACAAGCCGCCACAATTCGGTTTAACAAACCTACATGCTCTAACACCGCACCAAATGACATTGCACAGATGATTAACCATATTGTATTAAGCATGGAAGACATACCGCCACGCGACAATAAGTCATTTAGATTATCATCGGATGTACTAAAAATAACACCATCAAACAATGCAGACCATACAACAATAATTTGATTTACCCAGCCTGCATGTTGAGTTGTCACTAATGTATTAATTAATTCAGTTTGAAACAATAGCGACCATACACCACCTATTAAAGCACCGATAGCGACTGCAGGAAAAGCTGGCATTTTTCGGATAGCTAACACTAATAAAATAATTAAGGGAATAAGCATTTCGATCCCTAAAATAAAATATTGGTCTAATACAGTTTGCATTTGTTCAATACGTTCAGCTGAACCTGACGTATCTTCACTAAAACCTAAGATTAAAAATAGCAACAAAGAAAGAATAAAACTCGGCACAGTCGTCCAAAGCATATAACGAATATGCTCAAACAAATCAGTTCCAGCAATCGCCGGGGCTAAGTTAGTCGTTTCGGACAAAGGAGATATTTTATCGCCAAAATATGCGCCAGAAACGACGGCTCCAGCCGTTATAGCAAGAGACATTTCCATGCCCGTTGCAACACCGATTAATGCGACACCCACTGTAGCAGCTGTTGTCCATGAACTGCCAATGCTCATTGCTACCACCGCACAAATGAGACATGTAGCGGCATAAAAGAAGGAAGGATTCAATAAATCCAAACCAAAATATATTAAAGTAGGCACAGTACCCGCTAGCATCCATGTACCAATCAAAGAGCCAACAGCTAACAGAATAAGACACGCACCTAAAGACATTGAAATCCCTTTGACGATCCCTTTTTCAATACTGGCCCATGTATGACCATTTTTTAAACCAATAATTGCCGTAACCCCCATCGCCATTAATAAAGCAATTTGGTTGGGCCCATAAGAAGAATCATCTTCAAATAAATAAACCGCTGACCCCATCATTAACACCAATAACACTAATGGGATGAGCGCATCCATCAACGAAGGAGACTTAATTTCCTGTGACATCTGGATTTCCTAGGAGGTTAAATGACTGAACGAATAAACATCACAGCAATAATGATTGGACAAATAAACTTCACATAAACAGGCCAGATCTTCCAAAAAAAGGAATGTTCAGCACCTGCATACCCGGCTTTTAATTCGGTCAAAATATGATTTCGTTTCCATATCCAACCCACAAAGATGCACATCAATACACCTAAAAGAGGCTGAGAATATTGCGTCGTTATACTAATTACCAAGCCAAACAAATCACCAAAATTGAAAATAATCATGGTACTAAGCGTGAGTATAAATAGGGTCATCAACCACACCGAACGATTTCGTGAAATCTGTTGATTCTCAACGAGATAAGAAACAGGCACTTCTAGCATCGAAATAGAAGAAGTTACCGCCGCTATACTCATTAAGGCAAAAAACACGCCAGCAATAATGATTCCTATAAATCCAATCGAAGCGAATAAATTAGGTAATACATTGAATATCAGTGCATCACCTTCTATCAATGCGCCTGTCTCAGTAAAAATAGCAACCCCATTAGCTTGAGCCACGTACATAGCAGGTATAATTAGCATACCTGCAAGCACTGCTACACCAATATCGACTAAGGCAACTGAAGCACCTAATACAGGCAAATTTTCATTTTTAGCAATATAAGAACCATAAACAAGCATCGTTCCAACCCCCAAAGACATTGAAAAGAAAGCCTGACCCATGGCACTTATTAATAAGTTTTGGTCAAATATTTTAGTGAAATCTGGAATTAGGTAGGCACGCCACCCGTCAATTGCACCGTTTTGAAATGACACATAAATGGTTAAAATAATAATTAATAACACGAGCGTCGGCATGAGACGTACCGACCACTTCTCAATACCTTGTTTAATGCCACCAGAGACAATGGCGCCAGTGAATACAAGAAATATCAAACAAAACAACCAATTCCTGCCTACAGAAAAATCAACCAACCAGACTAAATTTGATTTACTGGTTATCAACGTCAGTATTGATTCCACCAAATAAGCCAACATCCATCCAGCGACAATGGCATAAAAAGATAAGATAAGCGATGCTGTTAAAGCCCCCCAAAAACCCACGAAACGACCGACTTTTGAACCGGTTATATTTTCTAATGCATCAACCACATTAGCTCGTGTTGCACGACCAATAATGAGTTCGGCCATTAAAACAGGATAAGCGAGGAAAAAGGCTAGTATAAGATATACCAAAACGAATGCAGCACCGCCATTCTGGGCCACTTGGGAAGGAAACCCCCAAATATTACCTAGACCAACGGCAGAACCTGCCGCAGCTAAAATAAAACCAAGACGAGAAGAAAACTCACCGCGAGCACTCATTGTATCCCCTTATTATTATTGTTGGGATAGTAATATGTTCCTATATAACCGGATACATTAGGAATCTATACTATTTATTTTATTGCAAACTTGGACGTGCCAATCAAATCATATGTAATGTTAGCAGCCTCATCTAATAATGGATCGATATCCAACACATCATCGGGTAAGTCTTCCATGGATTTAATGGGTGCTAAACCTTTACGTTGTAGACGTTCGTTTGTTCTTGCTAAACGTTTAGATTGGCTTTCTTTTTGTTCAGCTAAGCGCTCAGACTCAACTAAAGAAATGTAATTTCTATCTTTTTTCGATTGATACTCATCAATATCAGCGAAAATATAAGCAAACTCTGGATTTTGCATGACCCGTTTTTTATGCTTGGCAGTTAAAATATCAATCGTATCTTGAGTGTTAGAAAAGGACGTATAAGTAGCTCGATTTATACTATCATAAGGTAAAGCATTTTCTTCCTGACTTTCACCCCACTCTTCAGGTACAACGGCAGAAGGATATAGAATATCGGGAATCACACCGATATGTTGCGTACTGCTTCCACTAATACGATAAAACTTTGCTGTAGTAAATTGAATACTACCTAGAGGGTTTTCATTTAAATCGTAATAACGCCCTAACCCTTTATGACGTTGCACCGTTCCTTTACCAAATGTTTGTTCACCAATCACAATGGCACGGTTATAATCTTGCATAGCGGCTGCGAAAATTTCAGAAGCAGAGGCACTATAACGATCAACTAACACGGTTAATGGACCGGCGTAATGAATAACACCATCATTATCTCGTTCAATCTGCACACTGCCAGTATGATTTCGAACCTGAACCACCGGACCACTATCAATAAATAACCCCGTCAATGTCCTAGATTCATTCAACGAGCCACCACCGTTACCCCGTAAATCGATGATAATCCCGCTGACATTATCTTTTTTCAAATCACTAATTAACGATCTAACATGGCTCGTTAAACCATTATAAAATGAAGGGATCTCAATCACACCCAAAGGCATGGTGTCGCCTAATGTCGACTCGGGCACATACACTTCTGATTGCGCTTGTTGATCTTCTAGTTTGATTTTATCGCGCACAAACTCAATGAGTTCATATTTTTTCGTCTCGCTATCACCCTTTAGCACTTGAAGTTTTACAATAGAACCCTTCGGACCTTTTATCAGTTCTACCACTTCATCTAAACGCCAACCAACTACATCAACAATTTCGCCTTTTTCTTGACCGACACCGACAATCTTATCTTCAGGTTTTAACTTTCCAGATTTATCAGCAGGGCCACCTGCAATTATCTTACGAACGACTGTATGCTCATCTTCGATTTGCAATGACGCACCAATACCTTCGAACGATAAATTCATTTGCATTTGGAAACGTTCAGCACTTCTTGGCGATAAATAACTAGTATGTGCTTCGATTGAACGTGAAAATGCGTTCATTAAACTTTGAAAAACATCTTCAGAATTAGTTTGATACAAACGCTTAATGTTTCGTTGATATCGTTTTTTTAATATCGCTTTCGCTTCATCTAACGTTTTATCTGCCAGCTTCAAATTTAATAAATCGTATTTAACTCTTTGACGCCATAATTCATTCATTTCTGAAATAGAAACTGCCCACTGAGCATCTTCACGATCATAATAGAATTTATCATCGGCTTTATTAAAATTATATTCGTTATCTAACAAGCTGATAGCATAAAGTAATCTTGCCTCACGACGCTCTAAATTAGTCTGATAAATTTTATAAGCGGTGGTTAGATCCCCTATCATCAAAAAATCATCAAACGTCGAGGCATATTTTTCAAATTGCTTGATGTCTGACGCTAAAAAGAAGTTTTTGTTAAAATCTAGATTACGCAAAAATCGCGTGAAAATTTTTCCTGACAAATTATCATCTAAGGTAAATTTCTTATAATGGTTTCGGGCGTACGTATTAACAATACGTTTGGCTGATTTAGCATGTTGAGGTTCTTGAGTGAGTACAGGTAACGCTTCGAGTTCAGGTGTCAAATTTGATATCGCTGCTGTGACTGTCAGCGAACACAATGAAAGAGTAACAACACTAAATGATTGAGCGAGGCGTTTGTACATACCATTATTTCCCGTGATTCATTAACCGTAATTGATCCTGACTTACTTTAACGACCATACCTGTATTTAATTGAACCTGAATCCCATCTTTTTGAATATCTTTGATGACAGCAGGCATAGGTGATTTACCTACCTTTACTGATACGGCAGTACCTGCTTTAAGATCGGTTTCAGATAACTTAACCGCAACTGGTTTAGGAGCATTTTTTTTAGCCTGTTGAGTGGTCAATTTGTTGACACTCGGTTTGTTTTTAAACGTTTTATTGGTGGCTGCTTTCTTTTTAGGTGTATTTTTTTTACTAGCGGCGACTTTCGCTTTACTTGTTTCAAGTTGAGAGGCGGCAAAATCTGCATGTTCTTTATCAATTACATCGCCTTCGACGCCATCTAAGTCGACACGACGCGCATTTTCTTTCAATGCTTCAAGATAACGCCAAGAATTAGTGTAATGTCTGAGTGTTGAACGTAGCGTTGTTTTTGATACACGTTCATCATTTTCTAAGCGTGTAACAAGATCCTGAAAAACACCTATTTTAAGTGGTTTAGCTGGGCCTTTTGTAGAGAAACAATCGGGAAATAATTCAGCAAGTAAGGCTATGACAGCTTTGCTGTCTGTGATTTTTTGAGGGTTTTCCATTAATATTTGTTTTTTTAAAGCTCATCGATGAGTGTATCATCCCAAGATGCGAGCAAATGATCAACCCAATCATGCAGATCATCATCATCTATTTCTACAATTTGAGGTTCATTTACCCAAGTTTCCCAACAATAATGTAAACACTTCTCAATACTTTCGACTGGCATATCCTCATCCATTTTGTCGTAAACCAAATGTAATAAGGTATTTAATGAATCACTAGCATCAATTGGATCTTGATGATAATCCAGCATATCTTCTGGGGTCGATAATACTACATGAATATCTACTAAATATTTCATTGTTTAAATCTTTCTATCTGTTGGGTCAATATAAAAGCAATTTCGACCAAACCCATTTCGTCTTCTTCGCTGAATCTATTTTCAATTGGTGCATCTATATCTAACACACCAAATAATTCCCCGTTAACGACTAATGGCACTACAATTTCAGAGTTAGAAGCTGCATCACAGGCAATATGACCCGGGAATGAATGAACATTGGCCACACGTTGAACGGTTAATGATTTTGCGGACGTTCCACACACGCCTTTTCCTATAGGAATACGGATGCATGCTGGTTTGCCTTGAAATGGACCTAGTACTAACTCATCATCTTTATATAGATAAAAACCAGCCCAATTAATTTGGTCTAATTCCATAAACAATAGACTACTAATATTCGCTAAATTAGCTATGGTGTCTGATTCGTCACCTAATAATGCAATTACTTGTTGTTGCAGGGTCTGATAATTGGTCATACGTGATTATTTTTAAAATGAAAGTGACTTAATATTACTTTATATATGTCATTAACACGAGCTTCAATCTCATAGACACATTGTAAATAGACACAATCCACAATAAACAGGTTGTTTTATGTGCTATACATAATAACTAAGTACTTCAAATTTTATGATTGTTATTATTATCACGACTATTTTGAATCAACGTATTGGAACGGTCGTAAGATTGTTTTGCAAGACGATCATACAAAATAACATTGCCTGTTGCTCCCAAGTTCATGCTGTTAAAAGTAGGTACATAAACGACTGCATCAGCTACTTCTACGAGCTCAATAGGGACTGAACCATCTTCAGGTCCTAAAATATAATAGGCATTTTCAGGGTGCGTAAATTCTGGAAGTGGAATAGCATTTTCCACAAGCTCTACTACGACAACACTCGCT
The DNA here is from genome assembly GCA_949498985.1 of Glaciecola sp. HTCC2999. Classification (GTDB taxonomy): domain Bacteria; phylum Pseudomonadota; class Gammaproteobacteria; order Enterobacterales; family Alteromonadaceae; genus Opacimonas. The sequence goes on from CATECQ010000042.1 coordinate 36,703, forward strand.
CCTTGAGGTTTAAATGCAAGTAGATCATCTACCCCTACTGTGGGGATCTTATCGCGCATTCGTTGAGTATCGGCATTGAATTCTTTAGCATAACCAAAACGCTGTCCTGTATAGTAAACCGCACTGACCCCGTAGCAACCTGCAGCGCGCAAGATACTCGCAACGTTACTTGCTGATTTTGGATTAATTAACCCGATTGTGACTGTCGTGTAATTCATTTCTTATTCTTATTTTATTAACCAAAAAACCAATAACTGACAATAATTGCCATTGATATGCCAGCCACATCTGCAAATAAACAGCACCCCACTGCATGTCGACTATATTTCACACCGACAGCCCCTAAATAAACCGCCAACACATAAAATGTGGTTTCCGTAGAGCCTTGTAAAACTGACGCTAAACGACCAGCAAATGAGTCAGCACCATGAAATTGCATAGTCTCTACCATTAATGCTCTTGCACCACTGCCACTCAGTGGCTTCATTAGCGCTGTAGGTAAACCATCCACAAAACGGGGATCTAACCCTAAAAAAGCAACGCCATTAGCCACCACACTGACAATAACATCCAGTAAGCCGCTCGCCCTAAGCATCCCAATCGCTATTAACATCGCTAACAAATAAGGAATTATAGATATAGCGACTTCAAACCCTTTTTTGGCTCCATCAATAAATAAATCATATACATTTAACCCTTTACGCCAACCTGTAACCAATACCAACACAATAAAACTAAATAAAAGAAAATTAGCAATGAATGAAGATTGTTCTCCCATAGCTTGAGACGATAATTGACTGAAATACAGTATGATCGCTCCCAACACACTCATTAAACCAGCCACATAGAGTAAAATAATATGATTGAATAGATTAATACGTTGTATTAAACAGGTCACTATTAGACCAGCTAGCGTTGATGCACTGGTGGCTAATAGAATAGGTATAAAGACATCTGTCGGTTGTAACGCCCCCTGCTCGGCTCGATACAAAAAAACCGCAATGGGAAATAAAGTAACAGAAGAAGTATTTAGGACCAGAAACATAATCTGTGCATTGGTCAATGTATCTTTTTGAGTGGATAAAGACTGCATGTCTTGCATGGCTTTTATACCAAAGGGAGTCGCTGCGTTATCTAAACCCAACAAATTAGCAGAAATATTCATTGTAATACTTCCATGTGCAGGGTGATGACGTGGAATATCAGGCATGATTCGAGAGAGAAATGGAGCAAGACCGTTGGCTAGTTTACTGACTAATCCAGAAGACTCGGCGACTTGAAAAACACCCAACCAAAAAGCCAGCAAACCGATTAAACCAATGGCAATATCGACTGAAGTTGAAGCCATTACCGTAACGGCTTCCATGACATCAGAAAACGTATTTAATTGACCTAAAATAAATGTTTGATACACAGATGCAAGAAACGCACTGATAATAAACACGAGCCAAATCAAATGAAGCATCGACTTTGTTCCAATATGTAAAAAACAAAGACTATCATTCAATCAATATTAATTAAATATAGATGATTAAAGCGCTATTTAATTAAGCACTTTTTTAAGACTACTAATACAAAAATCAATATTTCTGTCACTCGCAGCATATCCCATCAATCCAATACGCCACACTTTACCTGCCAATGCGCCTAAACCTGCTCCAATTTCTAGATTAAACTCATTTAGTAAACGTGAACGAACGAATGCATCATCAATACCCTCAGGAATAACAACAGTATTTAATTGAGGCAAACGGTTAGCTTCATTAACCAGTAACGTTAAGCCAATATCGGTAAGTCCCTGCTTTAGTTTTTCATGCATCTGCGCATGTCGCTCAATTGCGTTTTCAAGGCCTTCTGCATGCAATAAACGCAAAGATTCATGTAAAGCATATAAAGAGTTGACTGGCGCAGTATGATGATATGCACGTTTGCCACCGCCATTACCAGCCCCCCAATACCCCACAATCAAATTCATATCCAAGAACCAACTTTGCACAGGTGTTTGGCGACTTTGTATTTTTGCAACAGCTGCGTCGCTAAATGAAACGGGTGACAATCCTGGCACGCAGGATAAACATTTTTGTGAGCCCGAATAAATCGCATCAATTTCCCAATCATCAACTTTAAGCTCAATACCGCCCAATGAAGTAACAGCATCAACTATCGTCATACAGCCATGTTGTTTAGCTAATGCACATATTGCTTGAGCATCATTTCGTACACCTGTCGAAGTTTCAGCATGTACAAAACCTACAAATTTAGCTTCTGGATGTTGGTGTAATGCCGAACGAATACTGTCTAATGTATTGGGTTCGCCCCACGGTGCAGAAACAACCACGGCAATACCACCACAACGCTCAACATTTTCTTTCATACGTCCGCCAAATACCCCATTTTGGCAAATAATAACCGTCTCACCTGGCTCAACCAAATTGACAACACATGCTTCCATACCTGCAGAACCGGGAGCTGAAATGGGCATAGTTAACGCATTTTTTGTTTGAAACGCGTATTGTAATAATTGTTTAGTTTCATCCATTAATTGGATAAACAACGGATCTAAGTGTCCTAATGTGGGACGTGCTAAAGCATTCAAAACCGTCGGTGAGACATCGGATGGACCAGGCCCCATTAGTGTTCGCACAGGTGGAATAAAGGAAGAGAAAGTATTAGTAAGTTGTATTGACATAAATTGGCTCATTAAATGACGATAATTTAATATTACAAAGACATACACTTATTTGCCATCATACTTTTAGACCATTAATCAATACGTAATATTCATAGTGTTTATGAAGGTAATGATTTATATATAAACAATAAAAGATCCGGTAAGTAGTAGGGTTTTAACATTTTGACTAAATGCTGGACTAAAGTATGGTGTTTATTTAGTGAGCGTTCGGTTATATTTGATTATCGATGATATTTTAAATATATCTAAACCAAATTGTTGACACTTCTCCATAGTGAAAACAGCGTGTACTGCGCGTACACATGGCTGATAAAGCCTCTACATTGTGACCCGCCTTGTGTGGGTCTTTTTTTTATATTAAAAAGTAGATTAAAGTAACTTTAGCCCTGCATTAAAGCGTGCAGCATTTTCTACATAATGAGCAGCAGAAGCTTTTAATTGTGATTGCATTGACTCTGGTAATGATTTGACAACTTTACCTGGTGAACCAATAACTAAGGAGTTGTCTGGAATCACCATATTTTCAGTGATAAGTGTATTGGCTCCAATCACGCAAAATTGACCAATTTTCGCGCCATTAAGTACGACAGCATTGATACCTATTAAACTATAATCACCAATTTCACAACCATGTAACATCACTTTATGACCTACGGTCACGCCGGTTCCAATGTTCAATGGAAAACCATAATCGGTATGTAACACACTACCATCTTGTATATTTGATTGAGGTCCAATGGAAATTTCGTCACAATCTCCTCGCACAACAGCATTAAACCAGATGCTAGATGCCTCATGACATATGACTTTCCCAATAACATGAGCGCTTGGGGCAACATATGTAGATTCATGAAGTTCAGGTGTATCATTTTCTAGTTGATAAATCATTTAGTATTCCTGGAGTATTTAATCACATAAATATTGGCAATATCTTATGGTTTTTGACTTAACCGGATCATCCCTTCTTGCATCGTCGTAGCAACCAAAGTGTTGTCTTCAGCGAAAAATTGACCTTGCACCAATCCTCTAGAGTTACCTGTAAAAGGACTGAGCGTACTATATACATGCCATTGATTAAAATCGATAGGTTGATGGAACCACATCGCATGATCAATTGTGGCCATGCGAAGCCCTTTATCATTAGATTTAATGGGGTGAGCTTGTAATGCTGTACTTAAAAAATGATAGTCAGATGCATATGCTAACGCGGCTTGATGCAGAGCAACATCTTCATGTAACTGATGTTGAGATTTCATCCAAATAAAACGCTTAGGTTCAGTAATTTCTTCACCAAACATCGCTTTAGGATCGACTGTACGAATATCGATCGGTCGATGATAACTCAATGTATGCTTCAATTTTTCAGATAGTGGCTGATGTTTTAAGGCAAATAATTCAATATCATTGGGCAAAGTATCTGCATGGGGTAGCTCAGGATATTCGGCATACTGATGCTCAATATGAGGCTGTACAAGTTGAAATGAAATCGTCATATAGAAGATAGTTTTGCCATTTTGTAATGCTTTCACTCTTCGTGCACTAAAGCTTCTACCATCCCTGACTATTTCCACATCGTACACAACAGGTTTAGACGCATCACCTGGTAATAAAAAATAGCTGTGAAAAGAGTGTGCAAATTGGGTCTCAGGGACTGTTTTATAGGCTGACAGGACAGCTTGTCCTAATACTTGCCCGCCAAACACAGCGGGAAAACCTAAATCCCAACTAATACCACGATATAAACCTTGTTCTAATGTTTCTAATGCAAATAATTCTGCAAGTTGGATATCAATATTCATCATTCTCTCATCCTATCATTTACGTAGGTTGTTTAATCCAATCTAATGAAAAAGCAGCTTGTGTGATTTTACTCTGTTGTATTAATAACAGAGCTTCTGTAATTTCACTATCGCAGCCCCAAGGTAAATTAATAGCAATAATTCCACTGCCATACATACCTTGCGCTTCAGAAGCAGGATTATGACACCATTGAAAATTAGCCATATTTGAGACACTCGGTAATTCAGATAAAGTGTTAAACCCATTCATCATTCGAATACCTGCTTGTGTTTTACTGACATTATCAGTATTGAGTAGTGGGTACCAAATCAGATAGCAACCTGTAGACCAACGCTTTAAGCTCTGTTCAGTGGTATCTAATACCATTTGATACTCAACGGCTTGCTCATAAGGAGGATCTATCAAAACGATACCTCGTTTAGCAAGTGGAGGCACTAAAGCAATTAATTGTTTAAAACCATCAACTTCATAACAATGAGCATTTGGCTTGTATACAAAATCACATAACTCAGGATACACATTAGGATGTAATTCACAAAAATGCGCTTGGTCTTGTTCCCGCAAAAACTGTTGCATCCAACCTGCTGAACCACAGTAATTACCCGATGATAAATTTGAATAGAATCCATCACCATATGTTTGTAATAGCGTTGAATCTGACTGTGATAAAAACAGCTCGTCAAGTAACCTAATACCGGTTGATGATTCGCTTTTAAGTTGAGCTTTTGATGCAGATAGATCATACTCACCCGCTCCAGCATGAGTGTCAATTAGTGTAAAAGGTTTGCTCTTTTGCTTCAGCTTTAATAAAACGCTTATTAAGGTTAGATGCTTAAGAAGATCAGCATGATTGCCCGCATGAAAAATATGTTGGTAACTTAACAAAATAAACTCGGTAAATAGTTATGGACATTGGCTAGTTTACCGTAGATAGTTCAATTTTGTCACTTATCATTTATTAAAGTGTTATCCCTAAATATGCATCAAACATCACCATATCGTATTGAATTACAACATGTACTCACCATTGCATGGCCACTATTCATTGCCCAATTAACCCAAATTGGTATGGGTGTTGCTGATACTATAATGGCAGGTCATTATAGCGCATTAGATATGGCTGGGGTGGCAGTCGGTTTCAGTGTTATTTCACCTATGATGTTTTTTATCCAGGGCGTTGCACTGGGATTAATCCCAGTTGTTTCACGATTATGGGGCAAGAACCAACACCACAATATTGCCGTTCAAACTCGTCACATGCTGTATATATTAATCGCCATTAGTGTCGTATTTTTAAACGTATTTTGGTTTGTAGAGATTATATTAACCTGGTTTGATGTTCCTCCTAATATCCAGCCCATCACCCATGACTACATAATTTATATGTTATTTGCACTACCAGGTTTTGCAATATACCAAGCAGTAAGACAAACTTGTGAAGGCGTAAGTACTACTCGCCCAACAATGATCATTATGTTTATCGGGTTATTAGTAAACATTCCAGCAAATGCTGTTTTCATTTATGGTATGTTCGGTTTCCCTGAGATGGGAGGCGCTGGGTGTGGATTAGCTACAATGCTTGTTTATTTAGTGATGGCCGTTGCAACCATTTTTTATAGCATAAAAAGCCCTTTAATGAAGCCATTAAAAATATTTTCTCAACCTTTTATCATCGACAAGACAATATTTAAAGACTTATTAACTATTGGGATCCCTATCGCACTCACTTTTTTAACCGAGGTCACTTTATTTGCGGCTGTCGCAATTTTATTAGCACCTTTTGGTTACCTCCAAGTAGCGGCTCATCAAGTAGCGATTAACTTTTCATCCATTGTGTTTATGCTACCGCTGAGTATTGCCATGGCTGTGGCTATTAGAGTGAGTTATCTATTGGGTAAAGGTAAAACTAACACGACCATAATCACTATTAGAGTGGCACGCTGGTTTACCATTCTTTGTGCATGTCTGACCGCAGCACTGACCATTATCTTTGCACCATGGATTATATCGATTTATACCGATGACACCGCTGTTTCTGACTATGCTGTCCCCATATTATTCCTAGCTGCATTGTTTCAAATTTCTGATGCGATACAAGTTATCTCCGCTAACGCATTACGAGGTTACAAAGATACCTCATGGATGTTAGGGTTGTGTATTGTTTCATACTGGATGATAGGCTTACCATTAGGCATAGTACTCGGTTTAACAGATTGGATTAAACCTGCGATGGCTGCTCAGGGATTATGGATAGGCATTATTGTTGGACTCAGTTTAGCAGCGTTATTGTTACATTGGCGGATGAAATATTTTCAAAAAAATTATATGTCATTACCTACATAACAATATCAGCTTGAATATACGATAACAGGATTAATTTTTTACTGAAGACGAAACGGCTTGCTGTAATATTGATAATTCTTCAGCGGTTAAATTCCGCCATTCACCTACCGGAAGTTTTGCCAATGTCAGATGCATAATCCGTGTTCTCACTAAACGTTGAACGTCATATCCGCAATACTCACACATCCGCCGTATCTGTCGGTTCAAGCCTTGAGTTAACGTGATATCAAAACTGAATTTACCAATTTGCTTAACAACACAGGGTTTTGTCACTGTATCTAAAATTGGCACCCCCCCACTCATTGTCTTAATGAAATGAGACGTGATTGGCTTGTCAACTGTCACCCGATATAACTTATCATGAGCATTTTCAGCTCTTAAAATTTTATTAACAATATCTCCATCACTGGTTAAGATGATGAGACCTTCTGAAGGTTTGTCTAAGCGACCTACCGGAAAAATTCGAGTTTTATGACCGATAGCATCTATGATGTTTCCTTTGATATGCCTTTCGGTGGTGCAGGTGATCCCGACGGGTTTATGATACACCAGATATTCTCTATCCGACTTATCCTCTGCAACGGCGCTGATAATTTTTCCCTCTATGCTCACTGTATCTGGAGGATAAATTTTAGTACCTAACACGGGCAATTGTCCGTTAACTAACACTTTACCTGCATCAATCAACTTATCAGCTTCTCTGCGTGAACAATACCCTGTATCACTGATGAATTTATTTAATCGTTTACTGATGGTAGTGATAAATCACCTCGATATTGACTATAACCAATATACACATTGATAAAATTAAAAATAGTTATTATGATGTATATATAACGTTACGTATTGTAATTATTTAATCGCTGTAAAACTCATTATATCATTACTAGATGATTATCTGAGGAGTGATAGTGGATTTTTTACAAAAGTTTAATCAACTCGAAGAAGTGATGCGTTATTTTTTGGCCGCTTTTTATACCTTCGTCGCTGTATTTTACACACTTCTTATCAATAGAAAACAATCTCAATGTGGTGCTTCACTTATTAATATTGGTGAGAAATTTTCAGTTCATTGGTGGAATCATATTACTTTTCGAATATTTAGAATTGCTATTTGGACAGTGTGTGTGGTCCGAGTATTGTATCCTGAACTTGACGAATATTTATTGATAATGGCTGCAATCAATATACCTATCATCAATTACATTGGAATCATGCTATTGATTCTGGGGTTTAGTTTAACAATATATTGTAATTTCATTCTAAACGATTCATGGCGTTCAGGCATTGATAATCAAAAAACAGCGCTTATCACAAGTGACATTTATGCAAAAAGCCGAAACCCAGCTTATGTTGGCGTTGCAGCTTCTCAATTTGGATTTTTCTTAGCTATACCTAGTGGATTTTCTTTGCTGTGTTTAATCATAGGCGTCACCGCACTTCGAGTGCAAATTTCGCTAGAAGAAACATTCTTAAGTCGGGTGCATACCCAATTATATAATAGCTATAAACAAAAAGTGCCTCGATATTTTTGAGACACTTTATAGGATATGATGGCAGCAATAATTGGATTATTTAATTAAGATCCAAACCTAAGCGTCCAGCCACTTCAATATAAGTTTCAACCACACTTCCTAAACCTTGTCTAAAGCGATCTTTATCCATTTTATTTCGGGTTTCTTTATCCCATAAACGACATCCATCTGGAGTAAATTCATCACCTAAGACAATATTACCTTCGATATCCACTCCAAATTCTAATTTATAATCAACTAGAATCATGTCACCTTGATCAAATAACGTGGTTAGTACTTCATTCACTTTGAATGTTAAAGATTTCATTGCGTCAATTTGTGTTTGAGTGGCCCAACCGAACGATACGATATGATAATCATTTATCATTGGATCATGCAAAGCATCATTCTTTAAAAAGAATTCAAATGTAGGGGGATTTAAAAATAAGCCTTCTTCAACACCTAGACGTCGACATAAAGAACCGGCTGCTACGTTGCGAACCACACACTCAACAGGGATCATTTCCAGTTTTTTAACAACCGATTCAGTATCTGAAATCAATGCATTGACTTGAGTTTTGATACCAGCTTGCTCTAGATGATTCATGATGAAATGATTAAATTTATTGTTTACCTCACCTTTACGATCCAACTGTTCTATTTTTTCACCATCAAAAGCAGAAGTATCATTTCGAAATTCTAGAATAAGGAGATTTTCATCATCTGTATGGAAAACCGTTTTTGCTTTACCACGATATAGTTCGTCTTTTTTTTGCATGGAAGTTGCCTACGTTAAATATCTAATTCTTTTTGACTAAGGATATCAGCAAATGCCGGATACAACTCGGACACTTTTACTGGCGTTAATGGGTTACTCTGCTCATCCATAAACGTCACCGATGTTTTATCACTGGCTAACGATTTTACTAATATACGATAATCTTTCTTTTCTAGAGGTAACTCGTCACTGTCACCAAATAAACCTTTTATCCAAGACTCATCTACGCCTTGATAATTGACAAATAACAACCCTGTTGATTTGTCTAAATCTTTAACATTAAATCCTAATTTACGCAGAACCAATTGAAATTTAGGCCAAGTAACATCGTAGTTACCGTCGACTACAAATGCAGAATCACCATTCGCATCGAAACCTAATTGAGAATTCATCCCCGAACGAATTTGTGCAATACGGCGTTCATCATCACGAATTTGCTGTGAAGCAAAGTGCTGAATGATGCCATTCAATAATGTTGCTTCGAAATCACGTTTTATAAATGGGTCTATAGTATCGCGAATGTTTTCACCAGAGGCGATCACCAAATCAATTAAGTTGACTGTTAATATTGCACTTCGACCATGACTTGCCGGTTCAATAATAAGTTCAAAACGACGACCAACTTCGGTATTGTCTGCGCTGAAATTATACCAATCACTATCAGAATCTTCATACGAAATGACCCAATCAGTAATGACTTTTAACGAAGTGACATCGGGTATTGAATAAGACACATTAATGCGGTTTAAGTGACCATCAATTTGTTGTAAAACAAGTTCATTAATAGCTAAAGAAGAATCTAATTTATCAAATATCACAGAAGTATCGTTAAGATCTTCTGTCAAATAGGTACCACGAGCTAACGGTAAAACTAGCGCAGGAGACACGACGGGTAAATTTTTACCAATGAATGGCGTATTGGATACCGGTACTGTTGGAATAGTATAATCAGGGGCGGTTTCAGGTGTTGATAATTCTGCAGGGACTTTCGTAGTGGCTGGCGCAGGTAAATTAACATAATCAATTCCCCCTGACGCAACTCGACGTTCTGCTTTAGTGGCACACCCGCTTATTGAGGTAATGATAACAACAGATAAAGCAGTAAGTGTTAAGTTCTTCTTCATTCCTGACCTTTTAATAACGTGCTACGTAAAATTATAGCAAATGATAATCATGTAATGTTGCTTCGATTAAGGCTTTGCTTGAAAGTTCCGCTTGAACTAAGGGTAATCTTAACTCAGGGGAATCAATAAACCCCATTTTATAAAGCGCCCACTTAGGCATAACAGGATTAGATTCAACAAATAAATCGGTGTGTAACTTTTCAATTTCACTATCAATTTGTTGAGCTAATGTAATATTACCTGATAACGCAGCATCACACATCATTTTCATTTGTTTAGGTACAATATTCGCTGTGACAGAAATCACACCATGCCCACCTAGGTTCATAAATTCACAACCTGTTGCATCATCACCGCTGAGTAATAAAAAGTCGTCGGATACTTTAGATTGCATATCTTTTAAGCGTTCCATATCACCCGTTGCGTCTTTAATCCCTATAATGTTTGGATGCTCAGATAATGTCGCAACTGTATCGGGCAGCATATCAGCCACAGTACGTCCAGGAACATTGTAAAGTATGACAGGAACCGTTGCAGCATCTGCAAGCACTTTGAAATGCTCAAGCATGCCACGTTGTTGTGGTTTATTGTAATAAGGAACAACACTTAAAAACCCATCAATACCTAAATCTTGAGTTTCATTTTGTAAAAATAGAGACTCTGCGGTGGAATTGGCGCCACTGCCCACAACGACACCACAGCGACCATTAACAGCAGCAACTGTCGCTTTGACGACTTCGACATGTTGTGAAAAAGATAGCGTTGCAGATTCACCTGTAGTCCCAACTGATACAATACCATCAGTTCCCGACTCGATATGAAAATCCACTAACTTTGCTAATGATGAATAATCTACATCACCATTGGCTAACATTGGCGTAACTAATGCTACATAACTACCTTTAAACATACACACTCCTATCAAAAAACCCACGCAGTCTAGCATTACCATAATTATACACAATAGGACGATAGTGCATTTTTATAAAAAACCATTGCTCTAAATACAATTGAACTCTTATACTTAAATAGAATAACAAAAAACAACGAAACTTATTTATGTTACAACAACTTATCATTAATTTTTTAGGCGAAGATAAACCTGGTTTATTAAGTGCTATTGCGACAACGATTAACTCATCTAACTGTAATATCTTGGATAGTCGCCAAGCGATATTTGGGCAAGAGCTGTCGTTAACCATGATCATCGAAGGTAATCAAAATGCTATCACAAAAACAGAACTTGCCATTCCCACATTATGCCAAAATCTTGATCTGTTAGCTATGATGAAACGTACCAAACATCATGCTAAACAACATTTAGCCCACTTACTTAATATTGAATTTACAGGCCAAGACATACAAGGATTGTTGCGCGACGTGACAAAGTTTTTTCACGAAAAGTCGACCTCAATCAGTGCACTTCGACAAAAAACTTATACTTGCTCTGATACGGGGTTAGAAACAGTACGTTGTAAGCTTGTTTTAACGGTCCCAGAAAATATTGATATTAGTGAATTCATTAAAGATACCGATGCATTTTTAACCTCGTTATCTTTAGAGGCAACCATTACCGATACTCATCAAACTAATTGGAGTGAATAACTTATGCAAACACTAACTGCTGGAAATCCTGCACCTAATTTTTCCTTACTCAATGAAAATGGCAATTTGATTACCTTATCAGATCTCAAGGGAAAGAAAGTGTTAATGTATTTTTATCCCAAAGCAATGACACCAGGATGTACTGTTCAAGCCCAATGTTTACGTGACAGCCAAAGTGAATTTACTGACAGAAATGTACTTGTTTTTGGAGTGAGTCCTGATCCAGTAAAACGTTTACCTAAATTCATTGAAAAAGAGGCTCTTAATTTTTCATTATTATCTGACGAAGACCATGCAGTTGCCGAAGCATTCGGTGTTTGGGGTGAGAAGAAGTTTATGGGGAAAGTATATGATGGAATTCACCGCATTAGCTTCTTAATCGATGAAAATGGAACAATTGAACATGTATTTGATAAATTCAAAACAAAAGATCACCACCAAGTCGTTCTAGATTATCTCAACCAATAAGAATTCACGTCGATGTGTCACTCACTTTTTATAATTCAGTTTGTGGCACATTATCTTCAATATCGTTTGACCAAGCACTTATCAATGCCTTCACTAGTGTGGCTAGAGGAATAGCAAAGAATACACCCCAGAATCCCCATATTCCACCAAAAAACAATACTGCAACTATAATGTACAGAGGATGTAATGCAACCGCTTCAGAAAATAATATCGGTACAATTAAATTACCATCTAATGCTTGAATGATAAAATATACCAACATTAAATAACCAAATTCCGCAGAAAATCCCCATTGAAATAATGCCACAAACGCAACTGGAATAGTTACTACAGCGGCGCCAATATATGGAATAAGCACTGATAGACCAACAAGCACACCTAACAAAATAGCATAGCGTAAATCCATCAACACAAAAGCAAGGCAAGAAGCTGCACCAACGATTATAATTTCAATCACTTTCCCACGGATGTAGTTGCCAATCTGTGTATTCATTTCACTAGCGACTTGATAAATTAAACGCCTTTCTTTAGGCAATAAATAAGATACATTTGCCATAAAGAGCGGTTTATCCTTCAACATGAAAAACATCATCAATGGTACTAAAATTAAATAAATTAATAATGCCCCAACACTCACTAAAGACGAAAATGAGACTGAAATGATATTTTGCGTCACACTGACTAAACTTTCATTTACTTTACTCATCATCGATGTAATTTGTTCAGCTTGAAATAAACCCGGGTATTGTACAGGAAGCGTTAAAATCCATGCCTGTGCCCCCTGCCAAATCAATGGTAACTCTTCTAGTAGATTCACACTTTGTTTTGTAATGGTCGGTAATAAACTCAAGGTGCCTAATGAAGAAATACCAATAAAAATAATCATGACAATCGACGTAGCAAGCGTTCGTGATAGATTCATGGATTCCAACTTACCGACTAAACTATCTAATAAATACGCTAATACAATAGCAACCAGCACAGGCATAATATAACTGCCCCAGAGGAGAATGATGGTACTAATGAAAATAATGAGTAGAAGTAACATCAGAGCATCGGGGTCAGAAAATTTATTGCGATACCAATTACCAAGTAAATCAAGCATTGACTAATTCCTGAAAAATAACTATTTATTAATTTAAATGCGTATATTTTATTATTCTAACGTGTTAAAAGTTTGAGTACTACAAATTAATCATGCCTTGAAATATTATGATATGTATTGAACTATTCATTGTGCATTTAATCTATTAAAGTATGTACTCATGATATTTATTTGGAGCCACATTATTTTACTTCGCAGCCTTCTTTTTGTTTTCGTCCTGATTTCGTGCTTGGCAAGCGGCCAAGTGTTAAATAATAAAAATACCTTACCGGACATTGGCGTAGTGGGAGCAGATACTTTATCAATCGAGGAAGAGTTAGCGATAGGACAAACAATCTATTCACAGCTACGTGGTCAAGGTGGAGTATTATATGACCCTGTAGTGCAAGAGTATATTCAAGCTCTAGGTAATAAACTGGTTATACATGCTGACAATACCAAATATCCATTTACGTTTTTTGTGATCAATAACCCTGCTTTAAATGCCTTTGCTTTTTATGGTGGGCATGTTGGCACACATACAGGCTTAATTCATCAAGCACAGACAGAAAGTGAACTCGCTTCAGTACTCGCTCATGAAATAGCTCATGTGACTCAACGACACATTGTGCGCCGAAATCAAGCCGCTGAACGCAGTTCACCGTTACAGATTGCTTCTTTAATTGGTGGGGCAATATTAATGATGGCATCACCCCAAGCAGGAATCGCAGCAATATCAGCAGGCAATGCTGGAGCCATACAAAATCAAATTAATTATACCCGTAACTTTGAAAAAGAAGCTGACCGTATAGGTTTGCGTATTCTTTCTGAATCAGGATTTGACCCTTTCTCTGCTGCAGATTTTTTTGGTCGTTTATTAGAAAGTAAACGTTGGAGCTCTCAAGCACCTGCTTTTTTACAAACACACCCTCTTTCACTCAACCGCGTGGCTGAAGCACGCAATCGAGCTGAGAATCTTCCTAAGGTGCCAAATGTATCGAGTGCGATGTTTCGCTTAGTTAAAGCGCGCATACAGGCGCGTTATTTTTACACAGCTAAACATAATATAATTGATTTCACACAACGATTGAATGAGCTAAGGTCATTAAATGATAATGCACCTGAGGAGCATCTCGTTTATGGTCTTGCCATTGCTCTGATGCGTGACAATCAATTTGCCAAAGCATTAAACTTATTAGAAGAGTTACTTAGCCAAGACGCAGAAAATTTAGCTTATATTGATGCTCTTGCAGATGTGTATATTGCATTGGAAAAATTTCAACTTGCTACTAATATTCTTAAACCTTTGGCAGCCAAACAACCCAATAATGCCATTGTAACGTTAAATTTTGCCAATGTGCTTTATAAATCAGGACAACATGCCCACGCCATAGAAGTATTAAAAGATTATCTAATGATTAATCCTGAAAGTGTATTGGGACATCAATTAATATCAGATGCTTACGCTGCATCTCAGCAACCTATGCATATGCATCAAGCTAATGCTGAATTTTATCAACTCCTCTCGATACATCAAAAAGCGATTGATGAATTACAGTTTGCTTATAACTATGCCACTAATTATTTAACCAAACAGCGTATTAGAGCTAGGATCAATCAGCTTAGAGAAAAACAACTACAAATGTCACAAATGTAGTATCTCAATCACCCTTAGGACTGAGTAAATATCTCAACGGCCTCTATTAAGGAATCTCGTGTTTGCTCACCTAACAGGGCTTTTGAAGTATTCCCTTGATATAAAATAAATGTCGCGGGTAAGTAATTAGGTTTTTCAAGTGTGAAATTATCTCCGGTCTGACCAATTACCGGAAATTTCATATTATATTGGTCAATAATTCTGTTTAAATCTGCAGGGGATAGAGGATCATAACTTACCGCAAAAAACACAACATCAGATTGCTCATTAACCCATTGTTCGAATGCATTTAATTCCGGTACTTCTTTCAAACAAGGAGCACACCATTCAGCAAAATAATTAACAATCACGACTTTATTAGCCAGACTGTTCCATTGATAAGTATCACCTTGAACACTCATAAAATCATAACGCTGGTGCTGATGCACCCAAATACCAAACACCAGTGAAGCAAGCGCAACACTCGC
Source organism: Glaciecola sp. HTCC2999 (assembly GCA_949498985.1). Lineage (GTDB taxonomy): Bacteria > Pseudomonadota > Gammaproteobacteria > Enterobacterales > Alteromonadaceae > Opacimonas. Next base: position 52,235 of record CATECQ010000042.1, read on the forward strand.
AATAATCAGATTTTGTTTATTCATTGTTGATTGACTCTAAGTAGTTTATATTCTGATAATATGTAATATTTACTTGAATAACCAAGGAAAATTTCCATGTTAACCATTTATCATAATCCACGTTGCAGTAAATCAAGACAGACCTTAGCCTTAATCGATGCCGTGGGTGCTGAATATCAAGTACACCTTTATCTCAAGTCCCCACTTAATGCGGATGAATTACACACTTTAAAAAAAGCCTTACAGCTAAATTCTTTTTTGGACATGATGCGTCCAAAAGAAGCTGATTTTAAGACGGCTCAGTTAACATCTACCAGTAGTGAAGTTGATTTTGTTAATGCCTTAGTCAATTATCCAAAATTGTTAGAACGCCCCATTGTGACCAATGGCAATCAGGCTGTTATTGCCAGACCACCAGAGAATGTCAATGTCTTGTTCTAATGTTCCCCCTGTTCTAATTGTTTTTTATTCAGTTCACGGCAGCACTCAAGCATTGGCTGAAGCAATTGCACATGGGGTTGAATCAACCGGTCTTGAGGCTATGTTACGCCAAGTACCACGAGTATCTGATAATCTTGATATAACGCAAGCTAGTGTGCCTGCTGCTGGAGCTCCCTTTGTCACATTAGAGGACTTAACGCAATGTTCTGGACTTGCTTTGGGAAGTCCTACTCGATTTGGAAATATGGCAGCACCCGTGAAATACTTTTTAGACCAAACATCAGCGCAATGGTTAAATGGAAGTTTAATTGATAAACCCGCCTGTGTATTTACATCAAGTAGTTCGATGCATGGCGGCCAGGAAGCAACATTGTTATCGATGCAAATTCCCCTACTCCATCATGGTATGGTGATTTGTGGTTTGCCCTATTCAAATGCAGCCTTGCATACGACAACAACAGGCGGGAGCCCTTATGGAGTTTCCCATGTAGCAATTGATGGTATTCAAACTTTATCAGCAGATGAACTTGCGTTAGCAAAAGCTCAAGGGGAACGAATCGCTAATTTTGCCATCAAGTTATATCAAAATGAAGGAAAAGAGTCATGAATGATGAACAAGGGATGCAACCCAGGACTTCGTTTTATCGCAAATTGAGTCTTTTAGGGTACATTGGATTACTAGGTTGGATGTGTATATGGTATTTTCAATTATCTGATACTGAATACTCTATCACCTTTATTTTTTTAGTTTATATTCTACCCTTATTATTCCCCATGATAGGTATTTTCAAAGGTAAACCGTATACCCATGCATGGGCAAGTTTTATTGTCTTGTTATATTTAATGCACGGTATTACAGCTTGGTACTCAATACCAGATAACTGGGTATATGCATGTATTGAGATCGTATTAAGCGTGATGATGTTTGTGGGATGCAGCATGTTTGCTCGTTTACGTGGTCAAGAACTAGGACAGTCCTTACCTAAATTGAAACAGGTAATGGAAGATGAAAAACAACGATTTGAGAGAAAATAACGATGAAAAAACTAATTATAACCACATCGCTACTGACTTTTTTAACTGGTTGTGGCGGTAGCAATTCTAACCCACCCGCACAAACTGTTAACCCTACATCGCCATCCACACCAGCCAATGCGATTAATATCATTCAGCAAGTCAATGGCTTTGATTTTTATGGTGATGAAACACCTATGGTTGGTCAAAATTCAGGTTTGGGGATCCATAATCCAACAGCGGCAAAATTAGTGGATATTAAATGGCAACAAACTAGTGGGGCAAATTTAGACTTAATTGCTGACCATACCAATGTAATTGGCTTTACTCCATCAGCACCAGGTACATATAGCTTTTCAGTGGCGGCTCGATCATGTACTACTGAGCGAGACTCTTCGTGTGGTTCTTTAGCGACGACAAATATTAGTATTAACGTTTCTAATACAGAAAGTATTGAAGCATCGGTGCGAATGGATCATACCGCGGTAGAGCAAGGTCGCGTCTCACTACGGGTCGATCCTGTGGGAAGCAAAACGATTCAGTCTGTACAATGGGTGCAAGTTGACGGTGTGGATGGTGTGGTTGCTTCTGAGTTAGAAGAACAAGAGAATCGTTTATTTTTTGATGCTCCAGAAGTCGAACAAGATACGATTCTTAAATTCACGGCTAATGTCACATTTACCGATAATACCACCTTTTCAGATGACGTGTACTTAGGTGTACGTAATTCTGAAATTGATAAGGATGAAGGTTATTTCCCTCAATACTCTGGCAATATCGTAAGTGAGAACATGTTCGCGTTCAAGCCCAATTCGGATTATAAAGACGCTATAGAACGTTGTGTTTACACTAATCAAATCAACCGCTCTTGTGATTTTGCTGAATTACCTCTAATTGGTATGGAAAATATGAATCCTACCGTAAATGATATTATGGATCGGGTATTAGTTTCACATGATTGGATGGGTGAACGTTTTGAGGATTATCTGACTAACTCAGTTGTTGGGCCTGATATGCTTCGACTGTTAAGAGGAGTCACAGCTATTGTTATCTCTTATGAAGTACGTCCGTCTTTTTATTGGGCTGTCACTGGCGCTATTTATTTGGATGCCGACAATTTTTGGGTAACACCTTTAGAGCGGGACACATTAAACGAGATACCCGATTATCGTTCTGGTTTTGGTTCTGACTTATCATTTATTATGCCATGGCGATATGTAAAAGATAATGACTATTATCCTGCAGGTCGATTCCCAGTTGCAGAGCGACTCACGCGTACTTTTGCTGATGTAGAAGCGGACATATCTTGGTTAATGTATCATGAATTAGGCCATGCTAATGATTTTTTCCCTCCGTCCTCATGGTCACAACTATCAGTGAATAGAAGCCCGCTAGAAACTATCAATTTAGCTTCGATGTCACCTGATTCTGATGCCTTAGATAGTACCTTCCCTTTACGTTCTGATGAGATGCATGCACTTGCTCAAGTAAACTTTGGAGGCAATGATGCAACCAATGAACAACAGGATATAACACCTGAAAATGTCGTTAATTATTTCACCCCTGATTTAGCAACCGGTTTTTATAACTACTATACAACGCGTGAAGATTATGCAACTCTCTTTGAAAAGTTCATGATGAAATATCGTTTAGATGCTGACTCTGATATTGCCATTGTTGCACGTGATAATAATCCTGAATATCTCGTTACTTGGGGCCAACGTAATCGCTTTAATGCCCCTGCACTGCAGGAACGAGTTTTGTTCACCGTGAATCGTGTCTTACCTGAAATAGATGCCAGATTGATTCAAATGTCATTACCTGCACCTCAATCTATGCGCGACAACATTTCCTGGTTTGATAATTTAAACTTAAGCAGTGCGGCTAAAAATACGGTTCAAAACAACCAAACCTCTTTTTGGCAAAATGACACGTTAAAAGCTCAGCAAATTAAACAAGACATCCGTAATCCCCATTTACACAAGGCTCACAGTTTAAAACAATAAATTGCACAGCGAGAACAGTCCTACACTTACAGAATTAAATGTGTAGGACTTTTTTAATGAGCGGTATCGTAATTGCCTGTTGATGTGACAAAGACACTTTATCTAATTCATCAATCAAATGTTTTATGGCAGAAAATTCTCGAGTTGAAAATTTTAGTAAATAACTAATAGCATTCATTTGCATGCTCAAGCCTTTTGCTTGAACATATGATTGAACAGCTCGGCTTAAACCTTCATCAGACAAGGGCTGTATATGGTAAACCTGGCCCCAAGTAAGACGTGAACGTAAATCGGGAAGGCTAAAATTATGGTGTGTAGGTCCTAATTCACTCGTTAAAACCATCACACAATGACTTTCGATACACCGATTAATCAAATCAAAAATGGCAATTTCTAAAGCTGGGTACCCTGCTATTACATGAAGATTATCGACCACTAATACTTGGTGAGCTTCATAACCTGCTAACATTTCATTGAATGGCGTTTCACTGTGAGTATCAAAGCTTGATTGATACATAGTAAGCACCTCAGGAGCAAGTAATAAACTCAAATCTAAATAGTAAGCACTGATATTATGACTAATAGCATGTTGATATGCTGCGGTAGCTAAATGTGTTTTACCTGAATGAGTAGCCCCATGGATCATTAATAAACTATGGTCGTTACCTACCATGTTAATTTGCAATAAGGCTTCTTTTAACAGTAAATTATCTTCAAAAATAAAACTGTCTAATGTTTGTGGACTGGGTAAGGCGAGAGGTAAAGGTATTTGCATACATTAACGCCAATCATAAGAGAAGATTGTCGCTGTATCATCAGCCGGGGTGTTATCTAAATTCTTCACAGCAGCCATTTTATTTCCATTTAATAAAATACGATGAAATTTTTCGGGTGAGTCTAATAACTTGACAGTAAATGAACTATTAAAACTATTTTGATTAATCAGTTGCACTTTTTCTACAATGGATAAAGATGAGAGGTACGCTTCAATTTCTGATAATACAATAATATCGGTTACCCCACTAACAACAATCTTCTGTTCGAACTGAGTGTTTTCAACAAAACGTGCTGTATCTAACGCATATTTTTGTGCTTGAAACTCAGCATAGTCACTCACAAAATCTCTAATAAGATTTTCTTTGTTGTTGCCCGTTAACTGTTTCAATCTCAGTGCTGATTCAGATTTTACAAAATAATCGAGTACCCAATTATCAGGAGAAGTTTCCACTAATCGAGCACCTATTGTATAAGGTGTGTCATATCGAATTGCAGCTTCATGTAATATATCAATAAATTGCCCCCATACATCGATCTCTGATACCAACTTCACATCGGTAATATCCATTAAGGGTAAATCTAATGAAATACCTCGGTTGAATAATTGCTTGTTTAGAATTTGAGCAGTATCAGAGGTACTTGAATCGGTAAGCATCAAACGTGCCTTGCTGGAATAAGATTGTTCAATAAACCATAACAATCCTTCAGGTCGTTGGGCTCCCCACAACGGTAAACCATTACGTTTTATCCAACGTTCGAGCAAGTCCTGATTAAATATAACTAATAATTGGTTAGCTTTGCCTTCGATAAACTCTGTTGATGTTACAAATTGCATGGCATCAGTTAGCAATTTTGCATGCTTTGGGTGTTCCATGAAGGCTTTATCACCTGTCAATTTAATCAACACTTGATTTAATGCATTTCGATAAGCGTTTTTTTGTGAACGTAGATCTTGAGAAAATAAAGGCACGACTGCTTTATTCAAGTCTTTAATGGTACTTGCACTTACACTGGTATTGACTAAAAATAGACCAATCACCAAGCAAAATATTTGGGTAAACAAAAGAAAAATGTTTAACAAAATGTTGGGCTACCCTTACTTTAAAAAAATAGTTTGCACTTATATAGTGATATTGTGCTCTGAATCAAAGTATAATACATCAATTATATGGAATTTAATGATTATTTGCTGCAATTTTGGATGCGCAAACCTTTTTTAACCACATTCGAGAATATCCGTGACCAAATCTACCGAATCCCTTAGTTATAAAGATTCCGGCGTCGACATCGATGCAGGAAATGAGCTTGTTGAACGTATTAAATCAGTGACCAAACGCACTCATCGACCTGAAGTTAAAGGTGGCCTAGGTGGTTTTGGTGCGCTATGTTCATTACCAACTAAGTATAAGAACCCTTTATTAGTATCTGGCACAGACGGTGTCGGCACTAAACTTCGTCTTGCTATGGATTGTAATCAACACGACGGCATTGGTATTGATCTTGTTGCTATGTGTGTTAACGATCTGATTGTTCAAGGCGCAGAACCGCTATTTTTCCTAGATTATTATGCAACAGGCAAATTGGATGTTGATGTGGCTGTTGAAGTGGTAAGTGGTATAGGAAAAGGTTGTGAGCTATCGGGTTGTGCATTAATTGGCGGTGAAACTGCTGAAATGCCAGGTATGTATCATGGTTCTGATTACGACGTAGCCGGTTTTTGTGTGGGTGTTGTTGAAGCTGAAGATGCCATTGACGGTAGTCTTGTTGCTGCGGGCGATGCATTGATTGCATTAGGATCTTCAGGCCCCCATTCCAATGGATTCTCCCTTATTCGTAAAATTATTGAAGTGAGCGGCGCAGATATTACCGCGAAATTGGGTGATTCATCTATTCAAGAGCAATTACTGACGCCGACACGTATTTATGTCAAGTCGGTATTATCATTACTTGAAAGTGTTCAGGTTAATGCAATTTCACATATTACCGGTGGTGGTTTCTGGGAAAATATACCTCGAGTACTACCTGATACCATGCAAGCGAATATAGATAAGTCCTCTTGGAATTGGCCAACGATATTCAGCTGGTTACAAGATCAAGGCAATGTGACTGAACATGAAATGTATCGAACCTTTAACTGTGGTGTTGGCTTAATTATAGCTCTACCACAAGATCAAGTAGAATCAGCACTTAGTATTTTAAACAATGCGGGTGAAAATGCTTGGGTTATTGGTGATATTGCTAACAAATCTGGCACTGAATCCGTCGTAATGGCATAAGCTCCAGTCATTCACAGAGAGTTAATATGAAACGTATTGTCGTGATGATCTCAGGTTCAGGTAGTAATTTACAAACGCTGATAGAACAAATTCATCTTAAAGATGTTAATGCCAATATTGTCTGTGTTATTTCTAATAAACCCGATGCTTATGGGTTAACACGAGCAGAAGATGCTGGTATCCCTAATATATGTGTTGATAGTACTTTATCTGGTCGTGACCGTGAGGCTTATGACCAGTTATTGATCGATACTATAGAAATATACCAACCCGATTTAATTGTCTTAGCCGGTTTTATGCGGATATTAACCGATGAATTTGTCGCTAATTACCTCGGTCGACTAGTCAATATTCATCCCTCTTTACTACCCAAATATAAAGGCTTGAACACTCATCAACGAGCCATCGATAATGGTGACATTGAGCATGGCGTATCTGTTCATTTTGTGACCCCTAAGCTTGATGATGGTCCCGTCATTATACAAGCTAAAGTGCCTATATTTGTTGATGATGATGCTGATATTTTGGCACAGCGGGTACAAGTACAAGAACATCACATTTATCCTTTAGTTGTAAAATGGTTTGTGGAAGAACGTTTGACAATGTGTTCTGGTAAAGCAATGATGGATGGACAGTTATTAGGAATGAATGGATTTGCTTGTGATGAATAACGTCTTTGTGAAAATAAAACAGTGTATGAATATTAGTTTGTTATTCATACTATACTGGTCATCCTCCTCTCAAGCACAACAAATTATTCATCAAGAATATATTCTAGCTCCTTTTGAGTCTCAATTTGTCGCATCAAGAGAAGGTAAGCCCGTGGGTTATGCTAGGCTGATATTTACCCAATTACCCAATAAACTGTGGCAATTAGAATACGAATCCAAAGTATCTAAGTACTTTTTAACTGATAAACGTAATGAAACTACTCGTTATTTACAAACTAATGAAAAGAATAAACCTAATTTACCTTTGCTACCGATTAGCTATATCTATAACAGAACGGGTACAGGCCCTGACAAGAGTATGTCTATTACATTCGACCATATAGAAGATGAATATTTAACTTCTATACCGGTCGATGAAGAAGTGCAGTTCCCACTTAACTTACGCATTGATAATCAGTTATTTCGTATCGATGTCCCCTTTCAGTTATTCAAAGGTAATACTGAGTTTAACTATCAATTCATTAACTATCGAGGCCAACCACGAACTTATAATATTCAGGTGGTGACTAATGAGTCGCTAGACTTACCGATTGGTACATTAGAAACAATTAAGGTAGCTATTCAACGGCCTGCTTCGTCTCGACAAACCTTTGCATGGTTTGCCCCATCTTTAAATTATCAGCTAGTGCGACTGCAACAGTTTAAACATGATAAAGAACAAGGTGATATTCAATTACGGATACACAAAGCACTATAATTAAAGGTTTTTATCCTCTTAATCTTGCTATTTGCTCATAATTTGTTATCTTTCCATCTGGTCAGACCATCAAGGTAAAGTTATGAGTGTTATGTATATTATATTCACGGTACTTACTGTTCTTGTATGCATATACAAACAGTGGAGTATGATAAAGTCAGGTATTGTTCTGGCAATGCTTTTTTCAATTGGCTATGTAATGGGAAGCGTTTCCATTTTAGTTGTGCTTCTACTGGCCATTTCCATCGGAATATTTGGACAAACTCGATATCGCACTCGTTTTATTACTCCCTCAATTCTGCGTTTTTATAAAGAAGTGAGTCCCGAAATGTCCTCAACGGAACAAGAAGCTATCGATGCTGGTACCGTTTGGTGGGATGGTGAATTATTTAGTGGTAATCCCGACTGGACAAAGTTACACAATATTGCCAAACCGACACTAACAAAAGAAGAGCAGGCTTTTCTAGATGGCCCCGTTGAAGAAGTTTGTTTAATGGTAGATGAGTGGCAAATCAATCATAAAGACGCAGATTTATCTCCTCAGATATGGCAATACCTCAAAGATAATAAATTTTTTGCAATGATCATTAAACGCCAATTTGGTGGGCTTGAATTTTCTGCTTACGCTCAGTCTCGTATTCTACAAAAATTATCCGGCGTATCAGCAGTTCTGTCGACAACTGTTGGTGTTCCCAACTCACTTGGTCCAGGAGAATTATTGCAACATTACGGTACTCAAGCACAGCAAGAGTACTATTTACCCCGTTTAGCAACGGGGCAAGAAATTCCATGTTTTGCATTAACCAGTCCTGAAGCGGGCTCGGATGCTGGTTCCATAACGGATAAAGGTATTGTTTGTAAAGGAATATGGGAAGGAAAAGAAGTTACAGGCATTAAACTTACATTCAATAAACGCTACATCACCCTTGCGCCGGTAGCCACTGTAATCGGTTTAGCGTTTAAATTATATGATCCAGAAAACTTACTTTCAGACAAAAGTGAAATGGGGATCACCTGTGCCCTCCTCCCTCGTGATACTGAAGGTTTGAACATTGGTAATCGACATTTTCCATTAAATGTTCCTTTCCAAAATGGCCCACTTAGTGGAGAGGACATCTTTGTTCCTCTTGATTATATTATTGGTGGTGCTGACATGGCTGGAAAAGGTTGGCGGATGCTGATGGAATGTCTTTCTGTAGGTCGTTGTATTACGCTTCCTTCTGCTTCTGCAGGTGGCGCAAAATCCGTAGCTTTATCGACCGGGGCTTATGCACGTATACGTCGTCAATTTAAGATGCCCATCAGTAAGATGGAAGGTATAGAAGAAATGTTAGCGCGTATTGGTGGCAGTGCATATATGATGGATGCCGTAACCAGTTTATCTACCACCGCTGTAGATTTAGGAGAAAAGCCATCAGTAATTTCAGCTATTTGCAAATATCACCTAACTGAACGTATGCGGACGGTAATAAATGATGCAATGGATGTTCATGGCGGTAAAGGAATTATGCTCGGTCCAAATAACTATTTAGGTCGAGGTTATCAAGCTGTACCTGTATCGATTACTGTAGAGGGGGCTAATATACTTACCCGCAACATGATGATATTTGGTCAAGGTGCTCTGCGTTGTCACCCTTATGTGTTGCCCGAAATAAAAGCAGCGGCATTGCAAGATCCACAAAGTGCATTAGTCGACTTCGATAAAGCCGTTTTTGGTCATATTGGTTTTGCATTATCAAACTTTATTAAAACTATATGGTTTAGTCTCTCTGCCGGTCATTTATCATCTTATCCATATAAAGATTCGACCAAACGTTATTATCAATTGCTAAACGGCTACAGTGCAAATTTAGCTTATTTAACAGATATTTCTATGGGAGTTTTAGGCGGTAGTCTGAAACGCCGAGAGCGATTATCTGCAAGGCTGGGAGATGTATTAAGCCAGTTGTACTTAGCATCGGCTGTTTTAAAACGGTTTAACGACGAAGGTAGATTGACTGATCATGAACCGCTTATGCACTGGGCTATGCAAGATGCATTAGCAGAAATTGAAATCGCTATCGATGACTTTATCCATAACTTCCCTGTCCGTCCAGTTAAATGGATGCTACGGTTAGTTGTACAACCTTTTGGGAAAACTCGTAAATCGGCCAATGACAAACTGGAACATGCCATTGCTAACATGCTGCAATCCCCTTGTGAAGGACGTACATTATTAGGAAGTGGTCAATTCACTCGAGAAATTGATGGTAATCTTTTAGGTGATCTTGAGCGTACTTTGAAGAATGTGGTTGCTGCAGAGCCAATATTTGAACGCATCTGCCGAGCATACAATGAAAAACGTCTCTTTACCCAACTTGATGAATTGGCAGACAGAGCACTTGCTGATGACATTATCAATGCCTCAGAAGCACAATTATTGAAAGACACGGAAGCCGGTCGTTTACGGACAATTAACGTTGATGATTTTACGCCTGAAGAATTAGTGTTTCATTCTAAAGCGTTGGTTAAGGATAAACCGACTAAAAGACCGAAAGTAAAAATCGCATAATCTTACTTCAATTCTACATAAAAAAGCTGAACTCTGGTTAACAGGGTTCAACTTTTTTACTCAAGAGTAGTTAATCATCCAATTCTAATTTATCGACCAATAAGACCACTTGTGTTCTAGAAGTGACATTAAATTTTTTGAATATTGCACTTATATGCGCTTTCACAGTAGCCTCTGTAACAAACAATTCATCAGCAATTTGTTTATTCATTTTGCCTTGTTTTAGGCATTTCAATACTCTTAATTGTTTGGGGGTTAAATCTCTTACACACTCAATTGACTGAAGCATATCAGGTTTGTGTAAACCAATACTGTCTATATATTTTTCAGGAATAAATTTACTACCCTCAAGTACTGACATAATGGCATGAGCCATTTTTCGGGAGCTATAGGACTTAGGAATAAATCCTTTAGCCCCATAATGCATCACAACATTAACACTCTCTAAATTATCACTTGCCGATACCACTAAAATAGGTGTGTCAGGAGAATTTTCTAATACCGATGTTAGACCGTAATAATTTTCTGCACCGGGCATGTTCAAATCTAATAAAATCAAATCGATATCTGAATGATTTTTAATCGCTTTAAGTGTATTTTGCAAGCTATCGGCTTCGATGACTCTCAAATCATCAAAAAAAGGTGCTAAGGCTGCTTGTAATGCCTCACGAAAAAGAGGATGATCATCTGCAATTAAAAACGTACTCATGATATTTAGTCAATTAGGTCTTATACATTTAGTGCAAATTCACACTAAGGTCGGTTATTTTTTACTCACCTTTCAAAAGAATAGATGAAAATGTCAAAAATAGACAACTTATTTTCAACTCAATTAAATAAGATTGCTGACTTTTCCTTTGATGAAAACGTAGCATCGGTATTTCCAGATATGATATCTCGCTCGATACCGGGTTATCCGCTAATGATTGAAAATATAGGTCGGATTTCACAACGATATGCCCTGCCCAATTCGGTTATCTATGATTTAGGCTGTGCCACAGGTACTGGTACTTTAAGTATGGCCAAGCACGTCGACCAATCGGGATGTCATATTGTCGGTATCGATAACTCATCAGCAATGGTGCAACAGTGCCAACAATTCCTGACTCAATATCATCATCAATGCCCAGTGACGATTGAGTGTGATGATATTATGCAATACGCATATCAATCAAATACTAGCGTGATCTTAATGAATTTTACATTGCAGTTTATTGCACCTGAACATCGTCAAGCGATGTTACAGTCGCTTTATAATGCATTGCTTCCTGGTGGTGTATTGATTTTATCTGAAAAAATCACCCATGATAGTGCCCTCGGTGATGAACTATTAATTAACTTACATCATCAATTTAAAAGTGATAATGGCTACAGTGATTTAGAAATAAGCCAAAAGCGTACAGCTCTTGAAAAAGTGATGCTCACTGACACTTACGCTACTCATGAATGTCGCTTACGTGATATTGGTTTTACCGATATTATTAAATGGTTTAGTTGTTTTAATTTTATGTCACTTGTTGCAATTAAGTAGAAGCCTATGCATCCTCATTTTAAAACTATCTTATCTGCACTTCCGACAAACCTGTTATCTACATGGGGTTATGAGTTACCCGCAGTACTTCAACACTGGGAACAAATAAACCGTCATGGTAATTCTAAAAAATGGTCAAAACTGATTGAGAAATTACCTGATATCACTCCTACATCCGTCAGCCTAGACGATTTAATACGTCTCGAGAATACCGATATCACTGAATATGAACAACGTGTATTTCATGGTTTATTACAACAGTTTAAACCGTGGCGCAAAGGCCCGTATGATGTTTTTGGTGTTCACATTGATACTGAATGGCGTAGTGATTATAAATGGCAAAGAATAGCCCCACATATTAGTAACTTGGAAAACCGTAAAGTACTCGATGTGGGTTGCGGAAGTGGTTATCACATGTGGCGCATGCTCAATGCAAAAGCAAGTTTTGTGATGGGTGTTGATCCTACTGAGTTATTTTTTTATCAATACCTCATCATAAAACGGTTTTTACCTTCTCATCCTGTATATTTTTTACCTTTAGGGATTGAAGATTTACCTCTGTCAAATGGATTTGATACCGTGTTTTCAATGGGCGTATTTTATCATCGAAAGGACCCTATGCTGTTTTTACAACAACTCAAAGATCAGCTAGTTTCAGGAGGGGAATTAGTACTGGAAACATTAATTGTGGATGGTGATGTCAACACCGTATTAGTTCCCACGGAACGCTATGCTCAAATGGGCAATGTATGGTTTTTACCGAGTATCGATGCGCTGACATTATGGCTCAAAAAAGTCGGATTTATTAATGTCAGAATGGTCGATGTATCATTGACTACCACCGAGGAACAACGCAAGACATCATGGATTGATGGCCAATCACTTTCTGACTTTTTAGATCCAAACGATCCTAGTTTAACTGTTGAAGGTTATCCTGCCCCCCAGCGCGCCACCGTTATTGCTAATAAAAAGTAATACCCAAATCCCTTAACGCGAATTTGGCATAGATATTGTGAGTAATATGTATGATTTTTTACACATTACTGATGCAAACCCTATGTATGATACGTTTTTAGCAACACATCGCTTATCTACAGACTATCTTGAATCTGCACGCAAGTGGTTCAATCCTTGTGTAGAAACGATTGTTAAGCACTCTAATAGTGCATCCCCGTTATTCGTCAGTATTAATGGCTCTCAAGGTTCGGGTAAATCGACCTTGGCCGATTACCTCACCACAACACTGACACGATTACATGCACTTAATGTGATTAATATTTCTATCGATGATTTTTATTATGACCATGAAAAACGTCAAGATCTCGCAAAAGATATTCATCCATTACTGACTACTAGAGGCGTTCCTGGCACCCATGATATTGAACAATTACGAAAAGTCATGGATGCCCTATCATTAGGCCATCCTTGTACAATACCAAGATTTGATAAAGCTTCAGATAATCCTCACCCAGTTGACCAATGGCAGAAAGTCACTCATAAAATCGATGTGGTTATTGTTGAAGGATGGTGTATGCAGATACCGGCACAGTTATCTGAAATGCTCTCTCCAGCTATCAATCATCTAGAACAACAACACGATGAGGATGGCGTATGGCGACGTTATGTGAATAATGCCTTACAACATTATCAAGATATTTTTCAACGTTTTCATTTATCCTTTATGCTCAAAGCTCCTTCTTTTTCTGTTGTACAGCAATGGCGTGAAGAGCAAGAACAAAAACTACGTTTCACTACCCCCAAGGAGCAGCATGGACGTTTATTAACTACTGAAGGTATTACTCGTTTTATTGCACATTATGAACGTTTGACCCGACATGCATTAGCCGTTCTACCTGCCATTACCGATATGGTATTTATCCTTGATGAAAGAAGAAATATTAAGCAAGTTGACATCAATACGGTTAACTTAAAAGTATCACCAAAATCTTCTAACCCTATAGTATTCACTGATTTGGATGGGACCCTTTTAGATCATCATTCTTACTCCTCTACAAAAGCTTATCCCGCATTGGCGTATTGTCATGCTCTTGAAATTCCAGTTATCCCCATAACGAGTAAAACATATGCAGAATTAATCCCAATACGAGCCGCATTAAATCTTGAAAGTCCATTCATAGTAGAAAATGGTGCTGCAGTTTATATCCCTAAGCATTTAGGCATGAGATTTATCGAAGAGCTCGAGGATAAAGGTGATTATTGGACGTATTCTATGGCTCCAAAACGGACTCAATGGCTGAAAATAATAGATAAATTATCCGCTACTTTTGCTGACGAATTTTGTCACTTTGAATCAATGACACCTATTGAGATCGTTAATGCGACCGGTCTAACGTTCCCTCAAGCTCAATTAGCTAAACAACGTGAATATGGCGAACCCGTTTTATGGTTATCTACTGAGTCACGTAAAGCTGAATTTATCGAAGCAGCAACTTCACTGGGCGCTTCTCCAATACTAGGGGGGCGATTTATTCATATTAACGGACAGGCTAGCAAAGCTGACGCTATGCAATGGTTAATGCGACAGTATAACCAAAACAGTCATGGTAAACATTTTGTTTCAGTCGCTTTAGGTGATGGTCCTAACGATATTACCATGCTCAATACTGCAGCTTATGCAGCACAAATACGCTCACCTGCTCATGAATTCCCAGTGTTAACGCGCTCGGAAAATAATGCTCCCTACCAAACTAAATTTGAGGGCCCCGCTGGCTGGAATGAGTATATCACGACACAAATTCTCACTATTAAAAAGGATATTTTCTATGGCTGATTTTTACCAAAATGGCATTATCACTACGTTACATAATTTAGATGACCGCCCCATCAGTGACGTGGAAAAAGAACTCATTACATTTTCCAAACAAAGACCCATGGGCTTAATACTCCCTTCCCTATTTTCTGAACTTGAAGGCGTTGCCTTACCCAATATCATTAAAGAAATTTCTCAGGTTCCCTATTTATCCCAAATTGTTATCGGTTTAGATAGAGCGGATAAAGCACAGTTTTCCCATGCCGGTGAGTTTTTTTCACAATTACCCCAACATACACGCATATTGTGGAATGACGGCCCACGCCTAAAAGCACTTGATGCTAAATTACAATCCTTAGGGTTAGCACCTAAAGAAATGGGTAAGGGTCGCAATGTGTGGTATTGCATGGGTTACACACTTGCATCAAACAAAGTCGAGTCAGTGGCATTACATGATTGTGATATTTTAACTTATGATCGCTCTTTATTAGCTCGCTTAATTTATCCTGTAGCAAACCCTCAATTTAACTATGAATTTTGTAAAGGTTTTTATGCCAGAGTAGCTGATGGGAAAATTAATGGTCGTGTATCCCGATTATTAGTCACTCCACTATTACGCGCACTAAAACGGACTCTAGGTGACAATGAATACATACAGTTTATGGATTCATTTCGCTATCCATTAGCCGGGGAGTTTTCTTTTCGACGAGATGTCTTAAATGACATTAGGATCCCAAGTGATTGGGGCTTAGAAATTGGTGTGCTATCAGAAATGCATCGCAATTATTCCAATAACCGACTTTGCCAATCTGATATTGCGAAAGTTTATGACCATAAACACCAAGATCTTTCATATGATAATGAACACGGTGGTTTGTCAAAAATGTCGATAGATATTACTAAAGCACTATTCAGAAAATTAGCTACCCAAGGTAATACATTTAGTACAGAAATGTTTCGCTCAATTAAAGCTACTTATTACCGTATTGCATTAGATTTTGTAGAAACCTACAGAAATGACGCGATCATGAATGGGTTAACCTTGGATATACATGAAGAAGAAAAAGCCGTTGAATTATTTGCTCAAAATATTATGAAAGCCGGACAATCATTTTTAGATAATCCAATGGAGACCCCTTTCATCCCCAGTTGGAACCGCGTGATAAGTGCTGTTCCTGATATTTTTGAACAACTGGAAGCTGCTGTAGAAGCCGATTATGAAGACTTAAAAAGTGGCCGATAATATGAGTATTGTTAAACAAAATTCACAATTGCGTGACGATATTTTATATTACTTACATAATATTTATGATGATATTTCGCATCCAGTATTATCCCAAGAGTATGACGATGATTTAGGCAATATAGCGAATAAACTCATTGAAGCAATGCACCTTGATGAGCTACAACAAGATTTTGTGCCCCCTCCTCATCAGAATCATTGGGATCAAACACGAGTGATGATGATCACTTATTCGGATAGTGTTTTTGACGATAAATCCCCTCCTTTACAGGTATTACATCAGTTTTTGAATACCTATTTACACCAAACCATTACTGATGTGCACTTACTACCATTTTATCCATTTAGCTCTGATGACGGCTTTTCTGTAATTGATTATTCGACAGTCAACCCTGCGCTCGGTGATTGGAAAGATGTTCAAAAATTAAGTCTAGAATATAATTTAATGTTTGATCTTGTCATTAATCACTGTTCATCGCGCAGCCAATGGTTCACCAGTTTTATTAATGGAGAAGGTAAAGGACACGATTTTTTCACCACCGCAACACTGGATGATGATCTATCAATGGTCACTCGTCCTCGTATATCACCATTATTAAGATCCACAGAAACTAAATCAGGAACTCAACATGTGTGGTGTACCTTTTCCCACGACCAAGTCGATTTCGATTTTAAGAACCCGAATGTATTGATTGAATTCGCTCGAATCATTCATTTATATTTACATAACGGGGCATCATTATTTCGCTTAGATGCAGTGGCCTTTTTATGGAAGAGCATAGGGACGAATTGTATTAATTTACCCAAGACACATGAGATCATTAAATTATATCGATTATTGATTGAGCATAAAGCCCCACAGGCTATTATTATCACCGAAACCAATATCCCTAATCATGAAAACCTGAGTTATTTTGGTAATGCAAATGAAGCACATGCTATTTATAACTTTAGTTTACCCCCATTGTTACTCAACACATTAGTATCACAGGATGCCACCGTATTAACACAATGGCTCATGAGTATGCCCCCCGCTCAAAACGGTACCACTTATTTTAATTTTTTAGCATCTCATGACGGTATTGGTTTACGCCCTGCAGAAGGATTACTCGCTGAGGATGATATAAATAAATTAGTAAACACAATGCAAAGTTTTGACGGTAAAATCTCTTGGCGGACTAATAATAATGGTGACCAATCACCATATGAGATTAATATTGCATTAATTGATGCGTGTAGAGGAACGCATGAAGGTGAAGACGAATGGCAAGTATCGCGCTTTATTTGTGCTCACACCATAATGCTTGGGTTAGAAGGTATACCCGGTATCTATGTGCACAGTTTATTAGGCACGATGAATGATCTTGAACGAGTTATTAATACAGGGCAAAACCGCACTATCAATCGGCATCGATGGCATTATGAAAAATTAATCTCGGCGTTGACTAATGACAACAGCTTGCACTGTATTATTTTAAATAAAATGAAAAAGCTAATCACGCTACGTCAAGCTCAATGTGCGTTTCATCCAAATGCCACACAATTCACGTTGCGTTTAGGACCGAGCTGCTTTGGTTATTGGCGGCAAAGCATAGACCGTACTCAAAGTATATTTTGTATCTCTAATATCACTAAAACCGAACAAACATTAAGAGTAAGCGATATAAATTTGATCAATACTCAAAGCTGGTATGATTTGTTATCCGGTGAGCGACTCACTCACCAGCAACAAACCATGACATTAAAACCCTACCAAACGTTATGGCTAACTAATCACTATGATAACTAAGAATATGTATTGAACAATGATTGATGGTTAACTAATGATTATTTAGGTGAAAAACGTGTCAATAAACTGGAAGTGTCCAAACGACCACCACCCGCTTTTTGCACATCCGCATAAAACTGATCAACCAAAGCAATTAAAGGTAATGTCGCCCCGTTTTGGCGAGCGGCATCTAAGGCTATTCCTAAGTCTTTGCGCATCCAATCGACCGCAAAACCAAAATCATATTCTCCATTGATCATGGTTGCTGCTCGATTATCCATTTGCCAAGATTGAGCCGCTCCTTTGGATATGACATCAATAACGCTTTGTATATCCAAACCGGCATGCTCACCAAAATGAATGGCTTCAGATAAACCTTGAACAATTCCAGCAATACAAATTTGATTCATCATTTTAGCTAATTGACCTGAACCAGCAGAGCCTAGTAATTGATGATGACGACTGTATGCATTAAGCACTTCATCCACTTTATGGTAAGTATCAACATCGCCACCACACATAATTGTTAACTGACCATTTTCAGCACCTGCTTGACCACCAGAAACAGGCGCATCAATAAATCCTATGCCTTTTTCTTGACATGCTGCATATAATTCTAATGCCAGCATTTGGGAACCGGTGGTATGATCTATTAGGACACTTCCTGCTGGCATGTTGGCTAATACACCACTATCTCCATAAACAACACTGCGAACATCATTATCGTTTCCCAAACACATACATACTATATTTGCCTGTTTAACGGCACTGGCAACCTGCTCATGCAATCTTGATGAAATAATATTTTGTGAATTGACCCAATCTTGAGATTTTTGCATGGTCCGATTAAAAACATGCGTTTCAAAGCCAGCATTATGGAGATGTCTAGCCATTGGATAACCCATTACGCCTAAACCTAAAAATGTAACCTGTTGTATCATTTATTCATCCTTTACAGTAAACTGCTTACCGCTTATATACGTATTAGCATATAATTAATGCATTATAATAGCCAATTATTTGGTCTTCACACTGAGAAAGTTAATAACAATAATTAAGGATTTTTTTGATGGGCAGTATCTATGATTTTTCCATGCCATTAGCCAATGGTCACCAACAAGCATTAGACCATTATAGAGGTAAAGTATTACTTATCGTTAATACCGCAAGTAAATGTGGTTTCACTCCCCAGTATGAAGGATTGCAAAAGCTTCAAGACCAATATGTAGATAAAGGGTTTAGTGTATTAGCCTTTCCTTGCGACCAATTTGGCAAACAAGAACCGGGCTCAGATGAAGAAATAGTGTCATTTTGTACGACTAATTTTAATATCAATTTTCCTATTTTTTCTAAAATTGAAGTCAATGGAGAAAATGCGGCTCCTATTTATCAAGTAATGAAATCATCAGCTACTGGCATTTTTGGTAGTGAAGGAATTAAATGGAATTTTACGAAGTTTTTAGTTAACCAAGATGGTGATGTGGTCAAACGTTACGCACCTACGACAAAACCCGAAGTGATTGCCAAAGATATCGAAAAATTCCTTTAGATTATATTTTACGTAAGACTATATGAAAGTACTTACCTAACCACATATAAGGTGATTGGGTGGAGTATTTTATTTCAGCATCGAGTAATGCTTCATAGTGAATTGTCTGGTGCTCTAAATCACGCATGTAATCGTGAATACAGCGAATACCTGCTTGATGAACCACTTCGATATGGGAAAGATTGTTGAGGTAAGTTATAACCGCTTTTACCGATAAAGGTTGCTGTGGGTTTAACCTCACTTTCTTTTTTACTTTGAGACCACTTTTAACATAATCAAAATTACCATAAACCAAATTACCAAACGTTAACGCTTCTTTATTAAAAAAACTTAATGATAAATGGCCGCCCGTATTTACTTGTTTAAGCAATAAATTAATCGCTTCATAGGGTTCATGTAGCCACTCTAGAACGGCATGATTAATAATTAAATCATATTGTCGGGTTACTGACTGTAATGAACCTATCGTATAATCAATATTGAGATGCTGATTGACAGCGGCTTGCCTAGCATAAGTGATTGACTCTGACGAAATATCTATACCATGAACATCATGACCGGCATGAGCAAAAAATTCAGCCATATGCCCCAAACCACAGCCACTATCTAACACTTGCATAGGGGCTTTATCTACAAAACCAAGCGATGTTAAATGATGACAGAGTAAAGCATGCCTAAGCTGACCTTTAGTCGTACCATAAATATTTTTAGCAAATTTATCACTAATTCCATCAAATCCATGATCGGTCTGCTTACTCGTTTTAACTGTCATATTGGGTTATTAATATCCATAAACTGTACATCTAAACCAAAATTAACAGCACAATATTCGCCTAAGGCTTTGACACCATAACGTTCGGTTGCATGATGTCCGGCGGCAAAACAAGTAATACCGTATTCATTTGCAATATGTGTCGTTTGTTCCGATACTTCGCCAGTAATAAAAGCATCAATGCCCGCTTGCGCTGCTGTTTCTAAATAGCCCTGCCCACCACCTGTACACCAGGCTATGGTTTCAATAAGTTTGTCAGTCTCACCTAATATAATCGGTGTTCTATGTAGTTTGTTTGCTATTTGTTCTGCAAAATTGGATGCACTAACGGATGTTAATAAACGACCCTGCATTAAAACGCCTTTAGGCTTAACTGGTAAATGATTCTCTACTGTTATACCAAGTAAGTTCGCCAACTGTGTATTATTTCCTAATTCAGGATGGACATCTAAGGGTAAATGATATGCATATAAATTTATGTCATGTTCTAACAATGCTTTAATACGAGATTGTTTCATATGCGTAATAGCTTGGGGTTCACCCTTCCAGAAATAACCATGATGAACTAATATGGCATCAGCTCTTTGAGCAATGGCAATATCAATTAAAGCTTGAGACGCCGTGACTCCAGTGATTAATTTTTGTACATTTGAACGACCTTGCACTTGCAAGCCATTAGGACAGTAATCTTGAATAGAGTCCTTATTTAATAGGGTGTTAAGTGCATTTTCTAACTTAAAATGATGCATGTCTTATGGTCCAAATTTTAGTCAAATAGACATTAATTTCAAAAAACGATATAAATATTATCACACATTAACCATAACTGAAGGTTTCATAGGAACTATGAGCAAACTAGACAAAGAACAAGTCATTGAGCAATTCACCCAAGCATACCAAGCTGCAAATGGTAAAGCGCCAGAAATTGAGGCCAAAAGTGGTTGGTTTAGTGTGGATGGTGGTAAAAATGTAAGACTAGCAACATTAGTCGAAATGACGGCTGAGTTATCAGGTGACAATACACCTGCACCTGCTGCAACAACATCTGTTGAGACAAAGCCAGCTAAGAAAAAAGCGGCGCCGAAGCCTGCTGCTCCAAAAGCAAAGAAAGCAGCTAAATCAAAAGGCTTTTCAGTGAAAGCATTTTGGGAAGAGCATGTCATTTCAAAACAAAATGCTTCTCGCCCACCACGTTAAATAAGTGGGTAGCCTACAAATAAATGCTTCATTTATTGCAGGCTAAATAATTTAATTATGCAAGAGGTGTTTGATGTTGATTAAACACCTTATTGTATGTTCTAAACAAAACACCTTCTGCGGCAACCCCTAGCTTTTCTAACACATTTTTCTTTTCAGAATACTTAATACCATAGACATCATGGGATTTGTTGTATGTGAGCATTACATCATCTGATGTGGATAACTCATCCACCAATCCTAATTCTAACGCTTGTAAACCAAACCAATACTCACCTGTAGCTACTTTTTCGATATCCAGTGTTGGACGATTTCGAGATACAAAGTTTTTAAACATTCCATGGACTTCTTCTAACTCTGCTTTAAATTTAGCACGCCCTTCATCATTGTTTTCACCAAATACTGTGAGTGTGCGTTTAAAATCACCTGCAGTATGCTGCTCAAAATCAATATCGTTCTTTTTAAGTAACTTATTAAAATTAGGCATTTGAGCAATAACACCAATCGAACCAATAATAGCAAAATTTGCACAAACGATTTTATCTGCGACACATGCCATCATATAACCACCACTTGCTGCAACTTTATCAACACATATGGTTAATTTAAGTCCTTTGGTTTTAATACGCTCTAATTGTGATGCTGCCAGTCCGTATCCGTGTACAACACCACCACCTGATTCAACATTCACTAAAACCTCATCACGAGAATCTGCCGTAATTAATACCGCAGTCACTTCCTCACGGAAGTTATCTACTTCATGGGCATCCACAGAACCATTAAAATCAATCACAAATAAGCGAGGTTTTCTATCATGTTCATTTGAAGAAGGATGATCATGAGGCGTTTTATTTTCATCCACATCTTTTGATATATCAGAGCTAAGCTTTTTAGCTAATTTTTTTTGTGCTTTTTTCTTCGCTTTATCATCCGCTTTTTTGCGCTTTTCCATCGCTTTAAGTTCAGCATCATTCATTAACATTTTTTGTGCATAATCAGCAACATCATCTAACGCTTCAGAAATAGACCGGATTTCTAGTTGGCCTTTGCCACTGGATTCTCCTTTTTGTTTCAGCGCAATGGCTACAAACGCAATTAACACGGCAACAATCGCAATAACGACGGTTATCGCTTTGGCAAAAAACAACCCATATTCAAATAAAAATTCCAACAATATGTCCTCGGTAAATGGTTCACAAATTCATAGTTATAATAACAAAAAAAAGAGCCTTAAGGCTCTTTTTTAATGCTTAACTAATGTATTAAAAAATACTAGTCAACAACTATCGTGGTATTTCCAATAGGTAATACACGACCACCTGATGCAATAAAGGTAGCTACTTGAGATTGCATTTCTAATGTTGTTGCACCGCTTGGACCTGGATTTAAACTAGAACCATGAGCACCTTCATTAAATAATACATAACCACTAATTGGGTCTGCAGATTGAACCGATGCTGACACTTGATCAATACCCATCATGTTCACATATGCCGTTTGACCCGCTAAAGGTACCGCCGTCGAAACGGGAATAACCTGGTCAGGTAAATTATCACCACCATCACCTACAACAGTCATTACATGAGACGGAGTGTTAGATGCTAATAATTCAACATAGTTTATAGGGTCTGTAGCGTCTAGCACAGTTTGGGCTGCAAATATAAACTGTGAGAATACAGCATTTACACCCGCTAATTGCTGATCAGATAATGCTGAAAGGAACGTAGTAACTCCAGCAACAAGTTGAGCTTCAGCATAGGGTGCATCACCATACGTTGCTGCTAAAAAGTTCTGGAAATCAGCACTCGATTCATTGAGTAACAAGGCTTTAATTAAAGGTGAGAACGCCACTGATTCTAATAAGAAACTAGCAATTCCTGTCCCTGGTGACTCTAATGAAGCCGCTTTAATTTCAAACATTCCATCAAGTGCAGCTAAATCACCGCCCATGGATTGGTTTGCAATTGCTGCAAAATTACCACCATTAATCGCTCCTAAAGATACACCCATAATAGAAACATTACTCGCATCTAAATTCACCATATTGGTCACTGTTGTGTCCACAACAGCGTTAAGACCTAAACGTAAACCGAGTAAATCTGAAATAGCTTGACGTGAATTATCTCGAGCAGTAGGTAATGAACTTAAGTTCATATAATGAGTTGCTGAAACCGTCGTTGCATTTAAATCATCAACGCCATCACCGTTAAGATCAAATCCACGGCTACCGTGAAGGGGTTGGTCAATGGCAACAGTTGCAACACCGGCTAGCGATAAGGCACCCGTAATTGCTAACATATCTTCTTTTTGACTAGTAATACCGTGGAACAAAATAGCAACTGGCCAACCTGCATCAGGCTCTGCAATCGAATACCCTAACGCACCTGCTACCACCGGATCAGGAACGGTAATTTGCACATCAATGGTTTCATTACCATTTTCACGACCTTTAGGCTGAGGGACCGGACTAAATTTAGTCAAGTTCCGAGCAGGATCTAGACCCAAATCAGCTAAACCAACCGCAGAACACAAAGCATGATTGGGCCCTGGGGTTGCCGCAGCTAATGCTTCTGCAGGAGCTGCTGCTAAAATAATACCGCTATCACATGCAGCATTCATAAATTCGTTAACCGGCGCAAGAGGATTATCAGCACGTGGAGTCGCTAAATAATAAGGCAAAGTAATAGATGCCTCAGCTCGCTTAGCTGCACAAAATGCACCTACTTGAGGTAAAATACCATTTGCAACACCGACTGCAAAATCATTTAACGGACCAAAAGTCGTTGCCATTTGGCCTGTCACCGTACCGATTAAACCCGAACATGTTTGCAATGCAGAAAAATCAGCAGCTTCAATGGCTGGGATGAATGCTGCTTGTGCGTCAGACAAGCCCGAAATACCTAATTGTACAGCACCAGCAAGAGTTGTATCACTGACTAAATTAAGAGCTTCCATTGCGTTAGGGGCTGCAGCTACGTCAGTAGCCACTATAGCAGGCAATGCTTGCCCTGCAGTAGGGTCACCTAGGGCGGCTCGTTGAGCAAATTCACTTACCATCAATTGTTTAATGGTCGCTTGAGTGTCTAATGTTGATTGGGTTGTAAACGCAGCCGCATAGGTAACTTCGTCACGTGTAACACCCACCTGAGCTAGAGAAACAATGTATGAATTGACTAAGTTTTGTAAATCTAATTGCGCTTGACTACCAAGTGGAGCGACAGCTGGGTCTTGTTTGACTAATTCCCAAGTTGATGAACCTCTAACAGAACGACCAGTGGAATCTTTTAAATTATTATCCATTACTAGCATGTAGCCTTGACTTGGCTTCAATGGTTTTAATGGAACGAATGTAACTGTATTACTGTCTAATAATGATAAAACATAATCAACACCATAAGTCAGTTTAGCACCTACTTTACAACCCGCAGATGGAACAGGAATAGCTGCACAAACGGGGTCAGCTTGATTTAAGCCCAACGTTGCTTCATATAAAGAAATACCAGCAGAAAGTGTCGAGGCATCTAAACTTACGCCGGGAGGCGTAACAACATCAATAACAAAGGGTTGGTTAGTTGACCAGCCGTCTAACACATTAAGTGCATTAGTCGGGTCCCCAAAATTTGTCGGATCTGCCACTGGGATATTTAAAGTGTAGTCAAAAAAACCATCATCGCCTGGTAACATTAACAGGTCGTTCGGAATATTGAGATTTCCCGCACCTGGATCAAATAATATACGAGAAAAAGCAGACTGAGTTGGAGTATTTTCTTCTAGGTCACCGATGGTCTCACCGCCACCACAACCACCCAGTGCTAGAGCTGTAGCAACGCTGGTGCTGATTAACAGTTTTTTCATTATATCTCCCTAAGAGTATTCATTGTTGTTATTTTTACTGTATGGGTAATTGTAGTTATCACCCTATTAATAGATTAAGTGCTTGGACCAGTTATATAACCTAAGTCTATTGCCTTTAAACAAAATTTGCAAAACTTTGTTAATGTTTTGTAACGACTTTTTATAAATATTTATTAATAATCGCCAAAGCAACTGATTTTTAATTAAATTTTTCTATGAAATTGAATTAGAAATGGTGAAGAATTATGTGATTTTGTTCTTTTTAGGTACAATAAAGATAACTATCCACTCAATATCACAAAAGGTTGAACACCATTGAATGCAAATCATTTCACTCCTTCCCCTACTGAGCTTGTAGATAAAGTCATTTTAATTACCGGTGCGGGTGATGGTATCGGTAAACAAGCAGCATTGACATTCGCTAAGCATGGCGCGGAAGTTGTCTTATTAGGTAAAACAGTTAAAAAACTCGAAGCGGTCTATGATGAAATTGTGGCCAATGGTGGCAAAGAACCAGGTATTATTCCATTAGATATGAGTGGCGCGACTGATAAGCATTATGTTGACATGGGACAAATGCTAATTGACCAATATGGCCACCTTGATGGCGTGTTACACAATGCCAGTATCTTAGGTCATTTATGTCCATTTAATCAAATATCGACACAAGAATTTAATGATGTGATGCAGGTGAATGTTACCGCACAGTTTTTAATGACCCAAGGTTTATTACCCGCTCTTCAAAAAGCACCAACCGCAACTATTGTATTTACAACATCAAGTGTAGGACGCATTGGACGAGCTTTTTGGGGGACTTATTCGATATCAAAATTTGCCACTGAAGGTATGATGCAAGTCATGGCCAGTGAATATGCAAACAGTCACATACGCGTAAATTGTATCAATCCAGGTGCCACACGAACTAACATGCGAGGTAAAGCCTTTCCAGCAGAGGATCCTAAATTGTTAAACACACCATTAGATATAATGCCAACCTATTTATATTTAATGAGCGATGCATCAAAGGACGTCAACGGTCAATCCATCGACGCCCAATAACGTTTATTTGTTTTCAGTCCAAGTATCGCGTAAGCCTACAGTACGATTAAATGTTAGGTCTTGTGCTTCACTATCACGACAAAAATATCCGGTGCGTTCAAACTGAACGCCCTCACCGGCTGCAATTTCAGCAAGACTCGGTTCAACATAACCCTTTTTCACCACTAAACTATCTGGATTTAAGGTTGATAGATAGTCATCTTCAGCAGCAGGGTTAGGCACGGTAAATAAACGATCATATAAACGTATTTCAGCAGGTACGCCATATTGCGCACTTACCCAATGAACAACCCCTTTCGCCTTTCGGCCATCGGCAGGATCTTTACCCAAAGTTTCTGGATCGTATGTACAATAGACAGTCGTCACATTACCATCTTCATCTTGTTCAAAACGATTAGCTTTTATGAAGTAAGCATTACGTAAACGCACTTCTTTATCAATCACTAAACGTTTAAATTTTTTATTCGCCGATTCTCTAAAATCTTCAGCCTCTATATACAGTTCGCGAGTAAATGGTAGTTCTCGAGTCCCTTTAGATTCATCATTTGGATGATTAGGCGCATGTAACATTTCAGTTTGATTTTCTGGATAGTTTTCAATGACCACTTTAATTGGTTCTAATACTGCCATAGCGCGTGATGCATTGGCATTTAAGTCGTCTCGAATACAGGCTTCAAGCATACTCATTTCAACTAAATTATCCATTTTCGTAACACCAATACGTGCACAAAATTCACGAAGAGACGCTGGCGTGTAGCCACGGCGACGTAATCCGGCTACAGTTGGCATACGCGGATCATCCCACCCATTTACGTGATTATGAGTGACCAAATCAATTAATTTACGTTTAGATAATACTGTGTATTCTAAATTTAAGCGTGAAAACTCATACTGACGGGGCTGCGAAGTAATACTGATATTTTCAATAACCCAATCATATAAACGACGATTATCTTGAAATTCTAATGTACACAGTGAATGTGAAATATTTTCAATAGCATCTGAAATACAGTGAGTAAAATCATACATCGGATATATACACCACTGATTACCAGTCTGATGATGGTGAGCAAAACGGACACGATAAATAACAGGATCTCGCATACACATGAAGCTCGATGCCATATCTATTTTTGCTCGCAAACAGCACTCACCTTCTTTAAACTCACCTGCACGCATCTTTGCAAATAACTCAAGATTGTCCACTACTGGTGTATCGCGGTATGGGCTGTTGGTGCCTGGCTGAGTCAATGTTCCTCGCATTTCACGCATAGTATCTTGATCAGAGAAGTCGACATAAGCAAGCCCCTTTTCAATTAACTCCACTGCATAACCATGGAGCTGCTCAAAATAATTAGATGAATAACGTACTTCACCATCCCAACTGAAACCTAGCCAAGACACATCATTCATAATCGAATTAACGTAATCAATATCTTCTTTTTCAGGATTCGTATCATCAAAACGTAGATTACACGTCCCTTGATAATCCTGAGCAATCCCAAAATTTAAACAAATCGATTTTGCATGCCCAATGTGCAAATATCCATTGGGTTCGGGAGGAAAGCGCGTCTGAACGGTTTGATGCACGCCTTGTTGCAAATCTTTATCAATGATTTGTCTAATAAAATTACTTGGGCGTACAGCTAATTCTTCGCTCATTATATTAATTCCTTTGCTAGTTTGGGCTATTGATAAACAGGCGCATAGTATAACATTGTAGACGCTTTGCTAACCAATTTTATTGGTGCTATGCATAAAATTATTACTTTATGCAATAAAATGCTATAAATGCGAAATAATAATAAATCCTATTGCCATAAAGGGACGTTATGAAAAGTAAGGCAACCTCATTTGATATTGCACATCTTGCAGGTGTATCACAGTCCACCGTATCTCGTGCTTTATCCAATTCTTCTTTAGTCAATTCTGAAACTCGTGAACGGGTACAAAAAATTGCTAAGGAGCTTAATTATAAAGTCGATAAAAACGCCAGTAATCTTCGTAAACAGCGTTCATCGACTATTGCTTTGCTGTTGTTTGAGGATCCTTCAAGTGATGATTCTCAAATTAATCCTTTTTTTATTGCTATGTTAGGCAGTATTACTAAAGCGTGCTCTGCAGCTGGGTATGATTTGCTGGTATCGTTTCAAAATCTTCAAGATGACTGGCATGCTGAATTTGAAGATACACACAAAGCGGATGGATTAATATTGCTAGGTTATGGTGACTACATAGACTATCAACAAAAAATTACTCAACTAGAAGAACAAGATACCCATTTTGTCCGTTGGGGTGCGCATGATCCAAACCACCCTGGTGTCTCTGTTGGCAGTAATAATTATCAAGGTGGTTATATGATCACCGAACACTTAATTAAAAATGGTCGTCAACGCTTTGCATTCATTGGAGAGGCAGGTATCCACTATCCAGAATTTATGGCGCGTTTCAATGGTCATACTGACGCTTTATCTGCACATCAATTAGATGAACATTTTGTAGGTCAATTTGATGCCATATTTACAGAAGAAGCTGGCTATGAGGCCGCTATGGTATTATTTGAAGATGATTCAATCCCTGATGCCATTGTATGTGCTAGTGATCTAATAGCTACAGGGGTATTAAGGGCGATGAATGACAATGGCCTGCAATGTCCTGCTGATATTGCAGTGGTGGGTTATGATAATATCCCCGTCAGCGCTTATACCACCCCCGCATTAACCACGGTTCAACAAGATACAAAATTAGCCGGTGAGTTACTCGTAGCAAATCTAATTAAACTCATACATGGCGATACAGTATCAGACCAACTCATGCCAGGTGAGCTGGTCATTCGGAAAAGTGGTTAATTATTTATATTCCATCGCTAGATTAGCTGCTTCT
Organism: Glaciecola sp. HTCC2999; assembly: GCA_949498985.1. Classification (GTDB taxonomy): domain Bacteria; phylum Pseudomonadota; class Gammaproteobacteria; order Enterobacterales; family Alteromonadaceae; genus Opacimonas. Next base: position 81,355 of record CATECQ010000042.1, read on the forward strand.
AATAATTCGGGCTGAGTCACAATATCATTTAAGACCCACACTTGAACGCCATGAGGCTCTACTGTTGTTTGTAGTTCACCGTTTAGCTCTCGTTGTTCACCAGATAGCTGCTCTTCCCATATACCGGATTGGAGCATTTTTGAAATACTAAAGGTTTCAGAGAGTTCGCTTTTATTTAATAAAACTAAAGCAATTTGTTGTGTCTGTTGAGTTTGCAATACTCGATAGAAGCTTGCTTTATTTCCCTTTAATTCATGGTTTATTTGTAAACCTTGTTGTAATGCTGGTAATGATTGTCTGACTTTACCAATTTCAATTAAACTTTCACGAATAGGATGCGACACATTGTCATTTAATGTTGCTTGACCAATAAAATTTCGATTGCCTGAATGTTCAGCCTTTCCTCGCATAAAACCAAATTCAGAACCTTGATAAATCACAGGGATCCCACGTGTGGTAAATAACCAATTATGAGCATTGATAAATCCTTCATCAGAAGCATTCATTCGGCGCATATCATGATTATCGTAGAAAGTCGTCAAATCATAGACATTATGATAGGGGCCATGAGTAAGATGTAAATAGTCTACTAACGCTTCAAATCCTTTGTCTGGATTTTCAAAGACTTCAGTGATGGCTTGTTGACCGGGGAAATCTAACACACTGATTTGCCCATTTTTAGGTAAGGTGTGTTGAGCGATAAAATGCGCATTGTAATCATAACTTTCAGAAAACATGAAAAAATCAGGATGTTCAGCTCGGATACGCTCTGCCATAATTTTCCAAAAACGATGTGGAACATGTTTAATGGTATCGATCCTAAATGCACTTGCCCCCTGCTCTATCCAGTATAAATAACTATCGATCAGATAATCTTGAACTGCAGGGTGAGTATCATCTAAATTAGATAACTGCATGATATCTGGGAATGGATGAAAAAATTCATGTAGTGGATTATTGGGATCCAATTCTTCGGTAGCAAGGTTTTGGTGATCCGCTACCAACTGATCATCTTTATCATATAATTCGCCAAAACCAGGCTGGTCAATCGGCATAGAAAATGAAGGTGAACCGTGATTCGCAACAATATCTAAGACCGCTTTAACGTTTTGTTGTGCCATTGCTTGGGTTAATTCTCGATAACTTAAACCAGGAGATACAAGATGTTCATCTTCTTTGTAAAAGTTTGTAGCCCAATAACCATGATAACCTGTCTTTCCACCATCTTTAAATGCCCCACCAAATTCAATGGGTTCACCACCGGCAAATGCTTGATCTGGATTCTCTAATATTGGGGTTAACCAAATTGCACTAAATCCCATTTCAGTGATGTAATCAAGATTGTTTAAGACCCCTTTAAAGTCTCCTCCCATGTAACCTACATTTGCTGTTTGCCCATCAGGACCGGTTAATTCAAGATTAAAGGTCGGGTATTTTTCACCTTGTTCGGGATAATTATTATTTGGATCACCATCGACAAACCGGTCTGTCATAATGAAAAAGATAGCTTCTTTAGCGAACGGCTGTTTAGTGCCATACAGTTCTTTTAAAGGCGCATCATCAACCTTGGTGACTGAAGCATGATAATTTGTTGCACTACAGCCTACACATGTCAACACTGTTACTACTGATAACGCCAATTGGATACGCTGAGATAAAGTATTTTGCAACATTGAAATCGTTTCCTTATTATTTATTTCACTTCAAATATCATGACACTTTGCGCTGGGATGCTCAAATCTTGAGATATTGTAAAACGCGAGTTATTCTCAATATTAACTAATTCTATACTAGGTTGTTCTAACGGCAACATTTCTTTAAAACGAGCTAAATCTAATGATTGTTTGGACTTATTTTTGTTCAAGACAACCATAATACGCTGTTGCTCATGGTGGCGAAAATAAACATAAATACCGTCTTTAGGAAAATAATGTGTCAATTTCCCATCAGTAATAGCAGGCGTATTTTTTCGCCAATTTAATAAAAACTTCAATTGTTTTTGGATACGTTTTTCACGTTCAGATAACCCTGCACCCGTAAAGCCATTCACAACATCCCCAGGCCAACCACCTGGAAAATCAGCTCTTAAGATCCCATGGTCACCATCACCCTGATCTGACATACCAATTTCTGTTCCATAAAAAATTTGTGGAATTCCACGTGTGGTGAGTAAAAACTTCATCGCCATCATAAACAACGATTCATCGTTATTCATTTGCGGCATAATACGATTCATATCATGATTGTCACCAAACACCACTAATTTATACGGATCACCATATAAAAAATCACTCGCTAAAGTGTCATATATTTTGCGAATACCTGTTGCCCATGTGTCTTCTTCCAATAAAGCTTGGCTCAATGCTACTTGTAAAGGAAAATCCATCACACTTGGTAAGCTTGAGACATAATCATCATAACGAGGAGAATCCGCTTGCCAATATGCAGTAATAGCAGGATTAACCGACCACTCTTCTCCAACAATGGTTAAATTGGGATATTCTCGTATCAATGCTTGTGTCCAATTAGATAGAAATTGCTTGTCTGAGTATGAATAAGTATCGACTCTTAAACCTGATAAACCGGCATACTCTATCCACCAAATAGCATACTGAATTAGGTATTGAGCTAAATGCGGGTGTTGTTGATTCATATCTGGCATTGTTGGCACAAACCACCCCTTAGCAAACTCATCAATATCAGCTTGAACACTATGAGGATCGTGTAACGATTCACGTGTATGAGTCGTTCCTTTAAACGTCGTACCATGATTAATCCAATCGCTTGAAGGCATATCCTTCATCCATGGATGATTTGAACCCATGTGATTTAATATCACATCTTTAATCACACCAATGCCTTTACTTTGGGCTATTTCAACAAACTCTCTGTATAAAGCATTACTACCAAATCGTGGATCTATTTCAAAAAAATCGGTGGTGGAATAACCATGATAAGAATATTTTTGCATATCATTTTCTAATAAAGGCATTGTCCACACTTGAGTAAATCCCATCTGTGATATGTAATCCAAATGATCAATCATCCCTTGAATATCACCGCCATGACGTCCACCTTTGTAATTACGATCAACTTTTTCCAACATGGTTTCATTATTGTCATTCGTTGTATCACCATTTGCAAAACGGTCCGGGGCAATCAAATAAATAACATCTTTTGCAGTGAAACCGGCTCTATCTGCTGAACCTGGTGCACGTGCTGATAATGTATAAGGCATCGACAAAGTTTCACCCGATGCATGTGAAAATGTTATCTCGATAGTTTGTGATGATGCATCAGGAAATATGAAAAGATTAAGAATAATATAATGTGGATTATCTAATGTAATGACGTTTTCAATTTTAACTCGATCTGCTGATAGGCTAACATTAAATTCACCTAACGGATAAGGAACATCATTCGAATATACCAATAACTCTACCTGTTCATGGGCCATACCTACCCACCAATGAGGAGGTTCAGCGCTTAATTTTCCCTGCGCTGAAGCTAACGAACTACTTAGGTTCAATGCAATAAAAACTAATAACAACAACCGTTTAATAATTAATTGCATCTGGAATTTCCTTTTAAATAAATTATCTTTCTAATGTACCTAACAATACTAGCATAAGACAAATTGATGCATACGTATTCAAGCATTAACCCTGTTTATTCGTTGACTATCAATATTGAATCATTAGACTCTTAATTATGAAAAGAGCAAAACAACAAATCATTGTATTAGGGGGTGGCAGTGCTGGCTGGATGACGGCTAATTTGCTTCAATTGCAATTGGGCCCTAAAGGATTTTGTATCACAGTCATCGAATCTCCCACTATCGGAATCATTGGTGTCGGTGAAGGATCAACGCCACAACTGAAAATGTTTTTTGATTTATTAGAGATTAAAGAATCAACATGGATGCCAGCCTGTGACGCCACTTATAAACAAGGGATTGCATTTCATGGCTGGACAGATTTAGTACACCCTCAATATGATCATTATTTTCACCCATTTCCTTCCAATTACGACCATGTCAGCGCAAAACCTTTTCTTGAACAAGTTCATGCTATGCTCCTTGGTCAAGCGAGTATGCCGCATCCCAACCCATATTTTTTAACCTCTGTACTAGCTGACACCTTTAAATCACCTCAACATAGCCACGACAATATTCATACCTCCTATGGCTATCACTTTGATGCAGTAAAATTAGGCCAGTTCTTAAAAACATTTGGACAATCCAAAGGGATCAATGTGATAGAGACAACCGTTGCAGACGTATGTCATAGCCAACATACTATTAAGGCAGTTGTAGATGAACATGGAACTGCGCACTATGCTGATTGGTTTTTTGATTGTTCTGGATTTTCAAGTAAGTTAATGCGTGAAACGCTGAATGTTCCTTTCATTAATTTTAGCGATAATTTGTTAAACGACAGCGCTGTTGCTATACCGACTCCACGACAAAAAAAGGAATCACCTCAAACTCAAGCGTCTGCTCTTAACTGTGGATGGGCGTGGCGGATCCCATTAACTACTCGTGTGGGTAATGGTTATGTATATAGTCAACAATTTTGTACCGCACAAGATGCTGAAGCGGAATTAAGAGAGCATTTAGGTATAGACTCATCATTACCAGCACGTCATCTTAGTATGAATGTCGGAAGATTAGCAGAACATTGGGTTGGTAATACAGTAGGCGTTGGATTGTCACAAGGCTTCATCGAACCATTAGAAGCAACAGCACTACATCTAGTCCAAGAAACCGTAACACAATTTATTGGTGCATTTTGTGCGGGTGATTACACAACTAAACATCAAAGACAATTCAATCAAGTTATTAATGCTCGTTTTGAAGGAATAAGAGACTACATCGTCGCGCATTATGTATGTAATCAAATCAAAAACGATCCCACAGGTTATTGGCAACACTGCCGTGAAAATAGTAATTTATCAAATAATTTAGCAGCGGTACTAGCTTGTTGGAAAAGTGGAGGTGACTTACATGAACTGCTTAGCCAACGTAACATGCAACAATATTATCCTACATTGAGCTGGTATGTATTATTAGCCGGATATCGGCAATTTCCACATCAACAATATCAAGTTAATGAGCAAACTAACGCCATTAATCAACAGCTTAACGAATTGATGCACTCTTTTGTGGCCATTGACTAAACAATAATTGATTAAATAGTGTTAAATGCAAGTGGTAACGTTACGGTAAACGTCGATCCTTTACCTAATCTAGACACCACATCAATTGAACCTTTGTGAGACTCTAAGATGGAGTAGGAAATAGAGAGACCTAAACCCGTTCCTTCTCCGACTGATTTAGTGGTATAAAAGGGATTAAAAAGTTGTTTTTGGGTATCCACAGACATACCAATACCGGTATCGGTCACTTTTATAAAACACTCTTTTCGCGACATTGAATACTCAATTATAATACTGCCACCATCTGGCATCGCTTGAGCAGCATTGACCAATAAATTGACAAAAACTTGCTGGATTTGGCCTAGCTTACCCATCACTAAAATGTCTTTATCTGGCATCACATGTTGCACATTATGCTTATATTTGACTTCATTTTTTACAACTTTTAAAGCAGCAGACACAGTATCAACAATGGATAACGGTCTAAAATCGGCTTCGCCTTGATGAGAGAATGTTTTTAACCCTGCAATAATATCTGATATTCGTTCCACCCCTTCAAGATTAGATGTCACTATCTCGTCAGTATCTTGAAGAAGATATTCAATATCATATTGTTTAATTAAATTTAAAAACCTATCACTGTTATGAATATTATTATCAAGAATAAAATCTTTTGATTCCTTTAAAAACACTTTCATTTCAATAACATGAGTCGAGAGCACTTCTAAATTTGAACGTATATAACCTATAGGGTTATTGATTTCATGCGCAATCCCTGCTGCGAGTTGCCCAAGGGATGCCATCTTTTCTGACTGAACAAGCTGACTTTTAGCATGAGTGAGTTGCTGTTGAATCACATCCAGATTATCTTTCGTCTCTGAGATCACAGTGCCATTCTTTCGAGCAATAAAAAAAGTCTTAACTTGTCGTTGTATAATCGTCAGTGCATCAAACGTTTCAGCAGATTTTGGGGCTTGTTTAAGTAAAAAGACTGACAATAACACGCTGTTTTGGTCAATCTCTTTAGCGACATACAGCATTTTTAAGGCATGTGGATAAATACTCACATGATCCACATCCACAATATTCCAATTATTCGTGGCTGGAACGGCAGTAAGTGTGTCATTAATTGTTTCAATAAATACAGGGTTTTGAGACCACTGTTTATTATGGTTACAGATACTAGTCGACACATCAAATAATGGTTTAGAGGCTGTTTGTACCTGACTCAGTCCCCAAACAGCATTTAAAAAATGACACGTTAATTCCGTGACATTCGTTAGTAAATTTTCGCTGTTTGCACCCAGAGATAAACTACCACTGGTTGAGAGTAAGAACTTTAATTCATCATGCTTTTGTTCACTTTCTAACAATGCATCTTTTAACATTTGATTAGATACATAAATATCGCGAGATTTCTGAGCTAGTAACTGTTCAGCCATCTCACGAGCTTTTTTCTCACGAGTGATTCTGCGTTCTAATATCGCAATTTTATCGTTGAGACTCGATAAGGAGACATCACTCACATTAAATGCCTTTTAATTTGAAAGTACTAATAGGGTAATAAATCGGCACATTTTGCCAATACTTTAGGGATTTATCACAATACCCGCTGGTACTATATACTATGAATTGCTAGATAACTATTGTACTCTGCTAATCATAGTGTCATTCAGCATAAAGGATTGATTTAATGTCAAATAATAGTCCACGTTATATAAGTAATCTCACCCGTGATACCTATGCGCTAGTGTTGGCGGGAGGAAGAGGCTCTAGACTGCATGAACTGACACAGTGGCGAGCCAAACCCGCTGTTTATTTTGGAGGTAAATTCAGAATTATTGATTTTCCTCTATCAAATTGCATCAACTCGGGGATCCGTCGAGTTGGGATTTTGTCTCAATATAAATCACATTCTTTAATTCGACATATAGTGCGCGGTTGGGGTCACTTCAAAAAAGAATTAGGCGAGTCAATTGAAATCCTGCCAGCATCACAACGTTCTTCAGATGACTGGTATCAAGGTACCGCCGATGCGGTATATCAAAATATTGATATCATCCGTGATGAACTACCCAAATATGTAATGATATTATCTGGTGATCATATCTATCGTATGGACTACGGTAATATGCTGGCAAAACATGTTGAGTCAGGTGCAAAAATGACGGTTTCTTGCATGCGTGTACCGTGTGTAGAAGCAGCAGGTGCATTTGGTGTAATGGCGGTCGATCATAATAATTTTGTCACTGACTTTACCGAAAAACCAGAGGTCCCTGCAGCTTTAGCAGATGATCCGGACAATTGTCTTGCATCAATGGGTAATTATATTTTTGATACTGAGTTCTTGTTTGAACAGTTAGAAAAAGATTATCAAACAAAGGATTCTCAGCGTGATTTCGGAAAAGACATTATCCCAGCCATTATTAAAGAACATAAAGTGAATGCATTTGAATTTGGTTTAGGCGAGAAAAACAATTACTGGCGCGATGTAGGCACAATAGATAGTTTCTGGGAAGCTAACATGGAGTTAGTTGAACCCGTACCTGCCTTGAACTTATATGATGAAGAATGGCCTATTTGGACTTATCAAGAACAATTACCTCCCGCTAAATTCGTCTGGGATAGCGATGAACGACGTGGTGAAGCAATCAATTCAGTTGTATCTGGAGGTTGTATTATTTCAGGATCATTACTCAAGCGTAGTTTGTGCTTTTCAAATGTTCGAGTTCATTCGTACTCTTATATCGAAGAAGCTGTTATGTTACCGAATGTTGAGATAGGTCGTCACTGTACCATTAAAAAAGCCGTCCTAGATCGCGGCTGTGTCATTCCTGAAGGGATGCAAATTGGTGTTAATCATGATGACGATAGAGCGCGAGGATTCCGGGTATCAAGTGCAGGTGTTGTTTTGGTAACACCGGATATGTTAGCCGCTTTAGGTCAAAGACCATAAACTTCATAAGAAAACCTTAAATGAGCTACTTTAGAGTAGCTCGGCAATAAAGTGGCGCATTGATTGCGCCGTTTTTGTAGGCGTTTCTAAGACAAACAAATGTCCACCTTCCACTAAAGAATGTTCCATAGAAGGATTGCCTTTTAAAAAGGGCTTAACAAAGAGTGGCATAGTGACATTTGTCGCACTCCCCGTTAATAATAAACTGGGTACCTGACAACGTTGATAATACTGATGGATGTTCGTCGGCATATGTCTAAAGATCCCCACTTCAACATTCACATCATAACTGAGTGTTTTCATCCCAGTTTTCATCACACTCACACTCTTCACGTAATCATCTATACATTGTGGATGAAAATCTTTAAATAATGGTTTACGGGCAAAATAAGCACTCATATCCTCATCCAAGTCCCACCACTGTTTACGCTGTAAAGTTCGCTTAGCCGGGGTAATATAATCTCCCCACCCTAAGCGTTTTAAGAGCGCAATTATACGTCCACCAAAGCCTGTCATAACAGGAGGATCACACAATACGATCCCTTTAAATAATTCAGGGGCCTCGCATGCGGCCATGTATGTGACAACCGCACCAAAACTGTGCCCTACCCCTATAACAGGTTCGTCAGCGTGTGATTTGATATAATCAATGACCTCTGTGACTTGATTTGACCAATGCTCAACTAGCGGGTAATGCGGATCATGAGCATATTGGTGCTTAGCAATAATATTGAGTGAATGTGATGCAAACTGCTTTTTAAGAACGTCAAAAAATACATTATAGCTAGGTGCTGGAAAACCGTTAGCATGCACAAAATTAATAGTGGTCATAAACTGATTATTGTTAAATTCGATAGTATGAATAATGCCATATCGCTTAGATAATGTTGAATAACTCGTTGTTATCATTGTTTATCAGTATGGGTTGTTTGCAACTCCCCTAATATTCGTTACCATTATCACATCTGACCAGTTCCACTTGAGAGTATTTTTATGACATTTGATGATGTATTACACCAAACTCGGTCTTTTTTATCCGGTGAGCAAACAACCATTACCATTAGTGAGAATTGGTCCCAAGGTAGAACCGTGTATGGCGGGATCTCAAGTGCCGTTTTATTTGAATGTTTGGCGAACCAAATATCAGACCAGCGCCCAGTAAAAACAATAAATGTAAACTTTGTTGGTCCTTTATTATGTAATGAACCCTTCACAGTAAAGGTCGACACGTTAAGGGTGGGTAAAAATGTATCTCAATACATTGCTTATGCCATTCAAAATGAAAAAAATTGTGTGGTCATGCAAGCTTGTTTTGCAAAAAACCGTTCATCAAAAGTCTCTGTCGACAATATTGATACCCATCAGCTTAATCTTCCCAAAAAGCCGACATTTATACCGCCAATCCCAAAAGTGACGCCTAAATTTTTACGCCAGTTTGATTTGGCCATACAATCAGGCGGAATACCTTTTACTGGACAAAAAAGCGCTCATTACAAAGGCTGGTTACGATTTAAACAACCCACAGACACTTTTTCATTTACCTATTTAATTGGATTATTAGATGCTTACCCTCCTACATTAATTCAAATGTTAAAATGGCCGACCCCTGCCAGTACGATTAACTGGAATGTTGAATTTTTGGAGAGTGACACGCCTTATAATAGTGACGATTGGTTTGCTTATCATGATGATACCAGGCATGCAGAACATGGTTATGGCATTACAGAGGCTAATATCTGGAATAAGCACGGCAAACTTATTGCGATAAGTCGTCAACGTGTGGGCGTGTTTGACTAGGGTTATCGACTAGATAACACATTGATCTTGTAAAGCTTGGGCACTGACAAGATAACGTTGTGGTGCCTCTTCGAGGATCTTAATTTGAGTTAACACAGTTTGATTCATAGGTGTTGGGATCCCTAACCTCTTACCGTGTTTAATGGTCGCTCCGTTAATATAGTCAATTTCTGTTTTACGGTGATGTTCTATATCCCACCACATTGATAACTTCGCCTCTGGATCAATATCAACCATAGATTTTGCGATGTGTGGAAATAACCAATTTGGTAAACTCAGAACTCGCGGGATCATTTGCGCTGACACTTTAGTAATCTTTGGTAAACGAATTCCCATTGCATCGCAAACTTGCAAATGTTCGCGCATCATTTTTGCGATAATTTGACGGTAGCCTCGATCCAGTAATGTATCTTTGAGCGAAAGATTCGACAAAGCATTCACACTGTTAGTGAGGTTCACTTGGCATTTAGCCCATAATAACGCATCCATATCAGTACACCAAGCGCAAGGAAAGGTGTTTGAATACTGCTGCATAAAACCGTTAATCAGCTTCTGCATATGCTGTTTAAACGGGGTATCTAACATGTTTTCAAGCATGACGGTTCCTGAAGAACCACGATGAAAATGTCCAGGCGCTAATTTAACCACATTAAATGGAAACATTGCTCGATAAATTGGATGTTCGGGAAACGCATCGCGAACGACAACGTCACTACCGATACCATTTTGACAACAAATAATCACCGTGCCAGGATGGACTAAGGGCTTTATATCTTCGACTACAGCTTCAATGGCCGTGCATTTAACCGTTAACCACAATACATCTAATTGACCAGAGGATCCGTTGGCGATGCATTCATCAACATTCTCATAAAACATCACATTGCATGAATTATGATAAGTAATATCTGAAGCAAAATCTGATATTGCCATTTCATTACCGTAATCTTCGCGAGAATAGCCTCTGCCAATCACTGTCAATGATGTTTCAGGGATAACACGAGATAATACAGGTGCTAAATGTGCGGCTAGATATCCACCGATGAGTCCAGCACCCATGATCCCATGTCGGTATTGCTGGGCTGCGGTTGACGCGGTGATGTGCTGTGTCATAGTCATTGTGCTGTCCATACGAATACATAGTTAAATGATCATCATTGTTGTAATATACCGTGACAATAATTGAAGCGATAATCATCTGTTTTAATATCTTTACATAAATAACATCACTGAGAAAATACGTTGAGTCAATTTCCCCCTCGTTTACTTGTCATTGGTACGGTATGGCCTGAACCCAAAAGTTCAGCAGCCGGCATTCATTTATTATCATTAATAAACGCAATACAACAACAAGGGTATGATTGTCATTTTGCATGCCCAGCCAATAGTTATGAGGCTCAGCATACGATTGATTTATCATCACTGCAGATTAGCGCCCATGAGATCCAGCTTAATGATAGTAGTTTTGATGAGATGGTGGCTCATTTAGCGCCCGATATTGTGCTGTTTGACCGTTTTATGATGGAGGAACAATTTTCTTGGCGCGTGCGTCAGGCTTGTCCCAATGCATTATGTATTCTTGATACGGAAGATGTTCATTCATTACGTGATGTGAGACGTCGTTTAATTAATCAATATCCGGATATTGATTTGTCGATATCGGCACTGATTCAATATCATCAAGGTTGTGTGGAGTATCCACAATTGCAAGGGTGCTTACATAACGATTTAGCGCTGCGTGAGATCACCAGTATGCTGCGCATGGATTTAAGTTTAATTATTTCAAAAGAAGAATATACATTTTTAACTCAATGTTATCCTATTGCAAAAGAGACATTGTTATATTGCCCATTTTTAATTCCTTCAATCACCCCAGAGCAACAATCAAAATGGCAACCGTTTGAACAAAGACAAGACTTTGTCTTTATTGGCAATTATCGCCATGCGCCAAACTGGGATGCTGTCCAATATTTATCAAAAACCATCTGGCCAATGATCAAAGCTCAGCTACCTCAAGCTCAATGTCATGTTTATGGTGCTTACACCCCAGCTAAAGCGAAACAATTTCACCAGCCTAAACATGGATTCAATATTCAAGGTTGGGCCCATGATGCACAAGCAGTCTTAGCCAATGCTCGAGTTAATTTGGCGCCATTACGCTTTGGGGCTGGCTTGAAAGGTAAAATATTTGATGCATTACAAGTCGGTACACCGACGATGATGACACGGATTGCTAGTGAAGGAATATATACGAATGAAGTAAAGTGCATTGCAGATAACACCCAAGAATACATTCAAAGCGCTATTGAACTATATAAAGACAAAACTTATTGGCAGTGTACCCAACAAAATAGCCTAACACTGCTTGACACACAATTTAATATACAGATACATACGAGACAGTTAATTGAACGAATTGCTTCACTGCAACAAACTTTATCACAACATCGGTCCACCAATTTTTTGCAAGCCATGGTTAATCAACAACAATTAAAAGCTACCCAATATATGTCTCAATGGATTGAGGCTAAGCAGATAATTGCGCAATTACGCGACTCAAGCCATTCACCCGAGATTGACTCAGGTGATGTGTGATCCCAAGCTCTGTTAAATACTGAGCAAAATCAAATTGCGCTCGCTGTTGGTGGGATAAAGCATTAGCTTTTTCTAATAATATTGCTAATAATCCGCGAATAATTTTACTGTTAGCGAACGCTTCAAACGAATCGCTTTGTGACACATATTTCACCCAAACATCAACCTCACAACCGGCCACATGATAAGATTCAATCTGTTCATCAGCAGATAACTGCGGTAAAGCTTTACTGCTAAGCATGATTTGACGAAATATATTTTCATACCCTTGCAAGACACCAAACTGTCTAGCTAACGGCAGTAGAACAGACTTCACGTCATGCTCACTCACAATTACACCATCTATGGAGTCTGCATGTATGGAGTCTGCATGGTTTTCGACGATAAGGTGTTGGATAGCGTCTTTTAACGTCGCAATAAACCTATCGATATCTGACATCGTATTATATGCCGATAATGACACTCGTAACGTGCCATCTAGTTGTAAATGTTGCATCAAAGGCATCGCACAATGGTGACCCACCCTTAGCGCAATATTGGCATTATCTAGCCAGCGCAACACATCATAATGACTCAAAGGCTTATGTTGATGAGTCAAAACCATACTGCAGAGACTGATTTTATGTGTATTGTCTTGACCTAATATCCTGACTTGTGTGATTTGGCTTAACTGCATTAATAAATAATTAAATAATTGGTTTTCAGTAGTTTGAATCTCATCACGATGTGTCTCAATAAAATCAATCGCCGCACCAAAACCAAGTACACCATGAATATTGGGAGTACCCGCTTCAAATTTATATGGAAAAGATTGAAACCGACTTGCGGAGAAACTGACATACTCAATCATTTCTCCCCCGACTTGGTAAGGAGGTAAGGCATTGAGAAGTTCGTAAGTTCCATAACCAAATCCCACACCCGTTGGCCCAAACATTTTATGACTACTCCCGACATATGCATCACACCCTAGGGTTTGAACATCGACGGATATATGAGCTAAGGCTTGAGTACCATCGACAATACACAATGCTTTATGTTGATGCGCTTTTCGGCTAATTAAATCAATGGGATGGATACATCCTAAAGCATTTGAAACATGTGCAACGGCAATCAATGCGGTATCATCAGTAATCGCATCGTATACGTCATCATATTGATAATTGCCTTGCATATCAGGCGACACAGTGGTTACGCGTAATTTTTTTATCGATTTATCTTGTGTGGTTTTTAAGCGGATTTGGTTAATTCGTTGGACCAACTGTTGCCAGGGCAAAATATTCGCATGATGTTCAGATGTTAATACGATAATTTCATTACCTTGCCATAATGGATGCTGAGCTAGACACAACTCACCTAACCCGTAGGCAATCAAATTAAGCGCTTCAGTGGCTCCTTTGGTCCAAAAGATATTTTGACTCGCAGGCGCATGAATAAGTTGAGCAAGACGCGTGCGAACGAGTTCATATTGTTCTGTCACTGTGGCAGCGAGATGATAAGACGAGCGATGCACGTTGGCATTACTAATTTCTTGAGCATGTGTAATAGCATCAATCACACATTGTGGCTTGTGTGTCGTCGCAGCACTGTCCAAATAAATACATTCAGGGTGGTTATTAAAAAAAGGAAACTCTTGGCGAAAGTCATGCATAATTACGCTTAAATCCATCACTGTTTATTGCTACACTGCATCATAACTTACATTGCCGAATTATTCCTATATGAAAATTATCTCATTTAATATCAATGGTGTTAGAGCCCGTTTACATCAACTACAAGCCCTCATTGATAGCCATGCTCCAGATGTAATTGGTCTCCAAGAAATTAAAGTTGATAACGCTCAATTCCCAGTATCAGATATAGAAGCAATGGGTTATCAAGTTGTCTATCATGGTCAAAAAGCACACTATGGCGTTGCAATGTTGACTAAAATAACGCCACTTTCAGTACAATACGGATTACCATCTGATACTGAAGCACACCAAAAACGCTTGATTGCAGTTACACTCCCTACTGACAATGGCAACAATATTACTATCTACAATGGTTATTTTCCGCAAGGTGAAAATATCCATCATGAAACTAAATTCCCATATAAAGTCGCATTCTATCGTGACCTAACTGCTCATTTATCTGCCACTCACAGCCCTGATGATCAAGTCGTGGTTATGGGCGATATTAATATCTCTCCAACAGACTTAGATATTGGTATTGGGCCGGATAACGCCAAGCGTTGGTTGCGCAGTGGTAAATGCAGTTTTCAACCTATCGAACGTGAAATGTTGGCCTCTCTACAAGCATTGGGTTATCACGATACTTTTCGCTGTTTGACACCTGAAAAAACAGCACGCTATAGCTGGTTTGATTATCGTTCAAAAGGGTTTGTGGATAATCGAGGCTTACGTATTGATGTGATCCTTGCGTCAACATCGTTATTGCCATTATGCTCCGAGTCTGAAATTGACTATGAGTTAAGAGGAATTGAAAAACCCTCTGACCACGCGCCTATTTTTGCCACTTTTTCATGTTAGGTTAGAATAGCCATGACATGGTTAGAATCGCTTAGTTTATTGGTATACCTTGGAATTTATGGGTATGTACTACGCCATATCGACTTTTCATTATTATATCAACATAAACGGATCCAACATTTAGTATTTGGTGCGGGTGCCGCAGTATTTGTATTATGGATTTTTCGTGCCGGTATTTATGAAGGATTAACGGTACATTTTTTGTGGTTAACTGCCCTGACGCTCACTTTAGGCTTTCGTTATGCTGTGATGATTTCTGGACTGGTATTATTAGGCATCACTGGCGTAGGAAAAGAAAGCTGGCATATGTTTGGAGCTAATGGTTTATTTGGGATATTGGTCCCCATTGCTCTCACTTACGCTATTTATACTTTAAGTTTTCATCGAATCCCTAGGCACATGTTTATTTATGTCTTTATATGTGCCTTTTTTCCTGGTGCCGCAATGATAGCAATCAAAATGGGACTTATTGGAGGATTCTATGCATTAAACGGCAATTATGCTTGGGATATTGTCGTAGATAATTATGAAGTCCTCATCCCATTATTATTATTCCCAGAGGGCATGCTCAATGGTATGACCATGACATTATTGATTATCTATAAACCCGATTGGATTTACACATTCAGTGATAAACACTATTTTGATCCTGATAAAAACGATGGTAACGACGCTTAATCCAGTAGAAATTAAATTTCCGACTTTAATAAGTGACTATAAAATATCTAAGATATGTTTCAAATCACTTTTTCCTGCAGCAATTTCATCTTTTGATAAGCCATTAATTTCATGTGGGAACACAATCCACTCGTGTGTTTCTTTAACATAATAATCAGGAATGATATCCGTTTTATTATTCTTGGGCTTATACCAAGGACAGGCAACACGTATATCTGTGGGAGTATTTAAGCGCATTTGTAAGCGTAATTGTGCAATAAGTGCTTCAACACTGCGCCCTGAATCAAACACATCGTCAACAATCAACAATTTATCCGTCGCATTACAATTTTCTAAAATGTAGTGTAATCCATGGACTTTAATTTCACGTGATTGCTGACCAATTCCATAATAAGAAGATGTACGCACAGCAATGTGGTCAGTTGAAACTGCTTTGTATTCAAAAAATTCTTGTACCGCAATGCCAATAGGTGCTCCACCACGCCAAATTCCAACAATAAACTCTGGACGAAAACCATCTTCAAACACTTGATGAGCTAAACGAAAAGAGTCTTCGAGTAACTCTTGAGCAGAGATATAATATTTTTCCATGGTTCTTCCTATTGTTATTGTTTTTGAATTTATTCAGGACAGATGTCCCCTACTCATACTTTAAACTTTGGGCGGGTAATAATCGCAAAGCTTTAAGTGCCGGTGGCAATGTGGCAAGTACACATAACGTTAATGATATACCTACGATCCACACAATATTAGCTAATTTTAGCAAGACTGGCACAGGCGATCCATCACCGGATAAAGCAATAGGCACATTAAACATTATTAATAATGGATTTAAACTATAAACCAATACTACACCGAGAAAAATACCAGCCCCGATACCTTTAACGCCATTAAAAAGCCCATTGAACATAAATATTTGCATCACTTGCCAGGCACTCAAGCCTTGAGTTCGCAGAATGGCGATATCAGGTGTTTTTTCAATCACAACCATTACCAGCGCCGAAATAATATTAAACGATGCAACGGCAATAACTAACAATAACATCAACGCCATCATATTTTTTTCCATTTTTACCGCATCAAATAATGGTCCTTGGCGTTCTCGCCAAGTGGTATGTTTAATATTTAATGCATGTAAACGTTCACTCAACAGTTGATATGCAAAAGGGTCTTCGATAAACCATCGGGTGCTATCACTAGTATCCATATTATCCGGTTGGTACTTAATCCGTGCTAAGCGATGTAAATCCTCTAAATGCATAAACAATGTTTGGCTGTCTTCTACAGATTGAAGGCTAAATACGCCAGAAACTTTAACGTTGCGTTGTGCAGGTACTCGCCCAAAAGGCGTAAACCGTGATGATGAAGGTAATATAATGCGTAATGAATCCCCTACTTGAATATTTAGTTTTCGTGCTAATGCATAACCAATAACGACATTATATTGCCCGGGTTGTAATCCAGATAAGTTATTAAATACAAAGTTATCATTCAATGTAGAAGCGCTTTGCATAATGCTAGGTTCAATACCCTGTACCGTTACGCCGGAAAGGTCTTGTGAAGATTGAATTAACGCCTGACGTTCGATAAATGGCATCGTAGCAACAATAGCAGATGACAATTCATGATCCAGATATTGTGCAATGGGTAATGTGATTTGGTTAGGTAATGTGTCATGTTCAATAACGATATGAGGCACGACACCTAGGATACGTTGTTTTAACTGGTCTTCTAAGCCATTCATCACCGATAACACCACAATTAGCGCAGCTACTCCTAGGCCTAATCCAAGTACTGAAAAGAAATTAATCAGTGCAATAAAACTATTACCGACTTTACTTTTACTGTAACGATAGCCAATCCGTGCTGATACCAGATTCATTTTGTGTGTACTATTCTCAACGACCTTGAATAAGTGCATAATACGTTATTATGCGTTGTAACAACAAGCCAACATTAAACAACAATAAATATCATTAAAAAACATTTTAAAGCTCTAAATTCTATTATTCTGACTTTGACAGACACGATGTCGTGATGTTGACAACGTCTATAGTGCTATAAATATAAATGTTAAATCAATAGATTCTGTGTTTTGCTTTACTTAAAATAATAGGCATTAACACCGTGTAACTTATAGGAAATTTTTCGGACATTCATGGCTAATATTTTTTCTCCCCCTGTTCCTAAGTCAATTCATGAATCGAACAGACCTCAACATATAAGTTGGGGATCCTTACCTGGCTCAAGTTCAGCCCTTGCCATCGCGAATGCCGCCCACAATGACGCTCGCCCGATTGTAGTGTTAACTCCAGACTCTCCCAGTGCAATGCGACTAGAACAAGAGATACGTTTTTTCTTAAAAACAGATGACCAACAAAAAACAAATATCACAGTGGGATTATTTCCAGACTGGGAAACCCTACCTTACGATCAATTTTCACCGCATCAGGATATCGTCTCTCAGCGCTTAGAAACCTTATACGACCTGAGTGAACAGCGACGAGGTATATACATCATGCCGGTCAATACCGCCATGCAACGTCTAGCACCTGTGAGTTACCTCGCTCAATATTTGTTATTTTTAAAAGTTGGACAAACATTAGATATTAGTGAATTTCGACGTAAATTAGAAAACTCAGGGTATTTACACGTATCGCAAGTAATGAACCATTCAGAGTTCAGTGTACGAGGTAGTATTATTGATTTATTTCCCATGGGAAGCGAGCATCCTTTCCGTATTGATTTATTTGATGATGAAATCGACACAATCAGTTACTTTAATACCAGTGATCAACGTTCAGCCGATAAAGTTGAGCATATCCGACTATTACCCGCCAGAGAGTTCCCTACGGATGAGGCAGCTAGAAAATTATTTCGCAGTAATTTCTTAAATCAATTTGATGAAAATAATGCGAAAGAGTCCGTTTTTTACCAAATCACCAAGGGCACAATGCCCGGTGGTGCTGAATATTACCTGCCTTTATTTTTCAATGAAACAGCGACTATTTTTGATTATTTTCATGAAAACACCTTAATGATGGTTCATGGTAAGGTGTTTGAGCGATGTGAGCAATTTTGGGCCAATATCAATCATCGTTATGAACAATATCGTTTTAATCAAACACGTCCATTGCTCAAACCTGAACAACTATATTTAGATAGTTCTCAAGTTTTTGCTCGCTTAAAGGAACGTGCGCGCGTAGATATTACCGATGAAATGTTAGAAAAAAAATCAGGTCGCTATAACTTTAAAGTATCTAAAGTCGATAACATTGCGCTTAATAGTCAAGCAAAAATCCCTCATCACGCCCTACATACATTTATAAATACACAAAATGCTTCATCTCGGGTGATATTTTGTGCGGAGACTCAAGGTCGTCAAGAGAACCTCTCTAATATGTTGAGAAAAACAGCCTTTTCTCCATCACCCATCACTACTTTTGATCAGTATGATCAAGCAGATAGTTTATGTAGCGTTGTAGTGGGTCGAGTTGAAGATAGTTTTAGTGTGCAACAAAGTAAAAATGACTCCTTCATATTTGTCACCGAAACCCAGCTATTAGGACATCAGATAAGCCAGCGACGTCGTCGTGATAAACGACAAGCCACGGATGAAAGCGCGATTATAAGAAATTTAGCCGAGCTATCCACCGGTCAACCTGTCGTTCATATTGAACATGGAGTAGGTCGCTATTTAGGTCTACAAACACTGGATGCTGGAGGCATAACCACAGAATTTGTCGCAATTGAATATGGCAAAGGAGCAAAACTGTATGTACCAGTGTCTTCACTACACTTTATTTCGCGCTACAGCGGTGGTGACCCAGATACTGCCCCACTACATTTATTAGGCAATGACACGTGGAATAAAGCGAAAGAAAAAGCGGCAAAAAAAGTCCGTGATGTAGCAGCAGAGCTTCTAAATGTCTATGCTAAACGCGCTGCTAAGCCTGGTTTCGCTCATGCTATTATTTGGGAAGATTATAAAAAGTTTGCCGATAGCTTTCCTTTTCCAGAAACGCCAGACCAGGAACAAGCCATTAATGCTGTTTTAAATGACATGGGTTTACCTAGCGCAATGGATCGACTAGTGTGTGGCGACGTTGGCTTTGGTAAAACAGAAGTAGCAATGAGGGCTGCATTTATTGCTGCTAACGCTGGTAAACAGGTATCTATACTTGTCCCCACTACGCTTCTAGCACAGCAACATTTTGAAAACTTTGTCGACCGATTTGCCGATTGGCCATTTAATATCCAGGTTCTATCTCGATTTGTCTCAGCAAAAGACCAACGAGCGGTATTAGAAGGAGTTAAATCTGGTCAAGTCGATATTGTCGTCGGTACGCATAAACTCATACAAGACGATGTGAAATTTGCCGATCTCGGTCTGGTTATTATCGATGAAGAACACCGTTTCGGCGTGCGACAAAAAGATAAGTTTAAAGCATTACGAGCCGATGTGGATATTCTGACTCTGACCGCAACCCCCATCCCACGAACATTAAATATGGCCATGAGTGGCATGCGTGACTTATCAATAATTGCAACGCCTCCAGCCAAGCGCTTACCAATCAAAACGTTTGTGCAAAAACGCAATCACGAAACGATTCGAGAAGCTGTGATGCGTGAGATTTTACGTGGAGGGCAAGTTTATTTCTTACATAATGATGTGGCGACAATTGAGCGCACAATGGAAGAATTAAATGAAATCATTCCAGAGGCACGCATCGCAATTGGTCATGGACAAATGCGGGAACGAGAGCTTGAGCAAGTAATGGACGATTTTTATCATCAGCGATACAACGTGCTCTTGTGTACAACGATAATTGAAACTGGGATTGACGTACCTAGCGCTAATACCATTATTATGGATCGTGCAGATCATTTAGGTCTTGCTCAATTGCATCAATTACGTGGGCGAGTTGGACGTTCCCATCATCAAGCATATGCCTATTTGCTTACCCCTCATCCACGTCGAATGACTAAAGATTCTATCAAGCGGTTAGAAGCAATAGCCTCATTAGAAGATTTAGGTGCAGGTTTTGCACTGGCAACACATGATCTAGAAATTCGTGGCGCAGGTGAGTTATTAGGTGATGGTCAGTCGGGTCAAATCGCATCAGTCGGATATAGCTTATATATGGATATGCTGGATAAAGCAGTGAAAGCAATTAAAAATGGTAAAGAACCAGATTTCAACCCGGATATAAGTGAACAGACTGACATTGAACTCAGAATCCCTGCACTATTACCAGATACTTACATTGGTGATGTTAATCTGCGCTTATCTATATATAAACGATTAGCATCATGCTCTGATCAACATGAGATTGATGAACTTCAAGTTGAATTAATTGATCGCTTTGGATTGTTACCAGAACCAGCAAAACATTTATTTATGGTGACACAATTAAAGCTTATCGCTCAAACGTTAGGCATGAAAAAGATTGAAGCAAATGCTAATGGTGGTTTGGTAGAGTTTTATCAAGATGCAAAAATTGACCCAGGCTTCTTAATTAAGTTGGTCCAACAACATCCACAAGATTATCGCTTTGATGGACCCACACGTTTAAAAGTCATGATAGAATCGAGTACTGCACAAGGTCGTGTTGATTGGGTTGAACAATTAATCATGAGCTTTTTTGAATTGGGGAAAGCAGCATAATGTATAGCCTTAAAGAGTTACGCGTTACTAAATTATGGTGTGTTTCTATCTGCGCACTGTGGATTTTTTGTAACTCACTGCCAAGTTATGCTCAAGAACAAACTGATTGGTGGTTTGACGTTGAAGTATTAATTTTTAAACATAATGACGCGTCACAAACCGTTATTGAGCAATTTGATGACATAGTTGATAAGCCTTATTCGGAAAATATTAACAACCTGTTTCATCGTTTTCATTTCACGGATATCAGTTGGCTAGAACAAAGTTTGCCAGAGTGTGAACCTTTTGCTATGACAATTGGCTGTCGTTACCCACTTACTTTAGAAGCACTTTTAGAAAAAAATAAACCCGTAGACCCATTTCAAAATATACAAGCATTGCCCATACATTATAATGGTCATATTACTTACCGAAGTGAATCAGCGCATATACTTCCCCGCTCTGAATTAAAATTAACCCGCTTATACCATGATATTAATTTGGATAAGTCATACACTCCACTATTACATACAATCTGGCGACAACCGGTTGCCGTGGGTCAAGAAAATGCATTTTCAGTCCCATTACTTGCGGGGGAAAATTTGTCACCTCTTGCTTCCACTTTGTTGGATGATTCTCAAGTACCTATCGTTGCAGATACCAACACTCCTCTAGATGCTAAACAAGCTAGATTGCTACCCACCATCATGGCACAACTCAATTTGCTCAAGACAAATACCGGCTTGTTAGCTCCTGAACAGATGGATTCACCTATATATCCTGACCAACTCGTTCAAGTCCAAGACCAAGCTATTATTGATACCGAATCTGTGTTTGAGTTAGAAGGACTGCTGACTATTTTTATAAAATATATCAATCGCGTACCTTACTTGCATATTGATAGTCATGCGTTATTTCATAGCGCTATTGAAGAAGATGGCCTGCTAACAATCAAACCGCACACGTTTAAGCAGCGCCGTCGTATTATATCTAATCAAGTGCATTACTTTGACCACCCTTACTTCGGTATGGTGATTATTCTGAAACGTCATAAGCGCCCCGCTCCTTTAGAGGAATATATTGATGAAAATCTACACTCGAACCGGTGATACAGGCCAAACTCAAGTTTATACCCATGAGGTATTAAAAAAAGATAAAGACGATTGTTTATTGCAATGTTATGGAACATTGGATGAACTGAATTCAGTGATTGGGTTAGTCAATGCACTATTATTGAATAACACAGCACCATCAACAGTATTGTTCAAAGAACTATCTAACTGGTTATATCAGGTACAACAAGACATTTTCGCCATTGGTTTTGCGATGTCTAATGCCAGTCAACTTAGATCCGATGCAGTACCAGAGCTAGAAAAGCACATAGACTTACTCACAGAGATATTACCTCCTCAAACCCGCTTCATTTTACCTGGAGGTCATGTCATTGCGGCACAAGCACATATTGCTCGCACTGTCGCGAGACGAGCAGAGCGAGAATTGGTCTCTTTGAACAGACAATATGATTTAGCCGATAACGTATTACAATATATTAATAGGTTATCAGATTTTATGTTTGTCGTAGCCAGAGCAATTAATTATGAATTGGACATTGAAGATATTAATGTAACAGCTTGATGATAAGCAGGCTCGGCTAGTATTTCAGCGTAATGCTTATACTGGCGTTGATTATTATTGAATGATCCATTCGAGCCAATCGATATTAATTGTTGCGGGGCTTGAGAATATAGTGCTTGTTTTTCCTGTGTGTGCCCCAAATTATCTAATACCGAAATAGCCTCGTCAGGTGCGTTACAAATTAATGCCATATCCACCCCTGCAGTGAGGGCATGCTCAACGCGTTCAAGCATACTTCCCGCTTCTGAGGCAGCATGCATTGATAAATCATCTGAAAAAATCACACCTCTAAAGCCGCATTGTTGGCGCAAAATATGTTGTACCCAAATAGGAGAAAAACCTGCTGGGCGGTTATCAATATCAGGATAAATTACATGTGCAGGCATGATCCCATCAATCAATTTTTGTTGAATAAAATGAGTAAAAATGGACATATCATGATTAAAAATCATTTCTTGGCTACGTTTATCAATTGGCATGTCAATATGTGAATCAGCTTGAACATTACCGTGCCCGGGAAAGTGCTTCCCAATAGCTGGCATGCCCATAATTTTAGCACCTGTAATAAATTCACTCGCTAACGATAAAATTGTATTGGCTGTATGCGAAAAACTGCGTGTGCCAATGACTTCAGAAATACCATTGATGTCTAATACTGGTGCAAAACTGATATCAATCCCATGTCCTAAACACTCGGAGGCAATTACCGTACCACATGCTTTGGCCAATTGAATCGGGTTGGCGGAATACTCAATATTCCCCATAGCAGGAATGGGAGTAAAACCATCTTGAAAACGCTGAACTCGCCCCCCCTCTTGATCAACAGCAATGATGATGGGATGCTTGGCAGATTGCTTGATTTGTTCGGTTAAATGGCATAATTGCTTAGGATCATGATAATTACGAGCAAATAAGATGACTCCACCTGTGAGTGGATGTGCCATAATTTCTTGTTCTTGTTGCGTTAATTCAAACCCTGCAACATCCAACATTATTGGGTGCATTACAATCCTTTATCCCTATGAGTAAAGCGTTTCATGAGTCGACACGATTAATTAATTCTTGGTGGTTTGAGCAAGGGAATCTAACCATGCTAATTTAGCTGCATTGATGTCATCTTCTGTCACTTTTCGTTGTTGCTCACCTGCCAGTTGCTTCGCGATATTAAAAATAATGGCGTCTCGCTGAATGATCAGCTCTGTCGCTGTTTGATAAAGATCGCCTTGTGCTTCTGGAAACTGTTTCAAAAGTCCATCAAGTGATTGAATATTCAGATAACGTTTTTCCACTTCTTGGCTAAACCAAGCTCGTTTAGCTCTAAACCTCATGAAATTTAAAGCTTGTGGGGAATTAATAAAATCTATTTGACTAGGAGGTAAATTCAATTGCTTTGCTGTATCCAGTAATTGAGCTTGTAATAGTATAAGTTTGTTAGACTCATTAAACATAACTGCTGATAAAGCCCGATTTATGACTTCTTGAACATTCATAAGATCGAGGGCTGTTAATTGTGAGTAAAACGTGTCAGATGATTCGCTTTTGTTTGACGCTTCAGTGGGTTCAGACACAGAGAATGAAGCATCAGCTTTAGATTTGCCATTGAGGTTTTGGGACAATACAGACGATGGGTGTTGTTGTTCAATTAACTGACCATAAATAATCCAGATACTATATGAAAGTAAAGTGAGCACACCTAAAAGTGTAAAAAGCACCCGAAGGTGCTTTATAAAATGTTGTTTTGTCATACTAAGATTCAGAACCAGGTGCATTTTCAACTCGAGACTTAAGTTTTTGTCCCGGTTTAAAAGTGACAACACGGCGAGCTTTTATAGGGATATCCTCGCCTGTTTTTGGATTCCGACCGGGACGTTCTTTTTTCGTCCTTAAATCAAAATTACCAAATCCGGATAACTTAACTTGTTCACCATTTTCAAGAGACGATTTAACTTCTTCAAAAAACGCTTCGACTAAGTCTTTTGCATCTTTTTTGTTTAAACCGACCTTCTCGAATAAATGTTCAGCCATTTCCGCTTTGGTCAATGCCATATACTACTCTCTTAACGTTGCTGCTAGTTGAGATGTTAACCCTGAAACGATTTTATCCACACAAGATTGAATTTCTGCTTCTTCCAGTGTCTTTTCAGGATCTGATAGTGTTATAGAAATCGCAAGACTCTTTTCACCATCAGCAATTCCTTCCCCTTGGTATATATCAAATAAGGTGAGGTCAACTAATTGATTTACACCAACATTTTTAATACATGCTTCTAAATTAGCATAACTTACATTTTCGTTAACTACAATTGCTATATCGCGTTTATTTGTTGGAAACTTAGAAGTGGGTTGCGCTTTTGGTAGTACACGTGATGTCAATGCAGACTGCATTATCTCAAACATATAGACTTTACCACTCACACCCATAATCTTTGAAAATTGTGGATGAAGGGCGCCAAGAAAGCCCACAACTTGTCCATCTTTAACGACATCAGCACCTTGACCTGGGTGTAATAAACCTAGAGTCGAAGGCACAAAACTAAACGATTGTGATTGACCTGTTTGACTAATCAAGCGCTCAACATCACCTTTAAGAGTGAAAAAATCAACATTTTGTGCCGCTTCATAAGAATCTTTTAATAAGTTTCCACAACACACACCCGCAATCATTGGAATTTGTTGCACTCCATTGTCTGAAGATGTATCAGCAATAAACTTTAAACCCGTTTCAAACAAGCGAACCCGTGGCTGTTGGCGTTTTTGATTATACCCTACCGCTTGAAGTAAGCCGGTGACTAAGCTGACTCGCATGACTGACATGTCAGCAGATATTGGATGAGGTAACGTTAACGCAGGGGTATCACCAAATAATGCGGTTTGTTTCTTTGGATCCACAAAGCTATAGGTAATAGCTTCATCATAACCTTGCTGAAGTAATACCCTTTTTAACTGATTTAAATGCAGTGTCGCTTCATCTGAAGGTAACATTAGTAATGATGCTTTAGGCGCAACATTCGGAATATTGTTATAACCATATACTCGAGCAACTTCTTCAATCAGGTCTTCTTCAATACTAATATCAAAACGATATGCTGGTACCGAAACAGACCATGCCGCCTTATTATATTCAACAGTAAAACCCAAACGAGTTAAAATTTCAGTGACTGTTGCTGATGGTATATCAATTCCAATCACTTTTGCTAAACGGGCTTCACGTAATGTTACTTGTGCAGCCTGGGGAACATGTAGTTCAGAAACCGCTTCAACAATAGGCCCGACATTACCACCGACAATCTCAGTCAATAACTGAGTTGCACGTTCCATTGCATCGCGTTGTAGTTGAGGATCAACACCACGTTCATAGCGATGTGATGCATCGGTATGTAATCCATATTGACGAGCCTTACCTAAAATTGCATCTGGAGTAAAAAATGCGGCTTCTAATACAATATTAGTTGTCTCAGACGTGACACCTGAATGCAGACCACCAAAAATACCGGCTAAGGCCAGTGCTTTTTCTTCATCCGCAATCACTAATGTATTGGCATTTACTTTAATTTCAGATTCATCTAACAACGTTAGTGCCTCGTCTGCCTTGGCCATACGCACGTGAATATCACCAGTGACACTGTCAGCATTAAATGCATGCATAGGGTGACCCAATTCCAACAATACATAATTGGTCACATCAACTACAGGGTCAATAGAACGTATGCCGCTGCGGCGAAGTTTTTCTGACAACCATAAAGGAGATGATATAGATAAATCAACGTTTGTAATTACTCTAGCGAGATAACGAGGACACGCATCTGGCGCGTCAAGGTGGACTTGTTTGGATACATCACTAGTAACTTGTGAGGAAAGTATCTTTGGATAGGTTACCGCTAATGAATTTAATACACCCACTT
Source organism: Glaciecola sp. HTCC2999 (assembly GCA_949498985.1). Classification (GTDB taxonomy): domain Bacteria; phylum Pseudomonadota; class Gammaproteobacteria; order Enterobacterales; family Alteromonadaceae; genus Opacimonas. The sequence goes on from CATECQ010000042.1 coordinate 108,250, forward strand.
CACGTGCAACACCTCTTAACCCAAGACAATCTGCTCGATTAGGTGTGAGATCAATTTCAATAGCGGTATCATCTAATTGTAGATATTCGCGAATGTCTTGACCAATAGTGGCATTTTCTGCCAACTCCATGATCCCATCATGCGAATCCCCCATACCTAATTCTGAAAAACTACACAACATGCCAAAAGAAGGCTGTCCACGTAATTTTGCTTTTTTGATTTTGAAATTACCGGGTAAAACGGCACCAACACAAGCAACAGCAACCTTAATACCCGTTCGACAATTAGGCGCTCCACATACAATATCTAGTAATTCATCAGCGCCAATGTCAATTTTAGTGACTCGTAATTTGTCTGCATCAGGATGTTGACCGCACTCCACAACTTTTCCGACTAATACGCCAGAAAATTCACCCGCAACAGGTTCTAGGCCGTCAACTTCTAAACCCGCCATTGAAATTTGTTCGGCTAAAGCTTGCGTATCTAGGGCTGGGTTCACATATTCGCGTAACCACGCTTCAGAAAAAATCATATCACCACCCTATTATTTAAATTGTTTAAGAAAACGTAAATCGTTTTCAAAAAATGCACGTAAATCATTCACGCCATAACGCAACATAGCTAAACGCTCAACCCCCATACCAAATGCAAAACCGGTATATTCTTCTGGATCGATACCTACAGCTTTTAAAACATTAGGATGTGTCATACCACAGCCTAGGACTTCTAACCATTTTCCATTTTCATCCATGACATCAACCTCTGCAGATGGCTCGGTAAACGGAAAATACGATGGACGAAAACGCACAGTTAAGTCACGTTCAAAGAAATGATTTAAGAAATCGTGCAAAATACCTTTTAACTCAGTAAAAGAGACATCTTTATCTACCATTAATCCTTCAACCTGATGAAACATTGGTGTATGGGTTTGGTCATAATCGTTACGATAAACTCTACCTGGAGAAATAATTCGAATGGGCGGTGTTTGCGTTTCCATTGTGCGAATTTGAACACCCGATGTTTGGGTGCGTAACATCATATCTGGATTAAAATAAAATGTATCATGATCAGCGCGCGCTGGATGGTTAGCTGGAATATTTAACGCGTCGAAATTATGAAATCCATCTTCAATTTCAGGACCTGTTTTCACTGCAAACCCTAACTCACCAAAAAATTGTTCAATACGTTCAATGGTTCTCGATACAGGGTGTGCATTGCCAATATCTTGAGCAATCCCGGGTAAGGTCACATCAACCGCTTCATTTGCGAGCTTAGCATTCATTTCTGCGAGCTTTAACGCATCTGACTTAACACTAATGAGTTGTTGAATTTCCTGTTTAGCGACATTGATCTTTTGACCTGCTAATGGACGTTCTTCGTTGGATAGTTTACCAAGGCCTTTAAGTAAGTCGGTTAACTTACCTTTTTTGCCCATAAAATCGACGCGAACGCCGTCAAGAGTGGCCACATCGGATGCAGCTTCAATCAAGCTTTTGGCTTCATTGACAATGACTTCAAGTTCCATGGAATCCCCAAATGGAAGAGTTAAACATAAATAATAACGTATTATTTTACATGAAATATTGGGTGCTTGTGTAGTTAATCAGTCGATAAATATGGGATATCTAAAAAAAATACAAAAAAAAACGGTGAGCATCCTACTCACCGTTTTCCAGAACTTAAACTTTTGCTTAAAATTTTATGCTAATGCACCTTTCGCCGTAGCGACTAATGCAGTGAAAGCAACTTTATCGTGAACAGCGATGTCAGCAAGGATCTTACGATCAATTTCAACAGACGCTTTCTTTAAACCGTTGATGAAACGGCTATACGATAAACCATTTTGACGTGAAGCCGCATTGATACGCGCAATCCATAATTGACGAAATTGACGCTTACGTTGACGACGGTCACGATATGCATATTGACCAGCTTTAGTTACCGCTTGAACTGCTACGCGATAAACGCGTGAACGAGCACCGTAATAACCTTTGGCCTGCTTTAATACTTTTTTATGACGAGCGCGTGCAATAGTACCGCGTTTTACTCTAGCCATGATTTAGTCTCCTGTCTTAAACGTAAGGTAACATGCGTTGGATAAGCTTAGTATCCGAATCAT
>CATECQ010000043.1 GCA_949498985.1 Glaciecola sp. HTCC2999
AACTTGATGTTTGGTTATTATCTTTAGATAGGCGAAATAAATATTATGTACCGCGCTTGGTTAGCGATACTCAAATAATCGTGATATCAGTATAGTGTAATGATTTATAAAACAAAAGAATGGTGGTCGCTACTGGGCTTGAACCAGTGACCCTCGCCTTGTAAGGGCGATGCTCTCCCAACTGAGCTAAGCGACCGTTTTGAAACTAAACTTGTTAAGCTGTGTAACAAGAGATGCGTATTATAGGCATGACGTATCTTGTGTCAATCTTTTCTTATATATGTTTATAAAATATACCGTAACATTATGATGCGTTTAGGATAAGTTTGATATTCGGATAAAAAATGCTACGCTCAATAGACAATCGAGTGTGAGTAAAATTATGAAAGTCATTTGGGTTTGTGTGTTGGTATCTGTTCTTATCGGTTGTGGCGGGGGCGCTGACAGTAATGGACCTGGTCAACCTACTTCATCGATTAATCCCACGACTCCATCTAGCAACCCTAGTACTAGTTCCCCTTCTAGTCCGACAGTCACCCCAACTAGTCAATCAGATAATTCTACAGTTCCCTCTACCACGCCTAATAATGCAGCCCGCTTATTAACGCAAGCCACTTTTGGACCGACTAAAACTGAGATTGATGCCGTTGTTAATATGGGCATTGAAACATGGATTGAACAACAATTTGTTGTTCAGCAAAGTAATCATCGCGCTATGACACTCGCCATTTTTAATGCTGATGATAATGCGCGCATTGACAATAGCGCAGAGCTCCCTTGGAGTGGACACCGTTATGCTGCTTGGTCAGAAATTGCATTACATGGAAAAGACCAACTCCGTCAGCGAGTGGCGTTTGCGTTAAGCCAATTATTCGTCGTGTCGGATAAAAGTGCGTTGGATAATAGTCATTTAGGTCTGGCAACTTATTATGATGGATTAGCGGAACATGCGTTTGGAAACTATCGAGATTTACTGGAATTTGTTACCTTATCACCGTCAATGGGTGTGTATTTAAACATGTTAAGTAATGAAAAGCCGGATGAGAGCAATAATATTCGCCCAGACGAAAATTTTGCTCGAGAGGTAATGCAACTATTCACTATTGGGCTAGAAGAGTTAAACTTGGATGGTTCACTTAAAATGCATGATGGACAACCGATTCCTACTTACGATATTAATACTGTCAAAGCATATGCCCATGTGTTTACTGGCTGGAATTTTTATGGCACCACTTATGAAACCTGGGATAATTGGTGGCAAAATCGTAATTTTCGTAATCAAATGGTCTTGATCCCAGAATACCATGCCCAAAATGTTAGAAAAAACTTACTGAACAATGTCGTGGTTGAAGCCGGCACGGATGGTGAAACAGCGATGCAAATGGCGCTGGATAGTTTGTTTGAACATCCTAATGTAGGACCTTTTGTTGCTCGCCATCTAATCCAACGTTTAGTCACGTCTAACCCATCACCAGCTTTTATTGCACGAACAGCTCAAGTGTTTAACGATAATGGCGCTGGTGTAAGAGGAGACTTAGGTGCCGTTATTAAACATATCTTGTTAGATGAAGAGGCTCGTTATGAGATAGCAAGCCAGCCGCTTGGGTATGGAAAAGTTAAAGAACCGTTAATCCGAGGCATTCAAATGATTCGTGCTTTTGGTATTTACGAACCGAATACGCCCAAACCTCAATGGTATGATTATCCGTTTAATCAATCTCCCTTATCATCCCCGTCTGTCTTTAATTTCTTTTCAGATACCTTTACACCCTCTGGTGAGCTTGATGATATGGACTTAGTGGCCCCTGAATTAGAAATTATCAATGACACTTACATGGTGCGTAATTCTAACCATGCAGCATGGTGGTCGATGTGGACACCGTCAACGGTGGAAATAGACAGAGGTGATGAACGTGCTATGACGATTGATTTTACGCCTTATATTGGGATGCTTCAGGATGATCCTGAGCAGTTTCTTGATTATTTAGACTTAGTCTTATTATCAGGATCAATGAATGATGCGATGCGCCAGGCTATTTTGGACTACGATCATGTTGCTAAAAGTTGGTTAAGTGATTTAGAGCGAGTCAAAGAAATGGTTTTCATGGTGACCGGTTCACCACAATTTGCCGTTCAGCGCTAAGAGGAAGAACATTATGTCGTCTAACAATCAATTTTCTCGTCGCCGTTTTTTGAAAACCTCATTAGCTAGCCTTGGTGCGTTAACCACCTCAAATGGTCTTGCAGCTCAGTTACAGTTAGCCAATGCAATGACTGCACAATCAACCTCACGTTTTACCGATTACAAAGCGATTGTTTGCATATTTTTGTATGGTGGAAATGATAGTTTTAACCTGCTAATTCCTAATTCTAGTAACCAATACCATGACTATGCGAGAACGCGACAAAGTCTTGCGTTGCCATTAAATGAATTGATTCATCTTCAACAAGACGATGTCATGAGTTTAGGCGTCCCTCAATCTGCTGCCGCCTTAGGTGAACTGTTTAATAATGGACGTGCCTCCATCGTGAGTAATATGGGACCGATGATTGCGCCGGCTTCAAAATCTGACTTACTTAATAATACACGCCTACAACCGCCTCAGCTGTTTTCTCATAATGATCAGCAAACGTTGTGGCAATCTGGTTTAGCGGATACTAATATCGCATCAGGCTGGGGGGGACGTATGGCAGATTTAGTCATGGATCCACACACTAGCTTGCCTCTGAGTTTTTCTTTGGGAGGAACCAATTTATTTCAACGTGGACGGCTTGCACAGCAGTACGCAATGAATAAAGACGGTATCGAGCAATTTGGTGCGCTTGATCCTCAACACGAATGGAACAACACTCGTATTGAACATTATTTACGTGTGCTCGATGCCGCTGATGATCCCTTCACTCGAACATATGCACAACAACTTAAAAATGTACGTTCAAATAATACGATTCTTAATACGTCATTAGCATCCGCTTCTCAGACCGATATAAATTATCGATCAGCGGGTAATCTTGGTGAACAACTAAAAATGATTGCTCGCATGATTGAAGCCCAAGGGGCTTTAAATCAACCTCGCCAAATATTTTTTGCCTCGTTGGGAGGGTTTGATACGCATGATAATCAAGTGGTTCTGTTGCCTCGATTACAAGAACAATTAACCCATGCATTAGCTGGTTTTGACGCAGATTTACAAGCACGAGGTATGGCTCAAAATGTCGTCACGTTTACACAGTCTGAATTTGGTCGTACGCTCACATCTAATGGTGACGGGACTGACCATGGCTGGGCAGGGCATCAAATCATCATGGGCGATGCGATTAATGGAGGATGTGTTTTTGGACATATGCCTGAACAAATCATAAATACCAATGATGACTTAGGTGATGGACGAATGATCCCCACGACATCGATTGATCAATTCGGTGCACAAATCGCCCAATGGTTTGGATTAGGTCATAGCGAAATTAATGATGTATTCCCCAATCTAACTCGCTTTGGTGCGGCAGATTTCTCACTATTTGGTTAAAAAATTAGTTAGGTTTAGTGTGGAGTTCTTGCTAAAATGTGCGCCATAAATATTTTTGATTAGGGATCTCCATGTCAGTAGTGACTCGTTTTGCACCTAGCCCAACAGGCTATCTTCACGTAGGTGGCGCTCGAACTGCGCTATATTCTTGGTTATTTGCTAAAAGCCAAGGAGGAGAGTTTGTCTTACGTATCGAAGATACCGATATTGAGCGCTCTACTGACGAAGCGAAACAAGCTATTTTAGACGGAATGAGTTGGTTAGGTTTAAACCATGATACGGGACCGATTTATCAAACAGATCGTTTTGACCGCTATAAGGCGCTTATTCAACAATTACTTGACGAAGGTAAAGCCTATAAATGTTATATGACTGTCGAAGAACTCGACGCGATCCGTGAAGCCCAAGAACAAGCCGGTGAAAAACCTCGTTACCCAGGGACCTGGCGTGATCGTACTGATCATCCTGCAGATGCTCCTTATGTGGTACGTTTTAAAAACCCTTTGACAGGTGACGTGGTTATTCAAGATCACGTGCGCGGCGAAATACGTATCAGTAATACCGAGCTTGATGATTTGATTATTATGCGAACTGATGGTGCACCGACATACAATTTTTGTGTGGTAGTGGATGATTGGGATATGGGGATTACTCATGTGGTACGTGGTGAAGATCATATTAATAATACACCACGTCAAATTAACATCCTTAAGGCGTTAAATGCCCCTATTCCAGAATATGCGCACGTATCCATGATCTTAGGTGATGACGGTAAAAAGTTATCCAAGCGTCATGGTGCGGTGAGTGTTATGCAATATCGTGATGAAGGCTACTTACCACAAGCAGTATTAAATTATTTAGTGCGATTAGGTTGGTCTCATGGCGATCAAGAAGTCTTCAGTATTGATGAAATGATAGAACACTTTTCATTAGACAATATCAGTAAATCAGCATCGGCATTTAATACAGAAAAATTGATTTGGTTAAATCAACATTATATGAAAACCCTACCTTCAGAAGAAGTAGCTGAGGCATTGGGATGGCATTTTGCACAAATAGGTGTCAACACGTTAGAGGGTGGGCCTGCATTATCTGATGTCGTTACTATTCAAGCAGACCGTGTGAAAAACCTTGTTGAAATGGCGCAAATTAGCACTTATTTTTATCAAGATTTCGCAGAATTCGATGCTAATGCGGCGAAGAAACACCTGCGTCCTGTCGCCAAAGAGGCGCTACTATTAGTTAAAGAAAATTTATTAGCATTAGATGATTGGACGAGTGAGAGTATTCAAACGGCTATCAACGCAACCGCTGAATCGTTAAATGTCGGTATGGGTAAAGTGGGTATGCCATTGCGTGTTGCCTGCACGGGATCGGGAAATTCGCCTTCATTAGATGTGACGTTAGTGTTGATAGAACAGAGTAAGATTGGCGAAAGAATCGACAAAGCGCTCGAATTTATTGCAATCCGGGAAAATTCTTAAAAAAAGCGTTGACAGTCTGTGTGCATGTCCTTAATATGCGCATCGCTGTCACGGAACTGAAGCACAAAACATGGTACTCCAGTTTAGTTACACGGGGCCATAGCTCAGCTGGGAGAGCGCTTGCATGGCATGCAAGAGGTCG
>CATECQ010000044.1 GCA_949498985.1 Glaciecola sp. HTCC2999
GTGGGAATTTAATGGTATTTAAATCCAAATTTACTGGTCTTTGCTTTTTCACAATACGTTAGCCTATTTTCTCATTCGTAGGGTTATAACTGTTCTGCTGTAAACTAATTTTACTTATGTAAATATTATGTAAACGTTTATAAATAACTATCTCGTGTAAATATTCACACTTGTTAATCATTTGTGAACATTTTGTTACTTAAAATACAGTAATAAATCACTATATAACAAGCATGTCGAAGTATATCTAGCGCACGTTCGAATTACAATTTTTTGTTAAGAATTAAGAAATTGGTAGTAAATTATTAAGTGCAAAGAAAGATAGTAAACAACAAAAAACACTATTTAGTTAGCTTATGGTCGAAAACACTCATGTAATTGTCATTAATATTGACTTATCTATTGTTTCTAAGTAAAACTATGCACCCTTTTAAAAAGGGTTAAAAAATTACATAATGCACTAAGATGCTTTTATGAATATGAGGAGAAACACACATGGCAGACAAAAACGCCATTCTTAAGGTTGACGGTAAAGAAGTCGAGCTTCCTATTTTACAAGGTACAGCAGGACAAGATGTCATTGATGTTCGTACCCTTGGCTCTACTGGTTACTTTACTTATGACCCAGGATTCATGGCCACTGGCTCTTGTGAATCTTCAATTACTTATATTGATGGCGCAGAAGGTGTTCTTTTACACCGTGGTTTCCCAATTGGTGAATTAGCACAAAATTCAGATTATTTGGAAGTGTGCTATATGTTGTTACATGGTGATAAACCAACAGCAACACAATATGAAGAATTTAAGTCAACAATTACTAATCACACAATGGTGCATGAACAGATCAACATGTTTTTTCATGGTTTCAGAAATGATTCACACCCGATGGCCATGTTGTGTGGCACAGTAGGTGCTTTATCATCGTTCTATCACAGTGATTTAGATGTCAGTGACCCACAAGCGAGAGTGCGTTCAGCTCACCGTTTAATTGCAAAAATGCCAACTCTCATTGCAATGGCATACAAATACAGTATCGGGCAGCCGTTTGTTTATCCAAAGAATGAACTGTCATATGCAGGTAACTTCTTAAACATGATGTTCTCGGTACCATCTGAAGATTATTTCATCAGTCCAGCAGTAGAACGCGCAATGGATCGTATCTTTATTCTTCATGCGGACCATGAGCAAAACGCATCGACCTCAACAGTCCGATTAGCCGGTTCATCAGGTGCAAATCCTTATGCATGTATTGCTGCAGGTGTTGCTTCTTTATGGGGTCCTGCTCACGGTGGTGCCAATGAAGCATGTTTAAATATGCTTGAAGAAATTGGTACTGTTGATCGTATCCCTGAATTTATAGCGCGTGCTAAAGACAAAGCTGACCCGTTCCGTTTAATGGGTTTTGGTCATCGTGTTTATAAAAATATTGATCCTCGCGCTAAAGTGATGCGTGAAAGCTGTCATGAAGTTTTAGAAGAGCTAAAATTAGACGATCCGTTATTAGATGTGGCTATGGAGTTAGAGCGTATTGCACTTTCTGACCCGTATTTCGCAGAAAAGAAACTCTTCCCTAATGTTGATTTCTATTCAGGTATCGTATTAAAAGCGATTGGCATTCCAACAAATATGTTTACGTGTATTTTTGCACTAGCTAGAACAGTAGGTTGGATTTCACACTGGCATGAGATGATGAGCCAACCAGGTCAAAAAATCGGCCGTCCTCGTCAACTTTACACGGGTGAAACAGAACGTTCATATACGCCGATTAAAAAATAGGCGATAATGGCAACAAATAAAAAGCACCTTTTGGTGCTTTTTTTATGACTAACGACTAACTCATTAATTAATTGGAAAACAATCATGCCAAAACAAGCGACGATTTTAGGATATTTGGGACTTATTCCGTTTTTAATACTCATGCTGCATGAAGTTTTAGAGTTGTCGTTACTTAATTCAGTACATGTATCGATGGCATTCGTTCAATATTCGGCGATTATTCTGTCATTTTTCGGCGGAATTCACTGGTATCAAGCTATAACCGAACCTAGACATTGTCATCAGCTTTATGTTGCTATGCTCCCCAGTATCATTGGTTGGTTTGCTTTGTTAATATTTGATATCAAAATCACATTATTTGTGTTGTCTGTCAGTTATTTGTTAATACTAATGTATGATAAATACTACCTCTCTTTACCGAAAGAGTTGGTGATTAATTATACAAAAATGCGTTTGATATTAACGTCTGTTGTCATTTTTACCCATATGATTATGATAATAAAAAACTAAAGACAGGTTAATCAGTTCGACCATAACGATCAGAAAACCTCACTATGTCATCTTCTCCAAGATAACTCCCTGATTGCACTTCAATTAATTCCAAAGGAGTATCGCCTGGATTCTCTAATGCATGCATCTGTCCAATAGGAATATAGGTAGATTCGTTTTCAGACAAAATCAGCGTTTTGTCTCCTATCGTCACTTTCGCAATTCCAGAAACTATGATCCAATGCTCTGCGCGATGATAATGCATCTGTAAGGACAACTTTTCACCCGGGATGACAGTAATCCGTTTCACTTGAAAACGTTCACCATGATCGATTAAGTCATAACTGCCCCAGGGACGAAATACTTCACGGTGAAATTGATATTCAGGACGTTTTTGCGCTTTTAAATTTTGTACGATGTATTTGATATCTTGCACTTTGTCTTTATGTGCAACCATCACAGCATCTTTAGTCTCCACAACAACAATGTTATTTAACCCTATTACGCTAACAAGTTTACCTTCTGCATTGATGTAACTATTTGTGGTATCTTGCAGCATCACATCCCCCATGCATGCATTACCATTTATATCTTTATCAGTCGATTCCCATAATGAGGACCAACTCCCGATATCTGACCAATTAGCATCTAGCATCACCACAGCCGCATCATGAGTATGCTCCATTACGGCATAATCAATAGATACATCTGGACAGTTAACAAATATATCAGCATCTACTCGAGTAAAATCCATATCTTGTGTTTGGCTTTCCAAAGATTCTTTGCACACCGCTAATATTTCGGGAGCATGTTCTTCTAGCGCCCTAAGATAGACACTCGCCTTGAACATAAACATACCTGAATTCCAAAGATAGTCTCCTGAATCAATATAAGTTGACGCGGCGGCTAAATCCGGTTTTTCTACGAATTTACTGACTTCAAATCCTACATCGAGCTCATCTTGAAGTAGTGACGCTCCCTTTTTAATATAGCCATAACCGGTATGGGGCTTATCTGGCAATATACCAAAAGTCACTAACTTGCCTTTTTCAGCCAAATATTGCGCTCTGTTCAAACTGGCATGAAATGCTACTTGATTTTGAATCACATGATCAGCTGCCAAAATGAGTAGGAGCGGATCATCTTCTCCTTCCGTTGCTTTTAGTGCAGCTAAAGCAATGGCGGGTGCAGTATTCCGCCCAATAGGTTCGAGTATGATCCCCGAATGCGCTATATTTATTTGGCGCAATTGCTCAGCCACCAAAAATCGATGCGCTTCATTACAAATAATCATTGGTTCTGCTGCATTCGTCCCTGTTAAACGCTTAAGGGTGTCTTGTAATAAAGAATCTTTTGATATCAAAGGTAGAAATTGTTTAGGCATAGCTAAGCGGGATTTAGGCCATAGACGGCTTCCTGAACCACCAGCCAAAATAATGGGTTTCATAAATTAATCATTCTATTGTGTTAATAAACCATCGCGATAATCACGCATTGCTTGTTCTACTTCCGCTTGAGTATTCATTACAAAGGGCCCATATTGTGCGACGGGTTCGTTAATTGGTTCACCCGATACAAAAATAAGACGGGTGTTGGATTGAGCATTAACCAATAAAACATCTTCACATGATAAGATCCCTAGCTCTCCTTTCACCAGTGTTTTATCACACACACTGACCTCACCCTCATACACAAATATAAATCCGTTGTGATGATTATTTGTATCCACCTTTAAGGACGTTGATTGAGTAAAATGAAGATCTAAAAATTGCGGGTTAATCGCTCGAGTATTGACAATACCTCTTACACCATTAAATTCACCGGCTAACACCCTCACCTTTCCGCCATCAAATTCGCTCTCTGGAATTTGAGCACTGGGAATATCTTGATAGCCCGGAGGGGACATTTTATCTGTAGCCGGTAAGTTCACCCATAACTGAAACCCTCGTAACATACCATCAGTCTGCATCGGCATTTCCGAATGAATAATACCTTTGCCAGCATTCATCCATTGTAACCCACCATCCTCAATGAGTCCTTGATTACCCATCGAATCTTGATGTCCCATTTTACCTTGAAGCATATAAGTGACTGTTTGAAAACCGCGATGAGGATGAGCAGGAAAACCGGCAATATAGTCCTGTGGTTCATCCGAACCAAATTCGTCTAGCATAATAAAAGGATCGATACGTGGAACGCTTCCTTGCCCGATAATACGTGTTAGCGCAACTCCAGCACCATCAGATGTGGCTCTACCTTTCGCGATTTGTTTGATCGTAGTGAATTGATGCTCAGATGGATTTCTGCTGCTGGGTTTTAGCTCAGTTTGGGACATAATATGACAACACTCATAGGAAACAATATAATAATAGTATTACAACATAAAGTGTTTGCCGAGTAACGGTGAATAATACGAACATATCGATTAATTAAATAGAATGGTATATGCAAAAACAACGGTTTGGTGGAATTGAACGGCTTTATGAAGCACAAGGCTTGGATGCATTATCTCAGGCACACTTCACTGTTGTTGGTGTTGGCGGAGTAGGCACTTGGGTAGCTGAAGGATTTGCACGAAGTGGTGTGGGTACGATCACCTTGATTGACATAGATGATATTTGTATAACTAATACAAACCGTCAAGCACACGCAATGCAAAACACCATCGGTCAAGCCAAGGTAAGTGCTATGGCGCAGCGGATAAAACTTATTAATCCTGAATGTTTTGTGCATGAAATTGAAGACTTTGTCATTGCAAAAAACGTACCTGAGTACCTGAATTCAAGCATGGATTTCGTTATTGATGCAACCGATAGCATTCCTGCAAAAGCGGCTATGATTGCGTATTGTAAAAGGAATAAAATCAATATCATTACAATTGGTGGTGCCGGAGGTCAAATTGACCCGCGTTTAGTCACATCCGGTGATCTAGCCAAAACTATTCAAGATCCTTTAGCCGCGAAGCTTCGTTCTGAACTTCGTCGACAATATAATTTCAGTAAAAACCCCAAACGTCGTTTTGGTGTTGAGTGCATTTATTCCACCGAACAGCTTCGCTACCCGCAAGGAGATGGATCGGTGGGTAAACAAAAACTCTCTAGTGAAGGTGCCGTGAAACTTGATTGTGAAACAGGATTTGGTGCAAGTGTGGCTGTCACAGGAACGTTTGGATTTATAGCGGTAGCTCAAGCCATTAACAAATTTCTAAAACAACGTCCGTAATCAATTAAATCGTTCACCCTATCTGATCTGAACTGGCATACACTCGTAAAAAGAGCTTTACACTCGTTAAATTGAGCCCATGAAATATTACTCTTCATTACCTTTAACCGCACTTATTGCTCTTATCGGATTATCCATTCTCGTTCATTATCAAATCATCCCACCAGGTAATGAGCTGCTGAGTCTTTTACGTGATAGCGCGGGAACTTATTTTTATACATTGATCTTCATTGTCATTTTACTGGAATCTATTGTTTATGTTGGATTTTACTTTCCTGGCCAATTCTTTGCGGTATTGTTAGTAGTAGGCGCGGATCCAGAACCGAGTGATATTATTCAATTAACTATCGCGATGGTGGTAGGTGCGACGATCGGTTCGAGTATCAACTTTGCAATAGGGCGACGTACACGGGGGGATCAAATCAAATCGCAACATGACACACCAATTAAACTAAAATCACTTTTAATTGCTATGATCCATATAAATTCATTGGCATTTTTTATGCTCAGTCAAGGTGCTTCTAATGCTAGCCGAAAAATCATTGCTTTAGCCGGAATACTAAACTTGCCCTACTATTTACTATTAATTTTTGCCACCGCCACCTTAAGTGAAGAAGTCATGCAATTAGCTGAAAATTCGACATTCTTGATGACCGTGGTCAGTATTTGGTTAATAATAACGTTAATCATGGATTTTAAACGATACCGACAAGTATAACTATGTACCGACCTAAAACTACATTGGAACAATGGCGAATATTACAAGCTGTCGTTGATTATGGTGGTTACGCCAAAGCAGCTGAGTACTTAAATAAGAGTCAGTCGTCATTAAATCATGCTGTCGCTAAGTTACAAGGACTACTCGGTGTCCAACTCCTGGAAGTCAAAGGTCGCAAAGCTTATCTAACATCTGCTGGCGAAGTCATGCTAAGGCGTTCTCGCTATCTCACCGATAATGTTGAAGCATTAGAGTCACTTGCCGTGAATATTAATCAGGCTTGGGAACCCGAAATTACGATGGCTATTGATTTAGCATTTAATAAACAGTTAATTTACCCTGCACTAGAAGCGTTTTTACCCGAATCACGAGGTTCAAGATTAACCATACTCGATACAGTGCTTACTGGGACCGATGATGCAATTACAGAGCATAAGGTTGATTTAGCAATATCCCATAGGATCCCAAAAGGTTTTTTGGGTGAACCCTTCTCAGAAGTTACGTTTGTAGCTGTTTGTCATCCTGAACATCCAATTACAGACATTCCTTCACCCATTGACCCTGAAGCATTATCTAAGCATTTACAAATCGTTATTAAAGATACCTCATCAGCTCCCAAAGAACATTCTGGTTGGTTAAAGTCAGAAAATCGCTGGACGGTGTCACAATTTACAACCGCAATTGAATTACTTGAAAATAAGATGGGTTTTTGTTGGATCCCTGAGCATTTAGTTACGAATAAAATTGCACAAGGAACACTTAGTATAATTAATATCAATGGCTCGACACATAAACGAATGAATTCGTTTTTAATTATTCCACAACCTGATAACTTAGGTCCCAGTTCACGTCTTTTAGCTGAACTAATACTTCAACAACGTCAATTATATATTGACCATTGCTAATTCACTTTAAAGTTTATTTACCGTTTCCAATCTTGCAACATGATTCGTATATGCTGACTTCTCAGCATATATACACTAATTAATATCACTCCAGCCATGCTCATCGCTAAGGCATGATGATAATTAAACTGTGCATCCACTAACCGATTAAGTAAGTAAAAAAATTGAGCCAGGATCGCAATACTGATTAAACCCCATACCCAATATACCCATAGCGTCTGCCCCATAGACCATAATTTATCTCTATAACTGGTTAAAATAATTGCGACAAGTGCTGGTAAACCCAGTGCAAGAGAGATATATAAATCATGGTGAATAGGAAACCAAAACTCTAAAATGGCTTTTTCTTTTCCTCTGATCGTGACGGAACCGAGAAAAATTAACCAGCTTTTAGTCAAGAAAAGACAGGATAACCAGAAGCATTTGGGTGGTAATACTCGCCCAGCTTGGTCATAACAATGTAATGGTAACGGAAGCTTGTTCATAAGACCTGATTATACGTAAAAGTAACTCAGGTCTCACGCAGATTATTCGACAATAACTTAAACAGATGTATTCGTTTTTTTCTTAGATTTTATAAGTGGCCAAAATAATTGTTCAGCCCATTCTGCTTTTCTCATTCCCTCTATGCCATATTTTTCTGGATAACGACGAGTAATCTTAGCTGTACCAAATAACACATCCCAGAAAAACAAAAGATTTCCATAGTTACCTTTATAATGAGTGACACCATCTTCCATAGTCAAACCGTGATGAGCACTGTGTGTAGAGGGTGTTGAGATAGTACGCTCAACCACCCAGGCTAATGGTGCTAGGGCTTTGTGTTTATATAAAACATTGTCCCATTTCCATTCAGAGTGTGCTCCCATAATCACAAGTAATTTAAATACTAAATAGAAAGCATAAGACCAACCAAGCCCCAGATAAATTAAAGCACCAGAAAACCAAAGTGATGGCATAAACAAATAATAAAAGAAGTTATTGCGGTATACGATACGAACACTCATATATTTTGCATTATGATGGGCGCGATGTAAGAAATATAAAAAACGATTATTGTGTGATGCGCGATGCCACCAGTACTGCATCATGTCATCAAATATTAATAACAATGCAATATGTATCAAAAAGGATGAATTCGCTAAAACTCCTGCATAATCAGGAAATGCTTGTGACATTAAAAATGCTGATGAAAACAGTACAAATGGTTGTGTCACGATAAATAGCATTAACGTTCCAATGAGCTCGACATAACCATCGCTTGTTACTTCAGTATCCTTTTTAAAAAATTTACCGTGCTTTGCCTCTAATAAAGCAAAAGTTACAAATATAGCTAAAATTGCATATTGGTATGTCATAAGATTGTTTCCTTATTTCTAATAAAACTAATCATAAACGCTGTTTCAACACCAAAAAATATAGATCTATACATTTGTAATAAAATTGTTGTAACATTATTGTATGGATAATTTACGAACAATGAGTCATCGACTTTTAGCATTATGTGAGAAACATGGTGAACGAAAGACATATCAGGCTGGTCAGCAAATTCATCAACGCGGCGATGCGCAGCCAGGTCTAAAAGTTATTCAAAATGGTATTGTTAAAGTCGGTAACTATGGACTAGATGGTCAATATCAGCTCGTTTCATATCTATATCGTGGCGAAAGTTTTGGTGAAGTGACCGTCTTAATCAATCAGCCCCGAACCCACCATTCTCAAGCCCTTAACGATGTTGTTATTAGTCATTTAAGTCGTCAAAAGTTTGATTATCTGCACAAACACGAGCCTGAATTTAATACTTACCTACTGACTTCATTAGCGGCAAAACTCAATACAGCTTTAGAATTGATGGACGATCATCGACGCTTACCCACTCATATTCGTTTAGCTAAATTATTATATCAACAGTGCCAACAAGATGGATTAAACACCATTCAATTGCGACAACAAGATTGCGCAGAATTACTTGCGGTAACTGTCCTCAGCTCTCATAAAGCATTGCATAAACTCACTGAAACAGGCCTAGTAGCGAGCTCATATGGTGCAATTATCGTGTATGACAAAAAAAAATTAGCTCAGTGGTTAAATGATCATCTATCATTAGTGAGTTGAACATAGAGTGAAGATAACAAAAATGTACCATTGTTATAAGACGCATAATAAACGATGCGGAATTTCATCATACCTTACTGTATAATAACGCTATTGATTTAATGTAGAGTATATTTATGTCGGTCAAACATTTTGATCCAAGCGATAAGAACAGTGACAGCGCTCAACCTGAAGTGAAACAAACCACCACATTAGAGACACCGGTGAAAATCATTGATGCTAATCGTCATCACGAAACCTCGTCGGCAGCAAAAATTGGCTTTGTTTCTTTAGGCTGTCCTAAAAATTTAGTGGACTCTGAACGTATCCTTACCCAGCTAAGAACCGAAGGTTATGATGTGGTATCCACTTATGACGATGCAGAATTAGTCATTGTTAATACCTGTGGTTTTATTGATTCGGCGGTTGAAGAATCGCTTGATACGATTGGTGAAGCTTTAACTGAAAATGGTAAAGTCATTGTCACAGGCTGTTTAGGCGTCAAAGAAGACGAAATTCGTGAAGTACACCCCAATGTTCTATCTATTACAGGACCTCACGCTTATGAATCTGTAGTCGCACAAGTGCATGAACATTTACCTAAACCGACACATAATCCTTATTTAAATTTAGTGCCGGATCATGGTGTGAAACTCACTCCTAAACATTACGCCTACCTAAAAATATCTGAGGGCTGTAATCACCGCTGCACATTTTGTATTATCCCTTCAATGCGCGGTGACTTAGTCTCTCGTCCAGTCGGCGAAGTACTTAACGAGGCAAAACGTTTAAAAGCAGCTGGCGTGAATGAATTGCTCGTGATATCCCAAGATACGAGTGCCTATGGTGTTGACGTGAAACACAAAACGGATTTTTGGGATGGAATGCCGGTTAAAACGCATATGAATCAATTGTGTGAGCAGTTGGGAACGCTGGATATGTGGGTGCGTTTACATTATGTATATCCTTATCCCCATGTAGACGAATTGATCCCATTAATGACCCAAGGTAAAGTACTCCCATACTTAGACATTCCATTTCAACATGCATCAAAACGCATATTACGCTTAATGAAACGTCCCGGTTCTGCTGATCGCACTATCGAGAGGATCAAGAAATGGCGTGAAATATGCCCTGAACTGATTATCCGATCGACTTTTATTGTTGGTTTCCCTGGTGAAACCGAAGATGAGTTTGAAGAACTACTGGCATTCCTAGAGGCGGCTCAAATAGATCGCGCAGGATGTTTTAAATACTCGCCAGTCGAAGGGGCTACCGCAAATGCACTACCTGATCATATTCCTGAGGAGGTTAAAGAAGCACGTTTAGCCCGCTTTATGTCAGTCCAAAGCCAGATTAGCGCGCAACGTCTACAAACACGCATAGGTAAAGAATATCAAGTCGTCATCGATGAAGTCACGGCTGAAGGAGCGGTAGGACGATGCTTTGCAGACGCTCCTGAAGTTGACGGAGTCGTTCATCTCAATGGCGTTTTTGATGTAGCCCCTGGACAACGCGTCTGGGCAGAAATCATTCATGCCGATGAACACGATATATGGGGTGTTTTGTCTGAAGATGAGTAATTAGACGTTAGTCGCTAGAATATTAGCTAAATCTTCTGGCGTATCAATTCCTGGTGGTGGCGTGCTCAACGCCTCTGCTACGTGAATTTTATACCCATGATATAGCACTCTAAGCTGTTCCAACGACTCAATCTGCTCTAACTCGCTAGGAGCTAATGACATATACGCTTTAATAAAGCCTGCACGATAGGCATAAATACCAATATGACGATAGTGTGGATATGTCAAAGGAGATGAAATATCACTCGTGACTTTGGTTTCCTGCCCAGCCATAAAATCATCTCGGACATAAGGTAATGGAGCGCGTGAAAAATACAGTGCCATCCCCTGTTTATCCATCACCACTTTCACTGCATTAGGATTCATTAATTCTGTTGGGGTGGTAATTGGACACGCTAATGTCGCCATGACTGCTTCAGGATGCTGCGCTAAATTCTGTGCAACTTGACGAATTATTTCAATGGGAATATGAGGCTCGTCACCTTGGACATTCACAATAATTGTCTCATCACTGGCATTTAATATATCCACCACCTCTGCTAAGCGCTCCGTCCCCGATTGGTGATCCGGTGAAGTCATGATGACATTTGCTCCAAAATCTTTCACCACATTTTCTATCCGCGGGTCATCAGTAGCAACATAAACTGCATCAGCTTGAGCCGCTTTAGAGCGCTCTACGACATGTTGGATCATCGGTTTTCCCTGTATATCAACAAGTGGTTTACCTGGAAAACGCGTTGAATTAAATCGTGCAGGGATGATAACAATAAAAGACATGAGATTATTTTACCTGTTCATATTCAGCGAGAAGCAAACTTCTTGCCTTGTGTTCAATTAATATAGGTGTATCACCCAACATGGGATAGGCTAAACGGTCAAATTTACACACTAATTCAGGTGTTTGCGTATCAGGGTGGGCGTGCCACACCAAAGCGCCTTTGCAAACAGGGCATGCCAATACTGGTAACAATAATGAGTCAAACACCATACAGATAAACCTTTATTTAGGGTAATGAAAGCAACCGAAGTTTATCGGATAATTGAGTTAAAAAATCACCTGAAAAAGATGCCTTAACGGGCAAGTAAAACCAAGATGATAAGGCAAAAGAGCGACATTTTACCGCATCTTTCTGGGTCATTAAAATAGTGCCTTGAGGAACATCTTTAGACACATATTGATGATGGTCCCCATAAAATAAAGTATTCTCAAAACGTATATTTAATTGTTCGCAAGTTTTTTCGAAACGTCTAGGATTACCGACACCTGTCATGAGGAAATTAAAGGATGTAGGTATAGGACATGGCTCTTTATGCCCGACATTTAACAATGGCGTAATAGGTTGAGGTATGAGTTCCATGTGAAATTCATGAGGATGATTAAGACTGGCGGAATTGATAATGATAAAATCTACGTCGTCCAGTCGACGGGGTAATTCTCGTAAATTACCGACAGGTAACAACCACCCATTACCTAGACGTCGCTCATCCATAACAACGATTTCTATATCACGTTGTAATGCATAGTGTTGTAATCCATCATCACAGACAATGACATCGCATAAAGTTGATAATTGTTGTCCTCCTCTGACGCGGTTAGGATCTATGATAACGGGTACATTGGCTTCTTGGGCCATTAATAAGGGCTCATCACCAACATATTGAGCTGTGTCATCCGCTTTGACTAAGTATGGAAATTGCTGACATTCACCTGTGTATCCGCGCGATAATATCCCTGGCTGATATCCTTGAGATTTTAAATATTCAACAATTCCTAACACCGTGGGTGTTTTACCATTACCGCCAATACTAATATTACCCACTACAATGACGGGGACATTGAGTTTATAAGAGGCTCTAATATTTAACTTAAATAACGCACGGCGCAACGAACTTAAACACCAAAACAATGCACTCAATGGTGCTAGCAAGTAAAGCCACCTAGCCTGTTTGTGCCAAGCACGTTCAATGCTATTCATGGTTGTTACCACAAAGTTTATTCACTAAATTGCATGGTATGCAGCTGAGCATAAACTCCACCCTTATCCAATAGTTGCGTGTGACTCCCCTGCTCGACAATTTGACCTTGTTCAATGACCAATATTTTATCTGCCGTTTCTATCGTGGATAATCGATGCGCTACGACGATACTCGTGCATTGCTGTTGTAATTTCACAAGTGCATCTTGAATAAGACGCTCTGACTCAGTATCCAAAGCTGAAGTCGCTTCATCTAAAATCAAAATAGGAGCATTTTGTAATATCGCTCGCGCAATTGCGATACGTTGACGCTGACCGCCAGAAAGCATCAAACCATTTTCACCTACTAACGTATGAAAGCCTTCTTCGAGTTCATCAACAAACTCTGTTACGTGAGCAATTTTTGCTGCTTCAACAATATCGTCAAACGCTACTTTGTCTTGCATACCATAAGCGATATTGTTAGCTATAGTATCGTTAAATAATGTGACATGCTGTGAGACCAACGCGAACTGTCGACGTAACGAGGTCAGCTCAACATCATTAATATCATGGCCGTCAATTAAAATTTGTCCGGTTTGTGGCTGATAAAAACGTGTCAACAAACTCGAGATAGTCGACTTACCAGAACCAGAACGACCCACTAATGCAACTGTTTGACCGGCTTTAACTGCAAAACTCACATCGGTTAAGGCATTGTTTTTTTTATTTGGATAGGCAAAATTCACATGTTCAAAACATAACGCACCACTCACTCTGGTTAAGGCATGAGTCGATGTATTTGGCTCAATGGTCTCATCAAGCACTTGAAAGATACTTTTACATGCCGCCATTCCTCGTTGGAAATGACTATTAACTGTTGTAATTTGTTTAAGCGGTTTAAGAAGCATTGTCATACAAACCACAACTTGAGTGAACACCCCGGCCGTTAAATTTTCGACCAATCCAGGTACGCTAGCAATAAATAGTACTACCGCTAAAGCAATTGAAGCAATAATCTGAATAGATGACACACTGAGAATTCGTGCGACGCTGAGTTTGAGGGTTTGTTGCCGATTTTCATTGTTCTTTTTGGCAAAACGCGATGCCTCACTGTCAGCACCGCCAAACATCAATACCACTTTATGCCCTTTGACTACTTGTTCTACAGCGGTAGTCAAATTACCCATCGCATCTTGAATACGTTTGGACACTTGACGAAATCGTTTACTGACCACAGAAACTACGACAGCAACAAGCGGTGCAATAATTAAGAAAATAGCAGATAGTTGCCAAGAATAATAAAACATCACTATTAGTAGACCAACGACTAACGCACCTTCACGAACAAGTGTTAATAATGCTTTTCCAGCAGCTTGTGCGATCTGTTCTGTGTCAAAGGTCAGCTTTGAAATAAGTTGCCCTGTGGAGTGTTGATCATGAAAGCTAACAGGCAAATTTATGTAATGAGCAAACAATGCTTGGCGCATGTTCATAACGACTTTACCAGAGATCCAATCTAACGTGTATGTGCCCATGAAATTGAAAATGCCACGCAAAATAAATAACGGAATAATCAAATACGCTGCAATACGCAAGAATTCAAAATTCCCCTGACCTAAAGATTCATCTATTAGTGGTTGAAGTTGAGCGATCACAAAAGCATCGATGGCGGAATACCCAATCATGCCAAGAATTGCGATACCAAAATATATTTTAAATGCAGTCAAATAACCTAAAAATCGTCTAAATACTGATTGTTTAGATCCTGTCGGCAATGTCATGCTCAAATGCTAATATCCTATACTAGGTAATCATTAATGATCTATTGTACCTGTATTTAAAAGGTTACCCAACTAAATGTGAGGCTTGTGACTTAATTATCAATCACTCTCATACCAACGATGGTGGAACCAAGAGACAAATTCAGAACCCCGAGCAGTTGATATATGGGGTTTCGATGTGGGTTTCTCATCTGACCAAGTCAATGTAATTTGACCGACTTGCGCGGTTGATAATACGGTAATGTTTGCATCAAGATAACGCTGTATAACAGCTGAATTTGGTAAACGGTAACGATTCATGAACCCCACTGAAACCAATGCATATTCTGGTGCAACACGTTGTATAAAAGGAGAGGTTGATGATGTCTGACTACCATGATGTGGCACAATGAGAAGGTCTGCTGCTAAATTAATAAAGCCTTGATCGTGTGCATGAACTAACGCCTTTTCAGCTTGGGATTCAATATCCCCCGTTATTAATATGTGTTGTGCATTGGGGAGTGTTATTCTCAGCACACATGACGCATTATTATTTGAAAATGAGTGTGGGTTCACAGCCTTAGGGGGCCATAATACGTCAACTTTCACATGATAAGGCCATTGCTGAGATTGACCTTGCCAGCATCCTGAACGAGGAGAAAACATGGAAGTTTGAGGGAAATGTTGTTTGAAACGATCGATACCGCCAGCATGATCTTTATCAAAATGACTAATATATAATGCTTTGGGATGAACATTAGAGTGAGCGTTAAAGTAAGGCAGTAGAACACTATTTACCATATTAAAACGTTCACCAAAATCATCGCCTACATCAAAAATAAAAGCATGTTCATTTACAGACAATTGAGCACTACTCCCCTGCCCAACATCAAACATCGTAAATGTCATTTGAGGAGATAGTGTATCGACTTCATTCAAGGTGTTATATTTGCCCCATATTCCCATACCCGCAGGAATCAGTAGTACACACCATCCCCATAAGCGCCATTGTTTAAAGAGTATAAAGACCCATAGCATAGCTAGAAGCAAACATAACGACCACATGAGATTTAAAGAAGAGAAAACTGGAGCTAGCACTTGGGATAAATAAGGTACTTGAATGATTTGCTCTAAGCCTGATATTAGCCAAACAAATCCGGTGTTAGCTAGCCACATCCCTATGCTCAAAACCGAATTAAGCCACACCCAATCAACACTGATATGAATGACATAAATCGTTAAGAGAACCATGCCTATGGGTACTAAGAATAGCGTCACAATTGGAATCGCCCATAAATTCGCAACAAAACTCCACGGGTAAAATTGTCCAAATACGATGATATTGATGGGCATTAATAAAAGTGTCAACGTTAGCTGAATAATGATGAATGCCATGCTTTTATCCCTGCGTGTTCGGACAGATATCGATATACAATGGACAATAAACCCAATGATGATGACTGCGATAAAACTTAGCCAAAAACCGGTGTTAAAACTACTAAATGGAAAACAGACTAATACACCAGATAGGCAGATCAAACATTTGTGCCATAACGAAATATTAAGTTGTTTAAAGTGGATATATAAACAGAGCACTACCACAATAAAAGCACGTAACATAGGAATAGTGAATCCTAATATATAACAATAACTCCACGTTCCTATCAATGTCGCTATGAGCATATACATGATAGAGAAAGTTCGTCTCGTAAGCAGCTGTATGACTTTGGCGATACTATGAAAAAAAAGATAAATCCAACCGGCTACAATACCAATATGTAAGCCTGAAATCACAAATAGATGAGCTGTACCTGTTTGTCGAATGAGATCTTTATGCTGTTTTGATAAGCCATATCTATGTCCTAAAATTAATGCTTGGATCCATGCTTGATGACTCAATGGATACGTATTCATCGCGGTCAATATTTCTTGGACAAGTGAGATATCTTGCTTAATTAATTTCGTTTGGGCGGATTTTTTGACATAACCTGTTGCCAAAATCTCTTGCCCAATAAGGTATCGATGATAATCAAAGCCAGCCTCATTCGCTAACCCTCGAGCAGGTTTAAGCTTGACCAGAAACTGCCATTGCTGTCCTTGCAGAACAGCGATTTTGGGATAATACCAATTTAATTTAATCTTAAATGGCGTTACAGATTGATGATTGACTTGGCTAACCCGTAATTGTATTCCTACTTTTTTGATCTGAGTGACATCCTCATGATGCAAACTGGTCACTTCACCCTGCACCCATATCGGGGTATTAAAATTCAAACTCTTAGAGGTTTGTATATACTGATGTCCTATCCAATCACAATAGAGCCATGCTATGATAACGCCTATAAAAAAATATCCTGTTTGACGAAGCGTTACCCAACGAATTTGTGATAAATATCGTGGCATAAATAACAGAATCATTATTAATAACATAATGATAATTGTATGGAGGCGACCGGTTGAAAGACTTGGCCACCATGAAAATGACACCATACACAATACAAATCCGGTTAACATCGCAGGATGAATAACACTCAGCCAATGCAGCAAGTAGGAACTTAATTGTTTATTTATCATGCCTAAAAAATTTATTAATAAGTTTCTGCCAGACCACCAGACTATCAAGGAGAAAAAATTCCTGAAACTGTTCGGAAGTATGTTTCAAGATCCTAATTTATGGCATTTGAATCGGCACTCAGCTGCGGGTGGGTTTGGTATTGGATTATTCTTTGCTTTTTGGCCTGTCCCTTTTCAAATGTGGCTTTCCGCTTTTGCTGCAATTCCACTTCGTGTTAATTTACCTCTGTCTGTGGCTACAGTATGGCTAACTAATCCTATTACAATGCCACCTATATTTTATGGTGCTTATAAGGTAGGAACTATTGCGTTAGGAACAGAAACAGGCCAATTTGAGTTTGAATTATCGTGGGCATGGTTAGTCGCCAGTATTCATACTATCGGGCCAGCATTTATCGTAGGATGTTTGATCTGTTCAGTGGTGTTTGGTGGACTTGGTTATTTAAGCTTGAACCTCTTATGGCGTCGCTCTGTTGCTAAAAGCTGGCAAGAACGTTGCGCTAGACGTCGTCAGCGCCTTGAATAATAGCACTTAACTAAGGTTAACTGATCATCGCTAAGTATTCACTCTCGGTGAGTACAGTCACCCCTTTATCCTTAGCAGCATTAATTTTATTGGCGCCTACTTTTTCACCCGTTATCAAATAAGTCGTATTACCACTAACTGATTTACCGACCTTAGCACCCAGTGATTTAGCATGTTTTTCCATTTCACTACGGGACCCAGAAGTCATTGAACCTGTGAATACGATTTGTTGACCAAATAACACAGAATCAGCCAAATCACTATCCGCTAACTTTGGCGTTGGGATCAAATTAAAACCTAGTTGGTATACTTTGAAAAACTCATCTTTAACATTCGCAAGCCCTTCTACAATGGCTTCAGCACTCAGTTGCGCAAAACCATCAATCTCAACCATTGCATCAACGGTTAAATCAAATAAATCGGGTAGTGTATGATGTTGGAGAAGTTTTTCGCCATTACCACCACCTAAACGTGTTACGCCAAATGCAGCAAGGAAACGCCAATCTTCAATCGCAATAGTACGACTAACATTGAGTTGTTCTATTAAATTAAATGCTGTTTTTTCACCAAAACCCCACCCTATTAATTCAGATGGTTCAATAGCATAGATGTCATGGATATGTTGCACTCCATTTTGACACAACTTTTCCACAACTTTAGGCCCGAACCCATCATTATTACCTAACGTCTTGAAAAAATGTACCAATGTATTTTCTCGTTGGGCTGGGCAATCACTTTTATTTGGACAAATTAAATGATCAGCCTCCCAAATTACATGTGAATGACAACTCGGACATGTCTCTGGTAATTGAGGAGTCACAGAAGTAATCACTTTCTCAATCTTTGGAATAACCAAGCCACTGCGAACGAGCTGCACGATTGCGCCCGGTCCCACGCCATTTGTTTGAACCATTTTATAATGATGAACCGTTGCACGGCTGATAGTTGCACCACTTAGTTTGGTGGGGACTAGTTCAGCAACCGGTGATACACGCCCGGTTCGAGAGGTTTGTGGTGTGACATTTAACACCTCAACTTCTGCTGATTCATCATTCACTTTAAAAGCAATCTGCCAGCGATGATGATGACGAGTGGCTCCCATATGATTTTTAATTTCTGAGTGCGTAGTTTCCAGTATTACGCCATCAATATCATAATCAACAGCTTGCCATATTGGTTCGATTTGAGCTTCGATATCTTGAGCAAGCACATCTATCAGACCCGTCCAATGAGGTAATAAAGCAAACGGATAAAACACACATGCTTCATCAGCAATCGCCTTTACCACTGAGGGCTCTATATTTTTTTCGGCTATTATTGCAGCTTGGATGTTACGAGAATTCTCAAATTGTTCGGCTAGGTGTGCATTGAAATATTGTTTAGAAATCACAATCTCGCCAGGGCCAAGGCCCCTTTCACCCTGATTAGCTACTGCTAAACCGCGAGTAAAAGCACGGGTAATATCTTGCCCTCGTACCCCATCACCACGTGTATAGAGAGTCTTACCATCATCAAATGCAGCATAACCATCTAGCTTAGGAGTAATTCTAATATAGACTTCACTATGCGCAATGTTTAATTCATCGGCGGCTTTTTTTATCCGCGTTACCCACTTTTCAATCTCAGCAATGGAGTACGCTTTATCGGTTGATAGCATTTTTTGAGGCAAAGTAACCGTTTTTCCCGATATAACTTCTGGCTCTACCTTAAGTAAGAATGGATGATCTGGCTGACGATCTTGTAAGGCTGAAAGCAAGTGATGATCATAAAATGCGTCATCCACTAGCGGATACCCTGCTCGATAACAAGCATTAGTTGCTTCTAAGATGGCAACCAGCGCGTCATCAGACCACGAGGAGGGCTGTGCATTGTTTAATAAATCCATTAATGAGTTAATAGAGAGCGTTAGCGACAGTGATGAAATAATATGCTGCTGTTGTGGTGAAATCTGACTCACGGTTTCGGCTGTCCTAACAAACGACGTCGTTCGAATTCACGGATACGTTCAACGTAATGTTGCAGACCTTGTTGTGTTAATCCACTGCGATGTTCATCCAGCACTTCTGCACCGAATTCATCAGCTAATTTACGTGCTGCATTATGCATCATATTAAATACTTGATGGGCATCACCTTCAATTGGCAATGACATGAATAACGTTAAGCCATGGAATTGTTGTGATTCCATATTATGAACGTCAAAAATACCGGGTTTAAACATATTCGCAATACTAAATAAAACCGGACCTTTTCCATTAGAATTAACATGACGATGGAAAATATCAGACTCACCAAATTTGAAGCCTAACGTTAACATAGAAGCCAATAGACCAGCACCGGAAATAGGGTGAGCTTTAACCGCACGGATATTTAATGATAAAAATTCAGGTTCAATATCGTGGGCAGGTTCGTCTTGAGCTTTGGCTGTCGCTTTAGTTTCATTAAGCACAGGATCTACCGTATCAAAGTCAATTCGCATCTGATCATCATTAATCTTCGGTGTATTTCTCACTGTCGTCCGACGATTCTTACGTATCACTAAGTTTTTGGCTTGTTCAGTCAATGACGGTTTTTTAGGTGGCTCTTCTATTACTGGCTCAGAGGCAGGAGTAGCAATGGGTGCCGTGTAAATTGGCACTTCTTCAATCGGGTTACTAGCTTGTTCTGTCACCTCTGCAGAAGGTAAATCAAGGTCAGTAGTATCTGAGACATCAGATTGATTAGCTAATTCAGAGGAAATGATAGATTCAGTTACTGCGTCTTGTAAAAAATGTTTAGGCGGTTGAGGAATATCGTTAGATACAGCAGGTTCTTCAATGACGGTTTTTGTTTGAGGTTTTGGATTCGATACCACCGAAGCATAAACCACAGGTTCATCTTCTTGGTCGTCAACTTCAGGTTCAGCAGGTGCTACCGATGTATTTTCATCAAAACGTGGAATATCGTTTAAATTAGATGTTGATGAAATCGTACTGACTTTACCTAGCCCATATTCATCAAATTGTTCGCCATCATTTATCGGATCTGGCAAATCAATATTGTCAGCCAAGGGATCATCCAACCCCTCTACATCTTCATTGTCTAGTCCAAGATCCGGCGAATCATAGTCTAGATCATCCTTACTCCAATGTGCTTCTGGAGGTTGATTTTTACGACTGACCCATAAGCCATGTATCAATAGTCCAATGATGGCAATTGAGCCAAGTATGATTAACGTAAGTTGTAAGTCCATCAAAAATCCTTTAAGCCTGTGTTATGGCAACTGCTCTTTCGAAATGTCTGGCGATCATTCTGGAAACTTTTACTCTGACATTGTAACACCAGTTAAATGACTCGACATCTCTATCGCAATTTTATTATGCGAAATGTATATATATTGACCCGTTTTGGACATTTCACTTACAAATTTACAAAAACATTCTGCGTTTGCATCATCCACTAGCGCGTCGACTTCATCTAATAAACAAAATGACGTAGGATTGAGTCTAAATATTGCTTAGACTTATGATAAAGCGGTTAACGCTTTTTCTCCACCATATAATGAATGTATTTTAGTATTTTTCTTACCTAGTGGTCTGCTTATCATCATCAAGCCAATTGTTAGCATATCATCAACTGTCATCACAAGATAAGCCTTGTCATCATCAAGCACTTTTAGGAATAAAGGTTAAAAGTCGTGATAGATGTCCAGTGCAAAACTTAGTAACAATTAGCCTCAAGACTAATGAGTTTGACTGTTTTATACTAAAGAAATAAAACATCACAAGGCTATCTATGACTGTTACATCAACTTCTCGATCTGGTATGAGTTACTTTCTTCAAGGGTTTTCATTGATATCAGTGAAAGGTCTAAAACGTTTTGTTCTTATACCATTGATCATTAATCTGGTTTTATTTGCCAGTGCATTTTATTTTTTATTCGGCGAAATCGCCATTGGTATTCAAATACTACTCGATTATATTCCTGATTGGCTAGGTTGGTTAAAAGAAGGGTTAATTTATATCTTGTGGCCCATTGCAGTAATCAGTGTTTTACTTATTTTTGCATTGATTTTTGGTACATTAGCCAACTGGATTGCAGCGCCATTTAACGGATTATTAGCCGAGAAAGTAGAACAGCATTTGACTGGACAGACAATTGATTCAGGGGGACTAGGCGATATTATTAAAGACCTTCCACGTACGTTAGGTCGGGAATTGACTAAATTGTTATATTACTTCCCTCGTGCGGTCGGATTTTTATTACTCTTTTTTATATTACCCATTATCGGACAAATTTTATGGTTTTTATTCAATGGCTGGATGATGACGGTACAATATGCAGATTATCCCTTTGATAATCATAAAATATCATTTCAACAGATGCGCCAACGTCTATATGAACGTCGCACATTGACCTTTAGTTTCGGGATAATTACGAGTGTGTTTGCATTAATTCCAATTGTGAATTTTATCGTCATGCCTGTTGCAATATGTGGGGCCACTGCAATGTGGGTTAATGAATTTAAACCCCAATATACTACTTAACTGTGCGGCCACTGAGTACTTGTTGTTGCCACATATATTGATACCAATAAGGAATAGTAGCAAC
The DNA here is from genome assembly GCA_949498985.1 of Glaciecola sp. HTCC2999. Lineage (GTDB taxonomy): Bacteria > Pseudomonadota > Gammaproteobacteria > Enterobacterales > Alteromonadaceae > Opacimonas. The sequence goes on from CATECQ010000044.1 coordinate 22,196, forward strand.
ATCAAAGAAACGTAAAAAATTAAACCGGTTAGGATGAATTAAATATTGAGTTGGCGTCTTGGGAAGATATTGACAGCCTGGAAAAATAAACGCTTCAATATCAGGTCTGAGTGCGCCTGTAGTCGAAAGTAACTGAATTTCAAAAAGTTCTTGAAAAGGATGATTAGACTTACCTACTAGCTGTTTCTCGAAAATAACATTGGGGGGATTTTGACTCATCTGACATTGGAACTTAGCAGCGGCAATTCGCATAGGATACTCATCTAAAAAGCCAGCAAAATGAGCCAATTCATGAATGAATACTTCATAGGTATCATCAAAACCTAAATACATACGTGCTGATGATACATACGCTGTTTGACGATGCTCAACTGTCACGTATTGAGATGGAGGAATACCCAAATTAGCCGATGTATCATCATTGGGTAATAACAAGCAGATGGGTAAGAACGTCTTAGTGCCATCAAAGACAAACTGAGTGTATATATCCCATAAATAAAAGTAACTTTGAAATGAATCAGCTTGCAACGCAACGTGGTCTACACATTGTGTAAAAGGAGTTATGCGTAAGTTCTTGTGAGTTTTGATTAATGGTTCAACCACTAAAGCACTTGCGCTATTCCCCCACATATAGCACCCTAAAAACAAAACAGCGAATAACCGTGTCATCTATATATACCGATGATTAACGACTACTATCTCGTATTGCTGCAATTTCTGCTCGAGCAAAACGATACTCAACAAATTCAAACACATTGGTCGCTAATGCTAATTTGAAAAAGTTTGTTGCAACACGCATTTGGCCTAAAGCACGATAATACTTACCTAAATAAAAATAGGCTTCACATAGACGTTCATTCATTTGATTACGAGTATCTATTCCCATTACAACCGAATCAAGTAATGCCTTTTGAGAAATTTTGCCTAAATAAAAATCGATAATATTATTAGACCACTGATCCTTCGTAATCAACTTACGTTGTTCAGCTAACTCTTCCATAGCCGACATTTTATTTACTTTTGCAGCTACTATATAAGTCCATAATAAACGATATGCATCTTGTGGATCATTGTCATAATATTGTTTTATATCAGACATCGCTAAATTATAACGCCCCCCATAATATAAAGCCATGCCACGATTTAAATATGCGAATTCGTATTCGGGATCCATTTCAAGCACAGCATCAAATGCTTCATAAGCCTCAATAAATTCTCCTCTCAAGGTATGATGAACCCCTAAAGAATTATAAGCTTGATGTAACATAGGATCGGTACGTAAAGCGCGTTGAAAATCGAAAAAAGCCAATCCATCAAGTCCCACACTATCGAACAAGAGGCCTCTGCGAAACAAAAATTGCGCTCGTTCTTCATCCGCCAATTCAGAACTCATCATCACCAAATTAAATTTTGCCAAGGCTTGTTGAGCACGTATAGAGGCCCGTTCTGGCTCAGGTATAATGAGATTAGCCATCGAACTTGATGATTCAGACTCCGCGCTAGGTTGACTTTGAGTATCACGAGTAAACGCAGTACAGCCAGATAAAATAAAACACAAAATAAAACAGGATAGACGTAACATAGACAAAGACTAGATCCTTATGGAATATAAGAGCAGGTAATAATTTAAATTATCATGAAAGTGTAATAAACAACAATCTCAATTTTATACACAGAAATAAAAAAGGAGCCGTAAAGGCTCCTTTTACAATCATTGAATATCAGTGCTTATTCAGCGTCTGACTCAGCCGCTGGCTTTTCAATTAATTCTTTCATACTTAAACGTACACGGTTTTGGCGATCAATCTCCATCACCTTAACTTGTACTTCTTGGCCTTCTGATAAGTAATCAGTCACCTTCGCAACACGCTCATGAGCTATTTGAGAAATATGGACAAGGCCATCTTTCCCTGGTAATACTTCAACAAACGCACCAAAGTCTGCAATACGTGATACTTTACCGGTATACACTTTGCCAACTTCAATTTCTGCAGTCACTTGCTCAATTTTCTCAATTGCAATGGTTGCTTTCGCTTTTTCCGTCGCAAAGATTTTGATCGTACCATCGTCTTCAATTTCAATGTTAGTATCAGAAGCTTCTGTGATCGCACGGATCATCGCTCCACCTTTACCAATAACATCACGAATTTTCTCTTGATCAATCTTCAACGTATAGATACGTGGAGCAAACTCAGATAATTCATCACGGTGGCCACCAATTGCTTGGTCCATGACACCTAAAATATGTAAACGCGCTTCTTTAGCTTGCTTAAGTGCGATTTGCATAATTTCTTGTGTGATACCTTCAATTTTGATATCCATTTGAAGTGCAGTAATACCATTCGTGGTACCCGCTACTTTAAAGTCCATATCACCTAAATGATCTTCATCACCTAAAATATCAGATAAAACAACGAAATTTTCATCCGATTTAACAAGTCCCATCGCAATACCAGCAACAGATGCTTTAATCGGTACACCCGCATCCATCAATGCTAAAGACGTACCACAAACAGATGCCATTGAAGATGAACCATTTGATTCTGTAATTTCTGATACTACACGAACCACGTATGGGAAATCAGTTTCGCTAGGCATAACGGCTTGAATACCGCGCTTAGCTAAACGACCATGACCAATTTCACGACGCTTTGGAGAACCAATGAAACCTGTCTCACCTACACAGTATGGAGGGAAGTTATAATGCAACATGAAACGTGAAGTAGATGTACCACCTAACTCATCAATCATCTGAGCATCACGTTCCGTACCTAGAGTTGCAGCAACTAACGCTTGAGTTTCACCGCGAGTAAATACTGAAGAACCGTGAGTACGTGGTAATACACCGGTAGCTACGTCCAACGCACGGATCATCGCAGGATCACGTCCATCAATTCGAGGCTCCCCCGCTAAAATACGTGAACGTACAACATCTGATTCTAAATCGTGCAATAAATCAGACACTTCTTTAGGATCTTGTTCAGGATTTTCCGCTAATATGGCATCCAATGCAGTTGAAGTTACTGCAACAACAGCATCTTTACGCGCAAGTTTATCAGAGATTTGATAAGCTTCAGTCATACCTGCATTGGCAAGTTCAGCTACTTTATTTTTCAATTCTGTGTTTTCAGCTTCAGGTGTCCAATCCCACATAGGCGTATTTACCTTAGCAGCAAATTCACGCACGTTATTTACTACCGCTTGTGATTGTTCATGCCCAAATACAACAGCACCAAGCATCACTTCTTCAGATAAGATGTCAGCTTCAGATTCAACCATTAATACTGCTGATTCAGTACCCGCAACCACTAAATCTAATTGGCTGTCTGCTTGTTCTGAATGGCGCGTATTTAAGATGTATTCACCGTTAGTATAACCAACGCGAGCCGCACCAATTGGGCCATTAAACGGGATACCAGATATAGCTAATGCTGCTGAGGTGCCGATTAGAGAAATGATGTCTGTCGGGATTTCAGGATTCGCAGAAACAACCGTAATCACGATTTGTACTTCATTTTTGAAGCTTTCTGGAAATAATGGACGAATTGGACGATCGATAAGACGTGCCGTTAACGTTTCGCCTTCTGAAGGACGACCTTCACGTTTAAAAAAACCACCTGGGATTTTACCCGCAGCATAAGCTTTTTCTTGATAGTTAACCGTTAATGGAAAAAAATCTTGGTCAGCTTTCGCTTCTTTTTTACCAACAACCGTTACTAATACAGATGTATCATCCATGCTTGCCATTACCGCAGCAGTGGCTTGACGAGCGACTACGCCCGTTTCTAATGTTACAGTATGCTGTCCATACTGGAAGTTTTGAGTAATAGGAGTCACTATTTATCCTTTAATTTCAATAATTTCATACGCTTTTAATTGCGGTGCATAGTATAAATTGTTCTGGTTTAAATTGCCATTAAAGTATGCTGAATAACACTGAATTATCATGCCACTACTAAAGGAGGGTAAAAAAGGTTCAGAATAAGTGTAAAAACAAGACCAAAGTGCCATACCATTTTGGGTAATAAAAATTAAAGTATCTCTTGTAACACTATATATGCAAGGCTATAACATCATGACACTCAACAGAATTAACGACTTCCGTGTCCAACCAAACTGGTATGAATACGTTTTTTTGTATTCTGTCACTGCAGTTTCATCAATAATATTAAGTTTAAGCTTATTAGATAAAATTAGTGGATTGTATGGTTGGTTAGCACTGATTTTAATTCTAAGCGTCACCTACATTTACTCTGTCATTAAACGCACACGTGATATACGAGCCAAACAGTTCTTTTGCGATGTCATCGCACAATACACAATTCCCGAACTTCAACGTATTCTTCTGCGCTATCAAAATACTGACATCGAACATGCACTTATCGTAAACCGATTACATTATTTGCAAAACAACATTACAACTGAAAGTAATAGTCTTAACTCTGTTATTGCATGGCCATTAAGTTGATCATTCCCCTCTCATAAGGTGTCAGATTTCTTTACACTTTCTATAAAACTCACTTCAAAATTATAAATAAATCATTAAAAAACAATAATTTATAAAAATGGAACAAAGCTTGCAGTATTTCTATGACTACAACTACACATTCGTAAAGAGGTTATGAAGTCTTATGTCTAGAATCAAAACAGTGACTGCAGAAGTCCATTATTTCCACCATTTATTGCAAGACGAAATTGCACTTCCAGAATTATGTGATATCAATGAACATGCTTTAGAGAAAATGCTTGATAAAATCTACCGATATGAAAAACGCTGTGCCGTTAAAAAGCAAAAATACTCCAGTAAACTTTGCTTTCAACTTCGAACAAGACTCGCTGATTTACTATTACTCAATGATAATTTTGACCTTCAAGCCATTATTGCCAAACGCAGTAGCGAGCCTGAAAATATCGAATTCGTCGCGTAACTCTTAATTTTGACAAAAAAAAGACAGCTCTTGGGCTGTCTTTTAAATTGGTGCGGAAAGCGGGACTTGAACCCGCACGAGCTATGCTCACCACCCCCTCAAGATGGCGTGTCTACCAATTCCACCACTTCCGCGAAATATTATTAATTTATGTTAGTTTGGATTACCGTCTGTTTCTTTAGTTTCTTGAGCAGCAGGTACATCACTCGCCACTGGAACATCTGTCGTTACAGTTGAAGTTGACACAGGCACATCAGAAGCAGGCAAATCAGAAACAGGAGCGGCAGTCACAGGCACTTCTAGATTTTCCCATTCATCGACGGCTTTCTCGGTAGAAGCCGTTAAATTACCCAACAACAAACTAATTAAGAAAAACAATGTTGCTAATATCGCAGTAGAGCGAGTCAAGAAATTACCTGAGCCACTAGAACCAAATACAGTATTTGAACCGCCGCCACCTAGTGATGCACCCATATCGGCACCTTTACCTTGTTGGATCAATACCAAACCAATCAACAGTAATGCAACGATTAGATACGCAACGATCAATACTTCTTGTAACATATTAGCCTCTTTGATTTGCCGCATGGCAAATAGTTAAAAATTCTTCTTTTTTCAAACTTGCCCCACCGACGAGACCACCGTCTATATCAGGTTGAACAAACAGTTCAGAAGCAGTTTTTGCATTCACACTGCCCCCGTATAAAATCGATAATGATTCAGCTACAACTTCATCGATACTACCTAAATAGTCACGAATAAATCGATGGACTTCTTGAGCCTGTTCCGGTGACGCTGTCACTCCAGTACCGATAGCCCAAATAGGTTCATATGCGATAACACATTTTGCTAAACCAGTAATACCAACAACCTCAATCACACTATCAAGTTGTGATTGAATAAACTGATATACATTCCCAGCATTTCGAGTCTCAAGAGACTCACCAATGCATAGTACTGGTGTAATATTTACCGCAATTGCCTGAGCCACTTTTGCAGCAATTAATTCATTGGTTTCATTGTATATGTCGCGCCGCTCTGAATGCCCAATTAGCGTATGAGTAATACCCATGTCATTCAACATATCGACAGATAGTTCACCAGTAAATGCACCTGAGGTTTGCTCAGAAACATTTTGAACACCGATAGTTAAATGCTCGCAATTAAATTCATTCACATATAACGCGGGAGGAAAAATCATAACAGAAACGTGTTCAAATGTTGTTTGATTAAACGTGTGGTTAAATTCGTCTACTAACGCTTTATTACCATTCAGTTTCCAGTTTCCAGCAATTATTTTTACTCGAGACATATGAATAAATCCTTTTTTCATTTATCAATGAATTTCAGGTCGGCGATATTACCCAACCTGCTGTAAATATACAAGTAAAATCAGACCTCACGCCTAAATAAGAGCGAGGATAATTAACCAACTGCTTTTTTGGTAACAACTTGTGCAATGTGCGCAGACCATTTGTCTGCATCTTCAACACTTTGTGCTTCAACCATTACACGTATTAATGGTTCTGTGCCACTTTTTCGAAGTAACACGCGCCCAGTATCACCTAATGCAGCTTCAGCTTCAGTCACAGAAGACAATACATCAGGATCAACACAATAATCCGTTTCTGCAGGTTCATAACGGACATTCACTAATTTTTGTGGAAATTTAGTCATACCTGCTAACAGTGATTTTAATGATTTCTCAGCACGTAACATTGCGGTCAGTACTTGTAATCCAGCAACAATACCATCACCTGTTGAAATAGTTGAAAGATTGAGTACGTGACCTGAATTCTCACCGCCAATTAGCCAATTCTTTTCTTTCAATAACTCCATAACATAACGATCACCTACTTTTGAACGCGCAAAGGGGATACCTAAATTGCTCAGTGCAATTTCTAAACCTAAATTACTCATGAGTGTTCCTACTACCCCACCAGATAGACGACCACTTTTTAATGCGTCTCGAGCAATGATAAAGATAATTTGATCGCCATCAACTACATTACCTTCATGATCCACCAGCATAATACGATCCCCATCACCATCTAGTGCAAATCCTAAATCAGCTTCATGCTCTTTAACAGCCTCAACACAAGCTCGCATTGATGTCGCACCCACTTGATGATTGATATTGGTCCCATTAGGTTTAGTACCAATTTCTATGACTTCTGCACCTAATTCGCTTAGTACACTCGGCGCAATGTGGTATGTCGCTCCATGAGCACAATCAACCACTATTTTAAGCCCCGTTAATGACAAATCACTTGGAAAACATCCTTTGCAAAATTCAATGTAACGCCCAGCAGCATCATCTATCCGCATTGCTTTGCCTAATGCATCTGAATCGACACAAGTCATCGGTTCATCCATCATAGCTTCGATGGCTAATTCTACTTCATCATCTAATTTATAGCCGTTGGATGAGAAAAACTTAATGCCATTATCATAATAAGGATTATGAGAAGCACTAATGACAATGCCCGCTTCTGAGCGGAATGTTTTCGTTAAATATGCAATGGCAGGTGTTGGCATAGGGCCTAATAACCCGACATTTAAGCCAGCAGCGGATAACCCTGCTTCAAGTGCTGATTCCAACATATAACCGGATATTCTGGTATCCTTACCAATAAGCACTTTATTGGTACCCTTACCTGCTAATACTTTGCCAGCAGCCCATCCTAATTTAGTCACAAATTCTGGATTAATGACTGATTGGCCTACTTTTCCGCGGATCCCATCTGTACCAAAATACTTACGTTCACTCATATGATTACTCTTCCTTAACTCTACAACGATATATTCGTTATAAAACACTGTTCATTTTGTTGAATACTTTTATGGTATCGGCTGTTTCTTGAACATCATGAACGCGCAAAATACTTGCACCTTTAGTACATGCTAATAATGCACACGCAAGACTGCCGGCTAAACGCTCATCGACATGACGATTAAGTAAATTACCTACCATTGATTTACGTGACATACCCGCTAATGTGGGTACGTTTAGGTATTGAAATTTATCAAAATGTTTCAATAACTGATAATTATGTTCCAGGGTTTTACCAAAACCAAAACCTGGGTCAACGATGATTTGTTCTTGATTAATACCGGCCGATAAACATGCATTAATGCGTAATTCTAAAAATTCATAGACCTCACCAACAACACTTTCATAATCAGGCGCTATTTGCATGGATCTAGGCTCACCTTGCATATGCATTAAAGAAATAGGTACTTGTAATGACGCAGCCGTTTCTAACGCATTATTTTGTTGTAAGGCACAAACATCATTAATTAAGCGTGCCCCAGCTTCAACCGCGGCCCGCATGACTTTGGCTTTACTCGTATCGACTGAAATAACACAATCTAAATTCGCTGCAATTTTCTCAATAACAGGAACGACTCGCTCTAATTCTGTTTGCTCATCAACCGCGTCAGCGCCGGGTCTTGTTGATTCCCCACCAATATCAATAAAAGTGGCACCACTGCGCACCATTTGTTCGGCTTGGTTTAAAGCTGCGTCAATAGAGATATATTGACCACCATCAGAAAAACTATCAGGGGTGACATTCAATACTCCCATGACTTTAGGGGTATCAAAATAGATATGTTTGTTTCCAAATTGCATGACAAGTTCTCCATAACTAGCTCATCAGTATACGTCAAAATAGCGCAAAAACAAAAAACGCCGGTGTAATACCGACGTTTTAAATTTGATTAATGGACTCTAGAATTATTGAGTCACATCACTCGCACCATCTAGATTAGGTGAATCTTTGTCTTCACCTTTGGCAGACATACCACCTGATTGATCATCATCAGATGGTTTACGCTGTTCCCAGTCGCTGGGCGGACGAACATCCCGACGTTCCATTAAATCATCTATTTGTTTGGCGTCAATTGTTTCGTATTTCATTAATGCATCTTTCATTGTGTGTAACACATCAATGTTATCATTCAGCATTTTTTCTGCTCGAGCATAGTTACGGTCAATGAGTTCTTTGATTTCAGCATCAATCGCACGAGCAGTTTCATCTGACATACTAGAAGATTTAGATGAACTTCTGCCAAGAAAAACTTCTCCTTCTTCTTCGGCAAACAATTGAGGGCCCATCTTCTCAGATAATCCCCACTGCGTGACCATCTTACGAGCAATATCAGTAGCACGTTCGATATCATTTGATGCACCCGTCGTCACTTTTTCATCACCATATATGATTTTCTCTGCCAAGCGTCCACCATAAAGACTTGAAATCATGCTCTCCAAGTGTTGCTTGGAGTGACTTACCCGATCTTGCTCAGGTAAATACATAGTCACACCTAACGCACGACCTCGAGGAATAATGGAGACTTTGTATACTGGGTCATGTTCAGGCACTAAACGACCGACAATGGCATGTCCTGCCTCATGATAAGCGGTCATTGCTTTTTCTTCTTCTGTCATGACCATTGACTTACGCTCTGAGCCCATCATGATTTTATCTTTCGCTTTTTCAAACTCTTCCATCGCGACTACACGTTTATTTGATCGTGCAGCAAACAAAGCAGCTTCATTCACCAAATTAGCAAGATCGGCACCTGAAAAACCTGGCGTACCACGAGCAATCACGGCTGGTTCAACGTTATCAGCAATTGGGACTTTACGCATATGAACTTTCAAAATGTGTTCTCGTCCACGAATATCGGGCAAACCCACCACGACTTGGCGGTCAAAACGACCAGGACGAAGTAATGCAGGGTCTAATACATCAGGTCGGTTCGTCGCTGCAATAACGATAATACCTTCATGCCCTTCAAAGCCATCCATTTCCACCAACATTTGATTCAACGTTTGCTCACGTTCATCATGCCCACCGCCAAGACCCGCTCCACGTTGACGGCCTACGGCATCAATTTCATCAATAAAAATGATGCAAGGTGCGCTTTTTTTAGCCTGTTCAAACATATCACGCACTCGTGATGCACCAACACCAACAAACATTTCAACAAAATCAGAGCCTGAAATAGTGAAGAAAGGCACTTTTGCTTCACCCGCAATAGCTTTGGCTAATAGCGTTTTACCTGTTCCAGGAGGACCAACCATTAGTACGCCTTTAGGGATCTTACCGCCTAATTTTTGGAATTTAGATGGGTCACGTAAAAAATCGACTAATTCAGATACATCTTCTTTCGCTTCGTCACAACCGGCAACATCTGCAAAAGTTGTTTTAATTTGGTCTTCACCCAGTAAACGCGCTTTGGATTTACCAAATGACATAGCCCCTTTACCGCCACCACCTTGCATTTGACGCATGAAGAAAATCCATACACCAATAAGCAGTAACATTGGAAACCACGATATAAAAATACTCGCTAACATTGATTGTTCTGCTGGTGGTTCACCTAGCACACGGACATCTTGTTTGACTAAATCAGATACAAGCTGGTCATCAAAATAAGGGATGTAAGTAACAAAATTTTCACCTGAGCGTTTCACGCCCCGAATTTCATTTTTGGCACTATCAATTTTGACTTCGCGAATCATACCCTGATTGGCTTCTTTTAGAAATGTAGTATAATCAGTCTGTGGACGCGAGCTTTCACCAGGTGAAAAACTTTCGAAGACAGCCATCAGCACTACTGCGATAACTAACCATAGAATTAAATTTTTTGCCATATCACTCAACGCCATTAACCTCTTGTTTTGCCTGATCTTGAGATATCTTAATGAGTTTAGGTTACTATAAAAGAAGACGGCTTGCTACCAACAAACAGCGAACATCTACTTATTTATCGCCTAATCGCCTTGAATCTAAGCATTTACATTAAAATATGTTTGAGACTATTACAGTCACGCATTTTCTACGCATTAATTCACAATAATGTTCAGTTGTTACCCACAAAGAAATTTCAAGATGTAAAAAATCGTAGTCATTCTTCACATTTTCATGAACATGTTTTGTTATCATTAACTATATCGCGATGAACTGACCGAACTTTATTGGTCATACTCACTAGATAGAGGTAGAATGCAATTTTTCAAGACCCTAATGAAACTAAAGATATTAAATTAATGAAATTATCTAATAAACAAAAACAGTACCTTAAAGGCTTAGCACATCCACTTAAACCTGTCGTGCAATTAGGCGGTAATGGCTTCACGGAAGGTGTGCTCGCAGAAATTGAAAATGCTTTAGCTCACCATGAACTCATAAAGGTTAAAATTCCTAGTGATGATCGTGAAGAAAAACAACTAATCATGGATGCTATCGTTCGTGAAACAGGCGCCATCAAGGTACAAAATATCGGTCACATATTGGTCATATTTAAACCGTCTGAAGAAAAGAAAATACAAATACCTAAAATCTAGTATTTTGGATGCAACACTTATTGAGGAGAGTTTGCTGATAGCAATGACTCCTCAATATAATGAGTGAGTAACGGTTTCCATAAGATCGAAAATCCCACATTGGCTCATGAATCAGCTTACTTTACGCCTCATCTCCACCATTGATGATATTTGAAATATTATATAATTGATTTAACGCTGTGTAATTAATAGTACCTTTTGGATAGCGGCCTTTAAGGTTGTATTTCCCTGCTTCACGCTGCATGAGCAAACTCAACGCCTCATCCACAGTTTTAACAGCAAATATGGAAAACTGACCTTGTTCCACCGCTTTTACGATGTCATCTCTTAACATGAGATGATGTTGATTGGAAAATGGAATAATAACGCCTTGCTCTGCATTTAATCCATGATGGAGACACAAATCAAAAAAGCCTTCAATTTTTTCATTAATGCCACCCACAGATTGCACTTCGCCATACTGATTAATCGAGCCAGTAATCGCTAAAGACTGAAGACACGGAATATCCGTCAAGGCAGATATAAGTGCGATCAATTCACCTAATGAAGCGCTATCCCCATCGATATAACCATAGGATTGTTCTAAAGCGATATTTGCAGATAATGTTAAAGGAAAATGTTGAGCATATTTTTGACCTAAATACCCAGTTAACAGCATTACGCCTTTTGAATGAATAGATTGACCCAGTTCAACTTCTCGTTCGATATCAATCACACCACTCGCCCCAACATAAACAGTCGCAGTAATACGAGATGGCATGCCAAATGCTGTTCCCCCTGCGTCCAATACCGTCAGACCATTGACTTTACCGGTAGCGGTACCTTGAGTTTGAATGAGTATTTGTTCTTCTTTAATATCTTCCAATAATGTAGATGCGACCCTAGATACACGGTGATAGTGTTCCATTTTGGCTGTATTTAAATGAGCGGCACAAAGCACTGTTGAATGAGTTTGTTTAGCGAAAAAAACCGCTTGATTGACCATATCAATCACTGCGGAAAACTTCGCGCTGAGTTTATTTTGGTGTTCACTCAATCGCAGTGAATACTCTAATAAAAACTGCATCGCATCAGGTTCAATATCATTAAACCCCACACTTTTTAAGTGTTGTAACACACAGACAATAAAATCTTGAACATTATTACGCTCAAGCGGCAACTCATAATCAAAATCGACTAATACTCCAAATAATTGTTCAAATTCAGGATCATAGTCTTGGAGCATATAAAAAAGTTCTCTGGAACCTAATAATATGACTTTTACATTTAGAGGAATGGGAGCCGGCAATAATGTCATCGAGTTGACCATCCCTGCATCTTGTTGAGGTAAATCCACGCGTAATTGTTGCTGCTTTAGTGCTCGTTTTAAAGACTCCCAAACATGTAGCTGATCCATCATTTTATCAGCATCTAATAACAAATAACCGCCATTAGCTTGATGCAAAGCGCCACTAAATATCATGCTGTAGTCCGTCATGATACTTCCTTGAGCAGTAGAATACTCAATACGTCCAAATACATTTTGATACGTCGGATGTGGTTCATAAATAACAGGCGCACGAGAATCGACGTCATGTTGAACTAAAATGTTAGGTGAATAATGACTCTGAAACATGGCTTTGGCTTCTGCAACGTCATATTTTTCTTCTTTGTCATCTAAATCATCAAGCCATAAGATTGAATCAATGATGTGGTCCTTAATGGACTTCAAATACTTTAATACTGCAATATTATTTGCATAGGTATGTTCTAATGCTTTTAATAGCGGTTTAATACTTTGTTCTGCAGTATCTCGCTTTAACTGACGAAGCTTTTCCGATTGGCTGCGCTTCCACGCAGGTAACTCAAATAAGCCTTCTTCAAGTGCTTGTTCGCACTCTTTTATATGAAGTAAAAACTCTGCTTGAACTGTTTCGGGCAAAGCATGGAACTGTTCATCTTCAACCGGTTTATTATCTACTATGGGTAAAAAAGCAACCTTGCCATCATCTTCAAACAACGCGATATTATATCGACGGGCTCTTCGTTCTACCGTTTCAAGTGCGCCATCGTATAAGGCGTCATATTCTTTTTTTAAGGCGAGTGCCTTACGTTGATATCCCGGATTATCAAATGCAGCAGGAAACGTATCCAATAAATTATCCACTAGATCTTGCATGTCTTTTTCAAACGTTCGTGATGCACCCGCTGGAAATTCGATCGCCACTGGTGCACGCTCATCTGAAATGTTATTGACATACACCCAATCACTCGGTACAGAAGTACTTTTCCCATAATGGTCAATATACGTTTTAACTAAGGTTGTTCGGCCTGAAGCATGCTCTCCCATCACAAATAAATGATAACCAGGAGAATCGATTCCTAGACCAAATTCTAATGCGCGTTTGGCTCTTTTTTGGCCAATAAAAACGTGTTCGTCATGTCGCTGTGTTTGGGTATCACAAAGCAATTGTTTAATATCAAAAGCACTTAAGTCTGCACAACACTGAGTGGATTCCAAACGTGTGCGCGCCATTAAATCTAGCATGAATGAATGGTCTGAAAATAACGATTGACTCATAAGGAGAAGTTTACCCAATACATTTTTTATTTTATTGCTCCTAAGTCTACACAGTCTGAGTCAAATAGTCGCATAAAAATTCCTTATCGAGCATAGCCTTACGCCCACAGCTAAGGTATTCTATAGGGCTAATAGATAGAACATTTTTACTTGGGATCCCAAACAACATGTCGCAACAACCTTATTCTCCCCAGAGCTTAGAAGCCAGCGTCCAACAATATTGGCAAGATAATGCGTGTTTTACCGCACAACCAGATGATAATAGAGAAAAGTTTTATTGTTTATCCATGTTCCCTTACCCAAGTGGCAAACTTCACATGGGACATGTGCGCAATTATACCATTGGGGATGTTATCAGTCGTCATCAACGTATGTTAGGTAAAAATGTATTGCAACCTATGGGGTGGGATGCGTTTGGATTGCCCGCTGAAAATGCAGCGATTAACAACAATACTGCGCCTGCAAAGTGGACTTATGCCAATATTGAATACATGAAAAACCAACTCAACTCTTTGGGCTTTGGTTATGATTGGGAACGCGAATTTGCAACATGTCAACCTGATTATTATCGTTGGGAGCAATGGTTTTTCACGCGACTGTATGAAAAAGGGCTCGTTTATAAAAAGCTTTCAACGGTTAATTGGGATCCTGTTGACCAAACTGTATTAGCCAATGAGCAAGTTATCGATGGGCGTGGCTGGCGCTCTGGAGCTGTTGTCGAACAAAAAGAAATTCCACAGTGGTTTATTAAAATCACCGATTATGCTCAAAAACTACTTGATGATTTAGATCAATTAGACCAGTGGCCTGAACAGGTTAAAACCATGCAAAAAAATTGGATTGGTCGATCTGAAGGCGTAGAAATCACCTTTGACTTACCACAGCGTATTGCTAATTTAGAGGCACTAGAGGTTTACACAACTCGCCCTGATACTTTGTATGGGGTGAGCTATGTTGCAGTTGCTGCTCAACATCCAATAGCCCTAGCTGCTGCCGAGCAAAATCCAGCACTCAATGATTTTATTGATGAGTGTAAAAACGCTAAAGTTGCTGAAGCTGATATGGCAACCATGGAGAAAAAAGGTGTCGATACCGGTTTCACAGCGATTCACCCACTTACTGGTGAAACGGTCCCAATTTGGATCGCAAACTTTGTACTTATGGGGTATGGCTCTGGTGCGGTTATGGCGGTGCCTGGTCATGATCAACGTGATTATGACTTTGCAAAAGTCTATGGCTTACCAATTAAACAAGTTGTCGCTGGTGACGACTGTGATTTGAGCCAATCTGCCTTCACCGAAAAAGGAATCTTAGTCAATTCAGGCGAGTTTGATGGACTAGATTTTCAGTCGGGGTTTGATGCAATCGCACAAAAACTCACCCAGATAGGTAAAGGCACGAAGACAGTAAATTTCCGTCTTCGTGACTGGGGTGTATCACGCCAACGTTATTGGGGAGCGCCTATCCCGATGTTGAATCTTGAAAATGGTGATTCTGCACCGGTACCGGAAGATCAGTTGCCTGTCGTTTTGCCTGAAGATGTTGTAATGGACGGTGTGACTTCACCCATTAAGGCTGATCCAGAATGGGCAAAGACGACGTTACATGGTCAAAATGCACTACGTGAAACCGATACCTTTGATACTTTTATGGAGTCATCTTGGTATTATGCTCGTTACACCTCACAAACTAACCACGCTATGTTGGATCCAAGTGAAGCGAATTATTGGCTACCTGTCGATCAATATGTGGGTGGCATTGAACACGCTATATTACATTTATTGTATTCTCGCTTCTTTCATAAATTATTACGCGATGAAGGTCTCGTTGATTCTGACGAACCATATAAACGTTTGCTATGCCAAGGCATGGTTTTAGCAGATTCATTTTATCGTGAAGATACGGCTGGCAAAAAAACTTGGTATTCCCCTACTGATGTGAGTATTACTAAGGATGAAAAAGGTCGAATTGACTCAGCCATACTTAAAGCAGATGGTGAGCCAGTGATTCATGGCGGCATGACTAAGATGTCAAAATCTAAAAATAATGGTATTGATCCACAACAAGTCATTGACCTTTACGGTGCCGATACCGTGCGTCTATTCACCATGTTTGCTGCACCACCAGAGCAAACTCTTGAATGGGTAGATTCTGGCGTTGAAGGTGCCAACCGATTCTTAAAACGAGTATGGAAACTCGTTAACGAACATGCCGCATTAGGCGCAACTGTGGCTCTGACGCCAGCTAGCTTGAATAAAGCGCAACAAGATTTACGTCGCATCGTGCATCAAACCATAGCTAAAGTGAGTGATGATATTGAACGCCGTCAAACGTTTAATACTGCCGTAGCCGCGATCATGGAGCTGTGTAATCATCTACAAAAAGCCTCCGTTGAAAACGAGCAAGACCGAGCCATCTTACAAGAAGGCTTAGAAGCAGTCGTTTTAATGTTGACGCCAATTACACCGCATATCTCTCATGAATTATGGACGGTACTAGGACATCGTGATGTTCATATTGCAGCTTGGCCAAAAGCTGATTCTAAGGCCATGGTAGAAGCAGAAAAACTCATTATTGTTCAAGTGAACGGTAAACTTAGAGCAAAAATCACTGTGGCAGCTGATGCGAATCAAGAGACGGTTGAAACATTAGGATTAGCAGAAGCAAATGTCCAAAGTTTTATTGAAGGTAAAACCATTCGTAAAATAATTTATGTACCAGGTAAATTACTCAATATTGTAGCGAATTAAGGATTCAGTCATATGTGGAGCATACGAGTTGTTTTACTCATTAGCATAATAGTATTACTCAGTGCATGCGGCTTCACTTTGCGGGGTCAACAGATCCCACAAAGTTTGCTCTCTCATTTAACCCTTGAGTCTACTGCTCAACACTCGGGTTTGCACCAGAGTACACAAGCATTTTTTGAGCAACAAGGTCTTACCGCCACAGACAGCAATGGCAATATTGACAATACAATGGTGCTGGAACCCGAAAATATCGAGCGGCGTTTACTGTCCGTTTTTTCAACCGGACAAGTAGCAGAATATGAGCTTATTTACAATGTCCGATATTCATTATCCATAGGTGAACAACCCCCTATTTTTTATGAGTTTGTGTTGACTCGTGAGTATCAAGATGACCCGCGACAAGTATTAGCCAAAACACGCGAATTAAACTTAGTATTAAACGAACTTAGACAAGAAGCTGCCCGCACTATTTATCAGCGCTTACCGGCTAATATCACGCAGCAGCTAGGCCGTTAACGATGCAGTTACGACAAAATCAACTTACTAGTCAGTGTCAAAAAGGTCTGGCCTCTTTTATTCTTATTTTTGGTGATGAACCACAACAAACGATAGAAGCACTAGATATAGTGAGAAGTGCAGCAAAAAAAATAGGATTCGAAGAACGCCAAAGTTTGACTGCCGATGGTGATTTTGAATGGTCTACGCTCATTGATGCCACGCAAACGATGTCTCTATTTAGCGATAAACAACTGATTGAATTACATTTACCAACAGGCAAACCAGGTAAAGAAGGCAGCAAAACATTACTCGAAATAGTAACAAACCCATCGCCTGACGTGCTACTTGTCATTTATGGTCCGCGCATTGGAAAAGACGTACAAAATACTAAATGGTTTAAAACTTTACAAGAAGCTGGCTGGTTCATCCCCTGTTATGCCCTAGAAGGTCGTGATTTAGAAAATTGGGTCGCACAATTGCTAAAAGCAATTCCAATTAATACCACAGATGATTGTATTGCATTTATTGCTGATGCATGTGAAGGCAACATGCTCGCCGCTAAACAAGAAGTCGATAAGTTAGGTTTACTTTATGCAGGTCAAACTTTAGATATTACTCAAACGAAAGCTGCGGTGGTTGAACAATCACGCTTTACGGTGTATCAACTTATTGATACCTTACTCACAGGTGATGCTCAGCGGTTAGTAAAACTGTTATATCGTTTAGAAAGTGAAGGGCTTGAGCCGAATATTGTCATTTGGGCATTAATTAAAGAGTGGGAAACGTTATATCAAATTGACCAATTACAACGGACAGGTCAACGGATTAATTGGGCTGCATTACGAGTTTGGGGAAATAAACAAGGTCTCTATACAAAATTAGTGAGTGATTTTACGCCTCAACGTTTTAGTGAAATAAGAGATGCATTAAAGGAAGCTGATTTTCAATTCAAAAACTCCACACCCGTCAGGCCTTTTGTTATTTTGTGTCATCTATGTCTATTATTTACGCCATACGCGGTATCAGGATTTCCACTAACACATGAATAAACCGCCGATTTATTTGTTTGGAGGGACGTTCAATCCGCCTCATCAAGGACACATTAACTTACTACTTGCACTGCAAGTTCAGTATCACATCGATTTGATAACATTATTACCTAATGCGATTTCCCCATTAAAATTAGATAAACCGCCTATCGCCAATCATCATCGAATTAACATGCTGAAGCTATGTATCAGTGACTATCCACAATTATGCATTGATGATTTTGAATTGCATCAAACTCCGCCTAGTTATACGGTCAACACACTTAAGCATTTTGCTCAAAAACATCAGGTATTTTTTATCATTGGCTATGATAGCTATCTTAACCTTCCAAAATGGTATCAACTCGAGACTATTTTAGATCTATGCCATCTAATAGTTTTACCGCGCAGTTCATCAAATCACAACCTGTATGATTTACCTAAACATATCGTGCAAAATACCATCACCCAGAAGGATGGTCCTATAATTTATGAAACAGGACGAATCACCTGTGTGGAAATACCTAAAATCAATGTTTCTTCAACAGAATGTAGAGCTGATTTACAAAATCTTAGCAGAGAAAGTCAATTAATTATTCCAAGCGTGTTAAACTATATTAGAGAACATAATTTATATAAAGATTGAGGCAAAATTGGACCACGATAGTTTAAAAAAATTCGTCATTGATAAAATTGAAGACATGAAAGGGCGCGATATCATCGATTTAAATGTTGAAGGTAAATCTACAGTCACTGATACTATGTTAGTGTGCTCCGGCAATTCGAAACGTCACGTTCGTTCAATTGCTGAGAATGTTGTGATTGAAATGAAACGAGCAGGCTCACCTCCGTTAAGTATTGAAGGACAAGAAACCGGTGAATGGGTGTTAGTAGATCTAGGTGAGGTTGTCGTGCACGTCATGCAAGACGAGACTCGAGATTTTTATCAATTAGAAAAACTCTGGTCTTAATCCAAACTTATGCGCATCCAAATTATCGCTGTGGGCACCAAAATGCCAGAATGGGTGGAAACAGGTTGCGCACACTTTTTAAAACGTTTCCCCAGTGACATGCCCGTCAAATTCGTACAAATACCTGCAGGTAAACGAGGTAAAAATGCAGATGTCGCTCGCATTCTTGAAAAAGAGGGTGAACTTACTCTGCAAGCTATCGGTAAACATGACAAAGTGGTTACCTTAGAAGTTCTCGGAAAACCTTGGGACTCCCCTACTTTAGCTAAGCAAATAGATCAATGGAAAATGGATGGACGTGATATTAGTCTACTCATTGGTGGACCTGAAGGGTTAGCACCTGCATGTCTTGCCAAATCAGAACAACGTTGGTCACTTTCGCCATTGACACTGCCTCATCCTTTAGTGAGAATAATCGTGGTTGAAAGCTTATATCGAGCGTGGTCAATCACTCAAAACCATCCCTATCACCGCGAATAACTGAGTAACATTGCATGGCAAAACAACGGCAACTCATACGAGATTTCAGCGCTGAATCTAATTTGTTTTTGCGCAGGTGTTTGTTTGCTGTTTTTTTCTGTTTTTTACTTATCTTAATTGTCTTATCAAATCTTTTTTCATTACAAATAGAACAGTTTGAGGATTATAAAATTCGTGCCGATGGTAATCGAATTAAAGTCGTGCCTGTCGCTCCAAACCGAGGGCTTATTTATGATCGCAACGGTGTAATCATTGCAGAAAACAGACCCATATTTAACCTTGAAGTGACCATCGAAGAAGTCCCCGATTTAGAGCAGACTATTACTCAATTACAACAGCTATTAGCGTTAACGCCAAGCGATATAGCGCGTTTCGAACGTAACCGTAAACGACAACGACGTTTTCAACCCGTGACGTTGAAAAGCAATATGGATGAAGCCATGATGGCCATATTTTCTGCCCATCAACACCGCTTTGATGGCGTCTCCGTTGAAGCGAGTTTATCACGCTACTATCCTTATGGCAGCGCGCTGACCCATGTATTGGGATATGTCTCAAAAATTAATGAGCGAGACTTAAACCTCGTCGCAAGTTGGGGGGCCCAATCTAATTACGCGGCGACTAAAAATATTGGTAAGCAAGGCGTTGAACGTTATTATGAAGAACGACTTCACGGTAAAGTAGGTTATGCAAAACTAGAAGTCGATAGTAAAGGTCGGACTTTAAGAATATTGGAAGAAAACCCGCCAATCCCCGGGGAAGACTTAGTACTGAATATCGATATTGAATTGCAACTTTACGTACAATCACTTATGTCGGAACGACGTGGTTCGGTGGTAGTATCTGACCCTCGAGATGGTGGTGTCTTAGCAATGTATTCCAGCCCTTCTTACGATCCGAATTTATTTGTTGACGGTATATCCCAAACAGATTATTCAAAACTCATACAAAATTCTGACCGACCATTACTGAATCGAGCTGTTCAGGGTCAATATCCACCCGCTTCATTAATTAAACCCCATCTAGCCTTGTTAGGTTTGGAATATCAAGTCGTCACTGCGAATACAAAAATTCAAGACCAAGGTTTCTATCAGCTAAAAGATGTTGAACATATTTGGCGAGATTGGCTAAGAAGAGGTCATGGTCATGTCGATATCAAGCGCTCCATAGAAGTTTCTTGCGATACATTTTTTTATGATATGGCTTATAAATTAGGCATCGACAATATTCATGAATATATGAGTCAATTTGGATTTGGTGAATATACCAATATTGATCTATTAGAAGAAACCGATGGCAACATGCCTAGCCGAGGTTGGAAACGTGCCAAATTTAATCAACCTTGGTACATAGGTGATACTATTTCAGTAGGAATTGGACAAGGCTATTGGACAGCGACTCCCATCCAACTGATTGACTCGATTAATACTATTATTAATGATGGACAAAGGTTTAGGCCAAAATTATTGCGAGCCGTCAAAGAATCAAATGTTGATATCCCCGAAGCATTAAATGAAGCACCCCCAATACCAGTATTAGAACAAAAAAATTGGGCATTAGTGAAACAAGCAATGGATGATACTGTTAGGTTACCTCATGGAACAGCCTATAAGGCATTTCAAAATACCCGTTATTTTTCATCTGGAAAAACAGGTACAGCTCAATTATTTTCTATCGGCCAAGATGAAAATGTGGATGATCTTATTATTGCCGATTATCTCAAAGATAATGCCATGTACTTAGGCTACGCTCCTTCTGAAGAGCCTACCATCAGTGTGATCGTCGCACTAGAAAATGCAGGTGGTGGAGGAAGTAATGCTGCACCGATTTCTCGCAGTGTGATGGATTTTTGGATAGGAGATAAATATGCCAGTCAATAACAGCATTAGGCAATCCGATGGATTCTTAACAAAAATCCACATCGACGGTTGGTTATTATTGAGTTTGTTATTATTAATGACGATTGGTTTAATGACAATATATTCTGCTAGTGGCCAAGATATAGAATTAATCAAACGCCAAGTGACTCGACTCGGGATTGGTTTAGTGGCAATGTTCGCTCTGGCGCAAATTCCAGTCTTATTTTATCGTAATATATCGCCCTTCGTTTATGCGATCGGTATTTTATTGCTTATTGCAGTCTTAGTGTTTGGAGTGACTGGGAAAGGGGCACAGCGCTGGTTAGATTTAGGTGCTTTTCGCTTTCAACCTTCTGAAATCTTAAAGCTCTTTGTGCCAATGACTGTCGCTTGGTACATAAGTCGTTTGGGTATGCCTCCCAGTATTAAGACATTATTAATGGGTCTATTAATGGTGATCATACCGACGATTCTCATTGCTAAACAACCTGATTTAGGCACTTCATTATTGATTGCTAGTTCAGGAATTTTTACGTTATTTTTAGCGGGTATGAGCTGGCGTATTATTTCTTTATTCACATTATTAATTGGGAGTTTCACCCCAATTATGTGGTTATTTTTGATGAAAGCTTATCAAAAACAACGTGTTATCACTTTTTTAAATCCAGAAAGCGATCCACTCGGTGCAGGGTATCATATTATTCAATCAAAAATTGCAATTGGCTCTGGCGGTTGGACAGGTAAAGGTTGGCTGCAAGGCTCTCAATCACAATTAGAGTTTCTTCCTGAGCGACATACAGATTTCATATTTGCAGTATTTAGTGAAGAGTTTGGTTTTATAGGCGTCATTGGCTTGTTATTACTTTATGGATTTATTGTGGGAAGAGGATTGGTCATTGCAGCTCGTTGTCAGTTCTTGTTCGGTAAATTATTAGCAGGTAGTATTACCCTGACCTTTTTTGTCTATGTGTTTGTCAACATGGGCATGGTATCAGGATTATTACCGGTGGTGGGTGTCCCTCTCCCGTTAGTCAGTTATGGCGGAACATCTATGGTCACACTTATGTCGGGATTTGGTTTATTAATGGCAATTGCCACTCAAAATAGAGTAATGCCTCGATGAGACTTAAAACGTTGTTGAGCTTAGTATTGATGAGCCCTTTTTTGGTTAGTTGTTCTTTATCTTCATCGGATCGCTACAGTATGAAAGTTGATTCGGCCCCGATTGTATTAATTCCAGATCATGAACCCAGCGTTATTATCCCTAAATATGAACCTTACCGATTAGCCAATATGCGACCTTATACCATTATGGGAGTTAATTATCAGCCCACATTGACGGGTAAGGGCTTCATTCAGACAGGCATAGCCTCATGGTATGGTCAAAAATTTCATGGTCATTTAACGTCTAATGGTGAAGTGTTTGATATGTATGAATTCAGCGCAGCTCACACAACGTTACCCTTACCCTCTTATGTACGGGTTACGAACACTGAAAATGGTAAAAATCTGATTGTCCGGGTAAACGACCGAGGCCCCTTCCACCCTAATCGTGTAATCGATTTATCTTTTGCTGCAGCTAAGGAACTTGATTATTTAGACAGGGGTACTGCGTCCGTAAAACTTGAAGTCATTCACGTCGATGAAAATGACATGGTGACGGTAGCAAATAACCCAAGCATCCCCTTGTCTCAGTTCCTTGACCCTAGTCCAATAAGTATCGCCCCACTACAGGAGCCAAAGGTAACGAATCCAACATTATTCATTCAAATTGCTGCATTTAGCGACTTAACAAAAGCCGAATCTTTAGCTCAAGCAGCTAATATTATGTATCAACACCCAACGACTGTCAGTCAGACTCAAACCGCTTATAAGACGTTAATAGGCCCCATTAAAAATCGTACTTTAGCCGATGCATTAATTCTCGACGTAAAGAGAAGCGGATACAATGAAGCTTTTATTTACACCAGTGATTAGTTATATCTGCGATACCGTTTTATTGGCTAGAACATCGGCGTAATAATATTTGAAACTTTTTGTCACTGACATAGTCATATAAGCAGTTAAAATGGTACTATAACGAATAATAATTATTTCTAAGAACTAGGTGTTGTATGCATAAACTGCTCATCATGTTATCCCTTATTGCTTTTTCTTTCGTTACACAAGCCGTTGTCATTATTCCTCCGGCCCCTACTGTTTCAGCAAAGGGCTATATTCTTCTCGATGCGAATACAGGAGATGTGATTGCCGAACAAAATGCAGATATGCAACTTGCTCCAGCATCACTTACCAAAATTATGACCATGTATGTGATTGGGCAGGAGTTACAAGCAGGCAATATTTCATTAACTGACGAAGTCATTATTTCTGAAAATGCGTGGGCGAAAAATTTTCCTGACTCATCCAAAATGTTTATTGAGGTAGGCACGAAAGTGAGTGTCTCCGATTTAATGCACGGTATCGTGGTTCAGTCTGGAAATGATGCTTGTGTCGCTATGGCCGAGCATATAGCGGGTTCAGAAGAAGCCTTTGCATCGATGATGAATGCTCATGCAGCTAAATTAGGAATGACAGCAACAAACTTCGTTAATTCACATGGATTACACGATAGTCAACATTTCACCTCCCCTCGTGATATGGCTTTATTATCACGGGCGTTGATTAAAGATAACCCAGAAGAATATGAGTTATATAGTAAGAAAGAATTCACTTATAACAATATTCGCCAATATAACCGCAACAGTTTGCTATGGGATAAAGCATTAAGTGTAGATGGGATTAAAACTGGCCACACTTCAGACGCAGGTTACAGCTTGATCACTTCTGCCACACAAGGCGATATGCGGTTAGTATCCGTGGTTATGGGCACTGATTCAGAACGCGCACGTAAAGTTGAAAATAAGAAATTATTACGCTACGGTTTTAGGTTTTTCGAATCTATTTCACCTTACCAAGCCGGACATAGTTTTGTTGCCCACCGTATCTATATGGGAGATCGAAAAACTGTCGATTTAGGGATCACGCAAGATGTCTCTCTAACTATTCCAAGAGGACAAGCAAAGAACCTGAAAGCTAATTTTATTATTGATCGCCACTTAGAAGCACCACTAGAAAAAGGTGAGGTAGTTGGTGTACTTAGCTTAGAAATAGACAATGAAACCATTGCTGATTATCCATTAGTCGCTCTTCAAGTTGTCAATGAAGGCGGTATGCTAGATAAAGCGATGGATTACTTTCGTTTACAGTTTAGTGACGATAGCACTAATTAAACATCACATAATCTGGCAAAAAAACGGTCTGAGTGTATAATCAGGCCGTTTTTTATTGGTATTTTTTCTATCTACAGGTGATTTGATGGATACACATTTTGATGAGTTATTAGAGTTTCCTTGTTTTCAAACATTTAAAGTGTTGGGTGTCGCAGATGAGCAACTCCCAAACGATGTTATCGCTTGTTTACAAATCCATGCACCAGGTGACTATTCCCCTTCGGTTAAACCGAGTAGTAAAGGCAATTATCATGCTCTTTCTATTAGTGTAAAAGTGACTTCCAAAACTCATATGGAAACTATTTATACTGAATTATCAGCGTTAAAACTTGTCCGTGTTGTGATCTAATGAATCTGATCGTTCGACAACTTAACCAGCAAGCATACCAACCTATTTGGGAAGCAATGCATCAATTCACCGATCATCGTGATGAGCATACTTGCGATGAAATCTGGCTAGTTGAACACTCTCCGGTTTATACTCAAGGTCAGGCAGGAAAGCCTGAACATCTTCTTAACCCCAATGACATACCGGTAGTAAAGGTCGACCGTGGTGGCCAAATTACTTATCATGGTCCTGGCCAGCAAATGATGTATGTACTTTTAAATCTAAAGCGTTTAAAGATGGGTGTTCGCGAGCTGGTCACAGCACTAGAATCTTGTATTGTTGCTCATTTAGCTAACAGTGGAATTAAAGCATACCCAAAAAAAGATGCACCGGGTGTCTATGTCGACGAACAAAAAATATGTTCTATTGGTTTACGCATTCGTAAAGGGTGTTCATTTCATGGATTAGCATTAAATGTTAATATGGACTTATCTCCATTTAGCCACATCAATCCATGTGGTTATGCAGGATTAGAAATGACGGATAGTGCTCGATTAGGCGGTAATCCAGATTTGGCAGTCGCAGGTAAAGATATTGTTGCCCAATTTTGCACCTTAATAGGTGTTCAACAAATAGAGTTTAGAGAAGGTTTTGATGAGTAGTTCACGTCCAGAAGCAGGGGTCAAACTCCGAGATGATGAGAAAGTTAAACATATTCCAGTCACCATTATTCCAACAGAAAAGGAAGCAATGTTACGTAAGCCTGAATGGATTAAAATTAAACTGCCACGCACTACTGAAAAAGTAGAAAAAATCAAACAAACTCTGCGTGAAAATAATTTGCATTCGGTCTGTGAAGAAGCGAGCTGCCCCAACCTCTCTGAGTGTTTCAATCACGGTACCGCTACTTTTATGATTTTAGGTGACATATGTACACGTCGATGCCCATTTTGCGACGTAGCACACGGAAAACCGTTACCACCTAATGCTGAAGAACCTTTGAAACTAGCCACTACTATAGCCAAGATGGACTTAAAATATGTGGTTATCACTTCTGTTGATCGAGATGACTTACGCGATGGTGGTGCTCAGCATTTTGTCGATTGTATTAATGCAATCCGTGAGCATAGCCCTAATACGAAAATCGAAGTACTCGTCCCAGATTTTAGAGGACGTATGGACCGTGCGCTAGATATCCTAGCGACAGGATTACCAGATGTTTTTAATCATAATTTAGAAACTATTCCACGTCTTTATCGTGAGTGTCGCCCTGGTGCTAATTATCAGTGGTCGTTAGATCTGTTAAAAAAATTCAAAGCAGCTCATCCTCACATCCCAACAAAATCAGGTCTCATGATGGGTATGGGTGAAGAGGTTGATGAAATTAAAGTCGTACTCGATGACTTACGGGCTCACGATGTCAATATGCTTACTTTAGGTCAATATCTGCAACCGTCTCGTCATCACTATCCAGTAAAGCGTTATGTGACACCTGATGAATTTACAGCATTAGGTGAGTATGCAGATGAAATAGGCTTTACACATGCTGCATGTGGTCCAATGGTCCGTTCGAGTTATCATGCAGATAAACAAGCTGCGGGTGAAGATGTCGTCAGTCAATTCATACCAAGTAAAAAATAACGCTCGTTATGCGAAATTAAATGACAGAACAACCTACCGAAGTTAATCACCTCCTCGCGGAAAGACGCAAGCATATCTATGTCGCTTATACTGGAGGTACCATTGGGATGCAGCCTTCACAGCAAGGTTTTGTCCCAGTTGCGGGCTTTTTAACTCAAACCCTAACCGGAATGCCTGAGTTTCATCGTTCGGAGATGCCAGCTTTTACCGTTCATGAATATGACACGTTATTAGATTCATCTGATATGCAGCCAAGTGATTGGGAAATGATCGCTCGGGATATTGAGACACAATATGATGAATATGATGGGTTTATAGTGTTACATGGCACAGATACAATGGCATATACCGCCTCCGCCCTATCATTTATGTTTGAAGGTTTATCAAAGCCTATCATTATCACCGGCTCTCAAATTCCTTTGGCGGAATTGCGTTCTGATGGTCAAGAAAATTTACTCAATGCTTTATTCCTAGCTGCAAATTACCCCGTTCCTGAAGTGACCTTATTTTTTAATCATCAGTTATTTCGAGGTAATCGTTCTCGAAAAGTTAATGCTAATGGATTTAATGCTTTTGCATCTCCTAACTATCCAGTGCTTATCGATGCGGGAATAAATATCAAAGTCAATCATTCCGCCTGCACTTCGTTGAATAACCCTGATGCTAAATTCACGTTACACCATATTGATGCTCAGCCAGTAGGTTTAGTGAGTTTATATCCAGGAATTAGTGTTGATATTATTCATAACCATTTATTACAACCCGTCAAAGCCCTAATATTATTGAGTTATGGAATGGGCAATGCTCCTCAGAATGAAGCGATGTTAGCCGCATTTGCAAAAGCAAAATCTCGCAACATTATTATTCTAAACTGTACTCAATGCCTGTCTGGTAATGTGAATATGTCAGGTTATGCTAATGGTCAGAGATTAGCGGATGTGGGTGTGTTATCTGGACATGATATGACTGTGGAAGCTGCATTAACAAAATTACATTTTGTGCTATCACAAACAGATGATTATGAAGAACAAGTCGCACTATTATCGCGCGACCTATGTGGCGAAATTAGTCTTTAAGTTTGACTTGAGCAATCGGCGTTTGACCGGCTTGACGTAATTCATTACGCAATTCAGATTTTGATTTATGCACCATTTCTCCATCTTCGCCAATGGTCATATGTTCATTGGAACGTTCAATCTTAGCTTGATATAACATAACTATTTGGAGCGAATTGGCTTTTTGTTCTTCTGTCAGTTCAGCGCCATTAGGCCACTTTCCTGTTTCTACAGCCTGCTTTAAATTTTGGTATACTTCTGGTGTCATTGCACTGACGAGTTGTTCTACATTCATTATCTACACTGCCTCTATATTCGGTATCATTAACCAAAAAATTTATTACGTTTAGTGAGTAAAATCCGTACCCGGTTAATCAAGTACCAAATGAACCCAAGTATGCAAACTAATATTGCAATACTGTGCTGAGTGCTACCGACTTGAGGTGTTCCCCAATACATCATGCCAAACCCTGCTAAAAATAACAGTACAGCAATAAAAGATTGGGTTTGTAATGACTGGTGACGTTGATATTTATCCATCTTTTGTTGACGCAATAAAGCTTCCGCATCTTCAGCTTTAACTGCGAATCCACAATGGCTACAAATCTCCGCTTTATCCGAAATTTTTTTCTTACATGCAGGACAATCAGTCAGCATTATGATGTTCCTTTCTTATTCTAAATAACATGGCTTGGGGGAAATAAAAAACCTAGTAAAGTCTCCCCTACTAGGTTTTTAAGTTTACACGATTTTAGTGCTGGATTTAACTCTTAACTTTATCCCAATATTCATTCATCGTATCTTTCATTTCTTTGCGTAACATCATAATGCCAAACAAGTTTGGTAACGTCATCACGACTATCGCGACGGCTGATAACGCCCAAACCAAAGTTGTATCTGAGAATGCTGCCCAGAAAAAACCCGCTATGTATACTACACGATATGGCATAACCGATTTTGGACCTAACAAATAAGTCATTGCTCGGTCACCATAATAAGACCAAGCAATCGCTGTTGAGAAGGCAAACAATAACAAGCCGACTGACACAATATACTGACCAAAATCACCAAAGTAACCACGTGTAAACGCGATAGTGGTGAGTTTAGCCGAATGCACAAGTGATTTACCTGAAACGACTAAGTTATCTTTTTGAGGTACACCATTAACTACCTCAAAACGTCCTGTAAATAAGTCTTCTTCAGAACCAATACCATATGAAACATTTTCAGCAATTGAACGTGCATTCATTAAAGTAAAGTCTTCAGTGTTCTGCGCTTTTCCACCCACAATAGTGACGACACCGTTGTAATATTCAACGCTTGAACCATCGACGTTATTGATTAACTTAAATAAATTTTCGACATCTGCTTCATTTTTATCTGAATGCTGCCCAGATAGGAAAACCATATCAGATGCGTCGAAGATGTTTTGATGTTTTTCTTTCCACACGCCTGACGATAGAATGACTAATCCAGTAATAGTACAAATAATAATCGTATCGATAAATGGTTCTAAGATTGAGACCATGCCTTCTGATGCAGGTTCTTTCGTTTTAGCGGCGGCATGCGCAATCGGCGCAGAGCCTTGACCAGCTTCATTCGAAAATAATCCTCGATTTACACCTCGATTAAACGCGTATGCTAGCGTTGCTCCTAAAAATCCTCCAGCAGCAGCTGAGCCAGTAAACGCATCAGAAATAACTGCAGCAAACGCCGGACCGATATTACCGGCATTCGCGAAGATAACGGCTAAAGCACCAATGATATAAATCAGCGCCATGATAGGTACAATCTTAGCCGTAACCGTAGCAATTCGATGAATACCACCAATAATCACCAAACCGAGTAAAATAGCTAAAACGCCACCTACCAACATAGGATCAAACCCAAATGTTGCTTCTATTGAAGTTGCGATACCGTTTGATTGCGGTAAATTACCGGTCCCAAATGAACAAATGACCGTTGCAATAGCAAAAGCGATTGCTAACCATTTCATATTTAAACGTTTATCCAT
This sequence comes from Glaciecola sp. HTCC2999, assembly GCA_949498985.1. Classification (GTDB taxonomy): domain Bacteria; phylum Pseudomonadota; class Gammaproteobacteria; order Enterobacterales; family Alteromonadaceae; genus Opacimonas. Next base: position 51,935 of record CATECQ010000044.1, read on the forward strand.
ATAGTACATCGGGCCACCAGCCATAGTGCCATCAGCTGTTTTTTCTCGGTATTTATGCGAGAGTGTGACTTCAACAAACTTGGTTGTCATACCAAAAAAGGCCGTGGCCCACATCCAAAATAATGCCGCTGGACCACCTAAGAATATAGCGAATGCGACTCCGGATATGTTACCTGTTCCAACAGTACCCGATAAGGCCGTTGTTAATGCTTGAAAGTGAGAAGTATCACCTGGATCATCAGATTTATCGTACTTACCCGTAACGACTTTCCAAGCGTGTTTAAAAAAGCGAATTTGAGGGAATTTCAGATAAATTGTAAAAAATAATCCAACGCCTAGTAATACATATGGGAACCAGAAAGCGCCTCCCAAAAAGCCATCCAGCGTTGTTAGTACGTTATAGAATGCATCCATAAAAAGTTCCTTGTGATGTTGTTATTGTTATATCGTTATTGTAATTCTTGTAAAACGGCACGGATTGGGATCAACAAATCTTCACCAAGTTGTGCGCAACGTGCCACTGACCAGCCATAGGCAGCATCAGGTAAATCGGCATTATCTTTAAACGGCATTTCTAACGTATAAGACATACATCCAAATTGATGAGCAATTGCATTTGAAGCGACCGTTAAATTAGCTTTACCGGGTTCATCTTTAGGATAACCATATATGTCTTGAAATTCAGGCGTTGCATTAAGTAATGCGTGTTTAAAGGTATTTTCTAAATGTGCCATGCTCTCGTTATAATTAGGTACCCCTTCAGAACCGGCAACAAAATTATAGGGGAGCGCTTCGTCGCCATGAATATCTAAATACATATCGACCCCCGTCTCTCGCATTTTATTCAGCACATAATATACTTCAGGGCTTTTATCTAAAGATGGATTTTCCCATTCTCTGTTGAGATTGGTTCCTACGGCATTGGTACGTAAATGACCTCTTACAGAACCATCTGGATTCATATTCGGGACAATATAAAATACTGCGTCTTGTAAAAGTTTGCGGGCAACGCCATCATCTTCATCTAACAGACGATAAATTAACCCTTCTACACACCATGAAGCCATGGACTCACCTGGATGTTGGCGCGCAGTAATCCAAATTGATTTTTTAGGTGCGTTACTTAGGGTATCACCAATGACCAGCATAGACACATCACGACCATCAATCGTGTCTCCTAATAATACCTGCTGACAATCAAAGGAGGTTTGTGCAGACGCTAACAAATTCAAATATCGTTCATAACTATAAGGGATAAAATATGCAAAATAGATGACCTCGTATTCTGGCGTAACATCTATTGTCAGTTCATCTCCGTTAAAAGCAGTATCGACACGAAACCACTCTTCTCTATCATAACTTGCTAATGCTTGATATCCTTCCCAGCCTTTTGGATACGCGGACTTGGCTAAATCTTCGATAACAATAGTATGATTTACCATTGCTTGTGTATGTAGACGAAAGTGAAACCACTGATAAAACTCAGATTGGTTATCGCAATTAATTCTTAAACGGATATCACTCGCAGAAGCGGCAGATACGACGTGGATGTTACCACTATCGAATTGGGAGCTGATTTGCATTGAATCATTCCAGTTATTATTATTTTTTGTAATTTACCAATTACTCATCAAAAATACTAGGCATGCGCTTAAGTTATTTAAATGACTCAAACTTATTCGTTCAGTTATAAAATTATTCAAACGCCGTGCGCAACTTCAATCCCAAAGATGAGGTATAACCGACTGAACGCCCAACTACACTGCCATCGGGTCGCAAAATGTAAATACTCGGATAAGCGGCAACTTTAAAATCTCTAATCGTTTGGTCATTACCTAGGAGTATTTCTCCCTTTACCCCGACCTCATCGACAAATTGTCTTAACTCTTCAGTATATTGAAAATCGACACCAATACGTACAACGTTCACTTTATCTGGATGTAAACTATCTAAGTTATTAATGCTAATTCGACAAATACTACACCAAGGTGCAAAAATATAGACAAGTGTTGGTTTATCATCAGCAAGTAACGTCAATGTGCGGCCAGATAAGGTCACAAATTGGGAATTAGGTAATTTAACAGAACCATCACTCGGGAGCATATTACGTTGCTGAAAGACAAATACCGCTCCGACTACGAAGCAGAGTATTAAAAATTCAAACATATAACGTTTGAATGACTTAGAAACAGAAGGTTCAGATTTAGGCACAGCAAACCTCAACAGGAAATGACAAGTTAATCTAACAGACTGATTGTAGCGAGTCGAGATTTCATTAACGCATAAAAAAACCTGAATACTATTAAATATTCAGGTTTTTGCGCAAAATAATTAAGGTAACAACAGTACCTATTATAAAGGTAATGTAGGTGAAGTGATCCCTGCCATATCGCGCACAACGCGCATTACCTGACAGCTATAACCAAACTCATTATCATACCAAACGTATAAAGTAACACGGTTACCCGCTACGATAGTTGCGGTAGAATCGACAATGGATGCAGCGCGTGCCCCCACTAAGTCACTTGATACAATTTCAGTAGACTGAGTAAAGTCAATCTGATGTTGTAATTCTGAAAAGAGCGACGCATCTTGTAAGAAATTATTTATTTCTTCTTTGCTGGTCGCCGTCTTAAGATTTAAGTTCAAAATCGCCATCGATACATTAGGCGTCGGCACTCGAATCGCGTTCCCAGTTAGCTTTCCTTCTAATTGAGGATACGCTTTTGATACCGCTTTTGCTGCACCCGTTTCAGTAATCACCATATTTAACGGGGCACTGCGTCCTCGGCGTTCCGCTTTATGAAAGTTATCAATTAAGTTTTGGTCATTCGTATAAGAATGCACAGTTTCCACATGGCCATTGTCAATGCCATACTGTTCATCTAACGCCTTTAAAACCGGAGTAATGGCATTGGTCGTGCAGCTTGCAGCAGACATGATGGTATCTGAATCTAAAATATCTGCATGATTTACACCATGAACGATGTTTTTAATATCCCCTTTACCTGGTGCAGTTAGCAATACTTTTTTTGCACCTTTGGATTGAAGGTGGAGTCCTAAGCCATCACGATCTCGCCACATGCCCGTATTATCAATCACAATCGCATCATTAATACCATACTGCGTATAATCAACTTCTTGCGGCGAGTTAGCATAAATTACCTGGATAAATGAACCGTTCGCTAATAATGCTTTACGTTCAGTATCTACGGTAATACTGCCATTAAATGGGCCATGCACAGAGTCACGACGTAATAAACTGGCTCGTTTCTCTAAATCACCATCACGGCCACCACGAACGACAATCGCACGCAAACGTAACTTATTATTGGTACCTTGACGTTCGATCAACAAACGCGCTAATAAACGTCCAATACGTCCAAACCCATACAACACAACATCTTGAGGAACTTGCTCATCACCACGATTAACAATGTCATTTAACTCTTGATTCAAAAACGCAGTTAGGTCGCTTTGTTCTTTTCCGCGACCATAATTAAACTCCCACGCTAATTTACCAATATCGATCTGTGCTGGCGCAAGTTGCATCACAGCTAATGATTCAACAATCGGAAATGATTCACGTAAACGTAATTTTTGGCCTTCATGTAAACGCACAGTTCGATGTGCTTTGATGACATCAATTGCACTAGCATTTAATAATGAACGGCCATAGACTGAAATTTCAATAGCACGGTTACGATAAAGTTTACCAATCAGTGGCAACATCGATTCAGCGTATTCCTGACGCTCTTGCCAACTATTTTGGAGATCCTGTTCAACTTTTTGATTCATTGTCCTACCTTAAATGATTCCTAAATGGGAGTCTTAATGAAGAGTCAGTCGGGTAAACATCACTCTTCGCTATAATTCTAAGATAGTGTAAGCGTACTTTTATATATTGCCAAACTGTTGATTTATTACAAAATTCTATAATTATTAGCTTAAAATAGGTGATGTGACTGAAGAATTACATCACCTGATTGCGATTTAGCAATGAAACTTAAAAACAAGGCACTTATTGAGAAATTTCATTACAAAATTAACGTCAGAACTAATACTAAAAACGTATGAAAAAGTGATATTTAATTTATTTAAATGATAATGATACCGAATTAACACAATATCGTTGCCCCGTAGGTGCTGGACCATCATCAAATACATGCCCTAAATGAGCATCGCATTGTTTACAGACAATTTCAGTTCGCACCATGCCATGACTGTGATCTTCACGAAATACGACATTACTGTCATCGGTTTGTTCAAAGAATGATGGCCAACCACAGCCAGCATCAAATTTATGTGCTTGAGTGAATAAACGCGCATCACAACAAATGCAATGGTAGTCTCCAGCTTCCCAATGGTCATTAAATTCACCGGTAAAAGGCCGCTCTGTACCCTTTTGCTGAGTGACATAAAATGCTTCAGGCGTGAGTCGGTGTTGTAACTGTGATTTATCAATACTCATTTTATTCCTTAAGACATACTAATCGTTTACTAACCAATGTGTTTTAAATAAGACGACCGAGCGATTTGAGATCACAAATTCACGTTTAGGAATGTCATGACCACTGGGTCTAAATTCACTCATACGCGTGTCGAGCATCACTTCCCAACGTGCACCATTAGGTAGTTTAGGTAACACTAATACATCATCCTCGGTGCTTGCATTGACGCAATATAACCATTGTTCAGCCTCTGCAAGCGCTAGTCCCTCTGACTGCTCTCGTATTTCTACGGCAAAGCCTTGTACATGTGGGTCTTCCCAATCACTATGACCTTTATCTGAACCATCAAGTTTATACCATTTCACATACTCAATATTCGTCTCTAAGCGATAATCATCATCAGCTAATTGAGCATTAGTCAATATTCGACTGTTGTGCTTAATTGCTAAACAATATTGGCAGAAGGATAAGAAATCTTGTTGCCGTTTATTTAAGTGCCAGTTTAAATAATTAATCGAGTTGTCTTGGCAATATGCATTATTATTACCGTTTTGCGTTTTACTGAGTTCATCTCCAGATAAAAAATGTGGTGTGCCTTGAGCGAAAACCATTGATGCAATCATATTACGTTTTTGACGTTCTCGAATATTAATGATAGCAACATCATCAGTAGGCCCCTCGACCCCATAGTTATAGGACAAATTGTGATTATGTCCATCACGGTTATCTTCTAAATTTACCTCATTATGCTTTTCGTTATAACTGACTACATCATGCAATGTGAAACCATCATGATAGGTAATTGGATTCACTGATGTATGGAGACTGCGCTGGCCTTTATGAAAAATATCACGTGAACCGAACATACGAGTCGCAAATGTTCCCGTTAATCCTCGATCACCGCGCCAAAATGCTCGTGCGACATCTCTAAATTGATCATTCACTTCTGCAAAATTAGCAGGAAACTGCCCTAGTTGATAACCATGATCACCACAGTCCCAAGGTTCTGCAATCATATAAGTATCACGTAAGATCGGATCTTGTTGCAGGGCTTTAAAAAATGCGGCATTAGAGGAGTATGCTTGAGGCTCTCTTCCTAAGCCTGTCGCTAGATCAAACCGAAAACCATCCACACCATAAATTAGAACCCAGTGACGCATCGCTTCTAAGACCAAGGTCAATATATAAGGACTATCCAGATTAAGACTATTACCACATCCCGAGTAATTGGCGTAATCCTTACTCTCTGGCAGTCGTGTGTAAGCTTCATTTTCACATATTGCACGGAGATTCAAAATCGGACCATTTGGCCCTGATTCAGCGGTATGATTAAATACCACATCAATGATCACTTCTAATCCAGCTGTATGATATGCCTTTATCATGGCTTGGAGCTCTTGATGCGCATCAACCATGGCATAGCGAGGCTCTGGTGCTAGCAAAGAAATCGAATTATACCCCCAATAATTAGTTAACCCGTTATCGGTAGTAAATGGTTCCGGCATGTACGCCATGACGGGCATTAATTGTATTGTCGTAATACCCAGTTGCTTTAAATGTTGAATCACTGCAGGGTGACTTGCACCTACATATGTTCCTTGTTCTTTTTCAGGAACTTGTGGGTGACACTGCGAAATACTTTTAATATGCATTTCATACACGACACGTTTTTCAGGTGCCACCTTATTTTCCAGTCGATAAGGCTGATGATGCTGTTGACTGATTTTTGTTTTAGGGTAAAACCAATGTGTTCGTGACTCATAACGCTCTTTGTCCCAATACCATGCAAAGGTGAGTTCTCGACTAAACGGATCCGAAAAATACTGCCACTGTGATTTACCCTCAATCTCAACTAGCGTGCCATATAAATAGGATAAACCTTCCATATCAATAGATAAAGCGTCATACCAAACGTCGCCTTGACGATAACGCATGGGATGTTCATATTGTATTTCTTGAGTATCCGGATGAAATAAAAATAAAGTGCAATTCTCAAGTTGCGGCCCGTAAACGGCAAAGTTCACATCACAAGCTGAAAAGCTACATCCATAAGGATAGGGTTTGGCTGAGCTTGACATAGCACCTCTATTTAAGGGAAAACGAGTCTTTAGCAATCCAGAACATGGTTGCTAATGGGGGTAAAGTGAGTGAGATACTATATGCTTCACCATGGCTTTCTTGGTTATTCGCAACAAGCGAACTCGGAACTGCAAACCCACTACCACCAAATTCAATCGCATCTGTATTAAGCAAACAATGATATTCACCTTTTTTCACACCTATACACACGTTATCAACCGGCATAGGCGTAAAATTACACAATACAAAAATAGTTTGTTCAGTATTTGGGTCGATACGCTTAAACGACAATATCGAACGCTCCGCATCATCATAGGTCAGCCAAGCAAATCCTGAATGTGTATGCTCACATGCATAGAGTGCAGGATAATCAGTGTAAAGATGGTTGAGGGTTTTATACAAATGTTGAATCTGTAGATGTTTATCATATTGAAGTAAATCCCAATCTAGCTGACCATCATGATCCCACTCTTTATACTGAGCAAACTCGTTGCCCATAAAGTTAAGTTTTTTACCTGGATGGGCGTACATAAAACCTGCATATGTACGTAAATTGGCGGCTTGTTGCCATTCGTCGCCTGGCATTTTACCTAGCAAAGAACCCTTACCGTAAACCACTTCATCATGTGAAATAGGCAAAACGAAACTTTCATCAAATGCATACACCATACTAAAGGTGATGTCATTATGATGATAGCGACGATAAGTAGGATCTTTGGCAATATAATGCAATGAGTCATGCATCCAACCCATATTCCATTTAAAACCAAAGCCCAAGCCCCCCATTTCCAGTGGTCGTGAGACTTTGGCAAATGAGGTAGATTCTTCAGCAATCGTTATCACATTAGGATGCGCTGCATAAACAGCTTGATTCAACCAACGTAGCAAAGAAATGGCTTCATAATTGTGATTACCACCATCCACATTCGGGATCCACTCACCTGCATCACGTGAGTAATCCAGATATAACATCGATGCAACTGCATCCACTCTTAGACCATCAATATGAAATTTATCACACCAAAATAACGCATTCGCTACTAAAAATTGGCGTACTTCAGTTTTACCAAAATCGTATATGCATGAATTCCAATCCGGGTGCCATCCTTTTCGAGGATCTGCGTATTCATAGACACAGCTACCGTCAAAGCGAGCTAATCCATGACCGTCTTCAGGGAAATGGGCAGGAACCCAATCAATAATGAGGCCAATGTTAGCTTGATGACAGGTATCCACAAAGTGCTTAAAATCATCAACTGTGCCAAAACGACTGGTAGGCGCGAATAATCCAACCGGTTGATAGCCCCAAGAACCATCAAATGGATATTCGGTAATCGGCATTAACTCAATATGAGTGTATCCCATCTCAACTACATAATTGACCAGCTCTACAGCTAACTCGCGATAGGTTAAATAAGTACGTTCATCATTTGGACGCTTCCATGATGCTAAATGCACTTCATAAATGCTCATGGCTTGTTGGTAAGGATCAAACGCGGTGCGTTGCATCCATTCACTATCAGACCACTCATATGCATTATGGTCAATGATATTAGAAGCATGAGACGGAAATTGATCAGCGCTGAAACCTACAGGATCCGCTTTATGGGGTAATAAATGGCCTTGCGCATCTTTTATCGCATATTTGTACTTATCACCTACTTTGGCTTGGGGAATCACTAACACCCAATAGCCCATGTCGGTTTTTTGCATCGGATGACATACATCATTCCATAAATTAAAGCTTCCTACGACACTGACAGACTGCGCATTGGGTGCAAATACAGCAAAGCGAACTGCATCAATCTGTGTAGCATTCTCAAGTGTAATGTTAATTAATTGAGCACCAAGTTGCTGATAAATATGTTGAGGTGCATGATCGACAAAGTGGACAGCATGATACGCTTCATCTTTGAATGCATAAGGATCATATACTCGATATTGAGTATCTGGGGTAGAGACTTCAATTTCATAATGCAAAACATGTTGCGTCGCAGTACCTTCAAAAATACCCGGCTCGGTTTGCACACAATTAGCAATAACACTACCATCAAGAGCGAGGACATCCACAGAGTTAGCACCAGGTAAAGAGAAGCGAAAAAACGTCCCCCCAGCTTGCTCAAATGCCCCTAAATCAACAAAGGGAAAAGATGCACTTGCATTCGTAATATGCGTAAATTCAGCCATGTAACATCCTAATCCTTGTAAACAACATTATGAAGTTGAGGCGTTGCGTCTAGCTCTATCAACCCGTTGAGCCAATCCTAGCACCTCTGGCTGTGTAAATATATCTTCTAAATTACGTGACAATTTGCGTTTCCAGTTAGGATATTCCTCAAAAGTACCTGGAATATTTACCGGTTTATCCATCTGTAACCAATCTTCTAGCTGTAATGATAACAATGCACTTGAGCCCGTCGCCATATGCACTTGCATGCCATAATTAAGCTCTTCAGTCATGCCAACTTGTTCGACGCTTCGCGCAACATTATCAGAAATAGCACCGTGTCCGTGCAAGGTATTCAGAATCTGTTGCTTATTATCATGTCGAGAATCGTATAACGGTTGTAATATCTCTTCAGTTGGATATAACCCAAGCTCTTTGCCTAAAGCTAAATCATGGCAATGCCAATAACCAATGAGTGTCGGAAAATCATGAATAGTTAAGGTCGACATGGACTGAACCGGATAATGACTAGGTGAATAGAAACCGCCATCTTGTGCTTGTTCAAAAAAGAAGACGCGATAAGAATACACACCATTGTCGGCTAATTTTTCACGTATTTCGTCGGGTACCGTGCCTAAGTCTTCACCGATAATTAACGTTTGATTACGATGAGATTCTAAAGCCAAAATACCTAATAAATCATCCACCGGATAATACACATACCCGCCTTTATCAGCATGATCGCCTTTTGTCACCCACCATAAACGTAATAATGCCATTGCATGGTCTATACGTAAGGCTCCTGAGTGTTGCATGTTTGCAGCAAATAAATCAATAATAGGCTGGTAAGCTTGTTGATATAGTTGCTCAGGATCCATGGGAGGTAATCCCCAGTTTTGCCCCAAAGGCCCTAATATATCAGGTGGGGCTCCAACAGATGCATCCGTCACATATAAGTCTTTTGCTCCCCAAATTTCAGCACTTCCTTCGCTGACGCCGACAGCCAAATCACGGTATAAACCGATAATCATATTCCGTGCCTTAGCTTGAGTACTGGCCGCTTCAAATTGTTGAGCCGCTAGATACTGTAAAAAACCATAAAAACGGACTTCATCAGGATGCGCTGATGCAAACTCTTCAACACCTGGTAAATCGGCGCTTTGAAATGCTTCAGGAAATACTGGCCAACCCCAATAATCTTGACCTTCCTTCTTTAAGTGAGCTTGTAATGCATCGTAACGCATGAGTGTTTGTAAACTCTGCCCTCCAGCTTCAATAAACGCATCAAGCGCATTTTGAAAATCATAATTAGCAGAATTAATGGTAAATAAGGCTCTTAAAATAGGCATTTTTAATGTACTAACAGCATCATAATCAACATATTCAATCGCTCTGGTATGGGTTAACTGTGCTTGGAAATTTTCATCATTAACCAGTGCTTGGATAGAAGGCGTGTCATAACCTGGCACAACAGTTACATCAATATATAAATGATTTAACCACTTACGTGAAGAGGGTGAATAAGGAGAACATGAATTAGGGTTATTAGGATATAATGCATGAATAGGATTTAACCCGACAAAATCAGCGCCTTGATCAGCCGCACGGTGAATAAGTTGCGTCAAATCGCTAAAATCTCCCATTCCCCAATTGGTTTCGCTACGTACACAATACAATTGAATACTTAAACCCCATATTTTTTTGCCTTGTGCAATAGGTTCAGGGGTATAGCATGACTTTGGCACCTTAATAATGCGACTTTGCCCTATTACATCACCATCTGCCATTGTTAATGCCAAATGATGATAACCATGTGGAAGATTCACGGAAAGCGTAACTAGATACTCTTGGAACTCAGACCCCTCTATTTCAGTGGCATTGACGAGTTCATGCTCGATTAACTGGGTAGTCAAAGTAGGTGAGTCATTAATTGCACTAGCTATATGTTCTTCAAGAGTGAAAACGAAACGAATGGTATCAGTGACTAATTCTATAGGTAAACGCACAGCAATTTGAATAATTTCATCATCTCTAATGACCTGAACAGGATCCAAAGGTGTCATCCATGCATCACTAATTTGTTGATGTAATTGATTTTCAAGTGAACGTTGGTCATCTATATCATATCCCATCACACTCAGAATTTTTTCCTTCGTACCGGATGCGATATGAGTGGGTTTACCCCACGCATCTACAAACTGCGTTTCGATGCCGCGCATTTGTACTAGGGTATCGATGATAGATTGACTCATAGGGAATTCCATTAAATTTAAACTAACTGCATTACACATTATTAATGATTCAAGGGCAAGGTGTTAATGAATACGTTTGCAAAAATATCTGCACAAATAATTTGTAGTAAAACTACATCATTATTGCAAATATTAGACTATAGGCCTATAATTATGAAAGTTTATTTCATTATTCGGAGTCAATCATGACTATCAAAGTAGGTATTAACGGATTCGGACGCATTGGACGTTTAGTCATGCGTGCAGCGCTAGAAAGAGATAACATTCAGATCGTAGGTATTAACGATTTATTAGACTTAGATTATATTGCTTATATGTTTAAGTATGATTCTACTCATGGTCGATTCGATGGCTCTGTTGAAGTAGTTGAGGGAGGTTTATCCGTAAACGGTCAATTTATTCGAGTTACTAATGAACGAAATCCAGAAGCGCTTGCATGGGATGCAATTGATACTGACGTCGTTGTAGAAGCAACGGGTTTATTTTTAACCGAAGAAACAGCGGCTCAACATATTACTGCTGGTGCTAAAAAAGTCGTTATGTCTGCTCCTTCTAAAGATCATACTCCAATGTTTGTTATGGGTGTTAACCATACCGAATATACTGGACAGACAATTGTATCGAATGCCTCTTGTACAACCAATTGTCTTGCCCCATTAGCAAAAGTTATCAATGATAACTTCGGCATCAAAGAAGGGTTAATGACGACTGTACATGCAACTACAGCCACTCAAAAAACAGTTGATGGTCCATCTGCAAAAGATTGGCGAGGTGGTCGTGGTGCAGGTCAAAACATTATTCCATCATCAACGGGGGCAGCCAAAGCCGTTGGTAAAGTCATTCCTGAGTTAAATGGTAAGTTAACGGGCATGGCGTTCCGTGTACCAACTCCAGATGTGTCTGTAGTTGACCTAACAGTGACCTTACAAAAACCAGCGAGTTATGCAGAAATCTGTGCCACCATAAAAGCGGCTTCAGAAACTAGTATGCAAGGTATTTTAGACTATACAGAAGATGCTGTTGTGTCTAATGATTTCATTGGTGATAAACATACCTCTATATTTGATGCATCTGCGGGTATCGCATTGTCTGATACATTTGTTAAGCTTGTTGCTTGGTATGACAATGAAATGGGTTATTCAAACAAAGTCCTTGACCTTGTTACACACATCTCAAAATAAATAAAACAATTATAAAAAGCCACTTACTCGTGCTACGGTAAGTGGCTTTTTTTATATTTGAAACAAACTATCGTAAGGATAATCGATGACAACATTTTCGCATGCCACTGTTCCAATTGTACATCTAACATTGGGTGATAATACTTGTGCAGTGAGTTTATTTGGCGGACATGTACTATCGTATTGTCGGGCCGGCGTTGAAAAATTATTTGTGAGTCGTCGTGCTAAACTTGATGGCTCACGCCCGATACGTGGGGGTATTCCCATATGTTGGCCCTGGTTTGGGCAACTTCACCCAGATATCAATGAGCATAAACTTGCGCATGGTTTGGTACGTCAACAACTGTGGCAACTCGATGCTAAAGTCACCAGGCTAGATTATGTCAGTATAACATTAAGTCCATGTGATATTTCACATTCACTATGGCCACATGGCCTGACTTGTCAATTGATAATCACATTGACTAAAAGCCACCTCAACGTTGCCTTACACAGTAATAATCAAAGTCATCAAACACATCCTCTGTCTTGTGCATTACACAGTTATTGTCAGGTAAACGACATTCAAACAACCACCATCAACGGTATTACTGGAGAATACATCGACAATACTCATCAAAATAAAATAGACCTGACTCCCCAACCTTATGAAATCACTACGGAAATAGATCGTATTCATCCCAATAAAGATAATCCATTACAGACCAATATTTATGATAATCATGAGCTTATGAGTACATTGACCCACACGGGGCATGATTCCATAGTAGTTTGGAACCCCTGGATTGAAAAAAGTCAAAGTTTTGTCGATATGGCTGAAGATGAATACAAGGAAATGATCTGTATCGAGACCGCATTGACACAGCAATTTGACTTAGCACCACAAAGTCGACATTGCTTAGTTCAAACCATTACCTAACAAGATTCTCCACAGAAAATTTGATAATCTAATAACAAAGATTTTGGGTCTTTACTATTAAATAAATGAGCAGCCATGCGCCCTTTTTCTGTACTGTTTTGATAGACTGTTGACAAGATTGGATGGTATCGCTTCGTTTCTTCGATCCCATCAAAACCAACAATTTTAACTTGTTCAGGGACTTTTACTCCCGCACTGAGTAACTCTTTTAAAATCGATAGTGCAATCAAATCAGACATACATAAGATTGTATTTGGTAGTTTTGGCTCATTGAGAATTTCTTCTGCTGCTTGTTTAGCATAGGCCTGGGTACTTTCTGGCACACTCCATACAAGTGATGTATCAATTTGGAGACCATGCTTGGCCATTGCATCTTGATATCCCTTATAACGTTGAAAACCAACGGAAGTGGCAACGTCAACAAAATCAGTTTCAATAATTTTAGAGGTCTTTTCAGCATTGGTGATGCGCAAACCTACGATAGCGACAGTGTCATCTGGCGAGAGTGCCTGTAACGCAATTTCATAGGCAGCTTGATGATTATTAATCCCGACCGAAGCGCGCTCTGGAATTTCAAAATCAACGGTAATCACCTTTTTAGGGCAGCGCTCTAGCTCTTGAAATAACGCCGTATTTCTCGGTGTGCCATAACATATAAAACCATCAACAAAATCAATTACCGAATTTATTGATGGGGAACTACCGGAGAAAAGTAAAAGATGTGAACCGTTATCTTTAACAATTTCAGAAACTCCACGTATAAAAGATGAAGCAACGGGATCGCTAATCATATAGTCAATGCTATCGGCTAGTACTAAAGCAATAATACCAGAACGACCACGCCGTAAGGATTGGGCGGCTTTGTTGGGCCCCAAATAACCTAATTGTTTACATGCGAACAAAATCTCCTCACGCTTCACCTTCGAGAGTTGATCTGGACGGTTAAACGCATTTGAGATAGTCGCAGTGCTCACATTTAGCTTGTCAGCAACTGATCGTAATGTATGAGATTTATTTTTCAATAGCACATTAACATTTTGTTAAAAAAATACATATTATCACGCAACTGAACAAGTTCAAGCAAAGCCTTAATCGATTAAGACTTTTATGTGTGCTTATGCCTGCAATTTAGCCCCTTCCACGGCATCTTTTGCCAGCTGTGTAATACCTGCCCAATCCCCTTTTTTCACTAAATCATCAGGCACAATCCACGAACCACCGACACATGGAATATTAGGTAAAGCTAAATAATCTTTATAGTTAGCTAAACTAATTCCCCCTGTAGGACAAAATACCATATCAGGGAAAGGGCCACTAATTGACTTTATTGCTTTGATACCACCTACCGCTTCAGCAGGGAAAAACTTTAAGTGGGTATAACCTGCATCTTTGCCTTTCATTAAATCGGATGTAGAAGAGATACCTGGGATCAATGGAATCGTTCCAGCTTGACCTACAGCTAACAACTCAGCCGTCATCCCCGGACTGATGGCAAACTTAGCACCAGCCTCAGTAACGTCTTTAAGCTGTTGTGCGTTAGTCACTGTACCAGCACCAATCATAGAATCAGGTAACGCTTGTGCGATCGTACTAATCGCGTCTAACGCAACCGGAGTACGTAATGTGACTTCTAACACATTCACGCCACCCGCTATAAGCGCTTTAGCCAATGGAACCGCATCCTGAATATCATGGATGACGATAACAGGAACGACAGGACTTGCAGCAAATACTTCAGCTGCTTTGGTTTGCCAATGTTGACTCATTATGGCGCACTCCTTAAATGTTGATTGAGGTACGCTGCCGCACCAATTAACCCATGATCGGGCTCGTTGATAATATAAGTAGGGACATCTTTAACATAGGTTGAAATAGGCGGTTTCGCTTCAAAGCGAGCTCTGAATTTACTCGCTTGTAAAAATTCAATAAATCGAGCAGCAATACCGCCGCCAATAAATACCCCACCCGTCGTCGCTAAATTAATTGCAAGATTACCGGCGAAAGTTCCCATGGCATTGCAGAATACATCAAGTACTTCGACGCAAACTGGACATGACCGAGCAATTGCCGCATCAGTAATGTCCGCTGCTTCAGTAAAAACGGATTGATGGCCATGGTGGGCACAAAGAGCCTCATAGATATTAACAATACCTCGCCCAGACATAATCTCTTCAGCAGTTACGCGGCCAAGCTTTTTATAAACATGTTGCCACACAACGATTTGAGTCAGATCAACAGGCGCAAAATCGACATGCCCGCCCTCTCCATCTAATGTTGTCCAACCAGCTGAAGTATACGTTAGATGTTCAACACCTAATCCCGTTCCTGGACCAAATACTGCTCGATTACCATGCAGTTCAGCTTGACCCGATCCAATTTGAATAATCTGATCGTCATTTAATACCGGTAAAGAATGTGCTACTGCGGTGAAATCGTTGATCACGAGCAAGTGCTCAAGCGATAATGCTGCTTTTAGATCCTGACACGAGAAAGACCAATGACTATTAGAAAAATCGACCCAATCTTGATTCGCAGGTGCCGCAATAGCTAGGCACACTGAAGTGAATCTAGTTTCTGAATGCGCTGCAAAATAATGTTCTAGTGCATCTTGGATAGTGGGGTAATCTGCCACCAAATATTTTTCAATATGGGTCAAACCCGTATCAGTGACTTGCGCAAAGCGCGCATTAGTACCACCAATGTCAGCAATTAACTTATGCGTCATGCAAATTTCCTTGTTCTGCAAATAATGCACATGCGCCTTCTTCAGCACCTGTCATAGCTAAACGCATAGATGCAAACATTTCACGGCCCATGCCTTGTGAGTGCTTAGATAAATCAGCAGGTTTATTTTCTCGTTGTGCTAATTCAGCATCATCGACTAATAAATTAACCACACCATTTACTGTATCTAATTCAATTAAATCACCGTCTTGAACTTTAGCTAACAACCCACCTTTATAAGCTTCTGGGGTCATATGAATTGCTGCAGGGACTTTGCCTGATGCACCTGACATACGACCGTCTGTGACAAGTGCCACTTTGAAGCCTTTGTCTTGTAAAACTCCCAAAGGCGGTGTTAAACGGTGTAATTCAGGCATACCAATGGCTGATGGCCCTTGGAAACGAACAACAACAATACAGTCGCGGTTTAACGCACCTGAATTAAAGGCA
>CATECQ010000045.1 GCA_949498985.1 Glaciecola sp. HTCC2999
ATAATGGTACCGGTGGGCGGACTTGAACCGCCACGCATTGCTGCAACGGATTTTGAATCCGTCGTGTCTACCAATTCCACCACACCGGCATTTTAAGAATGTGTGTCTGGCGTTACGTGAAAACGTCAGATATCAAAAATTGGAATGCGATTATAACCAGCTAAACGTTATGCGCAAGTCTTTTGTGGTATTTTTGCAGGTATTAACGAGTGGGCATGTCATTTGTTGAGCAATCGGGTAATATAAACAGAATAATCATCTTTAAAACCGAACACATATCATGGCAAAACCTCAATCACCTTTAGACTCCATTGATGTAAGCAGCGATACACTTAGTAGCGAGGTACAATACCCCAGAGCTGGTTTTTTTCGTCGCGTCGCGGCTATGATCTATGATGGTTTAGTTGCTGTCGCAGTAGGTATGTGTGCAGGGCTTGTCATATTAGTTTGCCTGACAATACTCCATGCCAATCAAGTGATTGGAGCTGAGGTGGAACACTTCAGTGATTTTCTTACCCAATCTGTTCTATTTACTTCAATTGTACAAGTATGGGTACTGGCATGGATCATTGGTTTCTTTATGTGGTTTTGGGCTAAAGGCGGCCAAACGATTGGTATGCGTGCATGGAGAATGCGCATTTTTAGCACTACTGAGGAACCGATGACGATGGGTCGTTTATGGTTACGACTCATCTGTTCGCTAGGCGGATTAGGCACTTTATTGGTTATTTTTATGCCGAAACAAAAACAGTCGTTACAAGATTTGGTCGCAAAGACAGAAATTTTGGTACTTACGCAAGCGGCAAATGATCATAAATCTTGGCGTTAAACATAAACGTTAGATTACCTCTCTAGGGAGAATGTTAACGATCCGTCATTACTGACGGCGTAACAACAGCACTGCTACACCAGCAAATAATGCACTGGGTACCAGCGCGCCGAGGATTGGAGGAAGGTTATAAACCATAGCAAATGGTCCAAAAACTTCGTTAGCAATGAAAAAACTAAATCCAGTTAAAGTTCCCACAATAATACGATACCCCATGGTGGTCGAGCGAAGCGACCCAAACACAAACGAAAATGCCATTAATAACATCACACACACTGATACGGGTTGGAGGATTTTACGCCACATGGCCAGTTCGTATCGCGTTGAATCTTGCTGATTATTTTGTAAATAGCCGACATATTCATATAATCCATGAATAGAAAGTGCCTCGGGTTTAACAGTCGCTACGGATAGCTTGTCAGGGGTCAATGCTGCTGACCATTGGGTCAAAGATATTCGATTTGTAGAAATCTGTTGGTTATTAAGATAAGTGATTTGTACGTCCGTAAGAGCCCATGACTCCTCAGCAAACACAGCTCGTTTAGCGGCAATGATTTGAGTTAAATCTAAGTTATCGTTAAATTTGTAGATAGTGACATCGCCTAAATTTTCTTGGCTGAAGACGTTGCCAATACTTACAAAATCACTGCCATCTTTGGTCCAGACCATTTTGTTGGAGGTAAAAACTTGTCCGCCGGAAAGTGCTTCGGTACGAATTTGTTTGGCTTTAGCTTCGCTGGCAGGTGTTAAAAATTCGCCTACCAATAATATAATACAGACCATCACTACTGCACATTTCATTGCTGATTGAATGATGTTCCATTTACTCATTCCAGAAGCTTGCATTACGATCAATTCGGAGTTAGATGCTAACACCCCCATACCAATAAGGCCGCCAAGTAGCGTTGCCATGGGGAAAAATTGTTCAATATCCCGAGGTAAGCTAAAAAAGACAAACAACCCTGCAACAATCAAGTCATAATCGCCTTCGCCTACTTTGCGTAGTTGTTCTACAAATTTAATCAGTGCACTGAGTCCTACCAATGTAGAGAGTGTGACAAAAATCGTGCTCAGTAATGTCCGTGCGATATAGAGATCTATAATGGAAAACATTACTTTTCCTCCGACGAATTATTTGTGTGGGACGAATTTATAATATTTGATGCCGTTGCTGATGCCGATGCAGGTGATGATTTAAACATATGTCTAACTTTGCTAGAAGTTTTTCGCTGGCGAGAGAGTAATACTGTTCCAATAAAAAGAATAATACCGTGGACCCACCACAACCCTAAGCCTGTTGGAATTTTGCCATCTTCCAATGCTCGACGGGCGGCCATCAATAATAAGAAATAACCCAGATACATTAAAATAGCAGGGAATAGCTTACCAAAGCGGCCTTGGCGAGGGTTAACCTTGGCTAGTGGTACCGCGATTAGCACTAAAAAGGGAAGTGCTAGCGGTATAGCGATACGCCATTGCAGCTCTGCAATGGCCTCATAGCTATTATCGCCTATCAGTTCAATGGTAGGGAGTGCAGCGACTTTACGGCGCATTAATTCAGTTTGTTGTTCACCGATTTGGATACGATATTCATCAAAGTTGACACGTTGGTAGTCTTGCTTACCAATATTGCCATCATATTGTTGGCCGTTACGTAAAATAAGTAATTGAGTCCCATCATTAAGTACCTCAATGGTGCCAGTTTCAGCATAAATAACTCGTACTTTCTCGGGAGAATCGGCATTGATTTGTGAAAGAAATATTTTGGTTAATTGATTATTAGCAGATTCCACTTCATGAACAAATATGACAGCAGCATCATTACCCGTTTGTTGAAAGCGGCCAGGAATTATAGCCGCAATACCTGATTCTGCTCCCGCTTTTTCACGTAGCTGATATTCATTTTCTACTGCGAGTGGAGCAACATACATAGTCACTGAGGCGGTTAATAATCCTAAAATAACTGACAGCAATAACATAACGCGAGTGACATACCACTCAGAAACGCCACAAGCTTGTAATACTGTCATTTCAGAATCGACATAAAAGCGGCCATGAGCCATCATAATCCCTAAGAAAAAGCTGATGGGAAGGATCAAAGAAGCTAATACGGGGGAGTAAAGCATCAAAAACCCCATTACTAAACTCGCTGGGATTTCACCGTCAGTGGCATCGCCTAGTACTCGTACAAATCGCAAAGTAATAAATATAGCCATGAGGATGAAGAAAATCGCAAATTGCGATTTGAACGTTTCCTTTAAGAGATAGCGAAAAATAATCATATTTGGGATAGAAAACGTCTGTTTTTGGTGGCGAAAGCTAAATTTTTAAGTAAACTAGGTTTTTTTGCAAGTTATTTCGAGGAATTCAGCGTGGAATTTAGTGTAAAAAGTGGTAGTCCAGAGAA
>CATECQ010000046.1 GCA_949498985.1 Glaciecola sp. HTCC2999
AACTTAATATGCGCACCGCTTTCAACGGCGAATAACAATGGTGGGCGTAGCTCAGTTGGTAGAGCTCCGGATTGTGATTCCGGCGGTCGTGGGTTCGAACCCCATCGTCCACCCCATTTTTTCTGTTGATTAGGCGAACCAGAGAAACTATTCTCTCGGGCAATGCGGGAGTGGTGGAATTGGTAGACACGCTGGATTTAGGTTCCAGTGCTTCACGGCGTGAGAGTTCAAGTCTCTCCTTCCGCACCATTTATTAGAGATTCTTCCTAGTAAATTTTTTAAGATCGGTGAGTGGCGCAGCTTGGTAGCGCACTTGGTTTGGGTCCAAGGGGTCGTAGGTTCGAATCCTATCTCACCGACCATCTTAAATTCATCTGATATTACCTCTGTACTAAATCTTTTCATAACTGTATAATGCGCCGTCTTTTATAATGGGTCTGAGTATTCGTATATTAATTTTTTTCTTATATCGAATTTCTCGAGTTAACCGCGCACGATGCGCACAGTTGAGGTAGAATAATGCAAGTTTCAGTCGAAACGACTCAAGGTTTAGAGCGCCGTGTAACGGTAGCCGTTCCTGCAGCTTCTGTAGATGATGCAGTTAAAGCACGTTTACAGCAATTAGCAAAAACACAACGTATTAATGGTTTCCGTCCTGGTAAAGTACCAGTGAAAGTATTGCAAAAGCGTTTTGGTGCATCGGTTCGCCAAGAAGTCGCTGGCGATTTAATGCAACGTCATTTCTATGAAGCAATTATCCAAGAAAAAATTACCCCTGCAGGTATGCCAACGTTTGACATCACAAAAGACGTTGCGGGTGAAGATTTAGAATTTACTGCATTATTTGAAGTTTATCCAGAAGTTGAACTCAAAGAGCTTGACCAATTATCAGTGGAAACGCCAGTTGTTGAAATTAAAGACAAAGACCTGAAAGAAATGATGGTCACGTTACAAAAACAACATGCTGATTGGAAAGAAGGCAAGCGTAAAGCGAAAAAAGATGATCGCGTTACCATCGATTTTGTGGGCACCATTGATGGTGAAGAGTTCGAAGGCGGAAAAGCAGAAGATTTCCCATTAGAACTGGGTAAAGATCGTATGATCCCTGGTTTTGAAGATAACATTGTGGGTCTTAAGCCAGGTGAAGATTGTGTTGCAGAGGTGACTTTCCCAGAAGATTATCATGCTGAAGCACTGAAAGGTAAAGCTGCATCTTTCGCTATCACAGTGAAAAAAGTAGAAGGTCTAAATTTACCTAAAGTTGACGAAGAGTTTGCAAAATTATTTGGCGTAGAAGAAGGCGGTGTTGAAGCGCTTGAAGCTGAAGTTAAGAAAAACATGCAACGTGAACTTGATCAAACAGTCAAAGCGAAAGTGAAAGAAAATGTGATTGAAGCATTAATCGCATCGCAAGAAGTGGCTGTTCCTGCTGCGTTAATTGATCAAGAAGTCGATGCGTTACGTGAGCAAGCAAAACAACGTTTCGCTCAACAAGGCCAAGCAGATCCTAAGAATTTGCCAGAATTACCGGCAGAATTATTTACTGAAAATGCAAAGCGCCGTGTATCAATTGGTCTAATTCTAGGTGAAGTCATTAAAGCGAATGATCTTAAGGCCGATGAAGATAAAGTGAACGCATTGATTGAAACGACGGCTTCTGCTTATGAAGATCCAAGTGAAGTAATTGAATATTATAAATCAAATCAAGAGCTTATGGGCCAAATGCAAAATGTTGCGTTAGAAGAACAAGCAATTGATTGGGTACTTGCACAAGCAAAAGTCAAAGAAGTGAAAACTAAATTTGACGAGATTATGAACAAACAAGCGTAATCCTCAAATTACGTTTGACTTTCATAGTCATCAACTGATTAAATGCCCAGTATTCACTGGGCTTTTTTATACCATTAAGGAAATATAATTGAATACATTTGACGACGTACAAAACGCTTTGGTCCCTATGGTGATTGAACAGACGGCTAAGGGCGAGCGTTCATTTGACATTTATTCACGTCTCTTAAAAGAAAACGTCATATTTTTGGTGGGGCAAGTTGAAGACCATATGGCCAATCTTATCGTTGCCCAGATGTTATTTTTAGAAGCCGAAAATCCAGAGAAAGATATCTTTTTATATATCAACTCTCCAGGTGGCTCTGTGACTGCGGGGATGGCCATTTATGATACTATGAACTTCATCAAACCTGACGTCAGTACCGTTTGTATTGGTCAAGCAGCGAGTATGGGGGCATTTTTATTATCAGGTGGTGCCAAGGGTAAGCGTTATTGCCTGCCGAATTCACGTGTGATGATCCATCAACCTTTAGGTGGTTTTCAAGGTCAAGCATCTGACTTTGAAATTCATGCAAAAGAGATTTTATCAATTAAAGAAAAACTCAATCGTCTCATGGCTGAACATACTGATCGTCCTTACGAAGATTTAGCACGTGATACCGATCGAGATAACTTCTTAAGTGCTCAAGAGTCGCTTGATTATGGCTTAATTGACCATATCATGAAAAATAGAAATGATATTCCAGGCAAATAAAAAAATTGAGCTATACTAATTCATTGTGTCGTGATGTTCACGACCTTCTCCAATAGCAAGGCGGTTAATAAATGAGTGACAAATCAAATATTGATGGTGACAATAAGCTATTATATTGTTCCTTTTGCGGCAAAAGTCAGCATGAAGTTCGCAAGCTAATCGCTGGTCCTTCTGTGTTTATTTGTGATGAATGTGTCGATTTGTGTAACGATATTATTCGTGAAGAAATTAAAGAAATTTCTCCTAAACAAAAACAGGACTCTTTACCGAAACCTCAAGAAATTCATGCTCATCTTGATGATTATGTCATCGGTCAAGAGCATGCTAAGAAAGTCCTTTCCGTTGCTGTGTATAATCATTACAAACGTTTGAAAAACGGTGATGTACATGAAGGTGTGGAATTAGGTAAAAGTAATATTCTCCTAATTGGCCCAACAGGAAGTGGTAAAACCTTGCTAGCTGAAACGCTTGCTCGATTGTTGGATGTCCCATTTACCATGGCTGACGCAACAACATTAACTGAAGCGGGCTATGTTGGCGAAGATGTCGAGAATATTATCCAAAAGTTACTTCAAAAATGTGATTATGATGTTGAGAAAGCTCAGCGTGGAATTGTTTACATTGATGAAATTGATAAAATTTCACGAAAATCTGACAATCCTTCGATTACTCGTGACGTCTCCGGTGAAGGAGTGCAACAAGCCTTACTTAAACTGATAGAAGGCACTGTGGCTTCGGTACCTCCTCAAGGCGGACGTAAACATCCTCAGCAAGAATTCCTACAAGTAGATACATCTAAGATACTCTTTATTTGTGGTGGCGCTTTTGCGGGTCTGGATAAAGTGATTGAACAGCGCTCTCAGAAAGGTGCAGGCATTGGGTTTGGTGCGCAAGTAAAAAATGTTTCCGACACTAAAGCGGTGGGTGAACTATTCAAAGCTGTTGAACCTGAAGATCTGGTTCGTTACGGTTTGATTCCTGAGTTTATTGGTCGATTACCTGTAGTCACTAGCTTAGAAGAATTAAATGAAGAAGCCTTAATTCAGATTTTAACTCAGCCCAAAAACGCCATTTCAAAACAATACGGTGCATTATTTGCTTTAGAAAATACAGAACTTGAATTCCGTGAAGACGCGTTAATTGCGATTGCTAAAAAAGCAATGGAACGTAAAACGGGTGCTCGTGGTCTTCGTTCTATCGTAGAGGCAGTATTGTTAGAAACGATGTATCAATTACCTTCTACTGAAAATGTCAGCAAGGTAGTCGTTGATGAGACTGTTATTCAAGGCGAGTCACAACCCATATTGATATATGATAGTGCCGACCAAGCTGCGGGTGCAGAATAAAATTTCATCGAAAGGGCCTGTTAACAGGCCTTTTTTATAAACAGTAGACTAGTTATTTTAACTTAGACATTGAACTTTCTATTCCTTACCACATATTAATACAACAGATGTTTTAAAAAGAGAGTAATAATGACAGTTGAGCATAATCACATGGATATGCCGATCCTTGCATTAAGAGACGTAGTCGTCTATCCACACATGGTAATTCCATTATTTGTAGGGCGCGAAAAATCGATTCAGTGTCTTGAAGTCGCGATGGAAAATAATAAACAAATTTTCTTAGTGGCGCAGAAAGATGCAGGTGTTGACGAGCCAACAACTGACGATATTTATACAACAGGAACGATAGCGACCATTTTGCAGTTATTAAAGTTACCTGATGGGACCGTGAAAGTGCTAGTTGAAGGCATTGTGCGTGGCCATGTTCAAGAATATTGCCAACATGAGCCATTCTTTAAAGGGCACATTCAAGCTATGCATGATGAGCCTGTAGAAGAATCGGACCAAGAAGTGCTGTCTCGTTCTGCGATTTCACAGTTTGAAGGTTACGTTAAACTCAATAAAAAGATCCCACCTGAAGTACTGACTTCATTAACCGGTATTGATGAGGTTGCACGTCTAGCTGATACCATGGCAGCGCATATGCCATTGAAACTTTCTGAAAAACAAAAAGTTCTCGAGATGTCTAAAGTAGAAGAGCGTCTTGAATACTTAATGGCATTAATGGAAGGTGAAATCGATTTATTACAAGTCGAGAAGAAAATTCGTACTCGTGTTAAAAAACAAATGGAAAAATCGCAACGTGAGTATTATCTCAACGAACAGATGAAAGCCATTCAAAAAGAGTTAGGTGAGCTGGATGACGCACCCGATGAATTCGAGGCCCTAAATCAAAAGATTACTGATGCGAAGATGCCTCAAGAAGCGTTAGAGAAGGCTAAGTCAGAATTACAAAAGCTAAAAATGATGTCTCCCATGTCTGCAGAAGCGACGGTTGTGCGAAGCTACATTGAATGGTTAACCAAAATACCATGGCATAAACGTAGTGCCGTTAAGAAAGACCTAGGGCGTGCCGAAGCCGTCTTGGATGCAGATCATTACGGTTTGGATAAAGTCAAAGAGCGTATCCTTGAATATTTAGCCGTACAACAGCGAGTGCGTAAACTTAAAGGCCCTATTTTATGTTTAGTCGGTCCTCCAGGTGTCGGTAAAACATCATTAGGCCAATCCATAGCGAAAGCCACCGGACGTAAATATGTGCGTATGGCATTGGGTGGAGTTCGTGATGAGGCTGAAATTCGAGGTCACAGAAGAACTTATATTGGCTCATTGCCAGGTAAGTTGATTCAAAAAATGGCAAAAGTTGAGGTGAAGAACCCACTGTTTTTACTAGATGAGATTGATAAGATGTCATCAGATATGCGTGGTGACCCTTCTTCAGCTTTATTAGAAGTGTTAGATCCAGAACAAAACACGAGTTTCAGCGATCATTATCTAGAATTAGATTATGATTTATCCGATGTCATGTTTGTTGCAACATCTAATAGTATGGATATTCCCGGACCTTTGTTAGATCGAATGGAAGTCATACGTTTGTCGGGTTATACCGAAGATGAAAAATTGAATATTGCAACACACCACTTAATCGGTAAGCAAACTGAACGTAACGGCTTAAAATCAAAAGAAATTCAGATTGATGATTCTGCGATTGTTGGCATTATCCGCTATTATACTCGCGAAGCGGGAGTACGGAGTTTGGAGCGTGAAATCTCTAAGTTGTGCCGTAAAGCTGTCAAGATGATTTTATTAAAAGAAACGCAAGTGCCTGTGATCATTAACCAAGATAATTTAAGTGATTTTCTGGGGGTACAACGTTTTGACTACGGTCGTGCAGAAGAAAATAACCAAATTGGTCAAGTAAACGGATTAGCCTGGACGCAAGTAGGGGGTGATTTGCTTACTATCGAAAGTACCTCTGTAGTGGGCAAGGGTAAAACAACATTTACTGGCTCATTAGGGGATGTCATGCTTGAATCGATAAAAACGGCGATGACAGTAGTGCGTTCTCGTGCTGATAAACTTCGTATTAATGATGATTTTCATGAAAAGCGTGATATTCATGTGCATGTACCCGAAGGTGCAACCCCGAAAGATGGCCCTAGCGCAGGTATTGGTATGTGTACGGCATTAGTATCGTCTCTAACTGGAAATCCAGTAAGGTGTAATGTGGCAATGACCGGAGAAATAACATTACGTGGTGAGGTGTTGACAATCGGTGGTTTGAAAGAGAAATTACTCGCAGCTCACCGTGGTGGAATTAAAACTGTCATCATTCCTAAAGATAATGCACGAGACTTAGAAGAAATTCCTGAAAATGTCAAAGCTGATTTAGATATTCATCCGGTTCAATGGATAGATGAAGTACTAGAGCTCGCTTTAGAAAATCCGGTTGCTCAATTTTCCATCAAAAAACCAGCGTAATACTGTCTATTTATTGAGCGATTTAAGTTTGAAAATCCGCGTTATATGATATTTTGATTAAAATTGTACAATTTTTTTACATTTTTTAAAATTAGGGCTTTTAACTTTATTTACTTGTGATACATTAAAGTTGTTAATTGCTTCAAGCCCTTTATTTCATTGAGGTTAGCAGTTAAATTTTTAATGCATTAATTGCTAATCTTTGATTTAAGATTAACAAGATGACTAAAATCTATAATTTCATAAAAAAATAAATGTAGGGGATCTTACGTGAACAAATCTGAACTAATCGAAAAAATTGCTGATGCAGCTGATATCAAAAAAGTAGAAGCTGGTCGCGCATTAGACGCTTTCATTGATGCAGTTACTGCAGAATTAAAAGCAGATGGCACAGTACAACTAGTTGGTTTTGGTACTTTCCAAGTACGTGAGCGTGCAGCTCGTACAGGCCGTAACCCACAAACTGGTGCGGAAATCCAAATCGCAGCAGCTAAAGTTCCAGCATTCAAAGCTGGTAAAGCTTTAAAAGACGCTTGTAACTAAACAACCGACTTTATTTGTAAAAAAAGGCTCTTTATAGAGCCTTTTTTATTGTCTAAACACCCCGTAATCAGTGGCGATAATAATCATATTCGTTTATCATGCAACGCTAAAATTTTAACAATAACATCCTCACGGAGTTGGCAGAACTTATGTTAGAGAGAATGAGAGAAGGATTACAAGGTCCTTGGGCTATGATAATCGTAGCATTAATTGTATTAAGTTTCGTATTTGCTGGTGTCGGCAGCTATTTAGCTACCCCAGTAGATACAGCAGCAGCGAAGGTTAATGGCGAAGATATCTCTGCAAGATCACTCGATCAAGCCTATCAAAACGAGCGTGCTCGCCTAGAATCACAGTTTGGTGAAGGGATCAGTAGCTTATTTTCAAATCCTGAGTACCTGGCTAATTTTCGCCAGGGTGTTTTAGAGCGTTTAGTCGCGGATAAACTAGTAGAGCAAAAAGCACAAGCGCTTGGCCTACGAGTCTCAGATGAGCAAATTAAAGAAACCATTTTAAATATGCCTGAGTTTCAAGTAGGCGGCGTATTTAATAATGAGCGTTATTTAGCCGTGCTAAGACAAGCGGGTTTCCAAGTTGACGATTTTAGAAATTATATGCGCAACACCATGTCAAAAGAGCAGTTATCCCGGGCGCTAGTTGCTACCGATTTTGTTGTTCCAACAGAAGTCATTACCCAGCTTAATTTAGGTCGTCAAACTCGCGATGCTAAATATGCCACTATCGCAGTCACTAAATTTTTAGATTCCGTTGAATTAACGGAAGATGATATTAACAATTATTACCAGACTAATATTGATTCATATGATACTGAAGAGCAGGTCAGTGTTGATTACGTTGAACTTAAAGTATCTGATTTAGTGGGTGGTTTTACTGCGACGGATGAAAAAATTGAAGAATATTATCAATTTAACATTGCCAACTATCGCTCAGAAGCACAACGTCGTGTTTCGCACATATTAATTGAATCAGGTGAAGATGCTGAGGCTGGCGAAATAAAAATTGCAGAAGTACAAGCTAAACTGTTATCTGGTGAGAACTTTGCGGATTTAGCTAAAGAATATTCAGATGATACCTTTAGTGCTGAGAATGGCGGTGATTTAGAATTCATTACCTTGGGAGATTTAGATCCGGCATTTGATGAAGCTGTGCTTGCCTTAGAGAACGTCGGTGATGTGTCAGATATTGTAAAAACGGATTTTGGTTTCCATTTGATTAAATTAACGGAGTTTATCGCCGAAGCAGTCACTCCTCTAGAGGATGTCAAAGATGAAATCGCTCAGGCGGTGACCCTAGAGATGGCGACTGAAGAGTTTTTTGTTCAACAACAAACGATGGCTGAGCTAGCATTTGAAGTGCCTGATTCTTTAGAAGATGTTGCTTCGGCAATTGATAAAGTGATAGTTACCACGCCATTATTTAGTGCAAGCAACGTCCCTCCTGTGTTAAATAACGGCGCGGTATTAGCCAAAGCATTTTCTGCTGAGTTCATTGAAGAGAATATGAACTCTGATGTGATTGAGTTGAACGACGAACATGTGTTAGTAATGCGTATTGCGCAACATGAGCCGCAACGCACTCGTGCACTTGAAGAAGTGCGTGAGCAAGTTGAAATGTCTTTGAAAGCACAAAAATCACAAGAGGCTGCCTTAGCGTTTGCGAATCAAGTGGTAGCCGCTTCAGGTGACGAGCAAGCTAGCTTATTAGCTGACCAAGCCATTGTGTTAACCGAGTTATCTAGTGTGCCTCGAGAAGGCTTAGAAGGTGTTGACACTGCAGCAGTAGAAGTACTTTTCACATTATCTCAAAGTAATGCTCAAGCTGCTGTATCCCTTTCAACGGGCGATGTGGCATTAGTCGAGTTAGTGACGGTTAATGATGTGACCACTCCGGATACTGAGCTCGGAGAGCAGCTACGTAATCGTATGACCGCTCAACGTTCTCAGAACAATTATCAAGCATTTATAGATGCGCTTATTGATGATGCAGAAGTGGTTTATTTAGCTAATTAAATGTTTTAGATGGCGTTTAGGTCATCTATATTTTGAATGATATAAAAAGGCGTGACTGAAATTCAGTGACGCCTTTTTTTGTGTCTTTGATTTGAGGGGGATTAAAAAATCAACTACTGGTGTTGTGTAATCAACATCAAAACGGTATAAAACACAGCAATGACAATAGAAAATATTAGAATATATACAAAGCCTTGTTTACCTTGTTTAAGTGTGTAGCTATTAGCTTTTAGATAAATAGTCCAAATGAGACTAAGCACCAGAGGGATCAAAAATAGTAATCGAATCACAGTGATATTCCCTTTATATATTGTCAATAATTAAGATTATTACGTAAATGGCTTCAAATAGGTCAACAGTAATATAAGATTACCGTTGACCCTAAACCATCATTTTATTCTACAGAAGGTGCCGGTCGAGGATCAAATTCGGTATTGGCCATATAAGCGGTGACTACTGACCACACCGTTTGATTTTGACGGATTTCATCAATATTAATTTTATCTAGAGTATCATTTGGGGTGTGATGATAATCAAAATAATACGTGCCATCTTGTTTCAAGGCTAATACTGGCACACCATATTTTGGCATCATAGAGACATCAGGACCGCCATTTGTGGTGTTATCACCTAATGCTACGCCTAGGGATGATAATACATCATATAGGTCATTTGCATTGTCTCTAACGCTCGTTGCAAAGCGTGTATCCATTCTATAAATGGGGCCTGCTCCGAAATCTGATTCGGCAGCGACAATGATTTTATTTAAGCTGTCTTTATTTGCGCGTACGTACTCATAGGCTCCAATCAAACCAATTTCTTCAGCGGCGAATAGCACCACTCGAATAGTGCGTTTAGGTTGCCCAATAATATCTTTAATGTGTTTCGCTGCAGCCATCACAATTCCGACTCCAGCACCGTCATCTAAAGCGCCAGTGCCTTCATCCCATGAATCTAGGTGAGCCGAAATCAGTACCACTTCTTCAGGCGATTCTGTCCCTGTTAATTCACCAATAACGTTGTAAGAAGTTTGCCAACCTGCATCTTTTGCTTGCATATTAACTTGAAGAGTAACCGTTGGGGCATTTTTGATCATGACTTCTAAAGTATCGGCATCGGCCGTAGAAATAGCACCTGCTGGAATTTTTTCGACGGTTTCGTCATAGCGCATGACACCCGTATGAGCAAAACGTGAATTATCGGTTCCCACCGAACGGATAATCACGGCACGGGCTCCTTGCTTCGCAGCTTCTACTGCACCACGAACACGGTTGGGCACAACTTTACCGTAAAAACGACCGGCCTTATCACGTTGCATCCGGGTATTTAGAAATACTATTTTTCCGGCTATATCATTTCTATTTGCCATTCGTAACGCTTCAATAGATTCAAACATCACGACATCAGCTGTTAATCCTGTAGCAGGGGTTGCAATACTTCCACCTAATGCAGTGATCACTAAATTTTGAGGGTATGGCGCGATAACTTTGGCATCGGCAAAGCCTCTTTCCCAGTTACGTACACGTACTGGTTCTTTATAAATATGATCAAACCCTAATTCTGCAAATTTTGCTTCAGCCCAGGCAACAGCGCGTTTATCACCCTTAGAGCCAGCAATACGTGGACCGACTTCAACGGTAAGAGATTTGACAATATCATAAGCAAGATCACTTTGTTGACTGGCATTTATTAAAGGGGAATAGGTGTTATGAGTGGCCGATGATGGGATGGCTATTTCTTGGGTTTGTGTGGTGTGTTGGCAACCTAACACACTTAACAGTAACAAAGCGATTGATAGTGATTTAAGGGGCGTCATGGATGATTTCCTGTTGTTATTATTTTAGATACGATATCTATCATAGCAAAGCTGAATTACAGGCACAAAAAAAGCACCTTGGAGGTGCTTTTTAACAAAAACATACAGTATGATTAAAGTGCTTTAATCTGTGCAGCTAAACGGCTCTTATGACGAGCAGCTTTGTTTTTGTGGATTAAACCTTTAGTTGCCATACGATCTAAGATAGGTGTAGCAGCAACGAAAGCAGCTTGAGCCGCTTCTTTATCACCTGCTGCAATAGCAGCAAGGACTTTCTTTATGCAGGTACGGGTGAAAGAGCGACGGCTCGCATTATGCTGACGACGCTTCTCGGCCTGAATTGCACGTTTTTTAGCAGACTTAATGTTAGCCAATGTGAA
>CATECQ010000047.1 GCA_949498985.1 Glaciecola sp. HTCC2999
AATAGCAGCAACCATGTCATTATTGATGGGTTCTGCAGCTATAGCTATGCCAGCTGTAGCACAGGAAGAAGCGGGTGCAAAAGCGGACGATGATGTAGAAGTCATTGCTGTTCGCGGTATCCGTGGAAGTTTAATTAGTTCAAGTAGATTAAAACGAGACTCTAGCGGTGTTGTAGATGCAATCACTGCAGAAGAGATGGGTAAGTTCCCTGATACTAACTTAGCTGAATCATTACAGCGCATTACAGGTGTTTCTGTATCGCGTGCAAATGGTGAAGGTAGCCAAATTACAGTACGTGGTTTTGGACCTGAGTTTAACTTGGTGACCTTAAATGGTCGCCAAATGTCAGGAACTGGTTTTTCTCGTTCATTTAACTTTGAAAACCTATCATCTGAAGGCGTCAGTGCATTAGAAGTATATAAGACTGCTCGTGCCGACGTACCAACAGGTGGCTTAGGTGCTACAGTTAATATCGTAACGACGAAACCATTACAAAGCCCAGGTCAAAAATTCTCTTTAATGACTAAAGGAATTTATGACGCATCAAACGAAACCGGTGAAGATGTCACGCCAGAAGTTGCAGGTGTTTATAGCAATACTTTCGCGGATGATCGGATTGGTTTTTCAGCTAACTTCTCATACCAAAGACGTGATTTTCAACGCCAGTCGTCGAATATCCGTTCATGGCAGCTAAATCCAAATTTATCTGATAGTGCGGTTGTAACTGACGGAAGACCTCAAGATGCAGATGGTAATGTCATCGAGCAATTTATGGCTCCTAATGAAGCAGGTGTTCTAGAGTCAACTGCAGCAGCGTTCTTCCCGCAGGAAATTAGTTTTGCCCGTGATGATATTCAACGTGAGCGTTTAAACAGTAATGTTACATTACAGTTTGCAGCGACAGACCGTTTAACTTTCACATTAGACAATACCAACTCTAAAGCAACCACTGGTAATAATTCATTATCTTGGGGTGTGTGGAATGGTTCTTTTGGCGGTAATGCTAATTCTTATGAGTTAGATGAGAACGGTACAGCAATATACTATAACTCATCAGGCGATGATGGTTCTTATACAGCTTTCCGTGAAACAACTGAAGTGGATTCAAGCGCGACAGGTTTCAATATCGATTTTGATTATTCTGATTCGTTGAACTTTGAATTCGACATGCATACTTCAAAAACCACTACTGATAATGGTTTAGATTCAGGTATGAATGCTCAAGGTCGTGTTATCTTAGGTTCTGCAGCATTATCAACGAAAGAATATTTCTTCCGTGATGGTGATATTCCAGGTTTTGCAATTAATTGGGATAACGGAACTACAACTTTAGATCCGAATGAAATTGGCTCGAACTTCTCAATCTTTACCCGTACTCCAGGTAAATCAGAGGTGACTCAATATCAATTTAAGGGTGAGTGGTTGCCGGATATTGGCTACGGTTTAATGGGCGTTAAATTTGGTGCTGCACACACTGAACAATATTTAGAAGGTTCAGGTGGTTCTAATAACGCTAATGCACCAGGCTTTAATAATGGAACATTTGCAGAAATTTTCCCAGACAGTATGTTTGAGCAAGTAGATTTATCTGGTTTCTTAGATGAATTCACTCGAGGCTCTATGGGCATGTCACCAGGTTATGCTTATGCATTCAACTTCGATGAAGCTGTTGCTCGTCAACTTGCATTCTTAACTGAAGACGTTGTAGGCAGTGATGTTTATGAAATCGGTACTTTCGACCAGTTCCCAGTAAATAGAATTACTGAAAGAACCGCGAGTGCTTATGTATCTACAGCTTGGGAATTCGAAGTATCCGATTACATTATTGATGCTAATTTTGGTCTTCGTTATGAACATACTAAGGTTGTTAGTCCTGCTAAGAGCCGTGTTCCAGAGCTCGTCTATTGGGCTGGTGGTTCTGAGTGGATTACACAGTTTGCTGGTGGTGGTGCTGCCTTAGAAGTCGATTTCACGGGTGATTATGAACTATTGTTACCTATGTTAGATTTAAAAGTTGATCTATCGGATGATTTAGTGGGTCGTATGTCTGTTGGTACAACCATTACGCGTCCTGGATTAGGTAATATGTTAGGTAACTTAAGCTTAACACCTTCACCTAAAATTGGTTCAAGAACGGGTAGCCGAGGCAATCCAAACCTAGAACCATTTAAATCGAATAACTTGGATATTTCTTTAGAATATTACTATGACGAAGGTAGTTATGCTGCTGTTGGTTTATTCTGGAAAGAAGTAGATGATTGGATTGAAAACTCTCAAGTAACAACAACTTTCCCAGGTCTTTATGATGTATATGAAGGTCCTCGTTGGAATGCTGCTGTAGCTGCATTAGCTGAACGTGGAGAGCAAGCAACTGATTCTGCTATCTACCAAGAATTAGTGAGCGCTGGCGTGGGTATTGGTGAAAATAATCGTATTTTACCTGACCCAGCAACTGATCCTCTTATTGATTGGACAATTAATTCTCCAGAGAATGTCGGTTCACGTAGCGTAAATGGTGCAGAATTTGCTGTTCAACATTTATTTGGTGATTCAGGTTATGGTGTAGGTATTAACGGTACAGTTGTAGACGGTGATGTAGAATATGATAATTATATTCTTGCTGCACAGGCTATTTTACCAGGACTGAGTAACTCAGCTAACTTCCAAACTTTCTATGAAAAAGACGGTTTATCAGTTAAGTTGACAGCTGCTTGGCGTGATGAATATCTTGCCGGTCAAGGCCAGCCAGATACCAGTGATGCTCCTCCACAGTATGTTGAAGAGTATTTACAATGGGATCTTAGTGTCAATTACGATGTGTCTGAGAATGTTACAGTGTTCTTTGAAGGCGTTAATTTGACTAATGAGACTGAGCGTAGCTATGGTCGATTTGAGCGTCAATTCTTAAGTGCCGCACAATATGCACCTCGTTACACTTTAGGTTTCCGTATTAAATCACTTTAATACATAACTGAACTAGTTATAAAACCACTATCGGCATTGCCGTTAGTGGTTTTTTTATACCTGAAAATAAGTACTCAAAAGATTTAAGATGTAAAAATCACATCAAAAAGTTGTAGTTTGAGTACAGTTTAATTTTATTGGGAGGATAATATTCGAGCGTTAGGATCAATGGCGGAACATCCCTTACCCGTTTTAGGATCTTTAGCGCACTGATAGACACGGACAAAATCAATGACAAGTTGTTTTGGGAAATCAGACTCATCAATACCTTGTTCATTGGCGTTTTCTGGCCATTGCCCACCGATGGCAAGATTCATCACAATATGAAATTGCTCATTAAATGGGGCATCATTAGATGCCGTGATCCACTTACCAAATTTATCTTGTGTTCGAGTAAACCAAAGATCGCTTGTTTGAGTCAAAAAATGATAATTATCGACATACCACCGTATTTCATCTTGTTCCCATTCAATAGCATAGGTATGAAATCCATCTGCAGGGCTAATGTTATTCGGTAATACGAATCCTGAGCCTGTGTACGTATTCTGTGGCCATTTTGCGCCATAATGTAACGTACCATGGATACGCGTTTCCAAAGTCTCTGTGCTGGCACTTTTAGCATCGGATAAAACACCTAGATTGACGGCTTCCATAATATCGATTTCACCAGATGCTGCCCAAGTACCATAGACATTATCGGTAGGCAGCATCCATATAGCAGGCCATGTACCTTGTCCAGAGGGGAGTTTTGCTCGAATTTCAAAACGGCCGTAAATCCAATCGCCTTTTTTAATAGAACGAACGCGCCCTGAAGAAAAGGGACGTGTACGGGTATTTTTATGGGAATAATTAGTGTGGTTTTCTGTTAACGCTGGGCCCGTCGTATCTTGCTTGATTGCTTGGAGTACGAGATGACCATTGTCGATAAATACATTTGAATGTGAAGGTGTGTAACACTGTTGTTCGTTATTACCCCCTCCCCAACAATTATGTTCGATGGACCACTTAGCTGTATCTAAGCCGTCAGAACCAAATTCATCTTGCCATACGAGCTGCCAATGCTCACTAGGAGTGACTGGACTTAGTTGAGTAGCATTGACAGGTAAAGTTTTGTTTGCGGCCGTTAAGTCAGCTTGACTTAACGGCGCAAACACACACACACCCAGGCCTAATGCCGTTGAGAATATGTCTTTTCTCAACACTAAACTTTACTCACATACTAGCGTATTCGAAGATGCTGATTTAAAACCAATATCAGATAATATGATATTAGCCTCATTGGATGTACTCATTGCAAAGGCATTTGTAATTTCAGAAAAATTAACACCTGCTGCTGTGAAACAACGAGTAGACACTGACACTGTACTCCATGTATTTGTGGGTAACGCGCTTAAAACAGAGCTTATATCAACCTGTACCGCACAGTTGGTATCACTTAAGCAGTTCATGCCGATATAAACTGGACCTTTAGGCTGTGATATAAGATTAACTTCCATAGAAAGTGCAGCATCCGACGCTACATTGGATAAGTCAACAGCATTAGCCGTATTAAACAATGCAGCAGCTGGTCCTTTACCGTTAAATGTAAGCTGGAAACTATCTTCTTGAACATTACGGTCATACGTCCGATAGTTAATATTGGATAATGCGACAGTATTTGACATGACACTGGTTGCTGTTCCATTGGATACTAATACTAGATTCCAAGGTGATACTACAGCACGGTTATAAATCATATTAGAAGCATTCGCTGATGTATCAATATTAAGTTCATCTAGATTATCGGTTAACACATTGTCATCACCGTAACGTAGACCAAAACCATAAGGTAATAATGGATTGTAATTTGTGTCACCGACATTAACTACCTGTGTTGGTGTTTTTGGCCATGAGTAAGATAACTTACCGTGAAAATCATAATTAACACTGCCATCTGCTTTTGCCATGATAACATCCGCAACACCGTTACCCTCTGAACCTGGTAACCAGGCAGCAACGAATGCATCAGAAGCATTTAATTCTGGATTAACCCACATTGCACGGCCACTTATAAAAATAGACACAACAGGAATACCTTGTGCTTGTAGGCGTTTCAAAATTGCTAAATCTGTTTTATTACCAGGTTGGTATTCGACAGTTGGACGATCGCCCACCCCTTCAGCATAGGGCTCTTCTCCAAAGACAACGACTGCGACATCTGGTTTTTCAGTGAAAGTACCATCCACACTAAGTGTCACATTACCGCCTGCAGCATCTACTGAGGCTTTAATTCCATCATAAATTGACGAGCCACCAGGAAAATCTGCGTTGGTGTTATTAGTGCCTTGCCATGTAATTGTCCAGCCACCAGATTGTTTACCAATATTATGTGCTGCATCACCGGCTACTAAAATATTGGCAGTTGGATTAAGTGGTAAAACATTGTTGTTTTTCAATAATACTAAAGATTTGCGCACCGCTTCTCTTGCTACTGCACGGTGTTCAGGGTGTCCGATAAGTTCCATTTTACCTGAGTATGTTCGATTAGCCGGACTTGGACGATTAAAGATACCGGCACGTGCTTTAACACGGAGTATACGTGTCACTGCATCATCAACTCGGCTCATTGGGATTATCCCATCTTTGATTTGCTGTAAGGTATTGTCATACAATGCACGCCATGACTGCGTAGGAGCCATGAAAATATCAAGTCCAGCATTGATTGCTTGAGGGCAGCTTTCATTAGCACAGCCAGCCACCTGCCCATGTCCGTTCCAGTCACCTACGACAAAACCATCAAACCCCATGCGCTCTTTTAAAACTTGGTTGAGTAAATATTCTGAACCATGTATTTTATCGCCTTGCCAACGGTTAAAGGATGCCATGACAGATTGAGAACCCGCCGTTAGACCACCTACATAACCTTGAGCATGGATCTTAAATAACGCTTCTTCGCTACTGATGTTGTTACCTTGGTCAACGCCATCTTGTGTACCACCATCACCGACAAAATGTTTGACTGTACTTAATACTTTATCTTCAGCCAAGAAATTCTCACCTGCTCGACCTTGTAATCCATGTACTATTGCTGCTGAATAGGCTTTAACAATTTCTGGGTCCTCAGAATAACCCTCATAAGTACGTCCCCAGCGGTCATTGCGCACTACAGCAACCGTCGGTGCAAAAATCCAATCAATACCCGTTGCTAAGACTTCTTTTGCGGTGGCATGTGCAATACGTTCAATCAGATCTGGGTCGTTTGCTGCCCCAAGACCAATATTGTGAGGAAACAAAGTGGCCCCTACAACATTGTTATGACCATGAACAGCATCCGTTCCCCAAATTGTGGGGATCGTAGAACCATCTATTGAGTCATCAATTGATGCTTGATACATTGATTCTGCGAGATCAATCCAATCTTGCGGGGTGGATTGTTTATTGTTGTTTGGGTATGCCCCCCCCCCATTTAAGAAAGAACCGAAACCATATTTACGCATATCTTCCACAGTAATATCGCGAATTTCAGGTTGGATCATTTGACCTAGTTTTTGTTCTAAAGTCATCTCACTCAGCATTTTTGCCACTAATGCTTCAATTTCAGCATCTTTTTTAACTTCAATATCAAGTACCGGCCAAATTTGCTCTAACGCTGTATTCTGTCCTGGGACTTCAGACTGTACTGGGACTTCAGATTGATTGACAGTCTGTTCTGTTTTTCCACATGCACTTAAACCTAATGCGATGAGGGTTGCTAAAATTGCACGAGGCATTTTGTTAAGCATAATTTCTGCTCCAATTACTTATTTGTTTTAATCTTGTGGCCGGATAAACCGTAATAGGCGATATAGAGGTAACATAACGCAGGTAATAAAAATGACAATTGCACGCCAATACTATCTGCAAGCATACCTTGTAATAGTGGTAATAAGGCGCCGCCAACAATCGCAAGACATAACACGCCAGAACCTTGGGCGGTATGCTTACCTAGGCCAGTCACAGCAAGAGAGAAGATAGTTGGGAACATAATGGAGTTACATAGACCCACAAGTAAAATAGACCACATAGCAACATGACCTGTCGTGGTCACGGCTAATAAAATGAGTATTACTGACATCAGTGAGTTAAATAATAATACCTTACCCGCAGCAATGAATTGCATAACATAGGCACCGACAAAACGACCTACCATTGCGCCACCCCAATAAAAGGCAATTAATTGCGCAGCTTGATGCTCACCCATACCCGCAATTTCCGGTAAGCTGAAAAAGTTGACTAAGAAGCTACCAATCGCAACTTCTGCTCCGACATACACAAAAATACCCACTGCGCCTAATACGAGATGTGGATATTTAAGTACAGCAGCGTACTTACCCGTTGTGCCATCTTCATTATCTTGAATATTTGGGAGTTTTAAATAAGCAAACACCGCTGCTAGAATGACTAAAGCCAAGGCGAGCATGACATAAGGTAATTGCACCGCTGTAGCGTCACCGGCTGATGGCTCAACGCCTCCTGAGAATAGTAACGATGCGCCAAAGAAAGGTGCAATGGTAGTACCAAAAGAGTTAAATGCTTGTGTCATTGTTAAGCGTGAAGAGGCTGTTTTTGGATCGCCTAAAGCACTTACATATGGATTGGCTGATACTTGTAAAATAGTAATGCCTGATGCAAGAACGAATAAAGCCGCTAAAAATAAGCTATATATCCCTGCAGTTGCAGCAGGGTAGAACAGTAGACAACCAAAAGCAGCAATACTTAATCCTAAGACAATCCCTTTTTGGTAACCAATAGACGAAACTAGACGACCTGCAGGTAAAGATACGATAAAATATGCACCGAAGAAACAGAATTGAATCAACATTGCTTGCGTGTAATTGAGATCAAATGCCCCTTTTAAATAAGGAATTAAGATATCATTTAAGCAAGTAATGAAACCCCACATAAAAAACAGTGAAGTTAGCGCATAAAGTGCAAATTTGTAGTTTCCTTGAGGATTTTCCCCAGATTGTGCTGTTGTTGGTGTAGTAATAGCCACAATAATGCTCCAAAGGTATTGATTTTTTTTATTATAAACATTAAATTAACATTAATGAAAGCGCTTTCATTGTTTGTTTAGTAACTTTTTATTAATTTATTACTCAGCATTGTTAATTAAGTATTACAACAGCCTCACAGAACAATTGGTTTACCATGACAAAATTAGCTTTACCTTATGACTCGAAGATGTCTGAAGAAGATTTCATTTTTGGTGTCGCCACCTCATCATTCCAAATTGAAGGGGCGCGTGAGAGTCGCCTCGATTGTATTTGGGATACGTTCTGTGCACATGAAAATACGATTTCTGACGGGACTAATGGCAATGTAGCCTGTGATCATATTGCTAATTGGCAACAAGACATTCAATTGATATGTGATTTAGGCGTGGATGCTTACCGCTTTTCCATTTCTTGGCCTCGAGTTATGCATGCTGATGGGACTCTCAATGAGGTGGGGTTGTCGTTTTATGAAGAACTGATTGATGCACTTAAAGCGAATAATAAGAAAATATTCGTCACTATGTATCATTGGGATCTACCTCAATATTTAGAAGATGAGGGTGGCTGGTTAAATCGAAATACTGCCTATGCTTTTGCCCATTATTGTGACCTAGTATCACAACGCATCGGCGCGAAGGTTGATGCGTTTACTACATTGAACGAACCTTTTTGTGCGGGTTATTTAAGTTATGAATTGGGTGTGCATGCGCCGGGCTTAACAGGGCGTAAAAACGGTCGTCAAGCGTCACATCATTTATTATTAGCTCATGGACTTGCCATGCAAGTACTGCGAAAGAACTGCCCCAATGTAGATTTAGGGATAGTGATTAATGTGCACCCAGGATATGCCCTAACGGACTCAACAGAAGATCTTGAAGCGACTAAAATGGGAACTGACTACCTGTTTCATTGGTACATTGATCCTTTACTAAAGCAGTCTTATCCTGCTGTCATGGATAAATTAACTGCCGAAGAACGTCCTGATATTCAAGAAGGTGATATGGCATTAATCGCACAGCCATTAGATTTTTTGGGCATGAATTATTATACACGTAATGTTTATACAATGGGTGCGGATGGGTGGTTTGAGATAGTCACGCCTGAACCTGGTAATTTAACAGAAATGGGCTGGGAGATCGTCCCTGATGCGATGACTAAAATGCTTGTTGAATTAGATCAGCAATACGATTTACCGCCAATGTATATCACGGAAAATGGTGCAGCGATGCCGGATGTGCGTCAAGGCGACCGTGTAGCTGATCAAAATCGAATTGATTATTTCCAATCACACTTTTTAGCTGTTAACGCTGCGCTGGAAGCGGGTGTCAATATTAAAGGATATTTCGCCTGGAGTTTGATGGATAATTTCGAGTGGGCGCTAGGATACAGTAAGCGTTTTGGTCTAATTTACATCGATTATGATACCCAAGAACGAGTTTGGAAAGACAGCGCGATCGCCTATAAAAATATGTTAACATCAAGGGCACTTGTCACTCACGAATAAAAGAAGAATTACCATCATGGCCACTATTTATGAAGTAGCAGCACTTGCTGGAGTATCACTTGCGACCGTTTCGAGGGTCATGAACGGCAATGTGAAAGTGAGTGAGAAAAGTCGTATTAAAGTGAAATCGGCGATGAAAGAATTGGGTTATCAGCCTAATATCATCGCTCAGTCTTTGGCTTCAAATCGTACTAATCGTGTCGGAGTGCTAGTGTCAGAGCTTAGCGGTCCTTTTTTCAGTTACATGCTTGCTGTCGTTGAGTCGGCTCTTCGTGAGGAAGGCAAACACGCCATTATTACCGCAGGTCATTCGGACGTTGAAAAAGAAAAAGATGCTATAGAATTTTTGTTAGGGTGCCGTTGTGATGCCCTAATTTTGCATATTGATGCTGTATCAGACGAGTATTTGTTGAAGCTTCGAGAACGTAACGTCCCGTTTTCATTAATTAACCATTACATTGAAGACATCGCAGAATGTTGTTTCACGATGGATAATGAACAGGGTGGGTATCTAGCTACCAAGTCAGTGATTGACGCCGGTCACACCCAAATTGCTTATATTTCGGGTCCTGAGTTTAAGGAAGATGCGCAATTGCGATTACAAGGCCATAAACGAGCGTTAGCTGAGGCAAAAATAGCATTTGATGAGACACTCCACTATTACGGTAACTATAATGAAGACGGTGGGAAAGCTGGATTCGATGAGTTATCTTCACAACAATTTACTGCATTGATTTGTGCCAATGATGAAATGGCAACGGGAGCAATGTATTCCGCTCGTAAGCATGGATTATCTTTGCCTGAAGATTTATCAATTGTTGGGTTTGATGATCAAGTGTTTGCCCGATATACCTATCCTACGTTATCGACCGTCAAAAATCCGATTGCAGAGTTAGGCAGCATGGCTGCAAAGTGGGTCCTTAAAGAGGTATATCAAATCAACACCAATGAACCTATTAATAATGTTTTTGAACCGACCTTAATTACCCGAAATTCGACCCAGTCTTTATAAGGAAATCTCTGATGTCAGCATTACCACGTAGTACTCTATTTATCACGATTGTTGTTGCATTGGGCGGATTTGTGTTTGGTTTTGATGCTTCAGTTATCGCCGGAACGGTGAATTTTATTACCCAAGAATTTGGATTAAGTGCTTGGCAACAAGGCATGGTCGTTAGTGCTCCTACGTTAGGGGCTTTGTTAGCGATGTTTTTTGCCGGCCCACTTAGTGACCATTACGGACGGCGTCAAACATTGTTATTTGTCTCTTTATTATACGTCGTCTCTGCAATATTTTCCGCGTTAGCGACAAGCTTTGAGATGTTGCTAGTGGCTCGATTCGTTGGTGGATTAGCGTTTTGTTCATTGATGATCGCACCCATGTACATTGCTGAGATAAGTGCTCCTGAACACCGAGGTAAGTTAGTTTCAGTGAATCAGTTTAATATTGTATTAGGATTGTCAGCTTCCTATTTTACCAATTATGGTTTATTAACGTTGAGTCAAACTAATGCGAACTGGGTTGTGTCATTGAGTATCGATAGTGATGTGTGGCGCTGGATGTTAGCGCTCGAAATTATACCAGCCTTACTTTGGTTTACGTTGCTCTTTGGGATCCCAGAGAGTCCCCGTTGGTTAAGTACAAAAGGGCGTTATGATGAAGCTAAAGCGAATTTAGCACGTCTTGCTTTTAATGATGTAGACCGTGAATTCGCTAATATAAAAGCCACATTAGCCACGAATACATTATCTGTTGTTGAACGAGTTAAAGGCTTATGGTCCTCACGTTTGCGTTGGCCGATTATTATTGGGTTAGTGATTGGTATGGTTCAGCAACTCACTGGTATCAACGTTATTTTCTTTTATGCCCCCACTATTTTTGAACAGAGCGGTGTCGGGACCGACGCTTCTTTTATACAAGCAATCGGTGTCGGCGTGATCAACGTCATCTTTACTATAGTTGCGATGATCGGCATTGATAAATTTGGCCGTCGGCCATTATTACTTATTGGCTTGAGTGGTATTTTGGTCAGTATGTTAGTTTGCGCATATGGATTCTCTCAAGCTCAGTACTACTTAAATAGTGAATCGATAGCGTTGATAATTGAGCAATCAAGTCTATCTCAGCTGCAATTATCTGTCTTACTCGATACTGTATATACCTCTGATGTAGCCTTTAAAACGGCATTAATTGATGCGCTTGGCAATACGGATTATCAAACTTATCAAGGTTTATTATTGCAACAAGGCACCCATCTCAATGCAACACTCATCCTTATTGCAATATTAAGTTTTGTGGCATTTTTTGCTATGTCATTAGGCCCGGTGATGTGGGTATTATTTGCTGAAATCTTCCCGAATGAATATCGTGGGGTAGCGATTTCATTTGTGACCGTATTTAATAGTCTATGCAGTTTCTTAATGCAGTTTTTATTCCCCTGGGAGCTCGCTAACTTTGGAGCCGCGTTTACTTTCTTCACTTATGCTGTATTTGCCCTAATCGGACTGATTTTTGTATTGCGTTATTTACCAGAAACGAAAGGTAAAACACTTGAACAAATTCAAGCGGATTTTCAACGCTCATCATGATTTAAACAAATGTGAGTCAATTAGACGGTTTCTTGTGTATCTAAGTTGATAATTGTTATGTGATACTATAACATTTATATTGATGTTATTTATTCGAGATTTCACATGCAATATAACTTAGTTAATATTTTTCTTGGGGGCGTCCTCCTCTCCCCAATTCATACATTAGCAAATGATATCACCGGTACTATTGTCGATAATGAGTCTCAACCTATTCCAGGTGCTGTGATTGAGATTATCAATACCCAATACTCTGCTGTTGCCGATGAACGAGGTCACTTTAAATTATCTAATTTACCTAAAGGGCCCGTCGAGTTTCATATTACGGCACCGAATTTTATTCACCAATCCATTGATCTGACAGTATTAGATAGAAATACCACTCTCGATGTCGCACTAAAGCCCAGTAGCCTCGAGGTAATTGATGTCTATGCTACGCCGTTTCATGCTTCAGTCATAGAATCCTCTTTACCGGTCACTGTGTTAGCCGATGATGCTTTGCGTGCGGCACAAACTTCTACTTTAGGGGAAACTCTTAATTCACAAGTAGGAGTACATTCATCTTATTTTGGTGGTGTCGCTAGTAGTCCTGTCATTCGAGGTTTAGATGGACCTCGAGTGTTAGTGACACAAAATGGTCTCGATGTGTCTGATGCATCTCGTGTAGGCGCCGATCATATTGTTGCTACCGAGACGGCAACCGCGCAACAAATCGAAGTTCTACGAGGGCCCGCTACATTATTTTATGGTAGTGGTGCTATTGGTGGTGTGGTTAATGTGGTTGATCAACGAATTCCGACTTCGGCTGAAACTCAAGGACGTTTTGTTGCTTCAACCAGCTCGATTAACTCTGGCAAACACTTATCAGGTGCCGGTCAGTTTGCTATCAATGACAATGTAGTGCTATACGCTGACGGTGTATGGCGTGATGCTGATGAATATGAAGCCGATGTGATCATTGAAAATAC
This sequence comes from Glaciecola sp. HTCC2999, assembly GCA_949498985.1. GTDB lineage: Bacteria > Pseudomonadota > Gammaproteobacteria > Enterobacterales > Alteromonadaceae > Opacimonas. Next base: position 13,042 of record CATECQ010000047.1, read on the forward strand.
CCAATTGGAATCCACGGGCTTCACATTAGGCGCAAGTTATTTGCTTGAAAATGGATTTGTGGGCCTATCTTATGAAAGTACAGACCGTCAAAATGGTTTACCTGGCCATGAACATGGTGAAGAACACGAGGAACATGACGAACACGGTGACGAAAATGATGAACACGGTGACGAACATAATGAGGAATCTCATAGTGTGTATAGTGATCTCCAACAAGATCGTGTTCAGTTACTCAGTGACTTATATTTTGAGAATCAATTATTTAGCAAAGTATCCACTAAGTTAGCCTATACCGATTACACGCATGCTGAAATTGAAGAGGGTGAAGTCGGTACGCGTTTTAATAATGAAACTATCGAAGCGAAGATGACCTTCTTGCATCAACCAATTCAAGGTTGGAAAGGTGGCATCAGCCTGCATGCTAAACATACCGATTTTGAAGCCATAGGTGAAGAGGCATATACGCCAGTATCTAAGACAGAAATGCTAGGTTTGGCGTTAATGGAAGAAAAACATGTAGGTGAGGTATTATTTCAATTAGGTGCTCGCGTCGAAAATGTATCGATTACGGCGGATGATGTTGAGTTTGACCCCGAGATTTTTGCTGAAGGGCATCATGATGAGCACACTGAAGAAGCACATCATGATGATGAGCATTTTGAAGACGAACATGATGAACATGCAGACCATTTAGTTGTTTACAATATTGAGCGACACTTTACTCCAGTGAGTGTGTCCTTAGGCGCAGTTTGGGAATTTACCGATGGCTATAATTTAGGACTGTCGGCTTCTCGCTCACAACGTGCGCCCAGTGCAGCTGAATTATTAGCGAATGGCTTGCATATAGGGACTGGTAATTATGAGCTTGGTGCGATGTACGAATTGCATGAGCATAACGATGAGACTGAATTAGCATTAATTGAAGACTTTTCAGAATTGGAAACATCGAACAATTTGGATGTGACTTTAAGAAAATTTTCAGGTGATTTAGGCTTTGTATTAAACCTATTTTATAACAAAGTTGATAATTACTACTATGAAAATGACTTAGGTTTTACGATTGATGTGGAGCATGCGCATAGTACTGAAGATGTACATGATGAACATGAAGAAATTGATGAAGAACATGTTGAAGAAGGTTCTCCAGTTTTCTTGTTTAGCCCACAAGATGTCGAACTGTATGGATTTGAAGCGCAAGTTAATTACAGTTTGAATGCGAATTTGCAAGTTCAAGCACAAGCTGATTATATTCGAGGGAAGTTACAAAATGGAGCTGATTTAGCACGTATTCCACCTAAACGTATGAGTACGCAAATTAGCTACTCGGGTGACAGTTGGGATACGATAGTGTCATTGAAGCATACATTTAAACAAGACAAAATTACCTCTCTAGAAACACCAACTGATGCATTCACGATGGTGGATGTCAGTGCGAACTGGTATTTGTCACAAGGTAATTTAGATTATACTGTATATGGTAAGATTGATAACTTAACCGATGAGCTAGCATACGTGCATCAGTCATTCTTAAAAGATATTACCCCATTACCCGGTCGTAATTTTGTGATTGGAATACGTGGTGAATTCTAGGTGTTAAGTTAATTGACACGAAAAAGGGAGCCTCGGCTCCCTTTTTAATGGATAGCATCATCCTGGAATTTGAGTGCTCACCATGTCATCTCGTTGTTTAGTTGCATCGTAAAATGTACTTATCGCAGGTAAATCAGAAAAGTCATGTAACTGTCTAACCATAAGCCATTCAATGGATGTTGCTAAGCTAATAGTCATATAATTCCAATTTGAAGATGTAATAGTGCCTGTTTTAACGGCTTCTTCAATAAAGGTAAAAGAACGCTCAATACGTTCTTTTTGCAGGTTGAAATATATTTTAGGTTCGCTGGTATCAAAACCCGAGCGACCTAATAAGAATAGTTGAATATAAGAATCAACAATCGCATCAATGATTTTGAGTATATTCATATCATGGTAACTCAATGCGGGAATAGCGAGTTTTTCATGCAGGTACTGAGCAATGAGCCCTGAATCACATAGTACTTGACCGTCATCTTCAAACATGGGAATTTTCATGGTCGGATTGACCTGGCTTAGGATGGCTCGCCCTTCAGGTGTTGCCGTCGGTGCGTCGATAAATTCATAATCATGATCGCCCAATAATATGCGTAAACGACGTACATAGGGTGAAGTAAATGATCCATACAGTTTCATAGTGATGAGTTCCTTAGGGAATAATTAAATAACGATGTCCAAATTCGACGACGATGAGTTGCCATTAATATCAGTGTCAACAAAGCAAGCCAGCTTATACTACCTCCAGATCCACCTCCTGAATTATCTGGCGGAATGGGCGTGGTTACCTCGGTGGCGGTTACCGTGATGGTGAGTGTCCCGGTGGCAGTATCTGTACCATCACTAATGGTATAAGTGATCGTTTCAATACCACTAAAACCGGCAGCTGGACTATAAATGACAATATCATTGACCAGTGTTACTGTCCCTGAGCCGTTAGTCGTCGCTGTCGTAACAAAAATCACATCATTAATATCAATATCGGTGTCATTACTGATCACGTCAATATTATTAGTGTTTGAATCTTGCTCCACGGTAGCGCTATCATCATTTGCAATAGGCGTATCGTTCACAGAAACGACGTTTACAGAGGCATTAAAAATGGCACTACTTACATCATTGACAGTTGCTGTCATACTGACATTTAATGCGCCATTGAAGTGAGCATTCGGTGTAATGGTGTTACCTGTCACTGTGTAATTAGTGCCGGGTAAGACCGTAATTTGTGAAGGTGTTTCGCTGAATGTAAAATCTGTAATGGTTAATGTTAACGAGGTATCTTCTGGTGTGGATAATGGATTTTGCCCCGTGATACTAATTGGGTTTGTTCCATCAATGTTATATGAAAATACGCCTAAAGATGTACTGTAAAATACATTATTTGCACACATTACTCGGATATTTTGAAAGCGTTGTTCTCCATCAGTTTGAGGAAGGTTAACGCTTGCACTGCCATTGTTTGCTACTCCTGATGCCAATATAAAGTCATATGAACCACCGGTGTTATTAGATAATTCAATATTCACATTGGTACAATTAATTGGGGCTTCGTCGGTGCCTGCCACATCCCATGTCACGGTAAGTGGATTATCTGTAATGACATCATTTCGTGTTGGGGCTGTGACCTGAAACGCAGTTCCAGTGTCAATCACCGAGACTTGCATCATATCTGAGGCACTGCCACCTTGATTATCACGAACAGTAAATTGAAAGTTCAACGTACGATTAGTCGTTGGCATTGCTTCGCCGTAAGTCGTGGTGCGTTGTAGTGCATTGATTTTACGAGGAAAAAAACGTGATGGAGCGCTTGAAGGTGCCAATGAACGGAACAAAGGACCACTGCCTTCATCAGTTTCGTCATCTAACTGAGATTCACTGGCTGGACCTAAATCATATTGCTCCCAAGAATAACTCAACGTATCACCTGTGTCCTGATCGCTGCCGGTTCCGGTAAGCACAAAAGGTGTAGCTGCCGGAATAATCTTATCTTCTCCAGCATTTGCAACCGGTTGAGTGTTTCCCATAGCTGTTCGTACGCCACAATTAGGTGCAAAATTTTGATTATCTTCTATCGTTGCTGCCATCTCGTTTAATGAATGAACATGGAAATAATCATCCACTTGAAGGGTAACATTCTGACCGGAACATATACCTGCGTAAGACATAATGGTCGTACCGGCACCTACTTCATAGGCTGCACTAGATGCTCGATTGCCATTGGCACAATTACCAGAAACACCGTTGAATGTATGATTAGCACCAAATTGATGACCTATTTCATGCGCAACAAAATCAATCCAAAATGCATCATTAGTAGGTTGATTACTGCCCGTAATCCCGTTAGCTTTATATCCATCCCAGCAAATTGAACCGAGAACGGCGAGTCCGCCACCGTTCGTATTCACGATATGACCAATATCATAATTAACATTGCCAATACGATTATCCGTTTCAACTTGGTTAATATCACCATCGTCAGAATCATTATTGAAAGGGTCGGTTGCGGGATCAGTAAAGATGAGCAGGTCGTTATTTTCGACTAACTGAAATTGTATTCCCAACTCGGAGGCAAATAACTCGTTAAGACGATTGACCATAATAACAATTTCCGCCATTGCACTGCCGATACTCCCTCCATGATATTCTGTATATTCCCCAGCGGCAGTGATGGCTAGGCGGTAGGTAATTTGTTCTTGAGGCGAATTAGGAGCCGATGTTTTTTGGGCTTTAAGCGTCTTTTCACCAATGTCTCGATTAACATTAAATATTTTAGGTGTATGTTTCTTATATCCCAATGGTACTTGGCTTTGGGTGATAGCAGTCATGGTATAACTACGATAGAGGTTGTCAGTATCGCGAATAGGATCGATAAATACGCGTCTGAGTTGTTGGTTAACTTCGGCTTCAAACATTGCGCTCATACCGGATGGAGTTAAAGTAAAACGTCCGCTTAGCGCAGGATTGGTGATGCTAACCCCTGAGAACGCTTTGATATTTGGGAATTTTACCGCTAAAGGCTGTGGCATGATCTGCGCATCTTTGAGTTCAAAAGTATGCATTTCGCCATTTGGGGAAGGGACGGTGATACTGCGATAATTTGTTTTGAAAAGTGTCTCTTGGAGTTCAGGTTCGGCTAATTTAAATTGGGTTGAATAGATCTCAGATTCACTATTTTTGGCGTTTTTGAGAGGCGACCAAACAGTCTGATGATCTGCTATCGTTTCAGCATTACAGGTCCCTGATAGAGTATAAGCGATGAATAGCAATGGTATCGTTAGTTTTTTCATATTATTTGTGTTATCCATAGTTTTGGCGCATAAATGATTGAAGTCTTCTATTAGTATAGAATAATTTTTGATAGTTGGTATCCTCGTTTATACACGATAATCACGTTAACGGATTTCTAATCAAGAATAAAGGCTAGGTACAAATGTCCGCAAACTGCGCATCTAAGAGTTGGTTAAGGCTTTTTGGAGATATGCCAATTTCTAGTCCTCTTTTACCTGCACTGACATACATCGTGTTGAGCTCAAGTGCACTACTAGCAATAATAGTGGTGAGTTTGGTCTTTTGACCGAAAGGACTCACACCTCCCATAATATAACCAGTCTTGTTGGTGACTATATGGGGATCAGCCATTTTTGCTTTTTTAGCATTGACGAGTTTAGCTAATTTCTTAAATGAAAGGCTCTCTTTGACTGGTATGATAGCAACAACTAATGATGTGTCGCATTGAGTGACCAGTGTTTTAAATACTGATCTAGGATCGAGTTGAAGTTTTTGCGCAGCTTCTAATCCGAAAGACTGCGCATTAACATCGTGCTCATAATTTAAGGTAGTAAAGGCAACCTTAGCTTTCTTAACTGCGTTAATAGCAGGTGTCATGTGGATTTACCACTCGCCAGTATTTTCCATACTTGCCCAGGGTTCTTGTGGAGCTAGATGTTCGCCTTCCTGGAGCAACTCGATGGAGATCCCGTCGGGTGAACGCACAAATGCCATATGTCCGTCACGAGGAGGGCGGTTAATGATAACGCCACCATCTTGTAAACGCTGACATGTCTCGTAAATATTGTTAACGCGATAAGCCAGATGACCAAAATTACGTCCACCTGTGTATTCTTCCGGATCCCAGTTATAAGTGAGTTCTACGAGAGGAGCTTTATCTTCTTTCGCGCGTTCTACATCTTCAGGAGCCGCTAAGAAAATGAGGGAGAAACGGCCCTTTTCACTATCCATTCTATGAACATTCACAAGGCCCAATAGGTCACAATAAAAGTGCAATGATGCATCTAAGTCTTTAACTCTGACCATGGTGTGTAAATAACGCATAATAATATTCCTGAATTGATATTTTGCTTAATATTAACCCATCTTAGAATCATGCGTCATCTATTAATCTGGTGAGCAGGGATTTCAGATGCTTGCGGTTGTAAATTATCTCGTGCCTTGCCTTTGAGCTTTTCCCAGGTTCGATAACCACCAATACCTAATATCCCTAAAATAATAGGCATAAACAGCTCGGTATTCATGCTGGGTAACATATAAAAATGGCTCACCGTTTCAATTTGTTCGTTGGTGGCGTTTTGAAAAGCGGCGTCGCCCAGAATGGCGTCCATGTCGAGGTTTAGCATAATCATCCAGCTTCCGATAGGACGTAATAATGCTTCATAAGCTAACCCTAATGCGCCAATCCATATGATAGCAGGCCTTGCCCCTGCAACGAATATACTGGGGTGTTTTGCTTGCGCCATATTGATTTGCAACTGCATGTGCTGTTCTTTTAGTTCAGCGGTTAAGCGTTTTAGCTCGATTTGCTTTTTCTCAATATCGATATGACCGCGTTCTTCGTCACTGGTGACGAGATCGTCAATACTGCTTGAAATTTGGTTAATCAATCCACCAATAATGGGGGCGGTGGCTAATATGCTCATGATGACTCCTATAATCCGTTACATTTATCCGAATTAATTATAGAAGCTATCTCAATAGTCGTAGTACAGTTTGTGTCGATTATTGGATTACATTAACCATACACTGTGCTGTCTATGCTTCGTTAATAGAGACCACATCCGCGCTTTCAGATTCGAGAACTTCATCCGCATCGACACCACGAAACAGCTTCGCAACGCCATCTTTATTTTTAGACAGTACGATAGATAATTCTTCACATAAAGCTTCGTCTATTTCGATACCCTTGGCACTGATATATTGCGCTAGATTATCTGCAATACTGAGCATTTTATCATATTTATCAGCTTCTTTTTTGTCGGTAGTCACCAGTTTATCTACCCCTTTATGTTGTACTACATATTGTGTAATTACGGCCACGGTTGCGCTCCAATGTTTAGTCGAGTGGGTTGCGTGTGATTAAGTATACGCAACACTGTATAAATTAACAGTAAATGTTTACTTTTGCAATGACGATCTATACTGTATATATATACAGTTTTTTTTATGATGAGTTTTATTGTGAGGTATAAGTCATGTTACAAGTGATACCGCTCGCAGCTCAGGCAGGCATTGCGGGGTTTGAATCACCAGCTGCTGAATATAAGCAGCTAGGGTTAGATTTAGATGAGTTATTAATCGAACACCCAACCGCTACTTTTATTGGATTAGCGAAAGGTGACTCGATGGTCGGTTATGGGATTTTTGATGGGGATTTGTTACTTGTCGATCGGGCTGCACACCGTTCTTCATTAGATATTGTGGTAGCGAACTTGAACGGCGTATTTGTGTGTAAACTTTTTGATCGTAAAGCCTTAGTATTATTATCTGCGGCGGATGATCATACACCTTATGTACTTGGACCCGGTGATATATTTGATGAAGAGGGGATTGTTGTACGTTCAGTACGTATGCACCGACATTCTAAAATGGTGAATAAATGTTTGCCCTAGTCGATGCGAATAGCTTTTATGCGTCAGCTGAAAAAGTGTTTGATCCCAGTATTCGTCGTAAGCCGGTAGTGGTACTGACAAATAATGATGGTTGTATTTGTGCCATGTGTGATCGTGCAAAACAGACTGGTGTCAAAAAATTTGGGCCTTACCATCAAGTCAAAGACAAGTTAGCTAAGTTTGGATGTGTGATTCGGTCTTCTAATTATGAATTGTATGATGATTTATCAAGTAAAATGATGGAGGTTGCTGCTCGCTTTGCCCCCGAACAACACGTGTATTCGATTGATGAGTGTTTTTTGCGTTTTGATAATTTCATGCCGCAACAAGGATGGGAGCCTTATGGACAAGATATTCGTCGAACGATATGGCGTGAAGTCCGTTTGCCCGTAGGTGTAGGAATGGGGGTTACGCCGACATTGGCGAAAGCTGCGAGTCATGCGGGTAAGCGTTTATCAGGGTTTACGCGGGGTATTGCTGTCATTGACACTCCCGTGGTGCGCGAACAGGTATTATCGCAAATGGCTACACAAGACGTTTGGGGTATCGGAAAGCGTATTGCACAGCGTTTAAGTATGATGGGTATTGATACTGCATGGCAATTAGCGAATAGCTCTCCTAAAGCGATGCGCAAACAGTTTTCAGTTGAAATCGAGCGAACAGTTCGAGAGTTAAATGGAGAAACCTGTTTAGCATGGGATGACACTCGTGCCGCTAAACAGCAAATTTTTTCTACGCGCGCATTTGGTGAAAAAGTCACAGATTACATGAGCTTACGTCAGTCATTGTGTTTGCACGCTGAGCACGTTGGCGCTAAAGCTAGGCGTCAAGGCAGTGCTATCAAAGCAATGCAGTTCTTTGCTCGTTCTAATCCGTTTCAACCAGAAAATTACTATCATAAAACGCATGTGCATCGGTTTGCTGTAGCGACAGCAGATACAACTCAATTGGTATTAGCTGCAACTCATGCAGCACAGCAAATATATCAACTGGGGGTTATATTTCATAAATCAGGTGCAGGTGCTATTGAGTTGGTTCAAAATGAATTTGTACAAACCGATTTATTTGAACAGAGCCAAGATAAACCGGACTTGATGGCATGCATGGATCATATTAATCAAAAATATGGTCATCATACCTTGGGTCTGGCCGCTAAAGGCATCATGCCAAAATGGCGCATGCGACGTGCGTATTTATCACCTCAGTTCACGACACGCTGGTCTGATATTCCTAAAATAATGTGTCAGTAGTAACAAGGTGTAGAATAGAAATCTTAGATGGGCATTAATAGATGGACATTAATCAACAATCTTGTCCGTCACACATGACGCATCAATGCTAATATCTATTATATCTTTAGATAGAACAACCACTGGATATATAAAGCGATGTACAAAGATCCAATAAAAGGGTTTATTTTTGATTTAGACGGAACATTAGTTACCAGTGAACTTAATTTCACTGAGATAAAGGAGAATATTGGTTGTCCATTAGACGAAGATGTTCTTGAATATATAAGTCAAATACAAGATGACCATCGACGCAAGGCGGCAGAAATGTATGTTGTTGAGATGGAATTGAAAGATGCGTTAAATGCTACATGGATCTGTGGTGCGCAATGTTTTTTAGAGCAACTGCATGCACACAGCATACCCATGGCTATTGTCACTCGTAATTGCCGTTCAGCAACATCGGTCAAAATAAATAACAACCATATTCCAATTAAGTTGGTGTTAACGCGCGAAGATGCCCCCAGTAAACCGGATCCAACAGCACTACAACTTATTGCGAAGGAATGGCGAATGGAACCGAGTGATATTGTTTATGTAGGAGATTATATTTATGATATTCAAGCGGCTAATCGGGCGAACATGCGAGCATGGTCTTTTGGCTTTGATGCCCAGGGATACCCTCAAAACAAAGTTGATAAATATTTTGACAGTTTCACTGAGCTTAATATCAACGAGTTTGTTGCGCAAAAGTAAATGGTTATATTGAGTCACAATCGTAATCATACTATTTAACACCCCCTAAAATCTGAATTTGCTTGATATCAGTTATTCCGTATAGCATCTTTTTGATGCCATCCTGTAATAGAGTTCGCATACCATCACACATTGCTTGTTTAGTAAGTTCAGATACATTTGCTGAGTGATAAATGAGACTGCGCAATGTGGGGGTCATGGTTAACAGTTCATGCACACCGGTTCGACCGATATAACCAATATCATCACATTGTTGACACCCGACGGCTTTGTAAAGCGTAATATCCGTTTTAAGATTCAGTTCAGCAATCATGTCGGCACCGTATTGGCGATGAATAAAAGCACGTTCTTCGGGAGTTGCTTGGTAAGGCGCTTTACACTTGGGACAAAGTGACCTAATCAGTCGTTGAGCGAGTATGCCGACACAAGCATCAGAAAAATTGATTGAATCAAGACCTAGATCTAGTAGTCGAGTAATGGTTTCTGGTGCAGAGTTAGTGTGTAATGTCGATAAGACTAAATGACCAGTTAATGATGCATTCACTGCGGCATGAGCTGTTTCTTTATCGCGCATTTCACCAATTAGAATAATATCTGGATCGGCTCGTAAGAAGGCACGAAGAGCATTGGCAAAAGTGAAACCAATTTTAGGGTTAACTTGCACTTGCTGTAAACCAGGTTGAGTGATTTCAACAGGATCTTCTATTGTCCAAATCTTTTTATCAGGCGTATTTAAATGACCTAAGATTGCATGCAGAGTTGTCGTTTTACCTGAACCGGTAGGGCCAACAACTAACATAATACCATGAGGTTTACGGGCCATACCCTGCAGCATCAACATATTCTCAGTCGACAGATTCAATTGGTCTATCGGCATAGCACCACTAGACGCCAAAATGCGCATGACTAATCCTTCCCCTGCAATCGTTGGGAGTGTAGCGACACGAACTTCTATAAGTTGATCAGAGTGCTTAAAGGTAAGTTTGCCATCCTGGGGAATACGTTTTTCAGCAATGTTGACATTGGCCATGATTTTGATGCGCGCAATCACCGCATTATGATGTGAAGCTGGAATTTGGTTCAAATCACGGCAAATGCCATCGACACGCATTCGTACACGAGTTGGCGCTGACTTTTGTGGATCAATATGAATATCGGATGCAGTAAGACGTGTAGCATCATGTAAAATCCGAGAAACCAATCGCACAACGGCAGGGGCCTCATCCGAGAGTTCTTCTATTGGGTCATCCAAATCATCAGCACTCATACTGATTTCATCTAAGATCTCATCCATTTCAGCAGGACAAGAGTGGCTATCGGATTCGCCTAAAAATTGAAGAATATCAGTCGCTAGCCCAACAGCAATATCATAAGACGCAATATTCAGTGCACGCTCTATTTCTAAAATTATGGAGGCATTATTGGGTTGCGCCATTAAGATAATTGGTTTGTCATTATTATTGGCAATAATTGCGATTAAATGATGCTTTAAATATGACTCGTTTAAACGATTGGCATTAGCATAAACATGATAACGCTCTGGATCATAACTAATGTAAGGCACTTGATAATGTATAGAGAGGGATTGACCAATCAAGTTTGGCTCAATACGATGTTCACTGATCAATTTTTGTAGTAATAATTTAGGGTTATCGTTGAGGCCGGGTTCCATGAGGAGTGCATCGAGTGCATCGTTCGTAATACATTTACGATGGACCAAGGTATCCAAGGGGCGCTGAGTACCACCGAGTTCATAAGTAAACCGTTGAGCCAACATTTGGGCAATATTCGTCCCTAGAGTAAGGTCATCATCACCAAACGCATTTGCTTTATTAACCAGTTGCACAACCCCTAGTAACACACCAGCATGCATAATAGGAATACATAATATATTGGATGTAGTATGGGGAGATTGCCCATCAAATTTCTCATTTAATTGCCCGGTAAGCTGCAGGCTCGGATGGATTGCATGTAATGCTTGAGTATCAAAGGGATCGGGAATGATAAGAGCTTGTTGTGACAATGCGACATAACCCACGATGGACTGTGGTGAGATAGGCAAAGTAGTGCGCTGAAAAAAGGGTTTAGTGGTAAAAGGTGATATAAGATCTTGTTGGTATTTACGCCGCTGAAACAAATTAATTCGTTCAACATTGAATACAACTAAGAGAACAGCTTCTAATGCAATAAAGGCATCAGCCAAGCTACTGTAATGATCTAATACAGATTGTACTTGCGCTAAAGCAGCGGTTGCCATAGGCGAGGCATGGTTAGGTATTGTGGGAAATATAATAGGCACCTGTAATAAAAAAAGATAAACGCGTCAATAAATAAAAGATAGTGGTATATTAAGAAAAAGCCTAACTTAAACTTGCAATCTGTACTCCAAAGTGTATAATTCGCGGCCATTGTCCTTGAGGCAGTGTCATTAGTAGTCGATATAACAGGTATATTATTTTGGTATATTCGGCAGTAAATTAGCTTAGGCTAAGGCGCAATACTAATACTATGAACAGGATCCCGATATGGGGTCATCGGTTTACGCACATCTTTTCTACCAAATAAGAATGGTCAGAGAAGGTGATTTTTTTTGTTCTTTCGATTGGAGCTTAATCGATGCCAAATCAAAGAATTCGTATTCGTTTAAAAGCGTTTGATCACAAGTTGATCGATCAATCTACGGCTGAAATCGT
>CATECQ010000048.1 GCA_949498985.1 Glaciecola sp. HTCC2999
CCAGCCGGTGAAGGAGCTGGATATGCTGGTGGTATCTGGTCCGCAGGAATAGATGGTATTCGCGTTGCTGAGGCCGCAGCGTTATCTATCGTTCTAGAGACGAGTTAGTCGCTAAATCCCTCCATTAGTTTGGCTGGGTATCGACCTTACTAGTACTAAATATTTATAATTGGCAAGATTCAAGCAGGATAAAGAGTGCTTTGTTTTTTTGGTCTTTCATCAACAGGTAAATGTATGAGTGCTGAGAATGCACCTACGCCGATTCCAATCCACCATACCATCATGTAATCACCGTAATAATCATACAAACTGCCGCCTAACCAAACTCCTAAAAATCCACCGAGTTGATGTGAAAAAAATACTAATCCGTAAAGAGTCCCCATATATTTGAGTCCATAAATATGCCCAATTAAGCCGGCGGTCAATGGCACGGTAGCGAGCCATAAAGCTCCCATGATAATAGAGAATAAGACTACCGACTCTGGGGTGATCGGATTCATGATAAACAGTATTGAAATCAGCGTACGTAATGTATAAATTCCGGCGAGTAAATATTTGCGGGAATAGCGGTTACCTAGCCACCCTGCGTATATTGTTCCACCAACATTGGCAAAGCCAATTAACGCAATGGCCATTGCCCCCAGTCCAGATGTGGTGGTCACACCCAAGCTCTGGATCAAGCTTGCTGGATTAATGGCTGAGCACATTTCAGTGATCAGTGCGGGAAAATGCGCAGTAATAAAAGCTAGTTGATATCCACATGAAAAAAATCCGATGAATAAGAAAATAAAAGTAGGATCCTTCACGCTTTTTTTGACCACTACAGATAAGGATTCTTCTACTGTATTGTTATTTTCACTATGAACTTTGGGTGGCACCGGAACTTTTAAAAAACTAACCGCGATAAACGATAAGCAAATGATCCCAGCGAATACAATAAAAACATCCTGCCATACAAAATGTTGCAATAAACCTTGCGCAAAAGGTGGACCGATGATTTGTCCAACAGACCCGGCTGCTGTCGTAATACCCAGAGCCATTGAGCGGTGTTGATCCGAAGTTGCCCGTCCTACTATCGCTAAAATTAAGCCAAACCCGGTACCTGCGATGCCAAAGCCGACTAACATTTCTAATAATTGATGGTGGCCAGGCGTAATGGCAAAAGCAGATAAACATAATCCTAATGCATAACAGCCTATACCAATGACTATCGCTTTACGATCACCGTATTTTTCCGCAAATGCTCCAAAAATCGGCTGACCAATGCCCCAAAACAAATTTTGAATAGCAATCGCGAGTGAAAACTCGCTGCGTAACCAGTTAAATTCAGTTGCAATGGGAATTTGAAATAAACCAAATGAGGCACGAATGGCAAAACTCAGCATGATAATCAGGCAGCCTGCAATAAGGATAGGGTGAATTAATCTGTTGTATTGCTGAGGCGCAGAGCTGTGCATAGTCAAAATATTCAGTTGATAAACATGATGTCATCATACCGCATTAATTTATCTTGAATAGCCTTGAATCTGTTAATCTTAATTCCATAATGACCTGAACGGTATATTACAAAGTATAATATTCATTTAATAAAGTACATATCATGATCATAAAGGCGTTTTCTTGGATTCATTGACACAAATTGCATTGGGCAGCGCAGTAGGTTATGCGGTGATGGGCAAGCAAATGGGGAAGCGTGCAGCTTTGTATGGCGCCATTTTGGGCACAATTCCAGATTTGGACGTGTTTATTAATTATGGGGGAGATGTCCATAATTTCACTTACCATCGCGGTTTTAGTCACTCATTTATAGTTCATGCTGTGGTTGCACCATTGTTTGCATGGTGGCTATTATTCATTGAGAAAACGTATCCAGCTAAAGTTGTCTCAGATAGCATCATACGGACTCCAGAGAAACCATGTTTTGGGAGATGCACATTGATGGTCTTTTTGGTATTGGTAACACATGCGTTGATTGATGGTTTTACTGTGTATGGGACGCAATTTTTATGGCCTATTACTGAGTATCCCTTTGCAATGGCGACACTATTTATTATCGATCCATTATATACCTTGCCTTTATTGGTGTTGCTAGTGATGTTCTTTATTCCAGGTGTGAGACCGTCCACTTTACTCAAAACTTGTACAGCGACGCTAATTGTCAGTACGGTATATTTAGTTTGGGGGGTGGCGGCAAAATGGCATATAGAGCGATTAAATAATAAGGCATTTGCTCAGTCAAATATTACATCGGATGTGGTGATCAGTACGTCGGCACCGTTAACTACCTTTTTGTGGCGAACTGTTGTCATGCAAGATGATCATTATTATGAAGTCTTTACTTCTGTTTTTGATAGCGTTAAAGATGTCAGTATCACTCGTTACCCAACCGAACCTAGTTTACTGGCTAGTATACAAAACGAGTGGGAAGTGCAGCGGTTAATCTGGTTTACCAAAGGCGCTTATTCAGTCCGCCAAGAAAATGATCGTATTATGCTATCTGATTTACGTATGGGGGTAGAAGGAGCCTATGTTTTCACTTTTGACATCGGAAGAATAGAAGAAGATGGAAAAATTGTTCCAGGAAACTTCCAACAAAATAGTAGCCGGCCAAACATCAGTGATTTACCCAAAATATTTCAACG
>CATECQ010000049.1 GCA_949498985.1 Glaciecola sp. HTCC2999
ATAAATTTATTGAAGCTAGTTTAAAATCTGGCTTATAACCTTTGAAGTAGGATGTAATCACACTCATGACCGACCAACATGCAGATGACAACAAACTTGTCGCCGAGCGCCGTGCTAAACTTGATGCGATCAGAGCACAATGTAAGTCCAATGGTTTCCCGAATAGTTTTCGTCGTGAAGACTATGCGGATGATCTTCAAGCCAAGTTAGGTGAGTTTGATAAACCCAGCTTAGAAGAACAGGCCAATACAGCCAGTATTGCTGGTCGTATTATGGCAAAGCGAGGTCCTTTTTTACTGCTCCAAGATATGAGCGGCCAAATCCAAGCGTATGCGTCAAAAGACACTCAAAAAGACATCAAAGCTCGTTTTGGTAGCTTAGACATCGGTGATATTATCGGTGTGAAAGGGGTGGTGCATAAATCAGGTAAAGGCGATTTATACGTCAACATGGATGAGTATGAATTACTGACTAAGTCATTACGCCCGTTACCTGAAAAATTCCACGGTTTGGCGGACCAAGAAACAAAATACCGTCAGCGTTATGTGGATTTGATTACATCGCCAGAGACCCGTGCTACGTTCTTATTACGCAGCAAAATCGTCAACGGGATCCGTGCCTTTTTAACGGAACGTGACTTCATGGAAGTCGAAACACCGATGCTCCAAGTCATACCTGGTGGTGCCACAGCGAAACCCTTCGTGACGCATCATAACGCATTAGACATTGATATGTATTTGCGCATTGCGCCAGAATTATACCTCAAGCGTCTGGTGGTTGGCGGGTTTGAACGGGTATTTGAAATTAACCGTAATTTCCGAAATGAAGGCTTATCGACACGTCATAATCCAGAATTTACCATGATTGAATTCTACCAAGCCTATGCTGATTATAATGACTTGATGGATTTGACTGAAGACATGCTCAAGCATCTTGCGCAAAATGTCTTAGGCACGACGATCGTCAAAAACACGATCAAAAATACCGATGGTGATGTCATTGAAACAAAAGAATATGATTTTGGACAACCGTTCCAGCGCCTATCAATGGGGGATGCGATTTTAAAATATTGGCCAGAAGCCAATGCGGCAGCCATTAATGATCCCGAAGCTCATTTAGATGAACTCAAAGCCATGGCTAAGCAACTGCATATCAAAGAGCCTGAAGTAGATGGTATTTGGGGTGCGGGTAAATATTTATGCGAGATTTTCGAAGCGACGGCTGAAGAGCAATTGGATCAACCTACTTTTATTACCCAGTACCCATGGGAAGTGTCACCGTTAGCGCGTCGTAACGATGATAATCATTTTATTACCGATCGGTTTGAATTCTTTGTGGGTGGTCGTGAACTTGCCAATGGTTTCTCAGAATTAAATGACTCAGAAGACCAAGCGGCGCGTTTTAAAAAGCAAGTTGAAGAAAAAGATGCCGGTGATGATGAAGCGATGCATTTTGATGAAGACTATATCACTGCGCTTGAGTATGGTATGCCACCGACCGCAGGCGAGGGGATTGGGATTGACCGTTTGGTGATGTTATTCTCTGATAGCTCTACCATCAAAGATGTGATTTTGTTCCCGCATATGAAGCCTGTGCCAACGGATACGCCAGACGCACCTGATGCATAATAACAAGACGCACGCATTAAAAACCAAAGTTAAACACGGTGTTTAATTAAAGCTGGTCAACTGTCAGGTTGGCCGGCTCCTCCATAGCGAGGACTTGCTCCAGTAGCGTTTCATTACGTGTCATCTCCAGCTCAAACCTACGCCCAACATTCACAATATAGCCATTAATATGTTCAATTTCCGTTTTTCGGCCATGCGCGATATCTTGCTGCATAGAAGAAAAGTTATCCCGTGTGTCATGGATCACTTTTAACACGGTCGCAAACAAATCCGATGGGGTTAATTCGACATGTACCATGCGCGCTGCTTCGACGACCTCATGAATGATTGCATGCATATCATCATGTAAGTGGGATGCTGATAAGTCACCGTTAGGCACATTCAGGATCGCAGTGAGTGGATTAATGACGCAGTTGATGGCGAGTTTAGTATAGAGTGCAGGGTAAATATCATCATGCCATGTCACACCAGGAAGCACATCATCAATAATTGCTTGATGAGGGCAAAGTGTATGATGACTGACGATCCCTAGTTGGGTTTCCCCCCATGCGGTATGAGTGACGACCTTATCACGCTTAAACCCGGCTAATGTCGTGGTGGCTGCGATGATCACATGATCCTCAAACAAGGTGTTCGCAAGTTCAATACTGCCCATCCCATTGTGCAATAGCACGATAGTTGCCTCAGGCGCTACACGCCCTTTTAGTTCAGCAAGTACCTGTGCAACTTGATACGCTTTTACCGGGATAATAATCACACCAGTCAGTCTGGAGTGGTCGTTAAGTACAATACCCGGTGGCAGAGAATAAGTTTGCTGATCAAGGTATTGTACAGTCACCGGCGTCGGTTGATTTGCGTTGCCTGTGCTAGCGCTTTTTGTGCCAGCGCTTTCTGTGTAGGTACGCGCTTTGACATAATGCTGGACATGATAGCCTTGATGCTGAGCATTGACTGAAATGAGTGCACCGATACTGCCCTGGCCAATGATATGAACATCGGTTGTCTGGGTTAGGTTCATGACAAGGATGGCCAGTTTAATGCGTGTAAAGCATCAGGGGTGATGGATTGAATAATATGGGGATCATGAAACCAAGAATCAGAGTCGTGCTCGAGAGGGGCGATATGGTTTATCGGACAATGAGTGTGAATGTGCTCATCGTCATACATAAAGTCGATTGCAAAGGCATGCAGATACATGCGTTGTGCCGGAGGTGAGCCGTACTGAGTATCGCCTAAGATCCCACTACCATTACTTTTTAATGCGACCCGGACCTGGTGAGTTTTTCCGCTGAACGGTTTTACCCAAAACAGATATAAGCCATTGCCTAATCCTTGTCGAAAAAAATACGAAATCGCGGGACGTTCATAGGTATGGGTCAAGGCCCATTGGCCTCGACGCTTATTGACCATATCACCTTTTACCCAGCCCGCTTTGCGTTTGCCTTTTGATTCACTCAATGCAATATAATATTTTTGGATCCGTTGTTGGCTAAACAGGTCGCGAAAGCGTTCAGCGGCCACCGCATGTTTGGCAACAATCAAGCATCCTGAGGTGTCATCGTCCAAACGATGCACTAAATGCAAATGCTCGTATTGTTCAATAGGATATGAACGTGATGCCAAAGCGGCTTTTAACAATGGCAAAACTGCTGGCCGTTCGTTTGACGTTTCATGCATCGTAATACCTTGAGGTTTAGCGATGATGAAAAAATCCGAATGGTCATACAGTATTTGCATTATCGGTTTACCTGTTATGCATCAATCGAGCGCAGAATGGCTAATGCGGATTGATAATCTAACTGTTGAATCGCCTTCGTTAATTGCGCTTTCATTGCGTTATTTAATTCAATATTCGCCAGGTAATGAGTCAATTTTTGTGGAGAGACGAAGCGATTATTTTCTAGTAGATGGGTTAAAGACTCCGTAGGTGCTTCAGGTTGAGCTTCTGCGGACGCTTCATTTTGAGTCGCCTGTTGGGCGTCTATGTAAAGTTTAAGCTCATTTACTGTCGCCGTTAACACCTGGGCAAAGGATTGAATTTGTTCAGCATCCGCAGTCCCTGATTTACACGCAGGTTCAAGTGTCTTAGCTTGTTCGAACAGGGCTAACATGCCTAAATTTCCAGCGACCCCTTTGATGGTGTGTACCAGCAACGTGGCAGGCTCTAGTGCTTGAGCATCAAGATGTGAACGCACGGTGTTATGCGCGTCATCGTATTCATTGATGAATTTAGTTAAAAGACGGCAGAGTAATTCAACATTACCGTTTAGCTGTGAATAAGCAAAATCTGTTTCAAAAAGAGTCATGGTGTGTCATCAACAATGGATTTAATGTTAATAGTAGCGAAATAATCCTCAATTTCCAGAATTCTTTTAATTTATACTATATTAATAGGGGATTATTGCTTATGATCGTATTTATCAATACCACCGCGTCACAGACTAGACGGATTCTATTTTGACATCAGATACGGCAACTTTTGAACAACGAGTACTTTTTTTAGACAGACACGACAAACTCAATGTATTACGTGGTATTCAACATGGTATTGAGCGAGAGGGGTTGCGTGTCTCTGCCGATGGTTCCTTATCCCAAGCGTCTCATCCTGCGGCGTTAGGTTCAGCGCTGACGCATGCCTGTATTACGACCGATTTTTCAGAAAGCCTATTAGAATTTATCACTCCCCCAGATATTTCTGTCAAGACGACACTGGGTCAGTTATCTGATATTCATACGCATGTCTATTTACAAATTGATGAAGAAGAAATTTGGCCGTTATCAATGCCATGTTTTGTCGGAGATGAAGACGATATTGTGCTGGCTCATTATGGCACTTCGAACGTTGGAAAAATGAAGCATGTCTATCGTGTTGGGTTAAAAAACCGTTACGGCAGTATGATGCAAGCCATATCAGGCGTGCATTTTAACTTTTCATTACCGTCATCATTTTGGCCTGTTTGGTGTGAAATGCATGACCAAGAAGTGAGCCAAGATGTCATTTCTGATAGTTACTTTGCATTAATCCGAAATTATCGACGCATGTGTTGGATCATCCCGTATTTGTATGGTGCATCACCGGCTATTTGCAGTTCGTTTTTACATGGCCGAACGTCTTCGTACGAGTTTAAAACGCTGGGTAAAGGCACTTCATATTTACCGTATGCCACTTCATTACGCATGTCTGATTTGGGCTATACGAATTCAGCCCAATCATCATTAGATATCTGTTATAACAGTTTACATAGCTATGTTAAATCAGTTCGCCAAGCCATTCAGACGCCGTCAGACCAGTATGCGGATATTCCTGCCGGTGAAAACGGTCATTATCAGCAGTTAAATGCCAATGTGTTGCAGATTGAAAATGAATTATATTCGCCTATTAGGCCTAAGCAGATTGCCCAATCAGGTGAAAAACCGACTGATGCGTTATCATCAAGAGGTGTCGAGTATATCGAAGTCCGAGCCTTAGATTTAGATCCGTATTCGACCATCGGAGTGAATGAAACTCAGGTATATTTCTTGGATGTGTTTTTAATGTATTGTTTATTAAAGCCCAGTGCACCGATGTCTCAAGCAGAATATAAACAAACTGAGGATAACTTAACAGCCGTCGTGTTGCGGGGAAGAGAGCCTGAATTAACCTTAGCGATGGATGAGCAGTCCATGACATTAACGGATTGGGCTCATGCCATGTTTACGCAGATGTCACCGATTGCACAGGTGTTGGATAAAGCGAATGGAACGACTCATTATTCCGCAGCATTAGCCTTTGAATTACAAAAAATAGACGACCCTGACTTAACGCCATCAGGCAAAATGCTTAATACGATGATGGCTAACGATGAAGATAATTCATATTTTGGCAAGCGTTTAGCAAAACAACACAAACAACAATTATTAGCCCGTGATTATGTGCATTATACACAGGCAGATTTTGATACGATGCGACTGTCCTCGTTATCTCAACAAAGCGAGATAGAAGCGCAAGATACCGTTGATTTCGCGACCTATTTACAAACATATTTTAATTATCAATATGCAGATGCAATGGAAAGCTAGGCAAAAAAAAGCCTGATCATTGATCAGGCCATAATGTTCCAGGGAAACACATACTACATATCAATAGAGCATGCTAAATGATGAAAGTTCAAAATAAATTAACAAAAATATGGGTGTTTTTTAGTATTTTCATGCTGGTCTCATTTTTAGGGGGCTGCAGTGTGTCTCCGCCTAAACAACCCGATGATTTATGCAAAATATTTTTTGAAAAAGACGATTGGTATGATGCTGCTGTCGATATGAAAGATAAATATGGGGTGCCTATTCATGTCCCTATGGCTATGATGTACCAAGAAAGTTCGTTCAAAGCAGAAGCGAAACCGCCTAAAGATTATATTATGTTTGGGCTAATCCCATGGGGCCGAGTCTCAAGCGCCTATGGCTACTCACAAGCGAAAACGATGACGTGGGATGATTATATTAAAGCCACAGGCAATAGCGGTGCTGACCGAGATGACTTTGAAGATGCGATTGATTTTATGGGATGGTTCATCACGCAATCAAACCGGATTAATGGCGTCTCCAAGTGGGATGCGTATGCTCAATACCTTAATTATCATGAAGGTTGGGGCGGATATAAACGCCAAACGTATAATCAAAAGCGCTGGTTGATAGGTGTGGCTAATAAGGTGAAAGCGCGTTCGTTAACCTATGCCGGGCAGCTTAAACAATGTGAAGATGAACTTAACCGTGGTTGGTTAATGAAACTGTTTTTTTAAGCTTGGACTGCTGCTCCAGTAAACCTTGATCTACATCAAATAAAACACCGATGAGCACTTTTAGGTGATGTGTTATTTGATATAGATCAGTATTTTTTCAGAACATTATTCCTATACTAATGGCATGAATTAAGCCAACTGATGTAGGTATAGTATGTTGCATTTACTCTTAACTGACCCCGTCGCATGGGGCTCTGTCCTCGGTATCCTGATCATCGTTATCATGTGTGCGTATTATGCGTATATGTTTATCCATAATAGTGGCGATGAGACGAAATAATTATGGATGAAAGGACAATCAGGCAAGGATGTCGTTTATTCAAATCGGTTCAGATCGGGTACATTAATCAATGCCAAAATAGTGGCTTTGCCACCCCATTGTTTCGGTGCTTGGCAAAAGGCCACAATATGTGGATACTGGATCAAGTAATTGGGGATGGCCTGCTTTAGGACCCCCGTGCCATGCCCATGCATGATAGCCACACAAGCACAATTATCTTTGTAAGCCTTGCCTAGCAGTGCGGCTAATTCTGCTTTAGCATTCGCTTTGGTCATGCCATGACAATCTAACTCCCATTCCGGGATGAAATCACCGCGTTTTAAACGTTTCAATAGTCGAGCATCAGATTTATCACCTTGGTGCCACGCTAAGGCGTCATTATCACCAAAGTATCCTTCAAACCCCTCGCTGAAAGTAAACTCTGCTTGTTGTTGTTTAACTAAGGAAGCGGCCTGTCGTTTTTCATTAGACGCCGTCGATGGCGCCGGGGGGATGGGCGTGACGGTATCTTGGTGTAATCGTTTAACGTCTTGGTATAAGTCTTTAAAATTAGGTTCTGGTACATCGGATGAAGGCAAATTTTCGTGGGTGTTGGCTGTACGAGTATGAGCAACTGTGGCGTTACCTGAGGGTGGTTGCTTTCGTAAAAATGCCTTGATCTCGCCTTTGGTCACATTTGTTTTCATCAAAAACCTAATTTCAGAGTAAATTCAGCATGCCGATTTGGCACTTTTAAGGTATTATAACGGGTATATTAGCCGCAACAAGTACAATCCATTATTCATGAGCACTCCATATAGTTTTGTGTCAGACGATTACACTCAATTACACACCGTGTTAGATTGGGTGCGTTATTGTACCTCTGAGCTGAATCAAGCCGAAGTCTATTTTGGTCATGGTACCGATAATGCATGGGACGAGGCAATGGCGATTGTGTTGTTTAGCTGCGCCTTAGCACCGGATATGGCTCAGCATACTGATCATCTTATTTTACACGCTCGCTTAGTGCAGCGTGAAAAAGAGCAAGTCGTCAGCTTATTGACTGAACGAATTAATACTCTCGAACCGCTTCCGTATTTAACCCACCAAGCCTGGTTTGCAGGTTTTCCATTTTATGTCGATGAGCGTGTGTTAATTCCGCGTTCTCCGTTTGCGGAGTTAATTCAAGATGAATTTGCACCTTGGTTAACCCAACCGCCTCAGCTCATTATGGATTTATGTACTGGCGGAGGCTGTATTGCTATTGCTATGGCTCATCAGTTTCCACATGCCCAGGTGGATGCGTTAGATATTTGTGAAGATGCATTAGCAGTGGCCAGTTTGAATATTGAAGAGCATGGTCTGACAGAACGTGTTTACCCGGTGCAATCAGATGTATTTTCCGGCGTCATGGGGCAAACCTATGATTTGATTGTATCTAATCCACCTTACGTGGATGCAGAAGACATGTCTGATTTACCACAGGAATTTTTACATGAACCGGCATTGGCCTTAGCGGCAGGTCATGATGGCTTGGATATTGTTCAAACCATTTTAGAACAAGCGCCACAACACTTATCGCCACACGGTTGGTTATTTGTTGAAGTGGGTAATTCATCTGTACACATGGCACAGCGTTTTCCAGGTTTGCAAGTACAGTGGATTGAATTTGAATTAGGTGGTCAAGGGGTCTTTGCCGTTTCGCGGCAGGCACTTGTTGATTATTGGCAACAACAGTAAGGAATTATCGTGGCAGGCAATACTTTTGGTCGTATGTTTACCGTGACTACATTTGGTGAGTCACACGGCATCGCTATTGGCGGTGTGATTGATGGTTGTCCTCCAGGGATGGCATTGACAGAAGAAGATATGCAAGTGGATTTAGACCGTCGTAAACCCGGGACTTCGCGTTATACGACGGCACGTCGTGAAGATGATGAAGTACAAATTTTATCCGGTGTATTTGATGGCGTGACTACCGGCACAAGTATCGGTGTACTGATTAAAAATAAAGATCAACGCAGCCAAGATTATTCTAAAATTGCTGACCGTTTCCGTCCAGGGCACGCTGATTATACGTACCAACAAAAGTTTGGAACACGAGATTACCGCGGCGGTGGACGTAGTTCTGCACGTGAAACCGCAATTCGTGTGGCTGCAGGAGCGATTGCCAAGAAATATCTTAAACAAACCTTTGGTATTGAAGTTCTAGGTTACTTATCTCAACTCGGTCCAGTATGTGCAGAGGTTGTGGATCATAGTGTGACCAACACTAATCCATTTTTCTGTCCAGATCCCAACAAACTAGACGAACTAGACCAGTACATGCGTGATTTAAAAAAATCAGGTGATTCGATTGGTGCGAAGGTATCGGTACAAATCACCAATATGCCGGTGGGACTAGGTGAGCCAGTTTTTGATCGTTTAGATGCCGATTTAGCGCATGCTATGATGGGAATTAATGCGGTAAAAGGCGTTGAAATTGGTGATGGGTTTGATGTTATTAATCAAAAAGGCAGTGAACATCGCGATAAGATGACGCCGGATGGCTTTGCGACTAATCATGCTGGTGGTGTGTTAGGGGGGATTTCCACGGGCCAAGATGTATTGGTGCATATGGCGTTGAAACCGACTTCATCGATTACCGTGCCAGGTGAGACAATTACGGTGGATGGTGAGTTAACCGATGTGATCACCAAAGGTCGTCATGATCCTTGTGTGGGGATCCGTGCTGTCCCGATTGCTGAGGCAATGGCTGCGATTGTGATTATGGACCATTTGTTACGCCATCGTGGTCAAAACGCCGGCGTGACATCATCGACGCCAGTGATTGCTGGTGCGATCCCTGACGCTGACAAATAACAAGTTTAAATCAGACACTAAAAAAAACGCCAAGCTTTTACCCTTGGCGTTTTTATTGTGTCAGATAAACTGCCCTGTCATAACGAAGTAGGGCAGTTCCTCTTACTTATCAATTAAGCAGATAAGTTCGCTGCTGCAAATTCCCAATTCGCTAATGCCCAAAAACCTTCTAGGTAGTTAGGACGCACATTGCGGTAATCGATATAGTAAGCATGCTCCCATAAATCAACCGTTAATAATGGCACTAAGTCATCAGTAATTGGTGTACCCGCATTAGAGGTATTGACAATATCTAAAGAACCGTCAGCTGTTTTCACTAACCAAGTCCAGCTAGAACCAAAGTTATTAACCGCTTTGTCATTAAACGCAGCTTTAAAGTCTGCAAATGAGCCCCATTTAGCGTTAATAGCGTCGGCTAAAGCACCCGTTGGTTCACCGCCGCCATTTGGGCTTAAGCTGTTCCAGTAAAAAGTGTGGTTCCAGATTTGAGCTGCGTTATTAAATACGCCGCCGTCAGAAGATTTAATGATCTCTTCTAAGCTTTTCTCTGCAAGGTCAGTACCTTCTACTAAACCGTTTAATTTAGCGACGTAAGTCGCGTGGTGTTTACCGTGGTGAAAATCTAACGTTTCTGCACTGATATGTGGCTCAAGTGCGTTTTTTTCGTAAGGTAAAGCAGGCAATTCAAAAGCCATGATGTTCTCCATTCGTCATAATAAAATGTGGTTATCAAGCAAACCAATAAAATTGGCAACTGAATGTAATATAAGGATTGTCTGTCAGTTTACAAGTTCATTGTGATAACTTTCGTAAACGAAACAACACTAACATATATGTAAATCCTATAAATAAGTTCAATTTTGGATAGGGATTGTTGAAATTGACTGGCATAATACCTATATAATAAGTAATTCTGACTAATAGAGAGTATTTATGGAAACCGTTGAAAAGATCCAACAACAAATTAGTGAAAACCCGATTCTACTTTACATGAAAGGTTCACCTAAACTACCCAGCTGTGGTTTTTCATCACAAGCATCACAAGCATTAATGCAATGCGGTGAGCAGTTTGCGTTTGTCGATATTTTACAAAATCCAGATATTCGCGCTGAATTACCTAAATTTGCTAATTGGCCAACCTTTCCACAATTGTGGGTTGACGGTGAATTAGTCGGCGGTTGCGACATTATTATGGAAATGATGCAGCAAGGTGAACTACAACCACTAGTGAAAGAGACTGCGGCGAAATATGCCAGTGACGAAGACGCTGC
>CATECQ010000050.1 GCA_949498985.1 Glaciecola sp. HTCC2999
AAAAGTGCGTCGTAGCATCGCGCGTGTTAAAACCATTTTGACCCAAAAGGCTGGTGAATAATGACTGAACAAACTATTCGTACAGTACAAGGTCGTGTGGTCAGCAACAAGATGGATAAGACCATCACTGTTGCAGTTGAACGTAAAGTGAAGCACCCTATTTATGGGAAATTCATCAAACGTACTACTAAACTACACGCACATGACGAAGCTAACGTGTGTAATGAAGGCGATTTCGTGTCAATCACTGAATGTCGTCCTCTTTCTAAGTCTAAGACTTGGATGTTAGTTGACGTAATTACTAAAGCGTAATTCTCGCTTTATTATTGCAAGAATATAAAAGCCGCTGTGATAATCACAGCGGCTTTTTTGTATGTACTTTTACTTAATTTTAGATTAAAAAAACTCAGCTTGAAAGCTGAGTTGTAAAGCTTATGTATGTAGGGTACATAAGTTGATGTCTCCAAAATATATCTTAAATTGTATATTCAGAACCATCTGGAGCTGTGAATTCACGTTGTGTATTAAATTCTACTTGTATATCTTGAATTCCTGCACAATGGGTTTGGCCACGAGAACCATTACGGTCAAATTGGATTTCAATGTGCAAATCTTTCTCTTTCAGTACAATAGACTCAGGTGACTCTTTGTGACCACATAATGCAACGAATTGCTTAGGTTCTTTTAAACCACAATGTGACCCATCTTTAAAAAATGCCATGACATGACGAAAATACACAATATATTGTTTAACATCAGCATGTGAACCACTATCTAATGGGAAACGATCATCTAACATCTGTGTGACTAATTGTGGGTTCACCATAATTTGATAAGCGCTTTGCCAGCGTATATTGGCCATACTAGTAAAGTGACCTATGGTAGCTGGCTGAGCATTTGCTTGCGTCTGATGTAAGTTAATTGCTGGCATGTTCATAGTGTTTCTCCTGATGACAAATCATCAATGTATAAGATAAGTGTTTCAATTCAATGCGTGATATGACGTGATAAAAAGTCATTGTCTGCGCTTGATTTAAATAATAGAATAAAAATTGAAATAATTTCACAATAAAAATTACACAATGTAAATTTTACAAAAAACAACTAAAGTCTTATACGATGGCACTAATAAGTGTAAAAGGCGGATATCATGAAATCGGTACTGGGTAATAATAGTGGTAGTTTAGGTCGAAAAACTCATTTACTAGGCACTAAAGTGCGTAACTTACGTAAGCGAAATAACCTGACTTTAGATGATTTATCGTCTCGTTGTGTTCGGTTTGATGCCCAAAATGCGCCATCTGTATCGTATTTATCCATGATCGAACGGGGTAAACGAGTGCCTAGTCGTGACATGTTAGACGTCATTGCCCAGGTGTTTCAAAAAGAACCCAGTTGGTTTTTAGATGATGAGCCTGAACAGGATGATATTATTATTGATAAAGGTTCTCATGGTGGCATATCAGGGATGCCCTTAGAGCCGAGTTTTTTATTCACAAATGATATTTTGCAAATTGCTATACCTGAAATGTTGTCACAAACAGGTATTAGTGGTCGGCAGTTTGCTCATTTGCTTATTCGAGCGCACCAAGAACACCATCAAAATCATTTTCCTGATCTGGAAAAAGCTGCTGAAGAAGTGGGTATGAAACGCATGCCTCTGACTTCACAAGAGCTCATGTTACTGGCGCAGCAACAGGGACTGAGTATTAAATGGTTCTCACGTTTGCCGCCAGGATTTGCAGCACAGTATGGCGTCCAAAAAACTTCAATAGTGACTTCATATTTAGGACCTAAAAACACAGTCTACTTAAATAAAATGTTAGCAGATTCTGAACGGCGCTTAAAATACGATATTGCCGTGCATATCGGCCATAGTGTATTGCATAATAATGATGGTTTAAAAAGCGTGTTAGTGACCGGTCTTAATCAATATTCCGTTATGCAAGGAGGTAATAACCAGCAGCTGCAATCATCCCAGATCAATACCCAAGATATTTTACAAGCATGGCGTGATTTTGAGGCAAGTTTTTTTGCCGGAGCGCTGCTGTGCCCGAAAGTACCATTTAGACAACTACTCGACCGCAACGGTTATGAGATTGCTACTCATGAGCTGGTAGGAGTCTCTGCTTCTGTTGCAATGCGTCGCATGACTGCAGTATCACCTTATAAGCATTGGCATTATTTTGATGCATATGCGCCGGGTAAGCTCAAGGCAGTTTATCGAGGCAATGGTATCCCTTTGCCTTGGGGTAACATGCGTGAAGTTGCTGATCCTTGTCAACATTGGGCGGTATTTAGGATGATCAACACCCCTGTTAAAGGCACTTCTGCTCAGTTGTCTATTTTAAATGTGGGTAATGAGCCTAGGATCTATTGTTGTGAATCCACGAATGTGACTGATATGGCAAATAATAAACATGTCTTGTGCTCAGGTATTGATTTAAATCCTGCGATCACTGCTCAAGGTGGAGATGCTCAAGACATTGCACATGAAATTAAACAATTATGTGTCAAAGGTGGCGGTAAAGCACAACTTCCTGTTTCAGTGCAGAAAAAACTGCAAAGTGTCGCTCGTATTCTCAATATTCACTGGGTCGAACGTGGTGTAAAAACAGACCCGCGTTTAATTTGTTCTAGAGGTGCTGAATGTCCACGCGAACCCAGTTGTTATGCCGACGATGAAAATGTCATTGCCAGTAGTTTTATAGCATAGGGTGTTTAGGAAGGTACTCAGGATGCCTTAACTAAACCTTGTTCAATGGCATAGCGAACGAGCTCCGCAAGGTTATCGATATTTAGTTTGGATTTTATATTACGCCGATGTGCTTCGACAGTTCTAACACTGATGTTGAGTGTTTGCGCTATCGCTTTACTGGATTGACCGGTAGCAATTTGAGATAACACCATTTGCTCGCGCGCGGTGAGTCTCTCATTCGAAGGTGTATTTGAGTTTGTTAGCAGCATTTGCGCAATGTTACTGCCAAAATAAGGTCGGCCCTGAGCAACAGTCTTAATAGCCTGATAGACCTCTTCAGAATCAGTATCTTTTAAAATGTAACCAGACGCTCCAGAATGAACCGCATTTTTCACAAATTCAGCACTTTCATGCATACTAAAAATCAGTATTTTGGTATCCGGAAATGCTTCTTTGATAATTTCGGTGGCTTCTAGTCCGTTTTGATTAGGCATACTGATGTCCATTAAAATGACATCGGGTAAGCATTGTTTGGTAGTATTGAGTACTTCCGTTCCGTCATTACAGGCACCGACAATGTCGATATCGACATAAAATGACAAACAAGCACTCAATCCGTCACGTACCATCGGGTGGTCATCAACAAGCATGATCTTTATAGGGGAAGGTGAGAGTGGTTTCATACTGTCTCCGAAACGATAGGCTCTTGTTGTTGAGTATAGTGATGGGCAAAAGCGGAACGAGGTATTTTTGCTATCACTGAGGTCCCTTTACGACTTGAGGTGATCTTAAACTGCCCACGATGATATTTAACTCGTTCTGCTAAATTTCGTGTCCCAATTCCAGTATGTAGGGAGGGTTCATCATGATTGATTTCAGGCATACCGATACCATTATCTTGAATAGTTAAAGTCAGCCAGTCATCAATAATAGCTAAATCAATGTTGGTCATAGTGGCTTGAGCGTGTTTCTCAATATTCATTAATGATTCTTGGACGACCCGGTATAAGGTGATGTTAATATGATCCGGTAATAATTTACTCAATGAAGGTTTAGTGATGGTGACTGCAATATTGGTGCGCTCCGAAAACTCTTTGCCTAACGCTTCCATTGCGTCTGATAATCCCAATTCATCTAAGATTCGAGGATGGAGGTGATGAGAGATTCGGCGAATTTCAGTAATGGCATTACTTAAATTGGTTTGAGCTTGAGTTAATGGTTGCGGTTTATTGATATTTTCGCGCGCTAAAAACTTACCGGTTGCTTCTAGTGAATATTTGATTGATACCAATACTTGTACGATCCCATCGTGTAATTCACGAGAAATATGACGTTGTTCGTCTTCTTGTAGTGTAATAATTTTTTGGCCCAACTGGTCAATCTGTTTATCGGTTTCTTTTTTTTGAGTGAAATGTAAAATCGTACCAATAGCAAAAATTACAAATATCGATGACATCGCCACAAATAAAATGATAAAGCGAGTATTGTCGGTATGTTCGTCAATTGCGCTTTGAACTGAGTTAAGCTGCTGCTGCACATTATCTAAATATACTCCGGTTCCCATCATCCAACCCCACTTAGGTAAAAAGTCAGAATAACTCAGCTTCTCGGTGACAGTTTCAGTCGAGGGTTGATTCCATGGATAGCGATAATAGTCGCCACCATTTTTCGCGTTTTCGATCAGTATCTGAATCGTCGGTTCACCTTTATCGTTGAGTAAATCCCAATAATTTTGTCCGACTCGATAAGGTTCTGTAGGCAATACAATGTTCGTACCTAATTCATCATACACAAAGAAATATCCATCATGGCCATTGTAAATTAAGGTTGATAAAATATTAGCAACGAGTTCTTGAGCATTCTCATCATCTTGGGCAGCACTGGCATAAATGTGTTGAATTGATGCTTTTGCAATCTCGGTATAATTTTTGAGTTCTTGTTGTTTTTGTTCGATCAAAAACGATTCTAATGTGGCAACATTTTGTTCAGATAAATCACGATATTCATTGGTCACAAAAATATACGTAAACAAAGCAGTTAAAATCACTTGGATAACTGCAAATAATTGAATCCGAAATGAAAAAGGCATGAGTAAGACCAAAGATGTATGTTAATGCACTGTAAATTTTCTCAGGTTTTTAGTCCCAAAGCTATGCCTTAGTGCAATATAAATCAACTATTAGACCATGGTCGTAGGTGTTAATACTAACTCAGGCATAGTAGTTGTACGAATAGAGCTTTGGCAATAATTCATTTACATTTCATGCACAATTTAACTAACATAATTAAGACGTTTTTAGTTGTATACATCCACACTAGAGTATTAAAGGAAAACTTATGAAAATTAAAGCTCTTATTTCAGCCTTAGCTGCAGCCGTTGTTATCGGCTCATTGTCAGGCTGTTCTGATAAAGCAGAATCAAATACTGCTGCAGCTGCACCACAAGAAGTGCAAACAGTAAACTGGCGTTTAGCTGAAACTTGGGGACCGAACTTCCCAGTTTTTGGTGATGCGACTAAAAATATGGCCCGTATGGTTGATGAAATGTCTGGCGGTCGCTTTAAAATCCGTATCGACTCTTCAAACAAGCATAAATCTGCACTAGGTATTTTTGATTTCGTAAGAACAGGTCAATACCAAATGGGTCACTCAGCGTCTTATTACTGGAAAGGTAAAGACATTGAGACATTATTCTTCACTACATTACCTTTCGGTATGACTACTGCTGAGCAATATGCATGGTTCTATCATGGCGGTGGTATGGAATTAATGAAAGAGACTTATGACAAATATGGCATCATGTCTTTCCCTGGTGGTAACACAGGTAACCAAATGGGCGGTTGGTTCCGTAAGGAAATCAATTCATTATCTGACCTTGAAGGCCTGAAAATGCGTATTCCTGGTTTTGCTGGTGAAGTATTAGCAAAATTAGGTGCTAAGCCGACTAACATTCCTTCTGCAGAGTTATATACTGCGTTAGAGCGTAATACAATTGATGCACTAGAGTGGGTCGGTCCATCACTTGATTTACGCATGGGTTTCCATAAAATTGCACCTTACTACTACACTGGCTGGCATGAGCCTGCAACTGAGTTACAGTTCATGGTCAACCAAGCTGCATTTGATGAATTACCTGCTGATTTACAACAGATCTTAGTTGTTGCAATGAAAACTGCTGCGTATGACATGTACACACAGTCAACTCACGAAAGTGCAATTAACTTAGCGACTCTTCAACAAGACTTCCCGAATGTGAAAATCCGTTCATTCTCACCAGAGATTATGAATGCGATAAAAGCGGAAAATGACAAGTTATTAGTTGAATTCGCTGCTGCAGATCCACAGTCTAAGAAAATCTTAGATTCAATCGAAAGCTACAAAATTAAAGCACGCCAGTGGACAAACTTCTCTGACCGCGCTTACTTAGATAACTTTGATTCTAAGTAGTTATATTAATTAAGTAAGATAAGGCATCTATCTGTGATAGGTGCCTTTTTGTTGTATTTAGCATTATCTTAACTCAAGTGATTTGAACGCTCACTGGTTTTATATTTACAAAAATAGCAGGAACTCATGAATTTTTTACACAATGCATTACGTAAGTTGATAGATGCAATGGGCCAATTATGCGTCATTTTGATGCTATTAATGGTTGCCAATGTATTCTATGACGTTTTGATGCGATATTTTTTCAACGACGTCAGTATTGGCATGCAAGAGTTAGAATGGCATTTATTTGCAGCAATGTTCATGTTTGGTATAGGTTATACCCTTAAAGAAAATGCGCATGTCCGCGTCGATATTTTTTATGAAAAATTACTTCCTCATACCCAAGCTTATATTGATATTTTTGCAGCGTTAATTTTCACATTACCGATTACGCTGATTATTATGTATTACGGCTATGGTTATGCCGTAGATGCTTATCAAATTAACGAAGGTAGTCCTGATCCGGGTGGTTTACCTTATCGCTGGATTATCCGTTCGGTGATCCCGATTTCTAATGTATTTTTACTCTTATGTATTTTCTATACCATTTTAGAAAACGTGCTTAAGTTACAAGGTCCGAATGAACATGAAGACCACATGCATAGCGAGGGCGTGTAAATATGGAAGGTATATTATTATTTTTTGTTGCTCTAATATTCTTATTTTTAGGGTATTACGTAGCATTCACCTTTGCCGGTGTTTCAGTCTTAGTGGGTGTGTTTTTCCTCGGTGCTGATTTGTTTGAGTTCATGCCTTACCGAATTATGAGCATTATGGAAAATACGACGTTAATGTCGATACCAATGTTTATTTTTATGGGGATCGTATTACAAAAAACCGGTCTAGCCGAACGTTTATTAGAGTCTTCGGCCAAATTATTTGGTGGTATGTCCGGCGGTGTAGCAATCTCTACGATTATCGTTGGTGCGCTGTTAGCGGCTTCTACCGGAGTGGTGGGTGCATCAGTTGTTGCTATGGGCGTTATTTCATTACCCGTCATGTTAAAAAATAATTACCATCAGCCCACGGCTGCTGGCGTTATTTGTGCTTCAGGTACACTAGGACAAATCATTCCTCCATCGATTATTTTAATTATCCTTGGCGATGTGATGGGCTTGGCCGTTGGTGACTTATTTAAAGCTGCTGTTATCCCAGGTATGATGCTCATCGGTGCGTATGTGTTATATATTTTGGCACTTAGCTATGTGAAACCTGAATTCTGCCCACCCATCCCTGTGCATGAAGATAAAGCTACGATTTTGAAGCAAGCTGCTCGTGATATTGTGCCGCCGTTACTGTTAATTGTCGCCGTTTTAGGTTCTATTTTCTCGGGAATTGCTACACCAACAGAATCCTCGGCTATTGGAGCAGTAGGCGCACTAGTTTTGGCGCAGTTCTATGGCGGCGTGTCGATTAAAACGATTTTCCAAGTGTCAAAAGAGTCGGTTAAAGTATCATCTATGATTTTTGCGGTACTCATCGGTGCAACAGCTTTTTCAATGGTCTTTAGTTATTCTGGTGGTGAGCATTTGGTCGAAGAGTTCTTCCTCGATTTACCAGGTGAGAAGTGGACATTCATTATTTTGGTTATGATTGCAATTTTGATCTTAGGATTCTTTATTGATTTTATTGAAATTGCATTTTTAGTTGTTCCGATAATTACACCCGTCGCTATGGCATTAGATATTGATTTAATTTGGTTTGCGATTTTGATTTCAATGAACTTACAGACCTCCTTTCTCTCGCCTCCATTTGGATTTAGTTTATTTTATCTTAAAGGGGTGGCGCCGAAGTCGATGAAAACGACGACCATATACAAAGGAGCGGTACCATTTATTATCCTCCAAGTATTAGTGCTCGGGTTAATCGTGGCATTCCCAGAAACATTTATAATGTTTTAGTGAGTGCATGAAGGACTCTGGTCATTAATCAATAAAGTATAAACGCCTAATATAATATTATTAGGCGTTTTTTTATGGAACATTATTATCGTCTTGTTAAGATAATGCCAACCAAATACCCACCATGATAAGCAGTAGACCCCCCACCCAATTAATATAGTGAGCTTTGTCATTTTTATTTAACCAATGTCTTAACCCTTTGCCGCCATAGGCATATAAGGACATACAGATAAATTCGCTGATTAATATTATAGTGATAAAAACACTGAGTTGTGAAGCTAATGATGCCTTCGGATCGAATAATGGCGGTAATAGTGACACCATAAAAGCCCAACTTTTGGGGTTTAATATTGCCGTCATGAAGCCATTATTTAGTAACGACAGTGGTGTGATGGTCTTTATGTGTTTTAAATCATATTCAGCTAGCTGTACTGGAGTTTTCATTGTACAAATACCCACATACACGATATATAACCCCCCGATTATTTTTGCGTAAAAAAATATATCTGGATATTCCAGAATAAATTTAGCCACACCAATGACAGATAAGATACCAACAAGAGCGACTCCGAGTAATTCTCCCAACATCATCCATAATGTTTTTTTATATCCGACCGTCATACCTAATGTCATCGCTAAACTCATGCAGAGCCCAGGAGATAGGGAAACTAAAAACCATGTAGGTATAAAGATCAATAATAAAGATAGTTCAGGCATGTGGGAATTAATCTATGTAGGAAGTCATCGTTAAAGTCGTTTAAATATTAGCTTCGATAACACGTAAATCATCTAACAATATCTCTTCGACTAATTGATAAGCCAGCTCATCATCACCTTGAGCAATAGCGCCATATAACTTAGTGTGAAAGGAAATGTCATTGTAATTCACACCTTTGACTTGGTTGGTGTATCGGATACTGACTTTTAATGCAGCTTTAACAAATTGGGTTAGCTGAATAAAAAAGCGATTACCGCTGGCAAGTAAAATCGTATTTAAAAAATCAATATGTGCTTCTAGTACATCATCTAAGCCATGATGCGCATCAGCGATACGTTGTAAATTATCGTTCAAAAGTACCAGTTGATCACTGGACGCATAGCGAGCGGCTAACTGCGCAGCGACCGGTTCAATCGCATACCGCACTTGAGTGAACTCTTTAAGCAAGCCGAGTGATGGTTTGCTTTGTAAAATCCAACTCAGGACATCTGTGTCAAATAAATTCCACTGTGATTCAGGTAAGACGGTGATCCCTTGTTTAGGACGAGATGATATTAGTCCTTTTGCTGAGAGCATTTTCACCGCTTCACGTGTCGCGCTTCGACTAACACTGAATTGTTCGCATAATAATGCCTCTGAGGGCATGCGTTGGTTGACAGGATATTCACCTTTAATGATCATCACGCCAAGCTTATGTGTCATATCTTGTGTTAAATTGCGAGCTATGTTCATTGCATGCCTATGTGCTTGTTGTGTCTAATTTTTTGTATCTAAGGTGGTATCTGTGTAATCATACGATAAAGTCAGTATCAAGCAACCTAAAACTGCTTAAAAGGAATAATCATCTGTGTTGGCTAATCGAACTTGTGTATTTATCATAACACTGTTATTCACCCCCATATCGAATGGATGGGTGTTATACGACAATCCGGTACAAGCCGCCACCATAGAGAAAAAAGTTGAAAATGTGCCTTATCAGCAAATAGCTAAGCTGCCAATCAACCCACCAGAGCAAACATATGCTTATGGCCAAAATGAACATCAATATATTGCCTTTTGGGCGGGTAAAGCCACAGAGATTAACGTTAAAGCACCGATTATTATGATTCATGGTGGTTGTTGGTTAAGTGTTTTTGATATGCAGCATAGCATTGCCCAAGCAAATGGTTTAGCTGCTGCAGGTCATGATGTGTATTCACTGGAGTACCGTCGGACTGGAGCAAGTGGGGGAGGGTGGCCAACTACATTTGTCGATATTCTTGCAGGCATTAACCATGTGCTTGGCATGCTGGGTAACAATGTGGGCGTATTAAATCTTATAGGACATTCTGCCGGTGGGCATTTGGCGCTCTTAGCTGCTAGTGATATACAACGACAACTAGCCGTAACTGAGCGAGAAGATATTCGCTTTAATGTCATTGGATTAGCAGCAATTACCGATATTGCGGAATATGCGCGTGGTGAAAATAGCTGTCAGTCTGTGACCAAAGATTTTATGCAAGGTTTACCCGAGCAAATTCCTGCTCGTTATTTTATGGCTAACCCAACCAATATTGGATTAGTTGATCCTGCGATTAGCCAAGTCACTTTATTACATGGTAGCGAAGACACGATTGTGCCGATCAGCCAAGCCAGCCATCAAAATGGACGCACTTTGATCGTGCCAAATGCAGGGCATTTTGATTGGCTTCATCCTGAATCTGTCGCGTTTCAACAATTACTCGAGGTGTTGCGTTAATGAAAATGTCACTATTTGATTCACTTTACACACAAGCTCAACAGCTCGATGAACGTGATGCACTTGCTTCCATTCGTGAGTTATTTGCCTTACCCGAAGATTTAATTTATCTAGATGGTAACTCGTTAGGTCCCGTCACTTATGCCGCGAGACACCGTGCTATCGAGGTGGTGGTAAATCAGTGGCAATCAGATTTGATTAAAAGCTGGAATCAACATAATTGGATTGGTTTACCTCAACAAGTCGGCGCTAAAATTGCACCTTTAATTGGTGCCGCTCCGGCTGAAGTGATTGCATGTGATTCGATTTCAGTCAATTTGTACAAACTGCTGCACGTTGCGTTAGCGATACAACACGCATCATCACCTTCGCGGTACAAAATTATCACACAAATAGATAATTTCCCGACTGATGGCTACATCGCACAAGGTGTCGTTACCCACCATCGTGAGCAACACGAATTAGTGTATGTGGATGAAACAGATATTCTTGATGCACTTGATGAAGACGTGGCGGTTTTAATGCTCACACATGTCAATTATAAAACGGGCTTTATGTTAGATATGGCTGAAATCACCTCAAAAGCTCATGCACACGGAATTTTGGTGATTTGGGATCTGGCGCATACCACAGGTGTTATCCCTATTGATTGTCATGCATGGGGAGTCGATTTTGCAGTGGGATGTGGTTATAAATATCTCAATGGTGGACCTGGTGCGCCGGCATTTGTGTATGCAGCGCAACGCCATCATGCACAGTTAGCTCAACCATTAAGTGGCTGGATGGGACATGCTTTACCGTTCGCATTTGAACAAGATTATAGAGCCGGTGAAGGTATGCAATCTTTTTTGTGTGGCACACCTTCCGTGATTTCGATGTCAGTGTTGGACGCTTCTCTTAATGTTTTTGCTCATGTTGATATGCAAGATGTGAGATATAAGTCTGTACAATTAACTCAGTTTTGTTTGCTGTGTATGGAGGCAAGTGAATTATTGAATGAATTACCTTGTATATCGCCACTTGATGGACAAAATCGAGGAAGTCAGTTGGCATTTACTCATTCTCAATCCTATGCAATATCTCAGGCGCTGATCGCCAAAGGAATTGTAGCAGATTTTAGAGCACCTAATGTATTGCGTTTAGGTTTTGCCCCTTTGTATGTCCGTTATCAAGATATTGTGACGAGTATAAGTACACTCGCAACTATCATGAATGAACACATTTATCTTGAAGAGACTTATCAAGTCCGTCAAACCGTTACCTGATCTTTGCAGGTTAAGGTATGATGCAATGAGTGTTTAATGACTAGGTGAAACCAAATTTGTGACTGACTCTTCTGATTACACGACTTTAGAAATTACTCCTACGTTGTTTAAAGCGCGCTTTGCGCGTGCTGCTTATACTGCATTAGTCACCGTCGTGTGGCTGATCGCGATGCTACGCTGGTGCATTTTATGGCTCACACGCAGTAATCAGTTCGAGCGTCAAAGACTCGAACGTTATGGACAATTACGCAGCCTCCCTAATGGTGTTAAAAATGGTGCATGGTTTCATTGTGTGTCGGTGGGTGAGGTAGTAGCAGCATCGTGTGTGATTAAAGCTTTATTAGCGTCATCGCCCAACTATCCAATTATCGTGACAACGACCACCTCGACAGGTGCTCAGCGAGTTAAAGAGATCTTTGGCACGCAAATGAATCTGGCCCATCATTATCTACCCTATGATCTGCCTTGGCTGATGCATCGTTTTATGCGTCACATTCAGCCGAGTCAAATTTTGATTACTGAAGTTGAATTATGGCCTAATTTAGTGCATCACGCGGCTAGACAAGATATTCCGGTGACCATGATTAATGCGCGCATGACAGAAAAATCCGCACGTCAGTATGCCAAAATCAGTTGGTTATTCATGCCTATGTTGGCCCAGCTACATCATGTGTGTGCTCAAGGTCAACGTGATTATAATGCTTACCTGGGTTTAGGAATGGAAAGTGACAAGTTGACATTGACTCAAAACGTAAAATTTGATCAAGTCACTGATAATCATATTCCAGAGCCGATACAAGCATTTGGCGATACATTAAAGGCACAAGGGCGTAAAGTACTTGTTGTCGGTTCAACACATGCTGATGAAGAGGTGTTTTGGCTATCGGTTTATCAGCAATTATTACATACTGTTCCTGAATTAGTTTTAGTACTCGTGCCTCGTCACCCACAACGTTTTGATGTGGTTCAAGGCATCATTAATTCTCATCAATTATCTTGTGTACGTTGGACGCAAAAGATGGAGTTGGACCGGCAGACCCAAGTGTTATTGGTTGATGAAATGGGCGTGCTGACACCATTATATCATTGTGCTGATATTGCTTTTGTTGGTGGCAGTCTAGCTGACCGTGGTGGGCATAACGCATTGGAGCCTGCAAGTATGGGAGTACCAGTACTAATGGGACCGCACATTTATAATAACCCAGTGATCTGCGATACATTAATACAAGCCGGTGGCTTATATATTATCCAGACAGAAGCTGATGCGATTGAGTATTGTCACCGCTGGCTTATGCAGCCTGAAATTGCCAAACAAGTGGGGCATAAAGGGTTAAGCGTCATCCAGCATAACCAAGGTGCGCTGAGTAGAACAATGCATGTAATAAATAAGATTGGCACCGCAAGATAGTCTCTTATTGGAGAATTGGATATGAAACAACTAATTTTGATTACCGGCGGTCTGAGTGGTATTGGCTTAGGGTTAGTGAAACATTATTTGCAAAGAAATATGCATATCGTTATTTTTGATATTGTTGAATTTGATGAATTAGAAGAATGTTTAGATACATTAACTTATCAGTTAGTTACTGGGCCAAATGTCAGTTATTTCAAAGTGAATATTGCGAACAATAAGCAAGTCCAACAAAGCGTTAAGCAGGTTATTGAGCAGTTAGGTGCACCTGATCTTGTCGTTAATTGCGCCGGTATATTAAGAGCGGGTCCATTTGATACATTAAGTGCTGATGATTTCACGATGTCTTATCAAGTGAATGTGTTAGGTTCGCGCCATTTAGCCGCAGCCTGTTTACCGGTGATGTCCAAGGGAAGTCAGTTTGCATTGATTGCTTCAATGGCCGGTACAGTTGGAATTTATGGTTATAGCGCATATGGTAGTTCAAAATTTGCTGTATTAGGGATGGCACAATGTATTCGTGCAGAATATGCTCCTAAGGGCATTTCTATTAGTGTCATCTGTCCCCCGGAGATCGATACACCGATGGTAACGCAAGAGCTAAAAACCATGCATCCAGCAACACGAGTATTGAAAGACTTTGCTGGACGACTCACCTTAGCAGAAGCGTTAGAAGGGATCACTAATGGTCTCGATCATAAACGATTTATGATCATTCCTGGATTCAAAGCTAAGTGTACGTTTTGGTTAAATCGTCTGACCCCTATTTGGCTCCAAAATACCGTGATAGATATGATTGTGAAATGGAAAATTTAATCAGTTATATGATGAGGTAACTTGGGGAAAAGACGTTTTACATCATAAAAATGTTGAAATATCATCTAATGACTTTTTATTTAATGCATGCTCAGGCACAGTGGCATTGTCGTCTGGGTAGCCAGTAATGATTAACATGTACGGCCTCTCATCATCTGGGCGATGACAAATATTGCTTAAGAAGGTCATGGGTTTAGGGGTATGGGTCAGCGTGACCAAACCTGATTCATGTAAGGCAGTAAGAAGCATTCCTGTCGCGATCCCCACAGACTCATGAACATAGTAGTTTGTGTGTTTTTCACCAACATTCACTCCCCCTTTCTTTTGACTAAATATCGCAATTAGCCACGGGGCATGTTCCAAATAAGGCTTTTGTGCATCTGTACCCAAAGGCTTCAGTGCATCCAACCATTCATCTCCAGCTCGCCCAGCATAGAAGCGCTGTTCATGTGCTTCTGCCGCTTCACGGACTTGACGTTTAATTTCAGCTGACTGTATGGCCACAAAGTGCCAAGGTTGATGATTTGCCCCACTCGGGGCTGTGCCTGCAGCTTTGATACAGTTTTCAATAACTGTTTTAGGGACTTTGCGACGACTAAACTGTCGAATACTGTGGCGACGTTTTAAACTATGATAAACGGCAGCAGAACGAGAAATCATCTCTTCGGTAGACAATTCAATATAATCGCTTAGTCGTTGAGCGTTATGAGGTTTCATATTTTATAATCAATATTTAGGGTTACCATTGTGGTAACCCTGTTATATCAATTATTCTTCTTCAGTTTTTGGAACAGGGAAGCCACGATCACGCATCAAGGCTTCTACGTTAGCATCACGACCACGGAATGCGCGATAAGCATCAGCTGGATCCATGGCATTTCGCACAGCAAATAGATACTTCACTAAGCGATCAGCTACCTCTTCATCGTAGAAACCACCGGGTGCTTCAGCAAATGCTTCGGCTGCATCCGAAGTCAGAACTTCTGCCCACATGTAACCATAATAAGCGGCAGCATAGCCTTCACCTGAAAAGATGTGACCAAAATGAGTCGTTCTATGACGCATGACGATTTCTTCTGGCATACCTAGCTTAGCGAGTGTTTCACGCTCAAAAGCATCGGGCTCAATCTTGCTAGGATCTGTAGTGTGATATTTAAGATCCATAATGGCTGATGCCATATATTCCGTTGTTTTGAAACCTTCATTAAATGTCGATGCATTTTTGATTTTTGCTACTAACTCTGCAGGAATTGGCTCACCTGTTTCATAATGTACTAGGTAATTATCAATGACTTCGTCAGTTAAGATCCAACGCTCTAACAGCTGTGACTGGAACTCAGTATAGTCACGTACACCACTATGAGATGATGGATAGGCAACGTCAGATGCTAAAAAATGCAGGGCATGACCAAATTCATGGAAATAGGTCTCCGCATCATCCCAAGAAATTAATGACGGCTCACCATCAGCTCCCTTAACGAAATTTGAATTGTTCGATGAAAGTACATTGGTTTCACCATCAAACGTCGTATATGAACGATAATAGGTTGCCCAAGCACCAGAGCGTTTGCCTTGGCGAGCAAATGGATCCAGATACCACAGGCCGATGTTATCGCCGGTTGTTTTATCATTGACTTCCCAGACTTTTACATCAGAATGCCAGACGGGAACACTACCTTCTGAAACGGGTTTAAATGAGAAGTTAAATAATCGGCCCGCGACATAAAACATAGCTTCTCGTAATTTATCGAGTTGCAGATAAGCTTTTACTTCATCAGAATCAAGATCATAAGTGGCTTTGCGCACTTTCTCTGCATAATAACGATAATCCCATGGCGCAATGGTAATATCCGCACCTTCTGCATCAGCAATGGCTTGCATGTCAGCCACTTCTTCTTCAACTCTAGCGATTGCTGCCGGCCATACTTTATCCATCAATGCCATTGCATTATCTGGATTTTTAGCCATGCGGTCTTGTAAGCGCCACTGAGCATAATTATCAAACCCTAATAACTGTACGCGCTCATGACGGAGCGTTAAAATTTGTTTGATAATTTCGTTATTATCAAATTCATCACCATTATCACCGCGTGAATAATAGGTATTCCAAACTTTTTCTCGAAGTTCTCGATCATCAGAATAGGTTAAAAATGGGTCCATCGATGAACGAGTATTAGTAATGGCATATTTGTCCGCTTGTCCACGCTGTTCTGCTGCAGCTGCTGCGGCTTTAACAAATGACTCAGGTAAGCCAGAAAGTTGGTCTTTGGTGATATAAGTCACATAGCTTTCTTCGTCATTTAATACGTTATTTGCAAACTGGGTATGCAACTTAGCCAGTTCTTTATTAATCTGTGCGGTGCGTTTTTGACCTGCTTCATCAAGTAAAATACCACTGCGCACAAAACCTTCATAAGACGACTTGACGATACGCTGCTGTTCTAACGTCATCGTTTTATATTCGTCACTTTCGTAGACGGTTTTAACACGGTTAAATAGAGCTTTGTTTTGAGAAATTTTAGAGCTGAATTCAGATAATTTGGGGCTCAGTTCACGTTGAATTGCACGGAACTCTGGGCTTGACATATTTGATGCCCAAATCCCCCAATAGGTAAACACATTATCTAGTGCTTTACCTGCACGCTCCATTTCAGCAAATGTGTTTTCAAAATTAGGGGCTGCTGGATTATTTGCAATTGCTTCAATTTCGGCCAATTGCAATTCCATTCCGGCCGTAACCGCTGGGATCAGTAAGTCTAAATCCATCTTATCAAAAGCCGGTACGCCTTCATATGGACCTGTGAATGTTTGCATCAAAATATTTGTGGCTGCCACTGTATCAGCAGAGGCGGTTTGTATTTGCTTGGCGTTAGTTGTTTCAGCGAGTGTCGTGTTGGGTTTATCCGAACAGCCCGATAGGCCGATCACTACCGCTGCTGCGATTGCAGAAATAAGAGGCTTTTTCATAAATGGTATCCATCGTTAATATTATTTTTATGTCGATACATACCATATGAAAAATAACGGTATTATGCAAATACTATGGTTTTATTCTGGTCAATCATGACGCGATCTTCTAAATGGTAACGTAAGCCGTTAGCTAATGCCGTTTTCTCACAATCGCGGCCTTTGCGAACCATATCTGCAGCCGCATCACTGTGCGAAATACGCATGACCTGTTGTTCAATGATAGGGCCTTCATCTAAGTCAGAAGTGACATAATGACACGTTGCGCCGATGAGTTTAACCCCCCGGTCATATGCTTGTTGATAAGGTTTTGCTCCAGCAAATGAGGGTAAGAAACTATGATGAATATTAATCGCATGACCGTGCCATTTTGCGCACATCGCTTCGGGCAGGATTTGCATGAATCGTGCGAGTACCAAAGTGTCAATATCATGATTTGCTAAAATATCTTCAATTTGAGCAAAGGCTGTCGCTTTATTTTGGCCCTTAAAATCAACAAAGTAAAACGGGACTTTATACCAAGCCGCAATATCCGCAATTTGTTGATGATTAGCAATGATACAAGGGATATCACAATTGAGTTCACCAGTGTGCCAGCGATGTAAAATATCGGCTAAACAGTGGGTTTCATGACTGGCTAATAGTGCCACTTTAGGTAAGCTAGCGGGATCTGAAATCGTCCAATCCATGTTGAATTTTTTCGCAATAGGATTAAAAGCAGCCTCAAAGGTTGCCATGTCCAAATCAACTGAATCTGCTTGTATTTCATGGCGCATAAAGAAGCGTTTAGTGGATAAATCAGTATGGTGATTCGCTTCTAAAATAGTGGCACCATATTGAGCCAGAAATTGAGATACCTGAGCGACTAGACCAACCTGATCTGGACATTGGATGCTCAGACGAAAAGAATGTTGCATATTACATTTCCACAAAACTACTGATATATTAAGTTTACTCATTATCGAATCGATAAGCTATATTATTAATCAATAAGACCCATCACCTAAACCCAGTAAAAAATATAATGAGACAATGGTCTACATGAATCTAGTTCATCATTCATTCTATTTTTCTATCTCTTTGTATTCATTAGAATAAACACAATATTATTGACTATAGTAAAACTGAATGTAGATAAAAACCTACCAAAGTAGTATAAAAAACAAGCATTTAATCAACGTACAATGACCTCAATATATATTTTAGTTATATATTTTCGCAATGATAGGTTGGGACTATCATCATCATTATAGTCGATTCAAGGAGAGTCTAAATGGCACGAGTTGCTTTAGTTACAGGTGGTACACGCGGTATTGGTGAGGCGATTTGCCTTAAATTAAAAGAAATTGGCTACACAGTGGTAGCCAACTACGGTGGTAATGACAAAGCAGCAGCAGAGTTTACTGAGCGCACTGGTATTCCTGCTATGAAATTTGATGTGTCAGATTTTGCAGCAACAAATTCAACCATTCAACAAATTGAGAATGATTTTGGCGCCATTGATATTTTGGTAAATAATGCCGGTATTACCCGAGATGGTACGATGCATCGTATGTCATTTGAACAATGGGATGCCGTCATTCAAACTAACCTCGCATCATGTTTTAATACTTGTCGTGCAGTGATTGAAGGGATGCGTGAGCGCAGCTTCGGTCGTATTGTTAACGTGGGTTCTGTAAATGGTCAAGCGGGTCAGTATGGTCAAGTAAACTATGCAGCAGCCAAATCAGGTATTCATGGTTTTACCAAAGCATTAGCACAAGAAGGTGCAGGTAAAGGCATTACGGTGAACGCAATTGCACCTGGTTATGTTGATACGGATATGGTGCGAGCGGTACCTGAAGATGTATTAGCGAAGATCATTCGGACTATTCCAGTAGGCCGTTTAGGTCGTCCTGAAGATATTGCAAACTCAGTTGCATTCTTAGTCAGTGATGAATCTGGTTTCATTACCGGCTCTACACTATCAATAAATGGCGGTCAGCACATGTATTAAGCTACTCGCTTAATATTTGATGAGTCTAGATAAATAACAACACTTACATTGGTGGGTGTTGTTGTTTATAAATTAGCTAATTGTGCCGCTTTTTTAAATACCTCTGGATGTGCAAAGC
Source organism: Glaciecola sp. HTCC2999 (assembly GCA_949498985.1). GTDB lineage: Bacteria > Pseudomonadota > Gammaproteobacteria > Enterobacterales > Alteromonadaceae > Opacimonas. The sequence continues at coordinate 19,118 of CATECQ010000050.1, forward strand.
CATCAGCGATCAAGCCATTATCGAGCTGAAAAGCTCTAATCGCTGCGCGAGTACCTGAACCAATAATTCCATCGATTCCATTGACGTTATAACCCAGAACTTGCAGATGGCGCTGTAATGATTTTGCTTCAGCGCGCAATATAGGTTGTGTATCAGGAAATGAGGCAACTAATCCAGGCGCATTATTAATTTGTTCAGCTAATTTTCCAACAGCGATTGCATAAGACTGTGAAGCATTCCATCGCATTATGATGTGAAAATTGTTATAAGCTAAAAAGATGGGGCCATTGTGGCCTGAAGGTACGATAACAGAAGCAGGATAATCGATATCTGCAAGAGCGTGTCCATAAACGGTTGTTACTCCTTGTTCTCGCCAATAGGAAAGTGGCTTTTTAATTTTTCTATCAGCTAAGGCATAATCAAAATCAGCAGGTAAAGAAACTTCACGGCCCCAACGATACCCGGGTTCCCAACCCAGTTTGTGTAAGAAGTTAGCAGCAGATGCTAAAGCATCACGTTCGGAATTAAATAAATCAATATTGCCATCACCATCGCCGTCAATTGCATATTGTGCGTAAGTCGAGGGCATGAACTGGGTATGACCCATTGCACCTGCCCAAGACCCTTTCATGGTCGTTACATCGAGTGATTGATTTTGAACAATATCCAACATGGTTAATAATTCTTTAGTAAAAAAGGATTGGCGACGCGGCTCACATGCAAGTGTGGCTAGGGCGTCAATCGTTGGAATTTTGCCTTTGTAACCACCATAGTTTGTTTCTAAACCCCAAAAGGACATTAAGTATTGACCTGGGATCCCATATTGGTTGGTAAGTTGCTTCAAAAATTCGCGATGTTCAGCGAACTTTTCTCGTCCTTTGGTGATACGCCAATCATTAACACGCTTGGAATAATAATCTGCAAATGTCGCCAAAAACTCAGGTTGATTGCGATCAAGTTTTACAACTTGTTGACGTTGTTTCGCACGTTTGAGTGTTTTATTGATAGTCGTCTGAGAAATACCTTGTGCTTTTGCTTGATTGGTTAAGGTGTTGATGCACTTAGAGAAATCAACTTGTGCGTAGCTAGGTAAAATCATCCCACAGCTCGCTAGTATGATAAGTAAGGAGGGTAAAAGCTTCATGCGGTTTCTCATTCCAATTATTAAGTGTAATAGTACGAGATTTTGCATGAAGTTTCACACATAGATTTAGCCTTTATCGTATTTTTTAATAAATTCAGATATCAGTGGACGAATAAATTTGCGAAATTTGGAACCACTGAATATTCCATAGTGCCCTGCACCTTGCTGAACGTGATGTTTACGCATGCTCTGCGGGATCTGTGTACAGATGTCTTGAGCCGCTTCAGTCTGCTTAAGTCCACAAATATCATCGTCAGCACCTTCAACAGTTAACAATGCAGTATTATCAATCGCTGTGAAATTGACTTGCTGACCATTGTAGGTAATTTTACCTTCTGCCAGTTCGTTGTTTTTAAATATGCGTTCAATAGTTTCTAAATAGAATTCTGCCGGAATATCTAATACTGCCATGTATTCATCATAAAAAGCGCGAAAACGGTCGGCATCTTCAGTGTCACCGACAAGTAAGTTTTGAAAGAAATTCATATACTTTTTACTATGCGTTTCTTGGTTCATGGAAATAAATCCGCCTAATTGCATGAAACCAGGGTATACATTACGGCCTTCACCCGGGTATCCGTAGGGGACTTGCATGATAGCTACATTTTTGAACCAGCTCATAGGACGTTTTTGTGCAAATTCATTCACACGAGTTGGATTTTGGGTAGGATCAATGGGTCCAGCCATTAAGGTTAATGAAACTGGAGTTGCTTTATCTTTATTTTCAGCAAGTACTGCTGTGGCAATTAATGCTTGAACTGTCGGTTGGCATATTGCGATTAAATGAGTGTCTTTACCTAAAAACTGCATAAACTCAATTAAATAAGAAACGTAACAATCAAAGCTAAATGGCCCTTCTGATAAAGGGACTTCACGTGCATCAGCCCAATCGGTAATATACACCTCATGATCAGGCAGAAGTTCTTCTACTGTACCCTTCAAAAGTGTTGCGAAATGACCTGAAAGTGGGGCAACTAGGAGAACTTTATGATTATTTGTTTTACCCATACGTTTAAAGTGAATGAGATCACAAAATGGCTTAGCCAAAGCAACTTCTTCTGACACTGAAAAAGTTTTTCCATCAATTTCCACTTCATCTATATTAAAACCGAGTTTTTCATAACGTCGAGTTAAGCGCATAGCCGTCTCTAGAGACGCTTTGGTCACTTTACCTGGCCATGTATAAGAAAAAGGATTCGCAGGATGGCTATTCACATCATTCAGGAGGCTTAATCCTTCATGCATAACTTGTGCGCTGCGCGCCAGGTAGTCATATGCTTGGTAATTGTTCATGCGGTGTCCTCATCGTATTGCTTAAAACATCATGATTGTTTATTGGATCTATACAAAAAACACTTCGTAGTCTCACTGTTGCGGTACTAACGAAGTGTTTTTTAAGTTTTGCTGTTTGCGTTGGCTAATTATTTAGCAGCGGCTGTCGCAAATTTAGTACCTAGCTCTTCAGAAGCTTCTTTTACAAGTTCAGTCGCTTTCTTTTGAGCTGAAGTAATTACTTCATAAGACTCTTTAGCTGCGTCAGTGACGGTTTCTTGTAAACCTTCAATGTACGCTTTTTGCGTTTCTGCTAATGACATTACGTCTTTTTGCTTACTTGCTGTTTCAACGAAAGACATGCCATCGTTTAATAAGCTAGAGAATAATGCATTTTGTTTTTCAGCGATGTCTTGTAAGGTAGACATGTTTAATGTAGCTAGTTCAGTAACTGGCTTCATTGACTCTTTAAGTTGATCATTTAATTGTTCAAACATGATGTTACTCCGTGTAGTTTAATGTAAAAATTGACTTAAGATTTTTTCGCCTCAGCCGGAACTGATGTCGAAGTTATTTGTGTGGTTGCTGCTTTTACAGCGGTCTTAGTCGCAGGTTTACTTGCTGCTTTTACCGCGGGTTTAGCGACAGGCTTCGTAACAGGTTTACTTTGTGAGGCTACTGCTGGCTTGGTCGCAGGTTTACTTGGCGTCTTGACTGCGGGTTTAGCTTTTGCAGTGGGTTTAGCCGGCGTTTTTTTTGCGGCTGGTTTGGGTGTTACTTTTTTAGCTGTCACTTTCTGAGGCGGTGTTGGCGGCTTAGATGATGCTGTGGCAGGTGTAACTGGGGCTTGAAATGCCTTAGGTACTTCTGCAGTGGCATTATTTAAACTGGTTTTTATTAAATCTGTGTACTCTTCGCGCATCTCATTTATTGCACCATAAGTATGCTTAGATGCATTAGCGAAACGTTCTTTGACCGCTTCAGCATAAGATGTCTGCGCTGCAATAACACCTTTGACTTCGGTTTGTACGGTAATTGACTCGACATATTTAACGCTGTCAGCCATGAAGCCAGTAAAAAATTCTGTTTGCATTTGCGATAATTCTTCCAATTTTTTCGCATTCAATGCAACAAGTGAATTTACCGGTTTTGACGATTTTTTAACTTGCTCTGAAAATTTACCAAACATGATCACATCCTCAATCATTTTATTTAAATGCTGCGCTGCAACATCGACTTAATTTAATAATAATGACTGTTTTAAATAAGATCAAGTACAAATTGTTGCGTTGCAACATAAAATTTTAGGTTATTTTTTGAACGCTTTAAAAATCAAGCATTTAGCGGATGCTGTGTTGCAAAAAAAGATAGTCTTAATACGATAGTATGAGAAAAATACGAAGTGACGTTACTTTTTATCTTTATTTGGATTCCAAGCTTGCATGTTGGTTTCCATCATTTTGCCAAACAAACCGATAGGAGAGGTGTCGACCATGTTTTGGACCATTGATTGGACTTTGTCTTGTTGTTCCATGAATTGGACCAGGGATTGTTCTAGGTATTGGCGTACGTAAGGCTGCATATCCGAATCATAAAAACGTATCAGCTGTTGCAGTAACTTATCAGTTAAAAGCGACTGAGCTTGGTTAGTTTCTGAATCACTGATGATTTGCAATAAAATAGACTTAGTAATCACTTCTGTTGTTTTGGAATCAACTATTTCAAATTCCACCCGTTCGTTGATCAAGGTTTTGATATGCTCTAGGTTAATATACTTGCTCTGTGAAGTGTCATATAAGCGGCGATTTGGATATTTCTTGATCGTGATCACAGGGAAAGCTTCCTTTCAAACGGTCTGATTAATAAGGTAAGGTAGCCGACACTGTATAGCAGTTTCCTATTACTCGCAAGGAAACTGCAAAGGTCTGGTTATACTAAAACAGTGTGGGTGACGGATTAATTAATCGTTAAATTGACGTACAATGTTACTTATTACTTCTTTAGCATCACCGAAAATCATGCGGGTGTTGTCTTTAAAGAATAACGGATTCTCAACTCCTGCAAAGCCAGATGACATACTACGTTTGATTACAAATACATTTTTTGCTAAATCAGCGTTAATGACAGGCATGCCATAAATGGGGCTGCCTTTGAGTTCGCGTGCCGCTGGGTTAACGACATCATTGGCACCAATAACGATTGCAATATCAAAATTTTCCATGCGGGAATTCACTTCATCCATCTCTAATAATAAGTCATAAGAGACATCGGCTTCGGCTAATAAGACATTCATGTGACCAGGCATACGACCGGCAACAGGGTGAATGCCGTAGACGACTTCTGCATCATTCTTTTCGAGCAGTTCTTGTAGTTCTTTCATGGCATGTTGCGCCTGAGCTACCGCCATTCCATAACCGGGAATAACAAGAATAGATTGTGCGGCTTCAAAAACGTAAAAGGCGTCTTCGGTGATGATCGGCTTAATTTCACCTTCAACCACTACATCGTTTGTGACCACTTCTTGGAATCCACTGGTTAAAACATTGATCAATGAGCGGTTCATTGCTTTACACATAATATTGGTTAAGATTATGCCACTGGCACCGACTAACGCACCGGCTACAATTAGTAGGTTATTTTCCAGTGCAAAGCCTGCAGCACATGCCGCTAAACCCGAGTAACTATTAAGTAAGGAAATGACCACGGGCATGTCAGCCCCCCCAATCGGTAAGACCACCATGACCCCGATAATTAATGCTAACGCAATTACTACATACACAAAGGTGATCGACGAAGGATCCATGACATAAAGGCTACTGAATAGTATTGTCGCTGCAATTAAGCCATAATTTGCAATTGCTTGCAGATGGAAAACGATAGGTTTACCGGAGATACGTTCTGACAATTTTCCCCAGGCTACAAAAGAACCTGAAAAGGTCACAGCACCTATGATTAAAGCAATAACACTAATAGTAGCGATACCGCTAGATAGATCCGATGCGACTATGGCTGCAGTCGCGACTGCAGCACTGGCGAGACCACCTACACCATTAAACAGAGACACTAATTCTGGCATCCCTGTCATTTCTACTTTTTGCGAAACATATATCCCCACCACAGAACCAGCCAGGACACTGACTATGATCCAGCCGTAAGAGACAATGTTTTGATCCATCAAGGTCACGATAATCGCTACCAGCATGGCAATACCTGACAATATATTACCTTTACGGGCTGTTGCAGGATGGCCTAATAGTTTTAAACCAAAGATAAAAAGAGCTGCAGCAAAAACATATACCACATTAATAAATACTAAGTTGTCCATATCATCAGCTCCTTATTTTTTCTTAAACATCGCTAACATGCGGTCAGTAACTAAATAGCCACCGACGACATTGACTGTGGCACAAAACACACCAATGACCCCTAACACCGTGGCAGCAGTGCTAGAATCATTACCCGCTAATACAATGGCTGCAAGAATAGTAATTCCGGAAATAGCATTTGCTCCTGACATTAGTGGCGTGTGCAGCGTCGCTGGGACTTTTTGAATCAACTCAAAGCCCAAAAATATGGCTAACATAAGAATGAATAATAAATAAATAGTGATCATGCGTTAGTCTCCGTATCGATGTTATGATGTTTACGAATTACCGAATTCACAATATTACCGCTGTGTGTGATCACACAGCTTTGTAAAATGTCATCGTTTAAATCTAAATTCACAGTGTTGGTCTCTTTATCCGCAAATTCACTGATCAAATTGAGCATGTTGTTGGCATACATTTGGCTTGCATCTTTTGCTACCATGCACGGCCAGTTACCATTGCCAATGATGTAGACGTTTTGTTCTAAAACGGTTTTTCCGGGAATTGAGCCCTCCACGTTACCTCCATTTTCAGCAGCCATATCGACAATCACACTTCCTGGTTTCATCTTCCCTATTGTTTCTTTATTAATTAAACGAGGCGGTTTACGTCCAAATAGTTGTGCGGTAGTAATAACGATATCTGAATCTGCAATACAGGCTGCCTGAGCGGCTTGTTGTATGGCCATTTGTTCAGATGTCAGTTCAGTTGCATAACCTTGTTCCGTTTGGGCTGTTTGTCCAAGATCAATTTCCAAGAACTTACCCCCCAGTGATTTGACTTGTTCAGCAACCACTGGACGAGTATCAAAGGCGGTGACCGTTGCTCCTAGGCGTTTTGCTGTTGCGATGGCTTGAAGACCAGCAACACCTGCCCCAATTACAAACACCTTTGCAGATTTTATTGTGCCGGATGGGGTCATCATCATAGGAAAGATAGTATTGAGTTGTTGCATTCCAATACTCACCATAGAATAACCGGCTAGACTGGCTTGAGAACTCAAGGCATCCATTTTTTGACAACGACTTGAACGAGGAATCATTTCAACACTGATACTTGTTTGTCCTGAGCCAGATAATGATGTCAAATAATCTAATTCATTAAATGGGTCAAGGAAACTAATCAAACAGGCTTTGGGTTTGCATATTTTGATATCGGATAAAGGCAGTTTGTTAACTGTGATCACTATATCTCCAGCAGCGAGTGTATTATCTCGTGGGAGAACTGTTGCGCCTGCGGCTTCATATGCCTCATCGGAGATAAATATATCCTCTCCTAATCCGCTTTCAATGATTATCTCTAAACCTAATAATGAATAGGCTTTAAGGTTGCTAGGCATTAATGCGCAACGTTTTTCATCCTGTTTTCGGTCTTTTGGAAATGCAATTGTGGTCATCATAACCCCCTCTTTTAATTCAAAATTAAGGCACAAGTAAACGCAGTCGTTTATTTCAACAACATCAGCTATCTGGATTAAAACGCATCTTATTAATACTTGACGCGTTTGCTGTTGTAATTATTACAAGCGTTTCAAGACATATTTCCCAGGCGCTGGATAGAGCGCGGGATAATCTTTGTGTGCTCCAGGCACGAGTGCTTTTGTCTGTTTACTTGATTTTTGGTTAAGCCATGCATGCCAATCACTCCACCAGGAACCGGGGTGTTCAGTTGCACCGCTAAACCATTCTTCTGCGTCATTAGGTAGGTTATTATTGAGCCAATGTGGGTATTTACCCCCATTAATTGGATTGATCACGCCCGCTAAGTGGCCTGAACCAGCTAAAACAAACCGTTTAGCTCCAGATACATATTGTAATCCTTGGTATGCTGATTTCCATAGTACTATATGATCTGCCATTGTGGCAAGAAAATAGACGGGAATATCGATGTTTGATAAGTCTATTCCGACTCCATCGATGCTCCAGCTATTAGGATCTATCAATTTATTTTCCCAATAGGTGTTACGTAAGTATTGTTTATAACACGCTGCTGGAATGTTGGTAGAGTCAGAATTCCAATATAAGATATCAAAGGGTGCAGGGTCTTTGCCCTGTAAATAATTTTTGATAAAGAACGACCAAAATAGACTATTTTCTCTAAGTAAACTAAATGAAAGACCCAGGATCCTGCCATCAAAGATCCCTTTGATATCAGCATTGTTTTCGATTATGGGTAACATTTCTTCAGAGAGATAATTTCCGATTTCACCGGGTTCAGAAAAGTCTAACAAGGTAGTTAGTAGGGTTAATGAAGCAATACGATTATCGCCTATAGCACGCAGGTAAGCTGTGGTAACAGAACTCAGTGTGCCACCGACACAAAAACCGGTAAGATTGACTTGTTTTGCTTTAGCAATAGTACACACAACATCTAAGGCAGCGATGGGACCTTGTTGCATATAATCGGTAAAATCCGTTTCTGCTAAGTCCGCATCGGGGTTGACCCAAGAAATCATGAATACATCATTACCTGCGTCTAGAAGGGCTTTAACCGCAGATTTTTGTTCGTCTAAATCCAATACATAATATTTATTGATAAATGGTGGTACGAATAAGAAAGGTAATTCATTGGTTTGCTTGACTGTCGGATGATAGTGAATCAATTCTATCAATTGGTTTTTATAAACCACTTCACCAGAAGTCATGGCTAAGTTCTTGCCTACGGTAAAGGCATCCGGATCCGTTTGGGTCATTTTAAATGCTTCTAATGGAGATTTTTCTAAGTCTTCCATGAAGTTTTGCATGCCTTTAAGGATGCTTTCGCCATTAGATTTTAAAATATCCTCACACACTTCAGGGTTCGTGAGAACATAGTTGGTCGGAGAGACAGAGTTGATATATTGACGTGTGTAAAACTTGATTTGATCTGCGGTTTTTTCATCTTTGAATTCCATCGCGTCAACCATGCTTTCAAGCATCTTTGAATTCAATAAATACGCTTGCTTAAGATAGTTAAAAACAGGATTTTCTTGCCATTCATCATGTCCAAAACGACGATCAGAACGGGGTTCTGTGATCACAGGCTGAGAAGCTTCACCCATCATTGCCATACTGGCTTGTTGCCAAAGTGCCGATTGTTTTTCCATAAAGGAGATATGTGATTGGATCAATTTGGCTGAATCAATTTCTACTTTGTCTGACATTAACGAGATAAGTTTGTTAGGATCCAAAACTGAAGTAACATGAGAAATATGGGTATCATCTAGCGCTTGCTTGGTAAAAATATCTTGCACCATAGCATTAAATACTTGGCTGTATTTATTGATACTTTGGAGTATTTCTTCGTGCTCATGCTGTTTCATGATAGCGCCTTGTCTATACAGTAAAATGGTCAATTAATAACCATACTAGAAATTACTGGATAGCTTGTCTATAACATTACGACTAGAGTGTTACAGCGTTGTTGTTAGCGCTGGGTTAATAAATAATTAACGTTCTGTATTTTTTTGGTTTTGAGAAAAAATAGTCTGATAGTTATCAACAGTTTATGAGATTTGCTAAATATGCGAATTGTCAATGCAAAAATGGGAAATAAAACGTGCTAAAAAATATATTCGGCTGGTTCAAATCCCACTTTTGGCCATTGATGATCGTCATTCTCACATTAGTGGGGGCGTATTTACTGTATTTAGATGCCCTCATTAAACCGCATTTTTCAGGCAATAAGTGGCAAGTGCCAGCTCAAATCTATGCAAGACCGTTGACATTTAGTATTAACGAAGAAATTACTCAAAAAGAAATTATTGATGAACTTAAATTATTAGGTTATCGCCGTGAATCAATCGTTTCTAATGTGGGAGAATATGCAGTTGGGCAGACCTCAGTTGTGGTGCATCGCCGTGCGTTTGATTTTGCCGATGGGTATGCGCCGCAACGCCATGTCCGGATCCGTTGGCAAGCTGGCCGTGTAAGCGCTATCCATGATTTAGATACCAATCAGTCCTTACCACAATTACGATTTGAACCTTGGTTGGTTACTCGATTAGTCCCTGGTAGTCATGAAGATCGCATGTTGATTTCGCTAGATGATGTCCCTTTGATTTTGATCGAAGCGCTGATTTTAGTAGAAGATCGCAGTTTCTATTCTCATTGGGGAGTGAATCCTATCGGTATCGTTCGAGCATTAATTGCAAATATTAATGCTGGACGAAAAGTTCAAGGTGGTTCAACTTTGACCCAGCAGTTAGTTAAAAATCTATATTTAACTCGCGAACAGTCTTACATCCGTAAAATTAAAGAAGCTTTCATGGCATTAGTGATCGATGCACGCTACAGCAAAGAGGCGATTTTACAAGCCTATTTAAATGAAGTGTTTGTGGGGCAGAATGGCGGGAAAGCCATCCATGGTTTTGGTTTAGCGGCACACTTTTATTTTGATCGTCCACTCAATGAGCTGAACCTGCCTGAAATCGCAACATTGGTTGGGATGCTTAAAGGTCCATCTTACTTCAATCCACGCCGTGCACCAAAAAGAGCACAAGTGCGTCGAGATTTAGTACTTAAAGTGTTATTTGATGCAGATAAAATCGATAAACAAGAATATTTAACCTCAATCAATACTCCATTAAATGTAGCCGATGCTTCTAGTTTAGCCAGTGGCAAGCATCCAGCATTTATGGATCAAGTTGCACGTGAGCTGAATACTATTTTAGCTGACCCTAATATTCGACAATCCGGTTTAAAAGTCTTTACTACTTTAGATATTAATGCACAGCGTCGGGCAGAAAAGGCCTTATCGTCAAGAGTTGCTAACTTAGCAAAGCAGCGTAACGTCACTACCTTACAAGGAGCCATGGTGATCAGTGATATTCGTAGTGGCGGTATTCGAACGATCATCGGTGATGCTGTTGTTGATACGAAAGGATTCAATCGCGCGCTTGATGCTCGCCGTTCGATTGGCTCGTTAATTAAGCCAGCCATCTACTACAATGCATTACGCGACCCGTCTCAATATCAACTCGCTAGCATGTTACCTGATAAGGCGATTGTGCTAGAAGATCAACAAGGTAAAAAATGGTCACCACAAAATGCGGATAAGCAATTTTTAGGAGAAGTGCGTTTGTTAGATGCATTGATAAATTCACGCAATTTACCTGCTGTACAAGTGGCGTTAGATACTGGTATCGATAATGTGGTAGCAACATTGACTGCACTTGGCGTGAATGAGTCCGTACCAGCCTTACCCGCTATTTCATTAGGTGCTGTGAATCTATCGGCAATACAAGTCAATCAAATGTATCAAACCCTTGCAAATGATGGTTTATACAAACCCTTACATGCAGTCAGTGCGGTATTATCACCTGACAATGTGTTGTTATGGAAACACAGTAATTTCAGTGAACAACGAATTAATGAACAAGTCGCGTACTTGTTAAATTATGCGCTTCATAAAGTGACTAAAGATGGCACTGCTAAACAGCTTGGGTTGCGCTTTACCGATATAAATTTGGCAGGCAAAACGGGAACGACGAATGATTATCGTGATAGTTGGTTTGTCGGTTTTGACCGAAATTTGCTTGCGAGTATATGGGTGGGTGACGATAACAATGCTAAGACGGGTCTCACAGGCAGTAGTGGGGCGATGCAAGTTTATATGGATTTTCAATTTCAAATGGAACCAAAATCACTCTCAAGGAGATTTCCTGCAGGGTTAGAAATTGCGCATTTTAACGCCCAGACTGGCGCACAAATGCTAGCAGGCTGTCCGGGAAGTATTTCCTTACCCGCTATATCTTCAGGCTTAACAGAACAAGTGTTAAGTTGTAGTGGTTCCAAAGTAAATAAGCCAAAGCCGGTGCAACCCAAACATAAATCATGGTGGGAGAGAATATTAGGGAGCTTGTAATAGCCATATTAAGTTGATGCTTTTATACTCATTATTCAGGGGGTCGGCGACTCGGTGGGATGAGGGATTTTGAGCGATCTTGAGAACTCATTTTCTGTAAACGCTTTTGAATAAACGGGTCAATGTCACCATTCTGTTGGCACACTACTGCATTTAACGTAAACATACTAATCGTTGCCAGTACTTGATTTATCCCCTTGGCACAATCTACATCAATCTTAGCATCATATATTAACTTCTCATCTTGTCTCTTTATACTTAATGGTGCATTACCTTGGAACAATTTCGGACTAATTTGCTCTCGGGCAAACGCCGTTGCTTGACGTTGATTGAGCTCATTTAATTTATCACCTGTTTGTTGATTAAAATATTGCGTTATCGCTTGGTTTGTTGAAATTGAATCCTAGTTTGCGCTTGCATCTCTTCTGTTGGCTCAATCGGATTCGTATTTGAGGCTATAGGGGAATTATCTTCATAGCTCCCTGGATTCTTGGTAATGGCCACGGAAGGACTGTGTTTGTAATTGGCTGGTGAATTCTCATTGATGTTGTTAATGGTATTTACAGGTAAATCTGTAAGGGTTTTCACAGGAAGCGTAATTAGCGTCGCATTCATTTTGGGAGCTTTGCTCGCTAATGTGGGAGCCGGCGTGCTAGAAAACGTATTCAGTACAACTAGTAATCCACTATGCAACATTATTGAGACGATAATCCCGATCCAAATATGTTTACGCTGAGCCAAGGTATTCGGCCGTTCCTGCGCGTCAAATAAGGGTATGTGATCGTTAATTATTGGCTCCATAACGAATAAGAAAGTCAAAAAACCAATTAGTTCATATTTGTTGGAATGATATCAGCGTTATCGACTATTGGTGTGCACTCATTAAGTGCAATATGAACTGAACTTGGCAGATAGGGGTGCATCAAGCAAATGACGCTTTCCTAGAGTGAGACGCTAACATATTGATAAATATAATAAAATAATGATTGGCACAATGTTTGTAATAGATTTTATGAATTATCATTTTTACATTCAGGAGCAATACATGAAACTTATCACCGCGATTATCAAGCCATTTAAATTGGATGATGTGCGTGAAGCCATTTCCGAAATTGGCGTGGATGGGCTTACCGTAACGGAAGTAAAAGGTTTTGGTCGCCAAAAAGGTCATACCGAATTATATCGTGGCGCAGAATATCAAGTCGATTTCTTACCTAAAGTTAAACTAGAGATTGCGGTTAATGATGACCAAGTCGACCGTTTAGTAGAAGTCATTACTGAAAACGCGCGTACAGGCAAAATCGGTGACGGTAAAGTCTTTGTCTATAACCTTGAACAAGCAGTGCGTATTCGTACTGGTGAAGCAGATAGTGAAGCGTTATAAGGAGCACGATCATGGAAACAACATTTGAATTAGGTTACGCACTAGATACATTTTATTTTTTAATCTGTGGTGCATTTGTAATGTGGATGGCAGCCGGTTTTGCCATGTTAGAGGCTGGTTTAGTCCGCTCTAAGAACACGACTGAAATTTTAACTAAAAATATTGCGCTATACGCAATCGCTTCAATTATGTACATGATATGTGGTTACTACATCATGTATGGTGGTGCTGGAATTTTCTTAGACGGTATCATCGGTGATGGGGCAACCGGTGTTGCTGAAGATGCAGCAACTTATGCACCCTCTGCTGATTTCTTCTTCCAAGTAGTATTTGTTGCAACAGCGATGTCAATCGTATCTGGTGCGGTAGCTGAGCGTATGAAGTTATGGGCTTTCTTAGCATTTACTGTTGTAATGACGGGTTTCATCTATCCAATGGAAGGTTCTTGGACATGGAACGGTGCGTCTGTTTTTGGTATGTATACCTTAGGTGATTTAGGTTTCTCAGACTTCGCAGGTTCGGGTATTGTTCACATGGCAGGTGCATCAGCTGCTTTAGCCGGTGTATTAGTGCTAGGCGCACGTAAAGGTAAATACACCAAAGATGGTAAAATCAACGCTATTCCAGGTTGTAACTTGCCATTAGCTACATTAGGTACATTTATTTTATGGATGGGTTGGTTTGGCTTTAACGGTGGTTCTGTATTGGCCACTGCGACAGTTGAAAGTGCAAATGCGGTAGCAGTCGTCTTCATGAACACTAATATGGCAGCAGCTGGTGGTGGTGTTGCAGCATTATTATTAGCACGTATTTTATTTGGTAAAGCAGATTTAACGATGGCATTAAACGGTGCATTAGCTGGACTAGTTGCGATCACTGCAGAACCATCAACACCAACACCATTACAAGCCACTATCTTTGGTGCTATTGGTGGTGTACTAGTGGTATTTAGTATCTTATCTCTTGATAAATTGAAGATTGATGATCCTGTCGGTGCCATTTCTGTTCATGGTGTAGTCGGTCTGTTAGGTTTATTATTAGTACCAATCACTAATGACGGTTCTTCTTTCTCTGGGCAAATCATTGGCGCATTAACTATCTTTGTATGGGTATTCGGAACCAGCATGGTGGTATGGTTAGCGTTGAAGGCGACAATGGGTATCCGTGTTAGCGAGCAAGAAGAATATGAAGGTGTGGATGTCAGTGAGTGTGGTTTAGAAGCTTACCCTGACTTTACTACGTCAAAATAAGATTTCATAAAACAATAAAGTAACAATATAAAGTGTGTGTTAGCCCTTCCTTGGAAGGGCTTTTTTATAAGGTGAAGATTAACAATTTCGATTATTTACGAGATGTGTTATCAATGAATTGAATAACTTTGGCAGGATTACCGGCAATCACGACATTATCTTCAAAGCTTTTAGTGACCACACTGCCAGCCCCCACAACGACATTATGTCCTAATTTTACACCTGGATTGATCACTGCATTACCGCCTATCCAACAGTTATTGCCAATACTGATAGATTTTGCAAATTCAATGCCCTTTTTACGAGCAATAGGGTCTAGTGGATGTGCTGCAGTATAAATGTGTACATTCGGGCCTAGCATACAATCATCGCCAATGGTTACTGGGGCACAATCCAAAATCACACACCCAAAGTTGGCATAAAAATTTTCACCGACATGAATGTTATAGCCATAATCACATTTAAATGTGGATTCTACGTATAGACGTTTCCCGGTCGAACCAAAAAGTTGGTGCAAAAGAACAGCACGCTGCTTTACTTTGTCTTGTGGAATGGCGTTAAGCATATCAAGCTGTTTTCTGGCGGCAAAGCGTTCATGTACAAGTGTTTTATCACTCGCAAAATACTCAAGCCCTTGGATCATTTTTTGTTTTTCAGTTAATGTACTCATCAATGTCTTATTAGTTGTTAATGAAAAGAGAAAACAGATGTCAGGTAAGCCTATTGAAGCAACGACGCAAAAAAACAATCCGTTGCATGGATTAACGTTACAGACGATTTTGACTCAGTTAGTCGAACATTATGGATGGACAGACTTGTCAATCATGATAAATATTAACTGCTTCAAAAATGATCCATCGATCAAATCGTCATTAAAGTTTTTGCGTAAAACCCAGTGGGCTCGTACCAAAGTTGAAGCATTGTATCTTGATACATTTTAAACTTCACGCGTGAGTATAGATAGTTACAGGTACTCATGCTTACTCATGTGTTTGGAATCCTATAATACACTCTTTAAAGGGAAATGTTATGTCGGTAAAAACAAAATCAAAAATAAAAACAACCCTCTCCGTACTGGCCAGAATAGTAAGGCTAAACCAAACTATCGTAGGTTTGTTATTCGTTATCACAGCATTAATCATACCCTCTACGAATGCTTACGATCGTGTGACAGGAAAGGCATTTGCTAGCCGCTCAGAAGTTATCGCTCAACATGGTATGGCAGCTACCAGTCAACCTTTAGCTACTCAAGTTGCCTTAGATATTCTTAAAAGTGGAGGCAATGCGGTGGATGCTGCGATTGCAGCAAATGCCATGTTAGGGCTAGTTGAACCCACCGGCTGCGGTATTGGCGGAGATATATATGCAATTATCTGGGATGCTGAAACAAAGAAATTGTATGGCTTAAATGGTTCAGGACGCTCACCACAAAGTTTGACATTAGATTATTTTAAACAGCAAGGGATCACTGAAATTCCTAAATTTGGTGCACTACCTGTATCCGTGCCAGGCACCGTCGATGGTTGGTTTGAAATGCATGACAAATTCGGTTCGACGCCGATGCGCAAAATTTTAGCACCGGCAATTAAATATGCTCGCGAGGGATTTCCTGTTTCAGAGCTCATTAGCTATTACTTGCATCGTTCCGTTGCTCGCATAGGGCAATATGAAGGCTTTAAAGAAACCTACATGCCTGATGGTAAAATGCCTGATACAGGAGATATATTTAAAAACCCTGGATTGGCCGCAACCTATGAAAAAATTGCCTCAGGAGGGCGAGATGCTTTCTATAAAGGAGATATTGCAAGAACCATTGATAAATATATGAAAGCTCAAGGTGGGTTTTTATCTTATGAAGATTTAGCCAATCACTCATCCACATGGGTAGAGCCGGTATCAACCAATTATCGTGGGTTTGACGTATGGGAGCTTCCCCCTAATGGGCAAGGCATTGCGGCGCTACAAATCCTCAATATTATGGAACGCTATGATGTTGAAGGCATGGGTTTTGGGTCCCCTGAATATGTTCATACGTTTGTTGAGGCAAAAAAACTTGCCTTTGCCGATCGCGCAAAATTTTATTCTGATATGGATTTCAATGATATTCCAGTGGCGCGTTTAATTTCCAAACAATATGCTGCTGAACGTCAGAGTCTTATTAATCCAGACCGAGCAGCCAAGCGGGTTGATGCTGGGCTCAATGAAGGTGATACCATTTACCTCACTGTTGCGGATAAAGACGGTAACATGGTGTCGCTGATTCAAAGTAACTTTCGTGGTATGGGCTCGGGTATGACCCCCACTGGTTTAGGCTTTGTATTGCAAAACCGTGGTGAATTATTTAATTTAGATCCGTCTCACTTTAATGTTTATGCGCCTAATAAACGCCCGTTCCAAACGATCATACCGGCATTTGTTACCAAAAATAATGCACCCTATTTAAGTTTTGGTGTGATGGGAGGGGGAGCACAACCCCAAATGCATGCGCAGGTGATTATGAATATGATTGATTTTGGGATGAATACGCAAGAGGCTGGTGATGCACCACGTATATTACATAGTGGCTCGTCGCAACCTACAGGTTCTGAAATGATAGATGGTGGGTATGTCTCTTTAGAATCAGGCTTCTCTACTGAAACGCGTCGAGCCTTATTGAAAAAAGGTCATGTTTTGCGCGATGTTTCCGGTGCATTTGGTGGATATCAAGCGATACGCTATGATGATAAGAATAACGTCTATTTTGGTGCCTCAGAAAGCCGAAAAGATGGTCACGCCGCAGGATATTAACGACGAAATAGTTGAGTTGATTAAATCATGAGCCAACCACAAAAAGGTATCTGTGCAGAGCCAAATTTACATGCACAGTTTTTACACTACAATGTCATCGACGAAGATGAGCAAGCTATTCGAGCAAAGTTAGCCCGAGTATTGGATATTTTTGACCACTTTGATAATGAACACTATGAGGCAATGGTTTCTGGGGTCATTTGTATTGGTAGTGATTATTTTTCCGAACTTTATCCAGGGTTACGCCCAATTGAATTGAGTCCATTTCCAGATATGCAATGTGATGATCGCATTGCTCCGTCAAAAACGTGCGATTTATTGATTCAAATACGTGCTGATAGATTGGACATTGTGCACGCCATTAGCATGGAGGTACATGAATTATTGCACCTGCATGTAGAATTGATAGATGATATTCGTGGTTTTAGATATTTAGATGGTCGTGATTTAACGGGTTTTATTGATGCCGATGATAATCCCCGTGGTTTAGACAAAAAAGCAGTCGCCGTAATAGGGGAAGAAGATCCTGATTTCATAGGTGGCTGTTATGTTCATACACAAAAATACTTACATGATATGCGCCGGTGGCAATTATTATCTGAACGTCGACAAGAGCAAGTTATGGGACGGACTCGCGAGCATCACTTACTGAGCGAAGAGGCCAATGCAAATTCACATTACATTCGCTCACGCGTGACTGATTTATCTGATTCGCAAGGTAGACAACACCTACTAAGACAATCCATGCCTTATGCTAATATGAGTGAGCAAGGCTTATTCTTTGTGAGTCATTGTCATTCGTCTCAACCATTTAGAACCATGCTCCAAAGTATGATTTTTGGTATGCAAGCAGACGAATATGACGCTTTTCTAGATTATACTAGTGCTCAAACAGGGGGAGCATATTTTGCCCCTTCATTAGATTTCATCAAATTGAGAGCCCAATCTTAAAAGCATTGTAGAATAAAGCTCAGTAGGCGCGTAAACTAGTACGCGCCACAGTTTTGATGTCCTTTATTATGACAAGTGTGCCACGTTTGCAAATACCTTATCAGCGGCCGCAAGTGTCGCTTCAATGATGTCCATGGTATGAGCTTTTGACACAAAACCGGCTTCATATGATGCTGGTGCTAAATATACTCCTTCAGCTAACATCCCATGATAGAAAGCATTGAATTGTGTCGTATTGCAATTAATAGCTTGTTGGTAGTTCGTTACTTTCTCGACATCAGTAAAGAAGATCCCAAACATACTGCCAGCGACGTTATATGTCATTGGGATACCATGTTTGTGTGCAAGAGCTGTCATTCCTTCAGCAAGTGCTTGCGTGTTGTCGAATATACTCGTGTATAAATCAGGAGCTTCGAGTTGTTCCATTGCTGCCATCCCTGCTGCCATAGCAATTGGGTTTCCAGAAAGCGTCCCAGCTTGATAAATGGGGCCTGTCGGAGCGATATGAGTAATAATTTTTTTACTTCCGCCAAAACAGCCTACTGGCATACCACCACCAATTACTTTTCCTAAACAGGTTAGATCAGGTTTTACCCCGTAACGTTCTTGTGCGCCGCCACGTGAAACACGAAAGCCTGTCATCACTTCATCGAAAATTAATACGGCGCCAAATTCATCACAAATAGCCCGTAAACCTTCCAGAAAACCTGCTACTGGCGGGATACAGTTCATGTTCCCTGCCACCGGTTCGACGATGATACAAGCGATTTGATCGGGATGTTCGGTAAATGCCGCTTTAACACTGTCTAGATTATTATATTCAACAGTGATGGTATGTTTGGCAAAACTTTCTGGCACACCGGGTGATGATGGCACGCCCATGGTGAGAGCACCAGAACCGGCTTTAACAAGCAGTGCATCCGCGTGCCCATGATAACAACCTTCAAATTTGAGGATCTTGTCACGAGCTGTATAGCCGCGTGCCAGACGAATAGCTGACATAGTTGCTTCAGTACCAGAGTTGACCATCCGGACCATTTCCATCGAAGGGACCATGGAGCTCACTTTCTCTGCCATATGAATTTCAGCTTCAGTGGGAGCACCAAAGCTTAAACCATTAGCGCTAGCATTAATGACTGCTTCACGGATCTTATCGTTATTATGTCCAAGTACCATGGGTCCCCAAGACTGAATGTAATCAATATAGCGATTACCATCAGCATCCCACATATAAGGACCATCCGTTTTAGTAATGAAACGTGGCGTACCACCGACGGCTTTGAACGCCCGAACAGGGGAGTTCACGCCACCTGGAATGGTGAGTTGAGCGCGGGCAAATAATTCTTCAGATTTTGTCATAGGGTACTCTTGGACGTATGCCATAAAACGGGTTGTTCATATTGTTGAAGTAGGTTTTCTACGCCTAATGATAAGGCAAATAAAGCCATGCGAACTAATACACCATTATCCGTTTGACGGAAAATCGCTAAATTAGGATGTTGGTTTAAATCATTATCCAGTTCATTAGCTTCAGCGCGAGAATCACGCGGAAGCGGGTGCATAATCACTGTTTTAGACTGGAAATGTTTAGTATAAATTTGTTGATCAAGCCGGAATTTACCGCGGAATTTGTCAGCTTCATCTTGAGAAGTAAAACGCTCTTCTTGAATTCGGGTTTGATAGCAAATATCAGCATCAACACTGCCTGATAATTGATCAGTAATCGTTAGTTTATGTCCACCCTGGGTAATTGCGTCGAGGATACTCTGCGGCATGGATAACTCTGTAGGTGATATCAGTGTGAAGTGAATGTGTTTGTATAAACTTAATAATTTACATAATGAGTGAACCGTTCGGCCATATTTTAAGTCACCAATCATAGCGATGTGCAGTCCATCTATCGTCGAACCATGTGCTAAACATTCTTTTTCAATGGTATAAAGATCGAGTAAAGCTTGGGTGGGATGCTCATTGGCACCATCGCCGCCATTCAACACTGGTACTCTAGAGCCTGCTGCAAACTCAGCCACGGAGCCCGCCTCTGGATGGCGCATCGCAATAATATCTGAATAACCACTAAGAACTCGCGCAGTGTCATATAGAGATTCACCCTTGGCGAGTGCTGAATTACTCATGCCGACAGTTTCACGAACTTCGCCACCCAGTAGATTAAATGCCGTACCAAAACTCACTCTCGTGCGCGTTGAGGGTTCAAAAAATAAGTTTCCTAAAATGGCACCGCGCAACACTTCAGTGCGTTTTTGTCGCTGAGCATAGGGTTGCATTTGATTCGCAATATGGAAAATATACTCAATCGCATCGCGATTAAATTGATTGACCGACAAAATGTGATTACCAGCGAAGGAGAAGGTAGATGCAGACATAAGCACTTGATTGAGTTTAATTTAATAGATTATAGCAAAAAGCGTAACCAAGTGCCTAGACTCTAGCAGGGAGTATTTTTAAAAACTTATGGCAACGTTGCTTTGCAAAGGTGATCTGGTCCTTTTCTGACATTGGCTCGTAAAGCCCCATGATACTTTTCGTGTGATACTCCCCTTTAAGTAAATTAAAGAAATCAGTGGCATATTCAAACGCGTCGCGTTTAGACATGTCAGAGTAGTTCGCTAAAATACATTGTTGTACTTGACGGAGAGTTTGCAGTGGACCGGTCTGATAAAATAGCTGAGCCACATGAGGCTGAGTTTTAGATTCGCTGATTATTGCTTGGTACATGGAACACACAATTGGGTCATGGAGTAATGCGACAAATTGTATCGCTAAGTTTTGTAAGATAGCTTCAAAGTTGCTTAGACAGGACGTATCAATATTCAGGTGAGCAATGTTATCCAGCTGATATTCGTGACATTTGTCAGTAATGACGGCGGCAAAAAGATCATCCTTATTAGCAAAATGAGAATAAACGGTTTGTTTTGATACACCTGATTGTTTTGCGACATTGTCCATAGTGGTATTGGTAAAACCATCCTGAAGAAATAATTGTGATGCGCTAGTGAGGATTTGATTCCGTTTTTCCATACTTTTAGGTCGCCCAACAGGTGCGCTTTGCGAGTAAGGCATTAATGATTTTCCTTTTATTAATAATCATACTGGACGGTCTAGTATTTATAGATTAGCATTGGATTCATAGGATCTACAAATTTTTTCAAAGGATAGGTATGGCAAAGGCACAGGCACAAAGCAGTAATGAGATATTATTATTCATTTTGGTGGGTGCGAGCGTCATTTTATTAATGATTCTCATGATGTTCTCTGGCGCAGGTTCTGCTAAGCAAGATAGCACCGAAGTTGTGGTGCAAATTGTAGATGTGACGCCGGTACAATATCAAGATACCTTGACTAAAGCATATCGTGCTATGGGACGAATCGAATCAATGTCACAGGCAATGATTGGGTTCGAACGATCTGGACGTGTGGCACAAATGCTAGTGGAAGATGGTCAGAAAGTGAAACGTGGTGAAGTCATCGCTAAACTAGATACCAAACGCATCGATGCTCAGTTAGTTGAACTTAACGCAGCCTTGAATATTGCACAGGCAGAAGCACGTTTGGCGAGTATTTCAGTGTCACGTATTGCAGCTTTAGTCCGTTCGAAACTGGAGTCTCCCCAGCGACTAGATGATGCAAAAGAAGCGAATAACATTGCTCAAGCTCGTCTAACTCAAATTAAAGCACAGCTAGAAACTTTATCGTTAGAGCTTGAAAAATCTACGATTGTTGCACCCTATACCGCCGATATTATTACTCGTTTAGTAGATGAGGGGGCGGTGGTCAATGTCGGTCAACCGGTTTTTGAAATCGCCAATAATGCCACGTTAATTGCGCGTATAGCGCTACCACCTAAAATTGCGGCTACGTTAACCGTTGGCAACACTTATGATTTACGCGTAGATGATGCATTGGTCCAAGGGGAGTTACTCACTATGGGCTCCCAAAGAAATTTACGAACTAGAACAATCGATACTCAGTTTTCTGTGCCTAATGCCAATAAAAACGGTATTGTTGGTGATTTAATTGCGGTTGATTTATCGGTGACTCAAACGCAACGAGGCATATGGGTACCGATATCAGTATTAGCCAATGGTGTGCGTGGAATGTGGAATGTGTTTGTGGTTGGTAATGAAGGGCAGACACGCATCGAAAATCGTGCTGTTGAAATTATTTACTCAGATGGGGAGCGCGCATTTGTGACGGGGGCACTTGCTGATGGAGAATTGTTAGTGGTTGCGGGAACACATCGATTTGTTTCAGGTCAGAATGTCACTGCACGAGTCAGTGATATTACGCCTAATAAATCTCAATAAGGACCTGCATCAATGGCTAAAGAAACACCACATTACCCATGGTACAGTATGTTTGTTCGTAGTGGGCACTTACTCGCTTTAGCAATAATCATTGTTATGGTGGCAGGGCTTTCTGCAATTCAAACTTTACCACGTCTAGAAGATCCGCGGATTGATTTACGTAATGCCTTAATTTTAACCGCTTACCCTGGTGCATCAGCTGAACGTGTCGAAGCTTTAGTCACGGATGTTTTAGAAGATGAATTGCGTGAGTTATATGAGATTAAGTGGATTGAATCAACGTCAAAAGCTGGTTTTTCTGCCTTAACTCTAGAATTGCAAGATTGGGTAGATAATTCCAATAATCAGCAAATTTTCTCAAAAATTCGCGACAGTATGAATGATGCCGCCTTACGTTTCCCACCTGGAGTCGCAGCCCCTATCTTAGAAGACCGACGAGGTGCAACTTCTTTTACCGCGATTTTTGCTATTCAATCTAAATTCCCCGATACCCTGTCATTGGCAATGGTCGGGCGTTTTGCGAATGAATTGTCTGATCAATTACGCAACATCAGTAATACCGAAATTGTGAATATCTATGGTCAACCGAATGAACAGATAACGGTGAGTATTGACCCGGATAAATTGGCAAGTATCGGTATTACTGCTCAAGATGTTTCTAATGCGATTCGTAATGCTGATCCAAAGTTACCTGCCGGTGTTGTATTTGCTAACCAAGTCAATATACGAGTACAAGTCGCACAAGAACTTGCCAGTTTAGATGTCATCAGTAACATTCCTATCTTTTCCGAAAACGGTGACTATTTACGTGTCAGTGATGTGGCCCAAGTAACTCGTGATTGGCAAATGCCTATGGCCAACAAAGCTCTATTGAATGGCTCAGAGGCAATATTTGTTGCAACACGGATGCAAACCAATGCACGTGTAGATCAATGGACTGAACTGGTCAAAGCGAAAGCTGCTGAATTCGAATCTGCTTATGGCGATTCGGTAGAAGTTGATTTAATTTTTGAACAAAACCGTTATACCCGAGAGCGGTTAGCGGAATTGACGGGGAATTTAGTATTAGGCTCGGTCGTTGTAATGCTGGTGATTTTGTTTTTTATGGGAATAAAATCATCATGGATCGTTGGCTTATCATTACCTATGAGCGCGTTTTTTGCAGTATTTACTCTCGCATTCTTTGATGAACAGATTCACCAAATGTCGATATTTGGGATCATCATAGCGATTGGATTACTCATTGATAATGCGATTGTGATGACTGATGAAATTAGGCAGAATTTATTAAAACCCGAGGCTACGAGAGTCGGGGCCTTTGTTAAAAGTATCCAACACTTATTTGCGCCATTATTTGCCTCTACCTTAACGACAATACTTGGGTTCATGCCAATCTTCTTACTTAACGGGAATATTGGCGATTTTATCGGGTCGATTGCGATATCTGTCGTGATGGCATTGGTGGGGTCATTTGGGATTTCCATTACCATTATCGCAGCTCTTGCAGCGCGATTCCTACCCAAGTCACATGCTCAAGATGCGCCTTGGTTTTTACAAGGATTTCAGCTGCCCGCCGTATCCAATGCTTTTAAAGATCTCTTACGTAAGGCATTGCATAAACCACTGATCGTTTTACCTGTATGTGTATTGATTTGCTTGACAGGTTTTGGCTTAGCTTCAACGCTCGCCAATATCTTTTTTCCTTCAGCTGACAGAGATCAGTTTGTGGTTGAGGTATTTTTACCACCTGGTACCGCAATTGGTGCAACCTATGATGTGGCATTGCAAATGAATCAGGTTGTCCAAGAATATGACGGCATAGAACAAGTAACATGGTTGGTGGGTAATTCCACACCAATGGTTTATTACAACCAAATCATGAACAAAGATAACTCCCCTGAATATGCGACAGCTGTGTTGACGGTAGACAGCCCACCAAGAGCTGCGAGTTTAATTGACCAAATGCAAGAGGAGCTGCAATCACAGTTTCCTCAAGCGAAAATTATCGTTAAGCCATTTGGTCAAGGTCCTCCTATCCCAGCGCCTGTCGAGATCGAAGTGTATGGCTCCGATCTCACAATTTTGGAGCAAATTGGTAAAGATGTTCGTTTGATTATGGCGAATACCCCTGGTATAACGCAATCAATTGCCTCTATTAATGTATCAGAGCCAGAGCTGATTATTGATACTACTAGAGATAAAACGAGTAACTCAGGATTAAATTTGACTGATTTATCAGGTCAATTACAACTTGCGTTAAATGGTCAATATGGTGGTTCCATTGTTGAGCAAACAGAAGAAATTCCAATTCAAGTGCGTCTAGGTAATGAACAGCGTAGTGATTTAATTGATCTAGCGGCATTACCCTTAGCAGCTCAAGGACATGACCCTACTAGCCCATGGTTATCTGTCGCCAGTTTAGGCGAGTTAACACTTAGACCGGCCATTGCTGCAATCACGCGCAAAGACAGTGTGCGGGTCAACCGAATAAAAGCTTGGTTATTGCAAGGTGTTCCCCCCGTAGACGTATCCCAAGAGTTACGTTTAGCATTAGAAGATTATCCGTTACCGGATGGATATCGAATTAAAATGGCAGGAGACGCTGATAAACAACAAGAGGCGCTTGGACAATTAGCCACTTATGCACCTGTCTTAGTAGTGATGATGGTGACAGCACTGATCTTAACGTTTAAAAGTGTTCGCTTCGCTGCAGTAATAGGCTCTGTAATGATCTTATCAGTGGGTTTGGGAATGTTCAGTTTATGGCTGTCAGGTAATGCGATTGGTTTTAATCCTATTTTAGGATGTGCAGGGCTAATTGGGGTGGCAATAAACGGTTCAATTGTTGTTATTGCTGCCATTAATGCAAATCCCAAGGCTTTATCTGGTGATACTGAAGAAATCATTAAAGAAACTATGAGCTGTAGTCGCCATATCTTGTCAACGACGTTCACTACTGTAGGAGGTTTAATTCCTTTACTGTTATTTACGTCGGGCTCATTTTGGCCTCCTCTAGCTGTCGTTTTAGCCGGTGGCGTTGGGTTTTCTATTTTATTATCATTGGTATATACCCCCGTTATCATTGCTACTTTGTGTCGCATAAGAGCGCGTAAAATCGCCCGTATTGACGCTAAACGTCAGGTGAAATCGACAAGTGAAGGGTTGATGAGTTAATCACATGTTTGGCTTAAGAGAATTTATATGACAGAACGTGCTCAAGCTCCTGATAAAGTTATCCGAATAAAAGCAGCGTCAAAAGGTAATGGTTTAACCACTTTATTATTTGGTGTAGTTGCGTTAACACTCGGATTCACATTATTAGGGCTCATTTCACAATCATTCATATTAGTCGCTATTGCATTTATCGCATTAGGGATTATTGCGGTGGTCATTGGTTTTTTTAAAATTAAGGAGCCTGATTATTCAGTAATCCTTACAGAACAAGGTATTCATTATCAGCATCGGTATGGCACTTGGGATATCCCTTGGGAAAACTTACAACGGATTGACGCCCCGAGAGTTACCCGAGGTATTGAGCAAGTTGATTTGTGTATGGTGGGTTTTAAAATTAAAGAATATTCCTCTTTCTTAGCCAATATTTCACAGCGTTTAATGACCAACACATTAATGGAACAACGTCCTCTATTGATGCAAAATATGGAAGCAAACTGTAATACAGGTGAATGTGCGGGCTCAGATCTCATTGAAGACCAAAAATTTAAATTACCTAATGGCAAACTCTTAACCGGAGTACAAGGCATGTTCGCCAATCGTATGAATAAACTAAGAGACCGTTTAGGGTATGATGTATATATCAACGAAGCTGAGTTAGACCGATCCGTAGATGAATTTGTTGCCCTTGTTAGGGCGCTGCATGAGAATGTAAAGCGAATCGATTAATCTATTTGTAAATGATCGAGTAACTCTTGTGCATTTTCTAAGACGTTGTCCGCTTCATTGACCAATAATTCAATTTGGTTATCAAGTGTTTGAGGTGGGTGTTTTTTCAACATAGACTCAATGTCGAAACATCGACTCTGTAACCCTGGCACTCCAGTATAGCAGCAAGCTCCATGCAGAGTATGAATGTGAGAAAGCAGGCCATTGATATTAAGTGATAAGTAGTATTCTTGAATCTCAAGCATCATTTCAGGTAGCATAATGACAAATTTTGACAATAACTCTCGTGCTGCATCATGGTTAAAATTTGCCTTTCTGAGTGCAAGTTCCCAATCGACAGATGGGAGATTCCCCTGAGCTTCGGGTATACCCTCATTTTGAATCAATTCTGGAGTATCTGATAGGACACACCATGTTTGAACTAACTTTATTAGTGTCTCCAATATAATGGGTTTTGTTAGATAATCATCCAGCCCTGAAGAGAGGATGTGATTGATATCTTCACTTGAGGTATGTGCTGTTAAGGCAATGATCGGTGTGCCAATATTGTTATCAGTTTTACGAATATATTGGGTTGTCTCTATTCCATCCATATCAAGCATTTGAATATCCATAAGAATGAGATCATATTCGTGTTGGTTGCATAGTGTTAATGCCGCTTTTCCACTTGTGACAGTTGTCAGTTGTATATTAGAGTCCTCGAGAAAGGATGATAATAAAATGAGATTGATATCGACGTCATCAACCGCAAGGATCGCCAATTCAGGGAGCGCCAAGAGAGCTTGCTGAATTGAGTGAGTCGTCTCATTTTGAAGTTCACTGGCTGTACTTTTAATCATTTATTAATATTGAGATGGATGGCGGAAGATACGAATAGGCAGTATTGATAACTTTGCTGAATAATTCAACCGTTTCATTCTTTTTGTGGCAATAATACTCGTTACCGTATCACTCGTATGCATAATGTATTATGATTTAGATAAGACTAATAACAAGAATCTTTTGGATCGCTATGAGTACCGAAGTCACTATTAATCAAGATGGCGTTGAACAGCTCCCTATCAGACGCTTCACTGAAGATGCTTATCTTAATTATTCAATGTATGTCATTATGGACAGGGCGTTACCGCATATCGGTGACGGTTTAAAACCAGTTCAACGTCGAATTATTTATGCCATGTCTGATTTAGGACTCAGCGCCAATGCAAAGTATAAAAAATCAGCCAGAACTGTCGGTGATGTGTTAGGTAAATTTCACCCTCATGGCGATTCGGCGTGTTATGAAGCAATGGTGCTTATGGCTCAGCCATTTACCTATCGCTACCCGCTAGTGGATGGTCAAGGCAACTGGGGTGCACCAGATGATCCTAAATCGTTTGCTGCGATGCGTTATACCGAGGCTCGGTTATCACGTTTTTCGGAAGTGTTGTTGGCAGAATTAGGCCAAGGCACTGCTGATTGGTCACCTAACTTTGACGGTACGCTTAAAGAACCTAAAGTATTACCTGCACGTTTACCGCATATTTTACTCAATGGTGTCACTGGAATTGCCGTGGGGATGGCAACAGATATTCCACCGCATAATGTTCGCGAACTCGCTAATGCATGTTCGTTATTATTAGATAACTCACGTACTGAATTAAGCGAGTTACTTGAACATGTTCAAGGACCTGATTATCCCACCGATGCAGAAATTATTACGCCTAGAGCGGATATTAAAAAGATTTATGAAACGGGTCGCGGCTCTATTAAGATGCGCGCAGTCTATACCCAAGAAAATGGTGAGGTTGTAATTACCGCATTACCACATCAAGCATCAGGCGGTAAAATCCTCGAACAAATTGCTGGCCAAATGCAGACCAAAAAATTACCGATGGTCAGTGATTTACGCGATGAATCGGATCATGAGAATCCGACTCGCCTTGTCGTTACTCCCCGTTCTAATCGAGTTGATATCGAACAGTTAATGGCGCATTTATTTGCCACGACGGATTTAGAAAAGAACTATCGTGTGAATATCAACATGATAGGGTTAGATGGGCGTCCACAGGTTAAGGATCTCAAATCTATTTTATGTGAATGGCTGGTGTTTCGTCGTGACACTGTCACTCGTCGTCTACAATATCGTTTAGATAAGGTATTGGCTCGTTTGCATATTCTAGAGGGGCTCATGATTGCCTTTTTGAATATAGACGAAGTGATTGAAATAATCCGTCATCACGATGAACCTAAACAAGAGTTGATGACACGTTTTGCGTTATCAGATACACAAGCAGAAGCCATTTTAGAATTAAAGTTACGTCACCTGGCTAAATTAGAAGAGATGAAGATTCAAGGTGAACAAGACGAATTAAGTAAAGAACGAGATGCCCTGCAGTTGACCTTAGGCTCAGACCGTCGCATGAAGACGTTGATAAAAAAAGAGCTCATGGCCGACGCTGAGAAGTATGGGGACGAACGTCGTTCTCCTATTGTGCAACGTGGTGAGTCGAAGGCTTTAAGTGAAAAAGAATTAGTTCCATCAGAAGCCGTAACTGTTGTCATTTCAGCTAAAGGTTGGGCGCGGTGTGCCAAAGGGCATGATGTGGATGCTGCCAACTTAAGTTACAAAGGTGATGATAGTTACTTGGCTAGTGCGAAAGGACGTAGCAATCAACCTGCGGTGTTTTTTGATTCGTCCGGACGTACTTTTAGTTGTGATGCTCATACACTGCCCTCTGCACGAAGCCAAGGTGAGCCGTTGACCGGTCGGTTCAACATGGTAGCGGGGGAACAATTTGAGCATGTAATTATGGCTAAAGAATCACAAAAATTCCTTATGGCAAGTGATGCAGGGTATGGCTTTGTGGGAACATTTGCTGACATGCTAAGTAAGAATAAAGCAGGTAAGGCGTATTTATCTTTACCAGTAGCGGCGAAAGTATTATCGCCGGTGTTAGTCAATGATATTGAAACTGATCGATGTTTAGCTATTTCCAATGAGGGGCGTATGCTGCTATTCCCGTTACGCGATTTACCGAGTCTGGGTAAGGGTAAGGGGAATAAGATCATCAATATTCCTAGCGCAAAAGCGAAAACACGAGAGGAGTATGTAGTGGCTTTGGCCGTAGTGCCTGCTGGATGTGATGTCAAAGTACTTGCCGGGAAACGTGGTATGACACTTAAAGCGAGCGACTTGGAGCATTATTATGGTGAACGTGGTCGTCGTGGTAATAAACTACCTCGTGGGTTACAGCGTGTAGACGGTGTTGAAGTATTAGCGCCAGATGGTACTGTTATCGACTCTGAAGAAGACGTGGGTGTCGCAGTTGATTCGGTTGCAGTTGACACCCTGAATATAGAATCAGCACCTAAAGATGACTTATTTAGTGCTGATTAATGGATGATTGCCCAGTTCTTGGGCAATAATTTCCCAGACCTGCGAATTAGTGACTAATCCATCATGAGAACTATCGACTTCAATATTGTGGGCTTGGTCATTGTAGGTATCAACACAGGCTGTCCAATCTACAATATTGTCTTCTTTTGAATAAATAGACGACACCGGTTGGGGTAGCCCAATTCGGTTACACGTATTTACATATGCTTCATATTTATCAAGATCCAATTTATGCTTGTGAGCATAAGAAGTGGCACAAGTTGTCGATTTGGGGCCACCTGTTATCGGTGTGCCTAGCGTAATGACTTGATGAACATCACTCTGGAATAGGCGGGCCACCTCTCTAATCAGAACTCCACCAAGATCCCAACCAATTAATGTGACCGCATTCCCCCCGTTGTAAAAAACGCAACTCATCTAATTGTTTGGCAAGAAATTTGGTGTCATCTTCGATTAATCTATTGTGTGTGCCATGTTCCCAGTTGAATACTTGATAACCCAAGTACTTTAAAAACTTACCCAGAGAACACATGGATTGTGCTTCAGATAGATTCCCTGGCACTAATACAATCGAGCGTCCATCACCTTTAGGTAAACTGAGCAGTTCTGGAAACCTAAATGAAGCACTGATCCAATCAAGAGGTGTGATGATTTCGTTCAGCGTATTAAACCGAGTGGATATGTCTTCACTGCAACGTTGTTGATCCATATTGTTCACGTGTGCAGTGAGATTCTGTTTATTATTTAAGTTAGCTACCTGTGGCAAAGTTTCCTTAAGCATACATCGACTCCTTCGTTATGCATGTAAGTATTACGTTACAGGTGATGTTGTGGTTCTTATGACTTTGGTCTTATGCGTCGGTTAATTGACATTTGTGCTTTCAAATATTTTATCTGCTGACGCGGCAACAAATCCTTGATAGAGTTCTCCATTAGGTAAAGGATAACGCTGGGCAAACTCATAAAAACAGCTAGGTAATGTCACTGTATTATCGCTAAATTTTATCGGCATTTGGTCGGCCATGGTTGATGATTGTGCTAAACAAACTGATGGATCACCTTTGATTTCGCCCCCTGCAGTGTTTAACGTAAAACCTGAAGCTTTTAATAATGCATTAACCTCAGATAATTCAGTCATTGAGCTTAAGTGATTAACACTCACTGTAAAATGGTTTGCTCTAAATCCCCATGCAGCCAGCCAAGCAGCATATTCAGACTCATTTAGTAATGTTCGATAATCTGTTTCACTGATTTGCCAGTGTGTGCCAGAATATAGGAAATCTGGTTGCGCTACAGCATTAAAATCCATTGAGTCGATGATTTCACTTATAATCGCTTGTGATACAGGCGATAATTCATTGACTTTTAATTCACTGATAAATACTTTAGGTAAGTTTGGATCAGGGTGTTGATAATGCCAAGCGTTGAGCTTTTTACTGGAAAAATCATACTCTCCGCTTTTTACATATCCTAATTGGATAAAATGCAGCGCAAGATCTGACACGGCGATACCTGGGATTGCAAATGTGCGCAACGCAATATGGTCGTTTACTAATTCTGCTTTTCCATTATGCGCTTTAAGTAAGGTATGAATTTTATGAGCCGAGGGGGTGATGGTAAGATAATCATGCCATAGGCCTGTGAATAATTCATTGATATGTGTATGCATAGAGCTTCCTCAAAGAGACATGTCTTTATTTAGTTAAAAGTGTAAGCCGGGACTGAGTGTGGCTGGCAAAGTCGTTGCTTCAAGTTCTACGGATGCAACGGGGTAAGCACAATAATCGGCGGCATAAAAAGCACTTGCGCGATGATTACCGCTTTCACCTATACCGCCAAATGGTGCAGCCCCACTTGCACCAGTTATTGGGCGATTCCAATTGACTATGCCCGCTCGGATATGCTGATAAAAGACATCATACAGTGCTGAATCATCAGCGATAAGGCCAGCAGATAAGCCAAATTTAGTATTGTTAGCTTCAAAAATCGCAGTATTAAAATCATCATAGCGGATGACTTTTAACAGCGGACCAAAATGCTCTTCATCCGGTAGCTTAGATAATATAGCGGTAACATCAATAATCCCTGGTGTCACTAAACCTGTATTTGAGTCAATGTGTGTTAAAGGTAATAATGTGTTGGCGCCTAATGTTGTAAGTTGATTCTGTGCGTCAACCATCATTTGTGCAGCGCGTGCAGAAATCATCGCTCCCATAAATGGAGGAGTGTCAGCATCATAAATACCGACATCTATGGCTCTGGTCACCTCTATGAGTCGTTCTAAAATGGCATCACCTTGAGTGGTATTTGGAATAAATAAACGGCGTGCACAAGTGCAACGTTGACCTGAGGTAATAAATGCCGACTGAATAATATCATGAACGGCAGCATCAATTTCATTAACGGGACCAACGATTAATGGGTTATTTCCGCCCATCTCTAAAGCCAAAATTTTGCCTGGGTGACCAGCGAATTGTTCATGCAAAAGCTTACCGGTGTTGGATGAACCGGTGAAAAATAGTCCATCTATTTGGTCATGACTCGCTAATGCTTTACCTGTGGTGATATTTCCTTGAACTAAATTCAGCACACCTTTAGGTAATCCTGCTGCTTCCCAAAGTTCTACCATCTTCTGAGCGACTAAAGGAGTTAAATCAGACGGTTTAAAAACGACGGTGTTACCTGCAATTAGAGCTGGAACAATATGTCCATTTGGCAAATGTCCCGGGAAGTTATAAGGGCCAAATACGGCCACAACGCCATGCGGTTTATGTCGAATAAACGCTTTTCCTAATGGCATCGGGTTTTCCGTTGTACCGGTACGTGTGTCATAGGATTTAATGGATAAATTGATTTTACCCACCATTGCCCCTGCTTCTGTGGCGGCTTCCCATAATGGCTTACCCGTTTCCATAGCAATCGTTTGTGTGAGTAAATCTTGATTAGCTTTTAGCTGGTCTGCATAGGCTAAAATATACTCAATCCGGGTATCGACACTCAGTGCACCCCAGTATGAAAAAGCAGTGCGAGCGGCATGTATTGCGTTATCGATTTGCGCTGGAGTAGCGGCGTTACTAGACCAAATAACGCTGTTTTTGGCCGGATCAATTGACGTCATACTAGCGCCTTCGCCAGCTAACCAATTACCATTGATATAATGCATTTTCTGTTGTCCTGTCGTGTTATTTATTACCAGTTAAGCTGGCTTATTTTAAAGGTGCAATACGTATAAATTCGCCGTTATTGACTTTCAGTGCTGCCGCAGTATCTCTTGATATGAGAATGTGATCATCGGTAATTTCGACCGGTTGAAGCACTCCTCTAAAGTCAGCGACTTGAGTATTGATAATAAGGTGTAAAGGCGCTTGTGGATTAATTGTCGCCACAAGTGCAGGTTTTCGGATAGAATTTTTTACCGTTTTTAATGATTCAACATCGGCTTCAATTGTAGGTCCGGCATCAAAAATATCGACGTACCCTCGACACTTAAATCCTTCTTTCTCAAGTAGTGCTAAAGCGGGTTTTGTTTTTTCATGGACTTGACCAATAGCAGCTTGCGCCGCCGCAGACAAAAGATTGACATAAATGGGATACTTGGGCATTAACTCAGCGATGAATACTTTATTGCCGATGCCGGTGAGATAATCAGCGGTTGGAAAATCCATTGAGAAAAAGTGCTTCTCTAACCATTCCCAAAACGGAGAACGGCCGTTTTCATCACTGACACCTCGCATCTCTGCTATGACTTGCTCGGTAAACCGAGATTGATGTTCAGCCATAAATAAGAATCTGATTTTGGACAAAAAGCGACCCATATTAGGTAAGCGCGCTTGTTCTCTTAAAAATAAGGTACAGATTTCACTGACACCCGAATAATCATTACATACGGTAAGGATCTCAACGGTATTATGGATGTTTAGCTCTCGCGAGGCATGCACCACCTTACCTAAATGATAATGATAGAAGGCATCTTCTACGCCAACGCTTGACTCGATTCCACAAGTGCCCACTGCAGTTTGAGTGTCAGTATCTTCCATCACGAACAAATAACTTTCATTGGCAGGCTTTGAAATATCTTGATTGAATGATGCTTCTGAACGCGCAATTTTTTGAGCCAATAAATCTTCGTTAACAGGTAATGATGTGAAACCAATACCGGACTCTTCAGCAATCGCATGTAACTCAGCAAAGTCCCTTTGCTGGATAGGTCTTATAATATTCATTTAAGTTATGCTGATTCAGCTGATAGTGCGTCTTGGGCTAAGACATGTGCGATGCCCTCTTCAAAACGGCGCAGTCCTTCAATAATGTCTTCATCAGGAATAACTAAGGAAGGGGCAAAACGTACGACATTCACTCCTGCAATCAAGCACATGGTCCCTTTCTCGGTTGCTGCTACCATGAAGTCTCGTGCACGGCCTTGATATTTTTCGTTCATTGCACAGCCTAAAAGCATGCCTTTGCCGCGAATTTCAGAAAAAACGTGATACTTGTCATTGATGCGCATGAGGTGTTCACGAAACAAAGCTTCTTTGGCTTTTACCCCAGCTAAGATAGCAGGGTCATTAATGATATCAAGCGCCTTTTCAGCAATCGCACAAGCTAATGGATTTCCACCATAAGTTGAACCATGCGTACCTACTTTAAGATGCGAGCCAATGGCTTTGGTTGTGAGCATTGCACCAATCGGAATGCCACCGCCTAATGATTTAGCAGATGTTAAAATATCAGGGACGACATCTAATCCCATATAAGCAAATAGATCTCCTGTTCTGCCAACACCTGATTGAACTTCATCAAAAATGAGTAATGCGTTATGTTTATTACACAGTGCACGAACACCTATAACAAAATCTGGGTCAGGTACAATAATGCCACCTTCTCCTTGCAGCGGCTCCATCATGATAGCACAAGTGTTGTCAGACATAATGGCTTCTAAGGCAGCTAAATCATTATAAGTAGTATGTGTAATAGCGCCTGGTTTAGGTCCAAAGCCATCGGAATAAGCAGCTTGACCACCCACGGTGACAGTGAAAAATGTTCGACCATGAAAGCCTTGAGTAAATGCAATGATTTGATCTTTTTGTGGCCCATAATGATCTAATGCCCAACGTCGTGCTAATTTAAGTGCCGCTTCATTAACTTCGGCGCCTGAATTAGCGAAGTAAACCCTTTCTGCAAAAGTGGCATCAGTTAATTTTTTGGCTAAACGTAACGCAGGTTCGTTAGTATATACATTCGATAAATGCCAAAGCTTTTCGCCTTGTTCTTTTAACACGCTAACTAGCTCAGGGTGGCAATGGCCTAATACATTAACTGCAATCCCACCAGCAAAATCGATGTACTCTTTATCATCTTGGTCCCATATCTTTGAACCTTCACCGCGGACCGGTATCATCGCTGCTGGATTATAGTTTGGAACCATTACATCGTTAAATAATTCGCGTGTTACTTGCATTTTAGACCTTTAGGCTTGTTGTTTATTATCTATAGGATAGGTGGTTTTAACACTGAAGTAAATGGATTTAGGCTAGGTATAATAAGGGGTTGACAGATTTTGCATATTATTTGAATAAGTATGTTATATCCATATCTAACGGATAAACACTCAGACACGATAAAGACTAGTTTCACTGTGATAAGTCAGTATAAAAAAATTCGACTATTTATGTGAAAAAAAATATTAATTGATATGGATAGGTTGTGTCGGTTCGGCTTGCAGAAAATTGTTTAGAATGTCATGACCAAATTCGGTAAGTAGTGATTCAGGATGGAATTGGACGCCATAAATGTGTTGAGCATGATCTTCTATTGCCATGATTTCAATGTCATCCGGGGGGAATACTTCATCAGATAAAGCTGTGTTATTTTCCGTACACCAAGCTGTTACACTAAAATTTTCACTTAAGCTGTGGGGCTCAATCATTAATGAATGGTAACGAGTTGCTGTGAAAGTGCGGTTGATGTTTTTAAATAATTGTCCAGTACAATGAGTTACTTGTGCTGTTTTACCATGTTTAATGGTACGTGCCGCAATGATATTCGCACCAAAAACTTGAGCGATGGCTTGATGGCCCAAGCACACGCCAAGCATGGGGATTTTACCTGCAAATGTGGCGATGGCTGCCAAAGTAATACCTGATTCGTTTGGCGTACAAGGCCCTGGCGATAGCACCAGATGATCAGGCGCGAGTGCTTCAATCTCTGCAATACTGATAGCATCATTGCGGACGACTTTTACTTCTTCTCCTAACTCGATAAAATATCGAGCTAGGTTATGCGTAAATGAGTCATAGTTATCAATCAGTAACAGCATAGTTAACCTATTTTAGTAACACGACAGAACTAACGAGCTGGAATGAAACCGACTGCTTTATAGACGTCAGCTAAAGTTTTTGCAGCACGCTCAGACGCTTTTTCCGCACCCATCTTCATGACTTCATTCAAATAGGTTTGATCATCTCGAATTGCATGGAAACGTGTTTGAATTGGGGTGAGCATATCCACTACGGCTGCAGCGACATCCCCTTTTAAATGACCATACATTTTATCCGTATACTGTGGTACTAATTGCTCAATTGAAGTGCCTGTTGTACACGAAAGTAAGGATAGCAGGTTTGAGACACCGGCTTTATTTTCAATATCATAGTAAATATTGGCAGCTTCATCAGAGTCAGTCACAGCACGTTTGATCTTTTTAGAAAGCTTTTTAGGATCTTCTAATAAGCCGACGAAATTGTTTGGATTCTCATCTGATTTTGACATTTTTTTATTCGGATCTTGCAAACTCATGACTCGAGCGCCAGACTTTGGAATATGTGGGTTTGGAATGGTGAGGGTATCACCATAAGCATTATTAAAACGAGTGGCGATATCTCGGGTTAATTCTAAATGCTGTTTTTGATCTTCACCTACGGGTACTTCATTGGCTTGATAAAGTAAAATATCAGCTGCTTGTAATACAGGGTAACTATAAAGACCGACATTAATGTTAGATTCGTTTTTCGCTGATTTATCTTTAAACTGGGTCATACGATTGAGCTCGCCCATTTGCGTATAGCAGTTTAGTACCCATGCTAATTGTGCATGTTCAGGGACATGGGATTGCATGAAAATAGTGCTTTGTTTGGGGTCGATACCACAGGCAAGATACAAAGCAAGACCATCCAAACAGGCATTTTTAAGTGCCTCAGGATCTTGGCGGACGGTGATGGCATGCAGATCCACAATCATGTATAGACAGTCATGGGTTGATTGCATCGCAACCCATTGCTTTAATGCACCAAAATAATTTCCAATGGTAAGTTGTCCAGATGGTTGACAACCACTGAGTACGATAGGTTTGCTCATAAAAATAGTCTTAAAGTGAAGCTAAATTACGGCGCATTGTGCTAATGACTTCCGCATAATTAGGTTGGTTAAAGATAGCAGATCCAGCGACAAACATATCAGCACCTGCTGCTGCAATGGCTGCGATGTTATCACAATTAATACCACCGTCCACTTCGATACGAATGCTGCGACCAGAAGCATCAACTAGGGCTTTTACTTGAGCTATTTTGGTTAGAGTATGCTGAATGAATTTTTGCCCACCAAAACCAGGATTCACTGACATTAACAAAATGTAATCCAATTTATGAATCGTGTGATCCAGGACTGATAATGGCGTTGCTGGATTTAATACAAGGCCAGCCTGGCAACCCCCTTCAATGATAAGTTGAAGACTGCGATCAACATGCTCAGAGGCTTCAGGATGAAAGCTGATCATACTCGCCCCCGCTGTGATAAATTGCTCAATCATACTATCCACAGGAGATACCATTAAATGGACATCAATTGGAGCCGTGATGCCATAATCACGTAATGCTTTGCAGATCGGCGCACCAAAAGATAGGTTTGGCACATAATGATTATCCATTACATCAAAATGCACCACGTCTGCACCCGCAGCAAGGACATTCTCGACTTCTTCACCTAAACGTGCAAAGTCAGCAGATAAGATAGAAGGGGCGATAAGATAAGACGACATAACACTCTCCGTTTAATTAAAATATTTTACCTTGGTTTGGTGTTGCAAAAAAGCATAATCTCCAAGGAGTGATTAAAAGGCTTAATAGTCATTTAATCAACATGTCATTTTTCAGTGCATGCCGACGTATTTCATGCGCTAAAAAAGTGCATTAGCAAATAATCCTGAATAAAGAAATCATCAGAGAGCTTACTCTGATATTTATAAAATCATTATATATCAATGTTTTATAAATAAATATTACCTTTTGGCATAATATCTGAATAGTGATTAGCAACTTGAGGAACATTTTGAAAAGACGGTGTCGGTATATTATCCATTAGACGATATTACTATTACCTAAGTTTACTCAATAATGCTCAATTGCTGTGAAAACTATAATAATGCAGCTATTTACTTTTTTATCATTTGGAGAAATACATGAAACTACTAAAATTAACAGCATTATCTGCTGCACTTCTTTCTACTTCTGTTATGGCTGATTGGTCAGCTAACGTTGGTATGGTTTCTGATTACCACTTCCGTGGTATTCAACAAACTCAATCTGCATCCGCTTCTGCAGGTGTTGATTTTGAGCAAGGCGGTTTTTATGCTGGTACATGGACAGCTGAAGTTGAAGATGGTCTAGAAATCGATTTTTATGCAGGTTACGGTGTTGAATTAGAAAACGGTTTATCACTGGGTTTAGGTGCTACTACATACCAATACACGGGTGATTTTGATTCTGCATATAATGAATTAAACTTTTCGGCAGGCATGGGAATGTTTAGCTTAGAATATTCTGTAGGTACATGGGATGGCCCAGTAGGTGCAGAAGTGGAAGAAGATTATGATTTCATTGGTTTATCTTTTGAAAATAATGGTTTTAGCGCGACAGTTGGCTCTTGGGGTAAAGATTTTAGTGGTGAATATGTCGAACTAGGCTATGGTGCATCTGTCGGTGAGTTTGATGTAGGTGTTGGTCTGGTAATGTCTGGTAGTGATTTAGACGATAAAGAATCATTATATTTCTCAATCGGTAAATCTTTCTAATCAGTCCGAACTGAAATACTCACATAAATATAAAATACAAACTCACTCAGGTGTGTTTGTATTTTTTTTATTTAAGCCTATAATAAAATATGGATGTAAGACTAAAAGAAAATGTAGATATGATAGTTACCAACAAAGTTGTAGTATTTTCATTGTTAGGGTTAAGCGTGGTTGCAGCGGATTATGTGGTTGCATACAAAGAAGCCCAGCCTCTTCTTAATTGTCAGCAAGCATTGGATAATGATTCATTTTTTGCATTAAGTCATCTGTCTTCATCAAAAGCAATGTCAAATACATTTCAAGCGACTAATCTTCACACGGATATTGCCAAAACTAAGTCACAGCAGCTAGCTGATTATTCTCAGTGCTTAATTAAAGAGGATAATAGCGTCAGTTGGTCGGATTGGTTTTTTTCGTGGCAAGACTCTCCCACATTTCATTATCTTGATTTACTTGAATTATTGACGCCAGTTGATAATAGCGATAATGGTGGTTCTCATCCGGTTAAGCATTAACTCATGGATGATGTTACCCAAACACCTAAAAAGCCCTCTTTTTGGCAAGTCATAAAAGCCGTCAGTGCTAGTATGCTAGGCGTGCAGTCTCAAAAGAACTATCAGGATGACTTTTCAAGTCACTCTGCCATACCTTACTTAATTGTAGGTATCGTTTTTGTGGGGATATTTATCTTAGGTTTACTATTATTAGTGAATCTAGTCTTACTTTAGCTTTCATTCAAGGGGGGCATATAAAGCAAGTACTTCTTTGACCTTTCCTCGCGTTTTACCTTTTTGACTAATATTACGTTGAACAGCAAACTTAGATTGTTTGCTAGCATTTTGGTAGAGGTTTTTAGTGAAAGGTACCCAGTGATTAGAAATAACGGTAGCGATACCTTGTAGCTGTGCATGTTGTGCACATTCTACTAAACGAGCTTGTTCTTCATCTCCAAAATCATTCCCCGCGTAGGCTGTAAAATTTGATGTGCGATTAATCGGAGAGTAGGGAGGGTCGCAATAAACGACATCTTCATTGGTTAGCTGCGCAAAAGCTGTAGCAAAGTCACCTTGGATAAATGTCGCATTTTGAGCACGTTGAGCAAAAAAATGCATTTCTTTTTCTGGGAAATAAGGCTGTTTATAACGACCAAATGGGACATTGTAACCGCCTTTTTGATTATACCGACAAAGCCCATTATACCCATGACGATTCAAGTAGATAAATAATATTGCTCGTTCTACGGGATCAGTTGTCGCATTAAATTGTGACCGAAGGGCATAATACGCTTCAGCTTGGTTATAGCTACCATCAAAATATACACGACTTTTTTCAATAATGACGTCACTTGAAGTTTTTAGCAGATTGAATAACGAGATGAGATCTTGGTTCATATCTACTAACAAGTACTCATCAAAATCTACATTAAGAAAAACCGAACCTCCACCAACAAAAGGTTCCACTAAACGGCGTTTCCCTTTCGTTGGTAAGATAGCTTGGATATGAGGGATGACTTTTTTTTTGCCCCCAGCCCACTTCAAAAAAGAACGGTGCAGATTATTGTGTTTATTTGTCATCCGTTAAGAGTGTTTCATTCTTGATGGCGCTATCCGATTTATTAATGGAGTAAGCACACAAACCATAGGTGGTTTAGAGTTTACCGTGCGACGTGCTTCTTGAATAGAAGAATAATCATTATTTGACGAGGTGCTATAACATCTATCACTGTGACAATGGGTTTCGTATAAACAACCCACTGATACTATGAATGTTGTCGTCATTAAATTGTTCAATGTTTCAACGTTTTGGTTCAACGTGGAATAAGTACGCTGTGAATTAATCAGTGCCTAAAATAGGTGTCAATACATCTAATGTCACATCATCTGTCACAATTGCCGAGCCAATACCTGTAGGTATAATAAACCGTATTTTACCGGCTAATACTTTCTTATCATGACCCATATGTTGCATGTAAGTATGAGTTGTCATGTTATCAGGGCCTTCAGTGGGTAAATTAAACGCAGCATGAAGACTTATAATTCGTTCCAACTGAGCTTCGGTTATACGATGTTGAGCTACTGCTACTCGAGAAGCTATGATTGTTCCTGCGGCTACAGCTTCACCATGAAGCCAGTTTCCATAGCCCATTTCAGCTTCTATAGCGTGACCAAATGTATGACCTAAATTAAGTAGTGCTCGGAGTCCCTTTTCACGTTCATCTTGAGCGACAATTTCAGCTTTAATTGAGCAACACCTTTCAATGGCATAGCTCAACGCAACAGGGTCTAAAGCTTTTAATAAAGAGACATTATCTTCTAACCAAGTAAACAGCTCTGCATCATAGATGATCCCATATTTAATGACTTCGGCCATACCTGCACCAAATTCACGTTGTGGCAATGTGGAGAGCGACTGGGTATCGATAAATACAGATTTAGGCTGATAAAAAGCACCAATCATGTTTTTGCCTAATGGATGGTTTACCGCTGTTTTGCCTCCTACGGAGGAATCAACTTGGGATAATAATGTTGTTGGTATTTGAATAAAGTCAATTCCACGCTGGAAGGTTGCTGCGACAAAACCGGTTAAGTCACCAATCACTCCCCCACCCAGAGCGATTAAAGTAGTATCTCGTGAGGCGTGGTTTTCGAGTAAAAAACTATGGACTTTTGCAAAATGGGTCAAGTCTTTATACTGCTCACCATCAGGTAAGCTGACATGACTGACATTGGGATGTTGTAATGCTTGGATGAGTTTATCTAAATAAAGCGGAGCAATCGTATCATTGGTGACAATGACTACTTTTTCACTGGTGATATGATCAAATAAGCCAGATTGAGTTAACAATCCGGCTTGAATGTGTATCGGGTAGCTACGCGCCCCCAGGTCGACGTTAAGAGTAGGCATGGGGAAAACTCCTGTAGGTTATAATCCGATTTTTTGAATAATTTGATTAGCGACTGAACGAGCGCTTTGATCATCCGTGTCGACTACATAATCGGCCACTTCTTCATAGAGTGGATTCCGTGATTCAGCTAAATCACGTAAAACGGTTTCAGGATCGTCATTTTGAAGTAAGGGGCGACGTTTATCACGTTGAGTACGTGCTACTTGTTTGTCGATAGTGGTCTGTAAATATACGACTATACCACGAGCTGATAAACGGTTACGTACTGCCTGGGTAATAATGGAACCACCACCTGTCGCCAGTACAATACCTTGTTTGTCAGAAAGTTCGTTAATAATATCTAACTCGCGCTTACGAAATCCTTCTTCGCCTTCAAGGTCGAAGATCCAGGCGATATCGGCGCCTGTTTTACGTTCAATTTCGTGATCGGAATCAAAGAATTCAAGATGCAGTTCATCTGCAAGGTGTCTACCAATGGTGCTTTTTCCAGCGCCCATAGGTCCTACCAAAAAGATATTACGTTTTTCAGCCATATCTGGATAATTCACTTTTTAAGTAATTGATTTTTAATGGGAAGATGCGCGTTTACTAAGCTACCCATTACGTAGTTGTATCGTAGGCAAGCATGCTACAAACACAACGCCTCAGACCTCGTCTAAATTTCGAGTGTGCGGATTATCGCAGTCTTGGCCGTTGCAAGCAAGTTAAATGATTTATTCCATGATGATTTTAGGCGTCACAAATATCAAAAGTTCGCGTTTTTGTTCTATAGTGACCTCATTTTGAAATAATCTCCCAAGCATTGGGATATCAGCAAGAACGGGTACTTTGGAGGTATCATTTGTACTAGTTTGTTGAAAAATACCCCCTAGAACTATTGTTTCGTTATTATCAACTAATACTTGGGTTTTGATTTCTTGGGTATCAACAGCGACGGCTGGACCAGTAGATGTCGCTACGGTTTCCCCTCGAGTATCTTGAGTAACTACGAGATCTAAAATAATACGATGATCAGGCGTGATATGGGGAGTGACCTTTAAGCTCAAAACTGCTTTTTTGAACTCTACGGATGTCGCACCATTTGCAGTGGATTGTACATAGGGTATTTCTGTGCCTTGCTCAATATAAGCTTCTTGTTGATTGGCGACAGTGATTCTTGGACTAGCAATGATTTCACCTTTGTTTTCTGTCTCCAGGGCAGAAAGTTCTAAATCTAGAATTGTGCCATTCATTAAACTCGCTAATTGAATGCCCATTCGACCTGAAGAATTAGCGACGGGTAAATTGACATTTAAACGATCACTGATATCAGGTACTACACCCGCGTTAATCTGATTAGCAGCTTGCGCGCTTCCAGATAACCCGAGATCACCATGTTGTCCGGTGAGTCCCCAGCGAACACCAAGCTGTTCATCAATATTGTCACGGACAGTCACAATACGTGATTCGATTAATACCTGGCGCACAGGAATATCCAATTCATTGATGAGTTTGATAGCCATCTCTACCGAATTTTGGGTATCACGCAGTAAAATCGTATTGGTCCTTTCATCTACAGCGACTGAACCCCGACTAGATAGTGTGCCTCCATTTGAGGATTGAAGCAGCTTTGCCATTTGTTCGGCTTTAGCATAATTAACACGATGATATTTTGATATCAGCGGTGCTAAACTTTCTGTATGTTGTTTAACCGCTAACATGGCATTTTCACGAGTTGATAATTCTTCTTGAGGCGCAATAAGGATGACATTTCCTTCGATTCGTTGGTCTAATCCGCGAATTTTCAGGATCATAGCAAGCGCTTGATCCCATGGAACATCATTTAAATTAATCGTGACATTGCCCGTCACTGAATCGGTCGTTACGAGATTAAAGTCATTGAGTTGTGCAATGATTTGTAACACTTGGCGAACGGGGACGTCTTTAAGATCCAGACTGATTGGAGTACCGGTGTAGATGGTCTGGTTGATATGGGTATTGTCAGCCATTGGTACAGAAATATTCACTTGGCGTTTAGGTGTCGATGTCTCAGTGACAGATGTATGTAATTCTGTTTGAGCATTCACGACACTACTCAACATGAGTATTAGTATGATTGACAAGCAAGTGTTCTTTTTTGGGTTCACAACATTAAGCATGTTTTTCCTCGTCAGCATCCATCGTAAACAATAAAAACATTTCTTCACGTTGATAACACCCTGAACCATCTGGAATCATTTGAGTAATCACCACATGGTCTACTTCGATATCGGTAATTTGGCCATTAAATAATCCTAGATAGTGGCCAACACGTGCTTGATGTAATTGACCATCTTGGGTTTTAAATAGAGCAATAGATGTATTGTTAATCAGCATCACACCTGACATTGAAATAGAGTCAATAGCATAAGTTTCCAGCGGAG
This sequence comes from Glaciecola sp. HTCC2999, assembly GCA_949498985.1. Taxonomy (GTDB): domain Bacteria; phylum Pseudomonadota; class Gammaproteobacteria; order Enterobacterales; family Alteromonadaceae; genus Opacimonas. Next base: position 63,090 of record CATECQ010000050.1, read on the forward strand.
AAGTATGACGAGAAGTATTTGGAGTAAGACAGTTTTTGCTTTGGTTGCCGTTTATTTGTATTTCCGGTTGTTTAGCATTTTCAAATGGCGAGCGCAGATGAAGTGATTGATATTCGTAATCTGGCAATGTCAGAAATTCTGATATCGCTCCAACAGTGATAGGGGTTGATGATTTTACTGCAGTGGTGAATTGTTTTAAGTCCTGTATTGATGTCGAACAACCGCTTAGCAAGGTAACTAACATGATATAACTAACTAGATGGATTGAATGTGATAATTGACGCTTCATAATGTGTTGGCTTCCGTTTTACTTGCAGTACGATAGGTTTTGGCTTGCATTTGTAAGCGTAACCCTCCGGTGTCATGGGTTATTGTAAAATCATGCAATGTCACTATCCGAGGTAACGTTGCTATCTTTGTTACAAACTCTCCAAAATCGTGATAATGGCCGGTAACATCTAACTGTATCGGAAGTTCTGCATAAAACTCTTTTTCAATTTCTGGCAGCCATTGCAACAATTTAAAAGAAAGTCCTGATGTAGTCCCAAGATACGTAATGTCATTAAGTAATCCTGGAGTCTCATTGCTAGTGGGTAGTGATTTGAGCATGAATGTAAAATCCCGTTCCAGCTGTTCTAATTGAATTTTATGTCGAGGTAAATTCACAGTAATGCGATACTTGGCCGAAAATTCCCGTTTGAGAGTGATTTCTGCTTGCTTAGTTTGGCTGAGTATCGGTAACTTAGGGCTTATAAATGTAGACCAACCCAAACCTAAACTTAAAGTTGTTAATACCATTGCCATGACAATTTTCACTTCAAATGGCCAGCTAGCGATTTGTTCAAAGTCGAGTTGATTGATCTCTTTGAGTTGTGCAATATTAAACGACATCACTGCTCTCCTGTAATAGAGGCTTTATGATTGTCGAAGGCTTTTGGGGAAATCACTGGAGCAATCCTCACAGATAAGTGAAACTTACTATGTGAATGTGAACTGCTCATATCGGCTTTGATTGAAATCAGTTCTTCATTTAAAAATATGTCTGATTGGTTTAGGTTGTGCATAAAAATTGAGAGATGATTATTTGAAACTGAATGCCCCTCAATTTCAATCATATTATCCGTACGATGCATACTTGAAAAGGTCAAGCCTACGGGTAATAGTTGGGCTAAATGGTCTAAAATTTGGGGTATTGCATGCCTTGAAATTTGAAGTTGTTCAACTAAACGTATTTTTTGCTCTAAAGCTGACCGTTGAGTGTTTAGTCTTTTAATGTGATCAATTTGGGTATCCAAAATTCCAATTTCAGCGTCTAAATAAGCATTGCGGATATATTGTTTTGCCAGAATCTGTTCCAGAATAAATCCCCCAGACCACATTATTAACACACCTCCAGTGAAAAGTGCTGCAAGTAAGATAAAATACTGTTTTTTCTGTTGCTGGTGTTGAGCTTCACGCCACGGTAATAAATTAATGTATGCCATGAGCATCACACCTTAATGCTAAGCCCATAGCAATACACAGCATGGGTTTGAACGTGGTTAAATACTCTAGAGATATTGTGTCACTTATTTTCATATTTGCAGCAGGATCGAGTAAATCAACCTTTATATTTAATGCACAGCTAAGTGATTGTGTGATGTTAGGTAACATTCCAACGCCTCCGCATAGATAGATGTGTTGGGGTGAATCGCTATTCAGCGTGCTTTGCATTAATTGACAAGCACGCAAAATATGTTGTTCTAGCTGGGCATGAAAAATAGGTAAGACAAGCTTTTGCCATTGTGAGTCTAGTATATTGTTATGTAATAGCTTTAAGGCTTCATGTACGGGACATTGTTGCATCAACGCAATATCATGCAGCATAGAATTCAAGCCAAACTGATACTCTTTACTATATCTAAGATGATTATTTCTCACGACAACGATATGCATTAACTCATTACCGATATGAATGGTGATGTCATCTATATTACTTTGTCCAGTATGTAGTCGGGCTAAATTCTCAAGCGCACCGAGCTCAGTATTGACAATTTTAGGGTTGAGTCCAGCCTCTCGAGTAACAGTAATACGATTATCAACAATTTGTTTGGGGGCTGAAGTAAGCAAAATATCCGCTGTGTCTCGGTCTTCTGTGCTGTGAGTTAATGCCTCAAAATCCCAATAAACAAGATCTAATGGATAAGGAATTAAGCTATCGGCTTCAATCTCTATATGTTCTGCCAAATGAGAACCGACTAATTGTTTTGGCATATGAATGACTTTGCTAATGACAGCAGTCCCCGACACAGCAATCACAGAAACAGGGTGTGTTAACTTGAGCTTAAGCATCATTTTTTTCAATGTTGTTGCGACACTATCAAAATCTGTAATATTTCTTTCTTTCAACGCGCTTGTTGGAATTAATTCACAGGCAACGCCTCGGCATTCCCATTGTGCTTTACCAGGAGTCAGTAAAACAGCTTTTATGTATGTCGAACCGATATCAACCCCTAATAAAGGTTTGGTTTTAGGTGTAAAAACGGTAAACTTCACGATATCTAAATCCTTAGTGCGTTGATGCGCGTTTGTGTTGGAAATATTAGGGGTCAGAAACTCAGACAACGATGTCGAGTTGAGGACACATACATATTAAAATATATGACATATGGAAGTTATTGCGTTGTGATTAAACGGTTAAAAAGTGTATTCCGATCTTTAGTCGTGTTAGGAGTGTTAGCTCTAACGCTGGGGCTAGTGGGCACGGTGTCATTATACTTTTATGTCAAATCTGATCTTCCTTCGGTCGAATCTTTGCGGGATGTCCGTCTACAAACACCTATGCGTATTTATACGCAAGACGGCCAACTGATATCTCAATATGGTGTTAAACGCCGTATTCCGGTAACCTTAGAAGAAGTACCGCAAACGTTAATCGATGCAATTTTGGCCACCGAAGATTCTCGTTTTTACGAACATGATGGGATTGATCCTATCGGCATGTTAAGAGCCTTGATGAATCTTGTGGTGACAGGAGAAAAAGGTCAAGGCGGTAGTACTTTAACCATGCAAATTGCTCGTGGTTTTTATCTTTCTCGTGAAAAAACTTATATTCGAAAAATCAAAGAAATCTTTATTGCTTGGCATATTGAACAAACGTTAACTAAAGATGAAATTTTAACGTTATATCTCAATAAAGTGGAGCTAGGCCATCGTGCATTCGGTTTTGGTGCAGCAGCTCAAGTGTATTATGGCACCACATTAAATGAATTGAATTTAGCTCAAATAGCGACACTAGCCGGCTTACCTCAAGCTCCATCAGTGCTTAATCCCATTTCGAGACCTGAGCGTTCAATTGAGCGCCGACGCTTGGTGTTATTGAGAATGCTTGATGAAGGATATATCACACGCCAAGAATTTCGCGTCGCCCGTGATGCTGAAGTGACGGCTTCCAAGCATGGCGCTGAAATAGAGTTTCCTGCGCCATATCTGGCGGACATTATTTATAATGAAATGGTTGAATTATATGGGAAAGAAGAGGCAGAAACCGGAGGATATCAAGTTTATGCAACCGTTAAATCAACTCTCCAACGTGCAGCACAAATAGCAGTATTACAGAATATTCACGATTATGACGAGCGTCACGGCTATCGAGGTGTATTAACTAATTTAGCCGAATTACAAGACACATGGGAGCTTAAAAATAATCTTCAGTCAGGAGAAACTCAACCAGATGAGCTCCAACCTGATGAGAGTATTTTAGAAAGTGAGTCATCCACTCAAATTATAGATATAGAGATGATATCTCGAAGTGCTCAGTTAATTAATGAATTATCGCATGACCGTTTACTTGAATTGCTTGAACTGGTTAACCCTATTCAACCCTTAATGCCTGCAATCGTCATATCAGTGGAAGAGCGGTCTATTGAAGTATTGAATCAGGCAGGGGAGTTATTGACAATTCAATGGCCAGGGCTTGCATGGGCTAGACCTTATATTAATGATCAAAGACAAGGCCCTATTCCACAGAATGCCAGTGATATTGTGCAGTTGGGTGATGTCGTTTATACCCGTTTGAACGCTGAAAAAGGATGGTTCTTATCACAATTACCAGAAGTTAGCAGTGCCTTTGTTGCGTTAGATCCAAAAGATGGAGCGATACAGGCGATTGTCGGTGGATATAACTTTTATCAAAGTCAATTTAATCGGGCAACACAAGCAGAGCGTCAAGTAGGTTCGAATATTAAACCGTTTGTTTATTCTGCTGCATTAGAAAACGGCTATACGATTGCTAGTGTGATCAATGACGCGCCTATTAATCAATGGGATGCTAGTAGTGGTATTGCCTGGCGTCCACAAAATTCTCCTGCTGTATATGATGGTCCTATTCGAATGCGCAAGGCTTTAGGAAAATCTAAAAACGTCGTTTCCGTTCGATTATTACGTGCGGTGGGAATAGAAAATACAGCAAGATATATCGCTAGATTTGGTTTTGACCTAGATGATATCCCTCGAGATGAAACCTTATCTTTAGGTTCAGGTTCTCATACCCCTTTAGAAGTCGCAACAGGGATGGCTACTTTTAGCAATGGTGGTTTTGCAATCACTCCCTATTTTATTGAGCGCATCACCAACGATAATGACGTTACTCTTTATGAGGCTAACATGCCCCAAGCGTGTCAAGCATGTGAAAAAGATGTCAAGACAGTCAACTCAGTTTCGGATGAAAGTGCCAATATAGATAATATAGAAGCGCTATTAGCGGAAACGTTAACGGAAACTTTACTTGTCGATGAAGCTACTCAGACGAAGGATATTATCCCTGCGCCAAGAGTGATTAGCGCACAAAATGCATTTTTGGTTTCAGAAATGTTGCGCACTGCTGTACGAGCAAACGGAAGCTGGAATAAAAAGACGTATTGGTTAGGAACTGGATGGCGAGCACGTAATATCTTGCAACGCACTGATATAGGTGGAAAAACAGGGACGACCAATGATTCTCGAGATACGTGGTTCAGCGGGTTTGCGCCGGGTTTAGTCGCAACTAGTTGGATGGGTTTTGATGATAATGCTAGACAATTAGGGCGCACGACTCGTAATCAACATTTAGTGAATATGAATCCAGAGAAATTCAACTGGATAGGAAACGGATTAATTGGCTCAGAAGATGGAGCCAAGGCTGCACAACCTGCATGGATCCGTTTTATGCAAATAGCATTAGCCAATGTGCCGCAGAGTAGCGAGGCCATTCCTGAAGGGATCACCCAAGTCAGGATCGATAGAACTACAGGGAAATTGACTGACCGTACTGACCATACGTCAATGTTTGAATACTTTGCTATTGGTACACAACCTACCGCAAAAATCAGTGATAGTCAGGTCATTGATCCTTTAGAAGAAGAACAAGAAGCCGTCACAAAAGAAGGCGATGATATTTTTTAAATATCAATCAATCTACCCGTTTACCGACAGAGAATAATGACATGACGACACGTTATTTATACACGGCCTATTCAGGTCCTGCTTTATTAGAAACGCCATTGTTAAATAAAGGCAGTGCGTTTAATGAAAAAGAGCGTAAAGTTTTTAACCTGATGGGACTTTTGCCGACGCGATATGAAACGATCGAAGAACAAGTGGAACGCGCATACATGCAATATTCGAGTTTTACCGATCCGCTCAATAAGCACATTTATTTGCGTAATATTCAAGACACCAACGAAACGTTATTCTTTAAATTACTACAACGTCATATCGAAGAAATGATGCCGATCATCTACACCCCCACGGTAGGAGATGCTTGTGAAAAATTTTCTGATATTTATCGTAGCTCTCGAGGATTATTTATTTCCTATAAAGAACGTCATAATTTAGATGATATTTTGCGTAATGTGACCAAGCCCAAGGTAAAAGTGATTGTAGTCACTGATGGTGAACGTATTTTAGGGCTTGGTGACCAAGGTATTGGGGGAATGGGTATTCCAATTGGAAAGCTATCTTTGTATACCGCGTGCGGGGGCATTTCACCTGCTTATACGTTACCCATTACTTTAGATGTCGGAACGAATAATCAAAAGTTACTTGATGATCCTATGTATATGGGGGCGCGCCATGAGCGTATTGCTCAAGACCAATACAATGAATTTATTCAGTTATTTATGGAAGCGGTCAAACATCGTTGGCCGGAATCTATGGTTCAATTTGAAGATTTCGCCCAACCAAATGCGATGCCTATTTTAAATAAATACCGTAATACGTATTGCTGCTTCAACGATGATATCCAAGGTACAGCTGCTGTTGCACTAGGAACATTATTAGCCGCCTGCCGAATGACTAATAAAAAGTTGTCTGATATGCGAGTGGCATTTGTGGGTGGTGGTTCTGCGGGTTGTGGGATCGCAGCAATGTTGATTCAGCAAATGCGTCATGAAGGCATGTCCGAAAGTGATGCGCGAAAACGTATTTATATGTTGGATCGTCTCGGTTTGATTACTGCAGGCCAAACAGGCTTACGAGATTTTCAAGCGAAACTTGCCCAGCAACCTGAAGATATCAATCACTGGGCAATTGCTGGGGATTATGCTTCATTGTATGAAGTGGTTGAGCATGCTAAACCTGATATATTAATTGGCGTATCTGGTGTGCCTGGCTTATTCACTCAAGAAGTGATTGAATTGATGGCAAAGAATCATGAATTGCCTATTATATTTCCATTGTCGAACCCTTCACGTCAAGTTGAAGCTCATCCATTAGATGTGATTAAATGGACAGGAGGTAAGGTCATTATTGCTACGGGTAGCCCATTTGGTGATGTCATGTATCAGGGGCAAGCCTTTCATGTTGCCCAATGTAATAATTCCTATATTTTTCCGGGTATTGGATTAGGGGTCATTGTATCTAAAGCACGTATTATTAGTGATGAGATGATTATGGCAAGTTCTAATACGTTAGCAGAAGTATCGCCTCTGGCAAATAATGGAGAAGGCGGGTTATTACCCCCTTTGACACAGATTACTGAGTTAAGTAAATCAATTGCGTTTAATGTTGCGAAAGTAGCTATGCAACAAGGTTATGCACTTAAAGTTAGTGATGAAGAACTTAAGAGCAGAATTGATAAATATTTCTGGGCACCAGAGTATCGCGAATATAAACGCTCAAGTGTTTAAGATATTATACTGCTAATGTAAATACTTTAGACTTACGGGTAAAATTATACAGTTCTTGTTTTTGTGTCGGCAGGTCACTAACACTGCCTTCAACAAATCCTTGTTCAAGGAACCAATGTGCTGTCAACGTGGTTAAGACGAATAGAGAATTGAGACCTTGTTGTGCTGCTTGGCTTAATAAAGCCTCTAGCACACGCTCTCCTCGATTAGCACCGCGGTAGTCACCATGTGTCGCAACACATGCAATCTCACCTAAACCATCATCAGGATAAGCATACAGGGCTGCACAGGCAATGATCATTCCATCACGCTCAATCACGGTAAATTGATCAATTTCATTCTCTAGGCGTTCACGTGAGCGCTTGACCAATGCACCAGATTCCTCAAGTGGTTTAATCAAACTCAAGATCCCCACCACGTCATTAATATCTGCTGGGCGTAACTGTTCATAATGATTTTCCATTACCAGTGACCCGGTCCCATCTCGGGTAAATAGCTCTTTGATAAGCGCTCCATCGATGTCATAACTGACACAATGTGCCCGGGGAATACCTTTATCAACACTGTCATGCAGTGCATGTATCACACTGGGTTCATTCACTAAATTGCCGTGGTCTTGAAGCATCTCAAAGCGAGCTAATTCAATATTTCTATGGAGTACTAATTCAATACCCGATGGAGTCGATACGCGCTCCATTATTCCTTTATACTCTGAAAAAGCGATCAATTTATCTGCGTCTAATGCATGTGCAGCTTGAGTCGCAATTTCTTCGTGAGATAGATTGAACACTTCTCCTGTTGGGGAGTAACCAATAGGAGAGAGTAATACTATAGAGCCATCGTTTAAGTGATCATTAATCCCTTGTGTATCAATACGGCGAACCGAACCGGTATTTTCATAATCAACACCGCCACGAACTCCCATAGGTTTAGCGACAACTAGATTACCAGAGGCAACACGAATTTGAGCACCGTGCATTGGTGAATTTGCCAGACCCATGGTGAGCAATGCTTCTACTTGGGAACGGACTGAACCGGCAGCATCTTTCACACATTCCAATGTAGTTTTATCGGTGATGCGAATATTATCCGCAAAACGGCCTTCAATATTACGTAGTGCGATCCGTTCATCTATTTGTGGTCTTGCGCCATGGACAATAACCACACGCACGCCTAAGGTGTTGAGAAGGGCGATATCATGTATGATCGTTGGTAAAGTAGGGCTTTCAATCGCTTCACCACTAAGCATTAACACAAACGTTTTGCCACGATGGGCGTTAATATATGGTGCTGAATTGCGAAACAGCGTAATCATATCTTGATGTGATAACACCATACTCGATGACCCTTATTACGGTTGTTGCATTTGTGCTTGCACAAACGCTTTGGCAGCTTTAACTGCTTGAGTGACCGGTTCAATACCTGTTCCTCCCAGAATATTACGTTTATCTACTAAATATTCTAATTGGAGAATAGGGTATACATCCTCTTCAATTGTTGCAGAGAATTGTTGTAACTCAGCAATACTTAATTCTTCGAGTGCTTTGTTTTGGCTCAAAGCAAATACGACTGCTTGGCCAGAAATATCATGCGCGGTTCTAAAGGGGATCCCTTTACCAACTAAGTAATCCGCCAGTTCTGTTGCATTTGCATAGCCTTGTTTAGCTGCTTGCTCACATCGTGCTTTATCAAGTGTCAAGGTCTCTAAAACCTCAACACCAATAGACAAACAAATATGCCATTGAGTAACAGCATCAATAGCCCCTTCTTTGTCTTCTTGCATATCTTTATTATATGCCAAAGGCAAACCTTTCATGGTCACTAATAGACCTTGTAAGGCACCGAAAACACGACCGCATTTACCTCGCATGAGCTCTAAAGCATCTGGGTTTTTCTTTTGTGGCATCAACGATGAACCTGAAGTCACACTATCGCCAAGCTTGATAAATTGTGCTTCACCTGAATTGTAGAAAATTAAATCTTCAGCTAATCGAGACATGTGCATCATGCTAGTGGAAGCGCAGAATAATAACTCTAGAACAAAATCACGGTCTGATACTGCATCTAAGCTATTTACACAAGGTGAATCAAAACCCAATTCATTGGCAATGGTGACACGATCTACTGGATAAGTGGTTCCCGCAAGAGCGCCACATCCCAACGGACATTGATTCATACGCTGTAATAAATCATCTAAGCGAGATAAATCGCGCTTGAGCATTTCCACATAGGCTAAAGCCCAATGTGCAAAACGAACAGGTTGGGCTCGTTGTAAATGCGTATATCCGGGTAAAATAACCTGTGTATTGTTATCTGCTAATGTCACTAACTGGCTAATAAATGCGACCAAATCTTGACGCAGCATAGTCACATGATCTTTGACCCATAAACGAAAATCTGTCGCCACCTGGTCATTACGCGAACGTCCTGTATGAAGTTTGCGGGCGACATCTCCTAGTTGTTCGGTTAAGGTCGCTTCGACAAAGCTATGAATATCTTCTTCGCCTTTACCAACATAATCTAGCTCACCTGCTTCAGCTAAAGCAATGAGTGTCTTTAGCGCATCTTCTAATTGGGTTTGCTCAGCAGGGGTTAATACGCCTGCTTTACATAACGCGCGTGACCAAACAATCGAGCCGGTCATGTCCTGAGTCGCCATGACTTGATCAAATCCAATTGAATCATTGACTTGGCGGAACATATTACTGCTGCCACCGGCGAATCTACCACCCCATAATGCCATGCGAATGACTCCTATTTTTCCATGTCGTGCATTGCTTTAATGCGACTGGATAAACTAAATAAACGGATAAAGCCTTCAGCATGTGATTGGTCATAAACATCATCTGCACCAAATGTTGCAAAATCTTCAGAATACAAGCTATTAGGTGATTGACGCTGTGTGACCGTGGCTGTGCCCTTATATAACTTAACTACGATTTCACCCGTGACTAGTTTGGCAAAAGACTCAGCACCAGCAATCAATGCATCATTTAATGCAGTAAACCAGCGGCCGTCATACATTACATGGGCAAATTCTAAGCCAAGTTGTTCACGATATTTTAGTGCTGACTTATCTAATACAAGCGTTTCTAACGCTTTATATGCTTTGACTAATACTGTGCCGCCAGGTGTTTCATAACAACCACGTGATTTCATTCCAACGAGGCGATTCTCGACTATATCGATACGACCGACACCATGAGGAGCGGCTAAACGATTTAACTCAACCAGTGCATCATATGCACCGTACGCCTGACCATTAACATGAGTCAGTTCACCTTCAGCAAATGTTAAACTGATCGTCTCTGGTGCATCAGGTGCATCCATTGGATCAGTCGTTAACGTCCAAATGCCTTTAGTTGGTTCGCACCAAGGATCTTCTAGTTCACCGCCTTCATGAGAGATATGCCATGCGTTAGCATCACGGCTATAAATTTTCGTCGCAGATGCGGTCGTTTCGATGTTGCGTTCAGCTAAATAATCTAATAAATCTTCACGTGAGACCATGTCCCATTCACGCCAAGGCGCGATTACCGTTAAGTCTGGAGCAAGTGCTGCAAACGCACCTTCAAATCGAACTTGATCGTTACCTTTACCGGTACAACCATGGCATAAGGCGTCTGCACCGACTTTGCGAGCAACTTCCACTTGCGCTTTAGCGATGACTGGACGTGCCATAGAAGTCCCTAATAAATATTCCCCTTCATATACGGCACCCGTTTTTACGGTAGGAAAGATGAAGTCTTTCACAAATTCTTGTTTTAAATCCATGATGTAGCATTCACTTGCACCACTAGCGATGGCTTTGTCATGCAAGCCTTCAAGCTCTTCATCACCTTGTCCCACATCTGCAGCAAATGCGACGACTTCACAATCATAGTTTTCTTTAAGCCAAGGAATGATCGCCGAGGTATCTAAACCACCTGAGTAGGCAAGGACGACTTTTTTGATAGCTGATTTTGTTGTTGATTTCACAGGTATACTCTTAATATATAAACGGTTGTTAGTTGATTAAATTACCTAGTAAGGTAATTAAAATTGCATTTTGTGCGTGCATTCTATTCTCTGCTTGCATCATTAGCAATGACGCAGGCGAGTCTATTAGTGAACTGGTAATTTCTAAATCACGATGGGCTGGCTGGCAGTGCATGACATATTCTGCACCACACTGCTGCATTAATGTTTCATTGACCTGGTAAGGCATGAATTTTTCTTTAATTTCACTTAATGGAGTGTCATCACCCATTGATAACCAAGTATCGGTATACAGGACATCGGCATTACCTAGTGCACTAATGTCCGTAATTTGTGTAATGGATGCACCCGTTTGTAAGGCTAGTTTTTGAGCCTTAGCTATAATATTTTGGTCTGCTTCATGGCCTCGAGGGGTTACCACAACTTGGTTTACACCTAGCAGTGCACCGACAATAAGTAATGAATGAGTAACATTATTACCATCACCAACATATGCTAAAGTTCGGCCTTTCACATCATGGAAAATCTCTGCCATCGCCAAATAATCAGCGAGTGCTTGGCATGGATGATATAAATCACATAGCGCGTTTACTACGGGGACAGAAGCATGCTCAGCGAGTTCTTCAAGAGTTGCATGTTTAAATACTCGAGCAATAATCCCGTCACACCAACATGATAGATTCAATGCCATATCTTTGGTGTCTTCACGCCCTGCTAAGTTGTTTGATTGGCTATCGAGATAGACGAGATGACCTCCTAGTTTTTGAATTCCAATATCAAAGCTCACACGAGTTCGCAGTGATGGTTTTTCAAATAATGCGACCAAGGATTTACCTTTTAATGCATCTCGATAATCCGACGGAGACTTTTTAACATTCAGCGCTAAATTTAACAGTGTCTGCATTTGTTCAACGCTAGTGTCTTTAAATGAAAGTAAGTTATCTTGCATTGTTCATCCTGTGTGTGCGTTACTGAGGTAAAATATGAGTCCCGACACCTTGCAGGTGAGGGCGTAAAAATGCTGCTGAATCAGACCAAGCACCAATTACAACAGGTCGATTTAAGGTGTTCGCAGCAGTAAATGCGGCATCAACCTTGACTCGCATACCGTCAATTAACACGTTTTCTTGAGTCAGCGCATCTGCTTGTTGCGCATTTAGATCATCGACTTTTTGCATGTTGCCATCGAGTACCCCCGGTACATCAGACAGTAATAACAAATCCGCCTGAAGTAGACAAGCAATCGCTGTGGCTGCTTGATCCGCATTAACATTGACTAGTTGGCCATTAGATAAAGCTCCAATAGAGTTGATAATCGGTAATTGACCAATTTGTAGTAAAGTTTTAGGCAGGTGCGCCGCGTGCGGTTGAACATCACCAACACAACCGAGCTGACGATCAATAATCGTACACTGAGTCATGTCTCCGTCAGCTAACGTTAGGCCCACCGCAGCAATATTCTCTTTCATCGCAAAACTGAGCATTGCGGTATTATAAGTACCTGCAAGCGCTCCGGCCACATAAGGCATATGTGCTTCAGGGGTTACACGTAAGCCATTGAGTTTATGACTTTCCAAGCCAAGTGCCTCCAAGGTTTTTTGTACTCCGGCACCTCCCCCATGCACGATCGCAACCGGACGGATAGACTGTAGTTTGGCAATGTTTTGGAAAAAAACGTCTTGACCAGAGGGAGCATCAATAAATGCCCCACCAACTTTAATGACTAATGGTGTGGGTGACGCTGTCATAGTGTACCTACATTTTGTAACGCTGGTATTAATCCGGCACTGATTGGATATTGTTGTGATAAATTTGCGCATTGAACAGCTTGAGCTGCAGCGCCTTTGAGCACATTATCAATTGCCGTTGTCACGACGATATACTGTGAATCAGCATCGTACTGATAAAAGACATCACAAAATGGGGTGTGTACCACATCGTCGATTTTGGGAGCACGATCACGTAAACGAATACAAGGTGTATCAGCATATGCTTGAGTAAAAGCAGTATCAACTTGGGCTTGAGTCGTTCCTGGGACTAGTTGAGCTGTGATTGTGGCAAGTATGCCTCGCTTGAAATTACCTAAATGCGGAGTAAATATAATAGGCTGACCTAAGTAAGCTTCAATTTCAGGTTGGTGACGGTGACTTAAAATACCATAGGCTTGCAGAGAGACTTCACAAAAACTGTTTACCATCGATGCTTTTCGACCTGCGCCACTGACACCGGACACCGCATTAATTACGGGACGAGTCTGTGATAATAGAGACGCTGATGCGAGGGGCTTTAACCCCGTCAGACTTGCAGTGGGGTAACACCCTGGTACCGCGACTACCGCCGCCTTTGCGATCTGATGGGGATACCACTCAGCTAATCCATATACGGCTTGCTCTCGCCATTCAGTACATTCATGTGTAAATCCATAATATTGGGAAAAAACATCTTTATCGGCAATACGAAAAGCACCGGATAAATCATAGATGATTGCGCGTTTACCTGCCAGTTGAGGCATCCAATCATGGCTGGCTTCATGTGGAGTTGCTAAGAAAATGGCATCGTATTGTGAAGCCATTTTTCGTAAGATCTCATCATTAATAGGCACTAAGGGTAAATCACATACTCCAATTAAATTCGCATGACACTGGCTAATGAGTTGACCTGCATCAACAGAGTGCTCTGATACATATAAGGTATCAAGGCTAAATCCAGGGTGCATTGCTAAAATATTGACGAGTTCGGCGCCAGTATAGCCGCTAGCGCCGATAATGCATGTTTTGATCATGTTGTTCTAGATCCTGCCATTTTTATGTCATTGTTAAACCGATGATATTACTTGATAAAAAAACACTTTTACCTTTACCAAAAAACAGATTTAACGCTGAATTTTAGTAAAGGTAAAAAGTGAAGCTACTTATCTATTTGCACACTCATTGCAAAATAATCAATAGTAACCTAAGTAGGGAGAGTGTAACTCAACGTATAGATTAATCATACTATATATAAATATTTATGCAAATATAATGTATAAGTATTCATTAAGACCTTGGGTGTAATGATATATTACTTTTATTATATTGCTATTTTATTAACGCAGACTATGTCACTACTGTATTGTCAGGCTAAAGCTAGACAGATACACTCTCATGTAATCTATTCAAATGAATGTAAAAGAATGTGAAATTTACTACTTATGAGTATCGGCCCGTATCGATGGAACTCACCTATCAATCTTACCATTCCATTGTAGAATGGTTGAAAATGAGGTTACCTTGTGCTTATCGATATGAGCATTTTGGTTCAACGGCTATTCCTATTGCTGGGAAGGGAGTCGTAGATATTGCTTGTCTTTACCCGGCGGGTGATAATTCAATTTCTTATAAGCAGTCGCAAGTTGATCAAGCACTATCAGCCTTGACCGCTTTTGGATGTGAGTGGCATCACGCTAAGGACTTATTTAAACCTCATCGCCCCAGAGTCGATATCGGTGTTTTAATCGAACATGGTGATGCATTATTCGTCAATGAACAAACCGCTCAAATCAATGTATATATTCACTTGATCGAAGCTTATTCGGCAGAACATTTAAAGCAGCGTTATTTTCGACAACGATTATTATTATCGCCGGCGCTATGCGTTCAGTATATACAATATAAGGCACAACTTATCGAGCAAGGTCATACAGAGCATCAGGTGTATGGTGAAGCTAAAGGTAGATTTGTCAAACAAGTATTGCAACACTTTAGTACCGGAGTGACTCCTTTTGAAAACCACACTAAATACAGAAATTCATATGAATAAGCATGCATTTCATTGGACAACTGAATCAGAGTTACTGCAAGGGCAAGGATATGCTATTGATGAATGGTTTGAAAAGTATGCACAAACCGGCACATTAACCACATCAGACAGTCTTAAATGCGCATATGCGAAAGTCTGTTTACCTGGTAATACTCAGTCGATAGTGATAAGTGCCGGCCGCGGTGAAAGCTATGTGAAATATAAAGAAATCATTTATGATTTAGCTCAGGCGGGATTTGATATTTATACGATGGACCATCGTGGTCAGGGCTTGTCACAACGTAGCTCAGAAAATCGAATGCAAGGACATGTTGAAAATTTTGATCAGTATGTGACTGACTTATTACAGTTTGTAGATGAACAAGTATTACCTCAGTGCGCTGATCCGCTGTTATTGTGCCATTCGATGGGCAGTACTATAGGTGCATTAGCGTTGTTAAAGCGTCCGCAATTATTTAAGCGTGTTGTCTTTAGTGCGCCGATGTTTGGATTACTCGTGCCTGTACCACTGTGGTTCGCTCATACGATGATGTTCATTGGCATGACTGCTAGCCGATTAATTGCAAAACCCATGTATTTTATTGGGCAAGGCGATTATGAACCTGAGCTATTTGCATATAATAAATTGATGCAATCTCAGGTACGTTATGAACGTTTTCGACAGTCACAACAACAATATGTTGAGACGCAGTTAGGAGGGGTCACTTATCATTGGGTTAATGCAGCTAATCAAGCGTTGGAGATTTTAGGCGAACGAAGCGGTCAAATTATTGCGCCCGTGTTATGTCTTAATGCACAAAAAGATACTGTTGTGGATAATCAATTGCAATTTGCATTAATACAAAAAATGCCTAATGCACAATGGTTATCGATTGAAAATGCTCGTCATGAAATATTGTTTGAACAAGATGAAATGCGTCATCAGGCACTGAATGCTATTCATACATTTTTTAAGCCGAACATTAATGAATAAAGTGGTATTGCGTGACATCTATACTGATCACTTTATAATTCGCTCATGATTGATTATTCGAGACCCTTCTTATGCTTGATATTGTGCTTTATGAACCAGAAATCCCACCAAATACAGGCAACATTATCCGCTTATGTGCCAATTCAGGTTTTGCTTTGCATTTAATTGAACCATTAGGTTTTGAGTGGGATGATAAGAAGGTACGACGTGCAGGTCTCGATTATCATGAATTTGCCAACGTGCAGCGCCATGCGAATTTAGATGCATATTTAGTTTCCGCGCAGCCAAAACGAATATTTGCCTGTACAACGAAAGGCTCGATGTTCCATTCAAAGGCGCGTTATGCTCCGGGAGATTGTTTGATTTTTGGACCTGAGACTCGCGGTTTACCACATGATTTCATTATGAGTTTACCCCCCGAACAGCGAGTAAGAATTCCAATGTTGCCTGACAGTCGCAGTATGAATTTATCAAACTCCGTAGCGGTTTTTGTTTACGAAGCGTGGCGACAGTTAGACTTTGAAGGAGGGGTTTAACCAGCACTTTTATTCATGTTTAGGTGCGCGGCTTAATAAAGCCTGTGCCGCTAGTTTCACATCTTTACCTTCGTATAACACTTGGTAAATTTGTTCACAAATTGGCATTTCAACCCCCACACTTCTTGATAAAGCATGCACTTCTTCGGTATTTCTGAAACCTTCAACGACTTGCCCTATATCTGCAATGGCATTAGCAACGTCACTGCCGTTACCAAGTGCTAGACCAAAACGTCGGTTACGGGATTGATTATCAGTACAAGTAAGCACTAAGTCACCTAACCCTGCCATACCGGTAAAGGTATCTGGAGAAGCATTAAGTGCACAACCTAAACGCGACATTTCTGCAAGACCACGCGTAATGAGCGCCGTTCGAGCGTTAGCTCCAAAGCCTAATCCATCGGCTAAACCAGCACCTATGGCAATCACATTTTTAACCGCTCCTCCAAGCTGCACACCAATAACATCAGTATTTAAATACACGCGAAATGATTTTTCACAATGTAGTTTTTGCGAAATACTTATTCCAAATTCGGTATCGGTAGTGGCCAGAGATATTGCTGTTGGTAAACCCGCCGCTATTTCCTTTGCGAAGGTCGGTCCAGATAAAATTGCAAAGGGTCTGGCGGGACCAACTATATCTGCTGCAACATTATGTAAAAGACGGCCCGTTTTAGGTTCAAGGCCTTTCGTTGCCCAAACAATACGATGTGAAGCCGTTAGGTATGGCGCTATCAATGAAAGCGTTTCAGCAAAAGCATGTGAAGGCACAACCACTAAAACGTCACGGCTGTGCGTCAATGTGGTCTGTATGTCTGAATGTGCGGTTAGACCAGGAGGAAATGAATAACCTGGTAAATATTGCGTATTTTCTTGATGTTGAGTCATCAGTGAGACTTGTGCCTCACTGCGACCCCATAAATACGTATCTACACCATTTCGGGCTAAGCACATTGCCAAGGCTGTGCCATAGGAACCCGCACCAATCACACTAATGGCGTTAGACATGCAGTTATCCTTATGCGTCTGCTTGTGGCGCGTTGTCTTGTTCCTCAGCAGCCCGTTTTTGTAAATATGCTTGGAATACCGCATCAAAGTTTACAGGAGCAAGGTTTAATGCAGGGAAAGTGCCGCGATTAACTAGATTAGAAATGGCTTCACGGGCGTATGGGAATAAAGTATTTGGACAGAACGCACCGAGTAACTGTGCACGATTCGCCTCTGGTACCGCACCAATTTGGAATAAACCAGCTTGTTGTACTTCACATAAAAATGCGACTTCATTTTCGATTGACGCTGTGACAGTGACAGATAAAACCACTTCATATAAGTTTTCTTCAATAACCGTTGTCTTGGTATCCAAATCTAATTTAACTTCTGGCTTCCATTCCTTTGTAAAAATAGCCGGTGAGTTAGGCGTTTCAAAAGAGATGTCTTTAGTATAAATACGTTGGATATTAAATTGTGCTTGCGCTTGTTGAGGTGCTGCGCCATTTACCGGTTGTTCATCAGCCATGCTGTAATAATCCTAATAATGTGTTGAAGATAATTTTATATTGAGTTTGTTATGTAATGTGTTAAGCGAGTAAAGTGTCTAATTTTCCAGCTGATTCAAGAGCGAATAAATCATCACAACCACCAATATGTTGGTCATTGATAAAGATTTGTGGCACCGTCGACGCGCCATTTGCTCGAGCGATCATCGGCTCTCTTTGTACAGGCTGGAGCTGAATGTCAGTTTCAGAAAATTCAACGCCTTTTTGACTGAGTAACGCTTTAGCTCGTTTACAGAACGGACAATAATCTTTGGTATATAGTTCTACTTTTGCCATGCTGGATATTCCTTATTTAGTCGTTGGTAAATTAGCTGAAGTCCAGGCACTCATCCCGCCTTCTAATATAGAGGCTTCAGTAAATCCAGCCTTTAATAATGCTGTAGCCGTTTTCTTGGCACTCATGCCCATAGCGCATACTACTATAATGGGTTGTGATTTATGTTTTTCAAGTTTACTGAAATCGTTGCTTTCTAACTCGCTTGATTTAATTTGACGCGCACCAACAATGTGACTTTTTTTGAATTCTTCAGGTTTACGAATATCTAAAAGTACCGCGTCTTCTTTATTAATTTTCAGGGTCGCCTCATGGGTATTAAGTGCTTTAACTGGAGAAAGGGCACCAGATACATAGGTATATAAAATTAAAATGATTAATGCTAACCAGATTCCAGATAAGAAAAAGTTATCTTGTGCGAACTCGATGATTTGTTCCATGACAGACTCACTGCTAAAATTTAAGAAGCCAAATTATAGCGAAATTACACCATTTGACTAGTATTCTTATGCACAGTTAAAAAAATATCGACGCAAAGTGCGTTCGGTGACTTTATAGATGCGCCTTAAAATGCTAATTTATAAAGGTAAAATAATTTATTTTTTGAGGTACACATGACACAGCAAAAATCCCCATTAGCATTGCTAATTCTAGACGGTTGGGGCTATCGAGAAGCAAGCGAAAATAATGCGATTTTAGCGGCAAATACGCCTAATTTGGATGCATTACGTCAGGATTATCCTAATACGCTGATTTCGGGCTCGGGTCTTGATGTGGGGTTGCCAGAGGGGCAAATGGGTAATTCTGAAGTCGGTCATGTTAATTTAGGCGCTGGTCGCGTCGTATATCAAGATTTTACTAAAATCACCAAAGCGATCGCAGATGATGAATTTCAACACAATCCAGTCTTAGTTGATGCCATTGACAAAGCCGTCTCTGCAGGAAAAGCCGTTCATTTACTTGGACTACTATCACCTGGTGGTGTCCATTCTCATGAAGAGCATATTTTTGCTGCGATTCGATTGGCAGCTGCTCGTGGTGCCAAAGACATTTATTTGCATGCTTTTTTAGATGGACGCGATACACCACCTCGTTCAGCTCAAGCGAGTTTAGAAAAAGCTGATGCGGTATTTGCTGCTGCAGGCGTAGGTAAGGTTGCTACGATTATTGGTCGATATTATGCAATGGATCGAGACAATCGTTGGGAGCGCGTAGAAAGTGCTTATATGCTGATGACCAAAGGCCAAGGTCTCTACACTGCTGATTCTTCGATTGCCGGACTCGAAGCTGCATATGCGCGAGAAGAAAACGATGAATTTGTAGGTGCGACGGTGATTGGTGATGCGGTCACAATGAATGCGGGTGATACTGTTATTTTCATGAATTTCCGTGCCGATCGAGCCAGACAAATGGCTCATACGTTTGTTGATGAAATTTTTACTGGATTTGAACGTGGTGCTGCGATTGCTTTATCTGAATTCGTTATGCTCACCGAATATGAAAGTAACTTGGCTATTCCATGTGCCTATCCACCCGAGCCTTTGCATAATGTGTTAGGTGAGTGGTTACAAAACAATGAAAAAACTCAGTTACGTATTTCGGAAACAGAAAAATTTGCGCATGTTACGTTCTTCTTCTCAGGAGGAAAAGAAGATGAATACACAGGAGAACACCGCATATTAATTCCATCTCCCGATGTGCCTACTTATGATTTACAGCCGGAAATGAATTCTACCTTGTTGACTGATAAGTTGGTTGAAGCGATTTTGGCGCGTAAGTACGATGCCATTATTTGTAATTATCCGAATGGGGATATGGTCG
Source organism: Glaciecola sp. HTCC2999 (assembly GCA_949498985.1). Lineage (GTDB taxonomy): Bacteria > Pseudomonadota > Gammaproteobacteria > Enterobacterales > Alteromonadaceae > Opacimonas. Next base: position 83,171 of record CATECQ010000050.1, read on the forward strand.
GACACACCGGCAACTTTGCAGCAGCAGTTAAGGCTTGTGAAGCGGTCGATACTTGTATTGGACGTGTCGTCGCTGCACTTAAAGAAGTTGGTGGTGAGTGTTTGATTACGGCTGATCATGGTAATGCAGAGCAAATGCAAGATCCTAATACTGGCCAAGCACATACCGCACATACCAGTGAACCGGTACCATTTATTTATGTGGGGCGTGATGCAACAGTCAGAACTGATGGTACGTTGAGTGATGTTGCACCTACGATGCTTCACTTGATGGGAATGGCCCAACCGGCAGAGATGACGGGAACACCGATTATGCAGCTAAAAGCTGATTAGAATGAAGGTCCTGACCGCTGGATTATTTCCGTTAGCTATTCTTAGAAAGTCATGGCTGCCCACACTGTTTAGAACTTACATTCTGCTAGCATCGTTATGCTGCGTATTAGTAAGTATGACGGCGAGTGGGCAAACTACGGAATTAAAAGCGGTTCAGTCTCAACTCAAACAAACCAAAGCGCAACTACAAGAAAAAGAACGCCGGCGCAGTGAGATTTTTGCAGCACTTAAAGAACAAGAAGAAACAATTGCAAGCACTGCTAAAGCGTTAAATCAGACCCGTGTTGCATTGACTCGAAATCAAGCCGAACGGGAAAACTTGATCCGAGAAAAAACACGGTTACAAGATAATGTGAATAAACAACAAGCGATTATGGCCAAGCATATTAAAGCCTCGTATGTTGCAGGAAATTATGATTATGCCAAGATGTTATTTAATCAACAAGATGCTGCTAAATTTGAACGTGTCTTAACGTATTATCAGTTTTTATATAAGCAACGAAAACAAACCATAGATCAGTTTCGAACCAATATTAATAAACTCAAACAGATTCAACAAAATTTAGCGGCTAAAGAAATTGAATTATCTGAATTACTTGAGCAACAAAAACAACAACAACTTACCCTCAATAACCAGCGCAGTAAACGAGAGCGTTCGATTAAAGAGTTAGAAGCCGATATTCAATCAGATACAGTCAAAATAAAGCAACTAGAGGCAGATGAGCAACGCATAACTCAAGCGATTGAGCGAGCTAAACAAAACGATGCTGTAGAGTCTATGTTTGCCGGCTTATTGCCTTTTAAAGGAGCATTGTTACACCCTGCTCAAGGTCGTTTGCGGCGGTTGTTTGGGCGCATCCGTCAAGGAGAGGTGCGTTGGAAAGGAATTTTAATTCAAGGTGAAGTAGGATCTGAAATTCGAGCAATTCAATCTGGGCGTGTGTTGTTTTCTGAATGGCTAAGAGGCTTTGGTTTAGTTATGATTATCGATCATGGACAAGGTTACATGTCAGTATATGGTTATAATCAAGCATTACTCAAACAGGCTGGAGAGACGGTTAGTCGCGGCGAAACCATTGCGCTAATGGGGCAATCAGGTGGGCAATCTCGCCCATATTTATATTTTGAAATTCGCCGCAAAGGGATCCCCGTCAATCCTACTGCCTGGTTATCCAAGCGCTGAGATTCTTTAAGCGCAAGCAAGAAGATCTAGATCGGAAAATACTTTATGTTATACTATAACATCGTGTAACTTAATGTATGTGATAGATAACCGTGGCAAAACCCAATAATACACCTGACATTACTGATAATGTGCAATTTGATCGTGCAGGCATCTGGATATCGGGTTTATGCGCTGCACATTGCTTAGCTTTACCGGTTTTATTGCCAATGGTGCCTTTGATTGCAAGTTCTTTTTTAGCCGAAGCTTGGTTTGAAAAAACGATATTAACGATATCTATTTTAATTGGATTTATTGGCTTATTTATTGGTTTTTACAAATATCATCGTCAATTATATCCACTCTACTCATTAACTATGGGAGGGCTCATTTATTGGAATAAAGATATTTTTGGTCATCATTATGAGCCGCTTACTATTGGTGTGGGTGCGATATTGATTATTGCTGCCCATTTTATTAATTTAAAACTATGCCGAGAGTGTACTGACTGCTCAAATGAGAGTTGTAACACACCTGTTTAAATTCATAATCCACTGATATGAAACTGATTTAGCATCAAACCAGTTTCATTAGTAAAAATAGCGTCCACTTGCCATCGAGCTAAAGCTTGTGCTTGCATTGGATCATCTACGGTATAAACCCATACCTGTTTTCCTTTCGCATGCGCATCAACTATCAACGCTTCACATACTACATCTGCTGCAATCGCCACGATATCGAAGTCTAGAGACACAGCATATTGTGCTAAATCTTGTGGTAAATGCGCAATTAAACCACCGTACTGACATTGCGGCAAGGCTTGTTGAGAAGCATCTAGCAATTCATGATCAAAGGATGAAATGACGGTATTTGAGTTAATCAAACCTTGTTTACATAAATATTGTAAAGCATTGACCAGAGCATGTAGGTTATCTGTGGATTTAAGTTCAATGTTAACTACACATTGACCATTTATGAGAGCCAATACATCTTTCAGTGTGAGGATCCCATAATCTATAAGTTGCTCGGGAAGCAGTGTTTGGATCGGAATATCAAGCTGATGAGTCCGCTTCAAATTGGTATCATGTAATACCAGTGCTTGGCCATTCACGAAGTGGACATCAAATTCAATTCCGTCCACACCTTGTGCTAATGCAATTTCAAACGCAGCTAAAGAGTTCTCTAACGCCTGTGTACTAGCCCCTCGGTGAGCAATAATCTGCATGGGTTGAGTGCTTTTGTTAAAACAGGGGAGTGACATGCATAATACCTATAATTGTTCAGTAAGTTTTACTGACGTTGGGCATGTATTGTCTCATAAATAGCGGCTGAGATAACCATGAGTCCACCCACAATTGTTTGCCATCGGGGTTCATCACCCAGCAGTAAAATAGCAAAAACAACGCCATAAAAAGGTTGCATACAGGCGACTAATGAAAATGTTTTAGCGCGTAAATGCTGCAATGCTGCTGCGACTGCAGTATGGGGAACCGCTGTAAAAAACACACCTAAAGTTGCCAATAATATCCAGGTATTAACATCTGCAGAACTGATCTCTTCAATTCCTAAAAATAAGATACAACCAGTCACAACTAATGTTTGAAAGGCCATTGCCCGTGTTCCAGAGTAATGCGAGAAGTATTTTCTGTGCATCAAATTACGAAGTGAGTATAGAAAAGCAGAAAATACTCCGACAATGATCCCATAAGTCACATCATTATTGATAGAGCCATCTGGCACCATAATAGCGATGCCGATAAACACAACTAATGCACTGACGACATCTTGCCAGGCTAACTTGATCCCTTCAAAGAAGGGCTCTAATAACACGGTAATAACAGGAAAAGTAAATAAAGCGATGATCCCAACGGAGACGGACGCGAGTTGCATCGCCAAAAAATAAGTGACCCAATGTGCAGCCATGATGATGCCGAGTAATGTACCCATTATATAATCTTTAGTTGAATTGAGACGCAATGACTCACCTAAAAAGCGCACGAGTAAATATAAAAAAACACATGCAAAAAACGAGCGACCCAGGGTGATCGCCATGGCTGATAGAGGGATAATTTGAGAAAATAATGCCGTTCCGCCTAACAAAATGACGGTAAAGTGGAGTGAATATAAACTGCGTTTGACAGGGTCCATGTTAATAATTGGCTAGTGATTAGTTTTGATAGTAGCAAACGGTTGACCTAGTCGCGTCACATCATTTGCTTTTAACGAGCCAAAATCGATTTTATCAGGTTCAAAACAAGCGACGATAGTTGAGCCTAGTTTAAATAAACCCATTTCTTCACCTTTCTGTAATGTAATACTGTCACCCGAAGCATCCGTATATTGCCAATGAGTCACATGCTTACCTGCTGGTGGAGTGACATTTCCGGCCCAAATCGTTTCAATACTAGCAACAATGGTGGCACCGACGAGTACGATTGCCATTTTACCAATCTTAGTGTCGAATATAGCAACAACACGTTCATTACGGGCAAATAATCCAGGTACATTTTGAGCCGTTAGCGGGTTGACTGAAAATAATTCACCTGGTACGTAAACCATATCTGTTAGCTTTCCTGCTACAGGCATATGGATGCGATGATAATCACGTGGAGAAAGATAAATAGTAGCAAAATCGCCGCCCTTGAAGGGAGCTGCAAGTGTGGCATCACCTCCAAGAAGAGTCGTTAGGCTATAATCATGGCCTTTTGCTTGGAAGATGGTATCGCCTTCTATTGGACCTAATTGACTGACTCGTCCATCGACTGCATGACCCAGTTCATTAATATCATCACTAAATGGTCGCAACCCATCTTTGAGTTCTCGGGTGAAAAATGCGTTAAATGAAGCATAATGTTCAGGTGCTTCATGCTTTGCTTCACTCATATCGACATTAAATTGCTTTATGAAGGCTTTGATGATTGTCGTCGTAAGCTGACCATGTTCACCTGCTGCTAGCGCTCCTACTAAGCGAGAAAGCGCATGTTTTGGTAAGATATATTGTAGTTTAACTTTTAACCAATTGATCACGTCAAATTCCATCAGTGCATAAAATTGACGCCATTGTACAAGAAAATAATAATCTTGTACTCAATCAAAACGCACTTAATCATCAGCTTTTTGAATAAGTGGGTCGTTTATCATCCATTGAATCAATAATTTTATGATAGGACTCATAACGAGCTTCATCAATATCCCCGTTGATCACGGCAGATCGGATAAGGCATCCAGGGTCATCACCGTGTTTACAATCTCTAAATTTGCAGCCACCTAAGTAATCTCGAAACTCAATGAAACCTCGAGTAATTTGTTCTTCTGGTAAGTGCCATAAAGAAAATTCTCGCACTCCTGGCGAATCAATAACATCACCTCCTTGGGTAAAATGGAGTAGTTTTGCAGTGGTGGTTGTATGAGTACCTAAACCTGAATTATCGGATATGTCACCGACGACTTCGTCGGCATCCGGTAATAGTTGATTGACTAAAGAAGACTTTCCTACGCCAGATTGTCCGACAAAGACACTGATATTATCTGTGAGTAACTGAGCAAGTTCGTCAATGCCTTCACCAGTCACACAACTGGTCAATAGGACCTTGTAGCCAATTTCATGATAGATTGCTAAAAGATCAATGACCATGTCACGATCTTCTTCGTCAAGTAACTCCATCTTGTTGACGACGATTACCGGTTGAATTTGGACATCTTCACAAGCAACTAGATAACGGTCAATGATATGGGGTGAAAGAGTTGGAACAATCGAACTCACAATAATAATTTGATCAATATTAGCTGCGATGGGTTTTACCCCATCATAAAAATCAGGGCGAGTGAGCACGGTTTTGCGGTCATGGACAATTTCTATTACCCCTAGATCACGTGGTTCGTTTGAAACACTGGGACAAAAGATGACACTATCGCCACACACGACAGAATTGATAGTCCGACGAATATGACATTTATGCAACACCCCTTGTTGATCCTCGACATTCGCATGTTTACCAAAGCGACCCACCACCAAGCCGGGTTGAGCTGTACCTAAATGGTCGTGCTCTATGGGGGCTTGGGCTAGGCGTTTTGTTCGGTTCGTGGATACTTGACGCTTTTGTCGATGTGTGAGTTTAGGTTTTTTTGCCACAATTACCTAGTCAATATAAAATAAAACTTAATCATGCGGTCATGTTACCGTTAAGATATATGGATTACCATGTATTAATTAATGACAGGATACTTTATGACGGAACAACATCAATCACTAGTTAGCGAACATTTTCATGAACAAAATTTAATCTGGATTGATATGGAGATGACGGGGCTTGATCCTGAAGAATGTGTCGTGTTAGAAATCGCCACGATTGTGACGGATGCACAATTAAACATTTTAGCTGAAGGACCTGTCATAGCCATACATCAATCGGATGAAGTATTAGCGAATATGAATGAGTGGTGTATTGAAACTCATGGTAAAACAGGTTTGACTCAACGATGTCGAGAAAGTGTGTTGAGTGTAGAGGATGCTCAAGCTGCGACTATCGCATTTTTACAGGCTTATGTACCAGAGCGAGCATCTCCTTTGTGTGGTAATACTATTGGGCAAGATCGTCGTTTCATGGTGAAATACATGCCTGAACTTGAAGCATATTGTCATTATCGCTCTATCGATGTGAGTACCATAAAAGAATTGTCGGTTCGCTGGGAACCAGAAGTTTTAAAAGGTTTTCACAAAAAAGGAGTGCACCTTGCCCTGGATGATATTCGAGAATCAATCAGTGAATTGCAATACTACCGTGAACATGTTTTTAAAATTTAATCGATAAAATACTTGCAAGGTGTGTAAATGTTTGTAAAATGCGCAGCCTAAATTGCGGGAATAGCTCAGCTGGTAGAGCACAACCTTGCCAAGGTTGGGGTCGCGAGTTCGAATCTCGTTTCCCGCTCCAAATAAAAAAAAACGCTTAAATCACCTTGATTTAAGCGTTTTTTTTGGGGGTGGCGCTATTATGTTTCTATTGTATGACATGCGTTTAACCATTAAAATCATAAATGTTCTATATTATTAATCCCACACATACTACTAAAACGGGAAATATCACATGAAAAACTCTGTATCACAGCGATTTAATACCTCGTTAGTTGCCATTGCAGTTGCTGCTAGTTTAGTACCAGCTCACCATGCTATTGCACAGACGGCTGAAGCACAAATTGAAAAAATTGAAATCACAGCAACCCGACGTACAGGTACTGTTCAGGATGCCCCATTAAACATTACTGCACTGACTTCCGATACATTAGCGGAACAAAATATTGGTCAGTTAGAAGATGTGGCGCGTTGGGTACCAGGCTTAACGGTTGTTGATCAAGGTGGGCGCTCAGACTCACCGATTATTGTTCGTGGTTTAAATACTAACTCTACGGGGCCAGGTGCAAATGGCGGTACAGTTGCGACTTACATCGGTGAATTACCATTATTTGTGAACATGCGTTTAACGGATATTGAACGAGTTGAAGTATTGATCGGTCCACAAGGGACACTCTATGGGGCGGGTACTTTAGGTGGTGCCATTCGTTATATTCCAAAAGCCGTTGAATTAGACTTAACTTCCGGTGAAGTCTATGGCGATGTGTTTTCGTTATCACAGTCCAATAGTAATGGTGGTGAGTTTGGTTTTGTGTTCAACACCCCACTTATCAACGATAAATTAGGTATTCGTGCCTCACTAAATTACTATAATGATCCAGGTTTTATTGATTATAACTATGTGGTTCGTCAAGGTGGTGTATCCTTAGCTGATCCGGATTGGAATGACGCTCAGGCGGTGTCTGATAATTTACGTCAGGTAAAAGATGCTAACGGCGAAAACACATTAACAGGTCGAGTTGCTTTACGTTGGGCACCGACAGATACATTTGATGCGACTCTAGCATACTTCTATCAAAGCCAAGATGTTGAAGGTCGTTCAATTTCACACTACAACGCACTACCTACAACTAATGCATTAAGCGGTCAACCAGGCCCATTTGATTCTGCTTATCGTTATGAAGAACCACGTGAAAAGATTGATGAATTACTCTCATTAGAAATCACTGCGGATTTAGGGTTTGCTGAATTAACAGCTGCAGCGGGTGTATCTTCATTTGAAGCAGATGGTCAACGTGACCAAACTGACTTATTAATACGTCTGAACTATAGTTATGAAGATTTCCCTGCGTTCTCAGCTTTTACTCGAGAGCAAGATAATTCAGATGTCACGACAGGAGAAATACGTTTAGTGTCTAACAGCGACTCAGAATTTAGCTGGATTGCTGGTGCGTTTTATAATAAGACTGAGTCAGATGGTATCTCTGAAGAGTTTACTCCCGGTTATGATGCATTTTTAGGTGGTTCACGTCCTGATGCACTTGAATATTTATCGGTAGCTGATTCAACCGTCACAGAATCTGCCATTTTTGGTGAAATTACTTACCAAATTACTCCACAATGGGATGTGACTTTGGGTTTACGTAGCTATGAATATGATGTCACATCAACTTCTGCAATTGATTTACCTTTATACTACACGGTATTCGAAGGTCGTGGTCCAGATTCTGTTGTGCTAGATTATGAAACTGAGTCAGCAGATGACTCAGGAACGCTATCTAAATTTAATACTTCATATCAATTTAATGATGATGTGATGGCATATTTTACAGTATCTGAAGGTTTCCGTATTGGTGGTGCCAACGGGGTTGCTGCTTGTCCAGCAGATATCGCGACTATTACTAACCAAATCGTATGTGCGTTGCCGAATGAACAAGTTTTTGTGGCAGATACTACAACTAACTATGAATTAGGGGTGAAATCATCTTTCTTCCGTAATCGTTTATATGTCAATGCATCTGTCTTTGATATCGATTGGGAAGATGCACAAGTTGCAGGTGCAACAGTGAATGGTGCACAACCTATTACAGCCAATGCACAAGGTGCAGGCTCTAAAGGGGTTGAGCTTTCTGTTCGTGGTGTTATCACGGATGAATTAACCGCTTATGCGACTTATTCGGGAGTAGAAGCAACACTAACCCAAGATGCGCCTTTCTTATTTGGTGTCAAAGATGATCAAGGCACTGCTATTCAAGATTTCTATGATGGTAAGGCGGGTGATCGTTTATCTGGAGCGCCAGAACAGCAATTATCATTAGGATTTAAATATTCTACTGAAATCTTAGATGGAAAAGGGCTAGATATCGTTTACGGTCTTACAGCACAAAGTGATGTGCTCAGTAAAGTGGGTGGTCGTGCTGATGGTGAGTTAATCCCAGGTTTTGCGCTAAGTAATGTGAGTGCGACGGTAACTGAAAATAATTGGGCCGTCACACTTTATATCGATAACTTATTCGATAAATATGCATATACGTCAGTGCGTCGTGACCAAGCTGATTTAGGGTTAAACCAAGTTCCTTCAGAAGGACTTAATCGTGTTGATTTACTCAGAAATTACGGTCGTTTCGTCGTTCAACCTCGCAAAGTGGGCGTGAAATTTAGCTACAAGTTTGATATGTAATATTAAATATAGCTAATCAACCGGTGTGAATGAGGTTTCTTGTCACACCGGTTTTTTAATGCCTAAAAAATGGTAAACTTCATCTATTCCAGTATATAAAGTCTATCAGTATGACTCCTCAATCCCTACATCAATCAGTATTGACATTATTTTCTCAAGGTAAATGGGTGGATGCACATCCGGCAGTGGTTCAACTGATTCAAACAACCACAGCTAAAGAGGATAAAGAAAATAGATTCTATCAAGCTGAAGGTTATTTCCTGTTGGGGATATTGAATGCGGAGCTCGGTCAATTTAATAAAGCGACGCAATGTATACTTCGTGCCAATACTATTCAAGCTAAGGATGAGTATCATGCTTATTTAGCTAAATGCTGGGCACTATTAGGTGAGACCAATGCAGCGATGCGCTCGGTCGATAGTATCGATTTAGCCCGTTTGAATGAGCCTAATGCGCTCGATACAGTTGGAGTGGCACTGAGTCGAATTGGTTTTCATAATGCTGCATTACCTTTCTTTGAAAAAGCGATTGCTATTAATGCTACACATTACCAGTATTTTTATAATTATGGGATGTCATTAAAATTTGCAGGTCAATTTAGTCAAGCTAAGTTAGCCTACGAGCAAGCCCTGATACTTAACTCTAAGCATGCTCCAACGCACTTTGCTTTATCTGATTTAGGCCACAGCAATGATGCTCATCTGGCGATTGAGAGATTAAGTCGGCTACTAGCAGATAAGGAGGTGGCGGTAGATGACCTTATGCATTATGCGCATGCACTTGCGCTTGAGTTTCAGACACTGGGTCGTCACCCTGAAGCGTTTGAGGTCTTAGTAAAAGCAAAAGCGAAAAAAGCGGCATCAATTAAATATAATATCGCTCAGGACCAAGCTTTATTTGCAGCAATTAAAGACGCATTCAATGAGCAATTCATCGCCGGGACAAGAGTCTCTTCATGCCATTCTAATCGCCCTATATTTATTGTCGGGATGCCTCGCTCAGGCACGACGCTGGTTGAACGAATCTTATCTCATCATTCACAAGTTGGCAGTGGCGGTGAACTTCAAGACTTTGGTATTGCGGTTAAACAACTGACTAAGACACCAGGCCAAACGGTACTTGATATACCCACATTAACCTCATCCGCATCACTGGATATGACACAATTAGGTCAACTTTACTTAGATAAAACGCAACGTATCGCGCCTGGTGATGCACGATTTATTGATAAACTTCCGTTTAATTTTTTCTATATTCCTTTATTGCAACGGGCCTTACCCAATGCAAAAATCATCGTCATGTTACGTGATCCAATGGATACCTGTATTGGTAATTTCAGACAGCTTTTTTCGTTAAACTCACCTTATTATCATTATGCATTTAACTTAGAAACGGTAGGGGAGTTTTATGCCCAGTTTCGTCAACATATTGATCACTGTATCAGTATGAATCCAGATAATATTCGCATTCAGCAATATGAAACCTTAGCTCAATCACCGGAGAGTGAAGTTAAATCATTACTGAAGTTTTGTGATTTGGATTATGAAGCGCAATGTGTTGAGGTACAGAATAATACGCTACCAGTATCTACCGCAAGTAAAATGCAAGTCAGACAACCCATTAATACAAGTTCAATTGGCCGGTGGAAAAAGTTTGGTCAAGGCACACAGCCACTGCTGGCACTATTACAACGTTATGGACTTAAATAGCGTGATAGTTACCTATCACTATATGTGTCTTGTCGCAGATTAAAACGCGTTTTAATATCTCACTCACTACATTTAAGGAGGTATCTATATGAAGCATGTCAATCCACTGCGTCGAATGGTTCTGAAAGTGCAGTCTTATCCGCAATGGTTGCAGAATTTTGTTTTGACACTGATCTTTCGTCATACCGTCAAATTGAGTGGCACTGTAGGCCAAGAGATTTTAGGAACTGACCTGAATTCGGTCACATTTCGTCAGAAAAATAAGAAAAAAGTACAAAACCATATTGGTGGTGTTCACGCGGCAGGGATGGCATTGCTGGGTGAGTCAGCTACAGGTTTTGTTGTTGGCCTAAATCTACCTGGTGATAAATTACCTTTACTAAAATCCATGCACGTTGATTACACTAAACGGGCAAAAGGTGATCTGGTAGCTGTTGCGAATTTGACTAATGAACAAATTCAATTAATGCAAACCACTGAAAAAGGGGAGATCAATGTGAGTGTTCGAGTCACTGATGAAGAGAATAAAGCCCCAATTGAATGTGAATACGTATGGGCGTGGGTTCCTAAAAAAAGGCGTTAGACCATCGTCTAAAGGCAACTGGATATCAAGTCAGTAGAATATGAATTTGGTCGATTGTTATGCAGATGTTAATAAAAATTCTAATTGCCGCGTTTTAATCCCTTAAATTATGATATTTATCCTAACATAATATATATTTAGGATATAAATTTCACTATTTGTATTTTTCGGGTTTTCACTTCCTAATTCGTCAAGTACACTAACACTATAAATTAATAAATAAGCTTGGAGATAGACAGTGAAAATGATGTCTGGCGCTGCAATGGTAGTGCAAACCCTGAATGATCTTGGGGTCAAACATGTTTTTGGTTACCCTGGTGGGGCCGTTCTTGATATATATGATGCATTATTGGGACAAGATCAAGTTGAACATGTACTTGTCAGACATGAGCAAGCAGCAGCACATATGGCTGATGGTTATGCTCGTTCTACGGGGATAACCGGTACGGTGCTTGTTACATCTGGCCCAGGTGCGACGAATACTTTAACCGGTATCGCTACTGCTTATATGGATTCTATTCCTATGGTTGTGTTATCTGGTCAGGTACCTTCTCAGCATATTGGTGAAGATGCTTTCCAAGAGACAGATATGGTGGGCTGTTCTCGTCCCATCGTCAAACACAGTTTCTTAGTGAAGCGTGCAGTGGATATTCCTAAAGCAATAGCGCAAGCTTATTATATCGCTAATACTGGTCGTCCAGGTCCTGTTGTCGTTGATTTACCTAAAGATATTGTCAATGTGACAGAGTCCCACCCATATGAATTTCCTGCTGATGTGACGATGCGTTCTTATAACCCGGTACTAAAAGGGCATAATAAGCAAATTCGAAAAGCAGTTGCATCTATGGTCAAAGCAAAGCGTCCAGTATTATATGTCGGTGGTGGTGCAATCACTGCTGAAGCACAAGGTAAAGTCACCGAGTTAGCAGAATTACTAGGTTGCCCTGTCACCTGTACATTAATGGGCTTAGGGGCTTTTTCTGGCGTACATGAACAGTTTGTGGGTATGCTTGGGATGCATGGTACAGTAGAAGCCAATAAAACCATGCACAATGCAGATTGTATTGTTGCATTAGGCGCACGTTTTGATGATCGAGTCACGAACAATGTGGAAAAATTCTGTCCGCATGCTGATATTATTCATGTTGATATTGATCCCGCGTCTATTTCAAAAACAGTCAATGCGCATATCCCGGTAGTGGGCAGTATTGATGTGGTTGTAGGGCAGATTTTAGAAGAGCTAGCGCATGAATCACTGCAGTCTCAAACTGAAAAACTCAGTGAATGGTGGACTCAGATCAAAGAATGGCGCACTCAGAACTGTTTGGATTTTGATCAGTCTTCACAAGTTATTAAACCTCAAAAAGTCATTGAAGCCTTATACCAGCATACCAATGGTGATGCTTTTGTGAGTTCTGATGTGGGTCAGCATCAAATGTTTGCAGCTCTATATTACCCGTTTGCTAAACCTCGACGTTGGATTAATTCAGGCGGCCTTGGAACGATGGGCTTTGGACTTCCTGCAGCCATGGGCGTTCAGTTTGCACATCCGGAATCTACATCGGTTGTGGTAACGGGTGACGGTAGTATTCAGATGAATATCCAAGAGCTATCGACGTGTTTACAATATAATTTACCTATTAAAGTTATTCTTCTAAATAACCGTGCTTTAGGTATGGTTCGTCAGTGGCAAGATATGATTTATAAAGGACGCCATTCAAACTCATACGTCGAAGCGATGCCTGATTTTGTAAAATTAGTTGAAGCTTATGGGCATGTTGGGATCAAAGTTGATCATTTAGATGAATTAGACGATGCAATGGCACGTTGTTTCGCTGAAAAAGAGAAATTAGTCTTTATGGATATTGCTGTTGATCAAGACGAACATGTTTATCCAATGCAAATTAAATATGGGGCGATGGATGATATGCGCCTTAGTAAGACGGAGCGCACCTAATGAAACGTATTATCTCTGTACTAATGGAAAATGCACCTGGAGCATTATCAAGGATTGTGGGTGTATTTTCACAACGCGGTTATAACGTAGACTCTTTATGCGTTGCTGAAACTGATGATCCCAGTCTCTCGCGACTAACCATTGCGACCCAAGGCGATAATAAAGTGATCGAACAAATTATCAAACAGATGAACAAGTTAATTGATGTGTTAAAAGTCACCGAGTTAACAGAGGCAGCTCATGTAGAAAGAGAATTGGTTTTAGTCAAAGTGGTGGCTAATTCTGAAGCATCTAGAAGTGAGATCATCCGGAATGTAGACATATTCAGGGCTAAAATATTAGATGTAAGTGCTGTGAATTATACGATTGAATTGACAGGGGCATCTGAAAAATTAGATGCGTTTATTACTACTTTAGGAAATAGTTCTTCTATTGTAGAGTCAGCAAGGACGGGCGTTTGCGGGCTGGCACGTGGAGAAAGAGCCTTAACACCTTAATATTCTGATAATTAAATATTTACGAATTATAAATAATATTTACAAATATCAATCAAAATTAATACTTTGATAAGTATTTAGCAGGTGTTACTATGAACTTGTTCTCATTTAGGCATGATTATTTGTTTTAGCCTTATTGGTCTTAAAAGAATGTAAAATTCTGAAGTTATAATATAAGACAAACGCCTATAAGCACCCTAATTGAAAACAAGGATACGCAAAAAGGCGTTTTAATTTATATATAAAGATTTAAGGTTATACTGATGTCTAAAGTTACAGGTTCTGTTAAGTGGTTTAATGCTGATAAAGGTTATGGTTTCATTACTCAAGACAATGGCGGTAAAGATGTATTCGTACATTTCCGTGCTATCCAGTCTGAAGGTTACAAAACACTTCCAGAAGGTCAAAAAGTTTCTTTCGAGATTGAAGAAGGTCAAAAAGGTCTTCAAGCAGCTAACGTAACTGCTATCTAATTCAGTTCGATGAAGTTATAAAAACCGCGTTACGAACGCGGTTTTTTTTGTCAAAATTACGCTTTATAAAATATAAGTTAAGTAGGTCATCGCAACACGATTTAATAATGTGATTAGTCTAAAAAGGCGTAAGCATCACCAAACAATGCATCTTTGCTTAACCCGATAGAAAAATAATCATCGCGTGCAACTTTAGCCATTGGAAATGGGCCTGCTATATACACTTGTTGTTGAGCTAACGTATCACTAAAATCAGATAAAACAGCTCGATGAACCAACCCCGTTTTACCTTTCCAATGCATATCTGTATTTTCTAAGACAGGATGAAATGTAATATTTGCGTTTTGTTCAGCTAATGCAGTTAACTCGCTGAATTCATAAATCTGTTCTAGATTTTTAGCACCCCAATATACAGAAATTGGCTGTCTAATGTTTTGATGAATACACTCGACTAGGATTGATTTTACATATGAATAGCCAGTACCCCCAGCGATAAGGACAATCCCACGTTCAGAAACTGGTTGCAGATAGGCTTCACCATGCGCAATTTGAGCTTTGATAACCTGTTTTTCGCGCATACGGGTTAGCACATCCCATGCATAGCTGTTTTCTGGTATTGCGCCAATATGCAATTCAATGTGGTTCCCGTCTGTTGGAGCACTAGCGATTGAAAACGGCCGTAAATCACCTTCTCCCATTTCAATTAAGCAATATTGACCTGCTTGATAATCAAGTGAATCTTTGCTGGTGAGAACAATTTTATATACGTCTTTCGCGACGCTGGTAATAGTGTCAACGTGAAGTTGATGTGTTTGCATGTTAATTAATTCTTTTTAGTTGATGAAGATGTTGGACGCTGAGTAGGGATAAATTTATCGATACCTAACGAATCCCAAAGGTTATCGATTTTGGCACTCACATCAGGATCCATGACAATAGGTTCGCCCCATTCACGATCGGTTTCACCTGGCATCTTATTGGTAGCATCCATACCCATTTTAGAGCCTAAGCCTGACACAGGTGAAGCAAAATCTAAATAGTCTATTGGCGTATGTTCGATTAATGTCGTATCACGAGTAGGATCCATCCGTGTGGTAATAGCCCAAATTACATCTTCCCAGTTACGGGCATCAATATCATCATCACATACAATCACAAATTTAGTGTACATAAATTGGCGTAGAAACGACCATACGCCTAACATTACCCGTTTTGCATGACCTGGGTATTGTTTTTTCATAGTCACAATGGCCATTCGATAAGAACAGCCCTCTGGTGGTAAATAAAAATCAGTAATCTCAGGAAACTGTTTTTGCAAAATAGGGACAAATACTTCATTTAATGCAACACCCAGTATTGCTGGTTCGTCAGGTGGACGACCGGTATAGGTAGAATGATAAATAGGGTTGGTTCGGTGAGTGATATGTGTCACAGTGAAAACAGGAAAATTATCTACTTCGTTATAATAGCCAGTATGATCCCCATATGGTCCTTCGGGAGCAGTTTCGCCGGGCATAATATATCCTTCAAGGACTATTTCAGCATTAGCAGGTACTTGTAAATCATTACTAATAGAAGGTGTCACTTCTGTCTTACTTCCTCTGAGTAAGCCGGCAAACGCATACTCGGATAAAGTATCGGGTACGGGGGTTACTGCACCAAGTATAGTAGCAGGATCTGCACCTAGAGCGACCGAAACAGGGTAAGGTTTATCTGGAAACTGTTGGCACCACTCTCTAAAATCAAGTGCTCCACCACGATGAGATAACCAGCGCATGATAACTTTATTTTTGGCAATGACTTGTTGACGGTAAATACCTAGATTTTGGCGTTTTTTATGTGGGCCACGGGTAACGGTTAATCCCCAGGTAATTAATGGTGCAGCATCACCAGGCCAACAACGTTGTACAGGGATTTTATTAAGATCAACGTCATCACCGCTAATAACATGTTCCTGACAAAGAGCCCTTTTAACTACTTTAGCTGGCATGTTAAGTACTTGTTTAAAAACGGGTAACTTACTCCAAAGATCTTTTAATCCTTTGGGGGGATCCGGTTCCTTTAAGTAAGCTAATAGTTTACCGACATCACGTAAGGCTGCTACAGATTCTTGGCCCATACCCATAGCAACTCGCTCTGGTGTTCCAAATAGGTTAGCCAATACTGGCATATCATGACCGATAGCATTTTCAAATAACAAGGCGGGACCGCCAGCACGCAGTGTACGATCTGCGATTTCCGTCATTTCTAAATCCGTTGATATTGGTTGTGATATACGGAGTAATTTACCTTGTGTTTCTAATTGAGCAATAAAGTCACGCAGGTCTTTGTATTGCATAATAATTTGCCATTGTAAAAAGTTATGCAAATTATACCAAAGCTAGCCCATGTTTGATCATTATTATTTTCGATGTAATTAGCGCATTCTAGTTAAAGCCTATATACTAGTGTCATGTTTTCTATAAAAATTAATAAACTCTATGAGTGATGACCCGCATTATAAACGGGAACAAGCGAAGTATGAAAATCCCGTCGCTAGTCGTGAGCACTTACTAACCTTATTCAAAAGCCAACAAAAACCGCTCTCCTTCATGGAAGTTTGCGAACTCACCGATGCGCATTCAGATGAACAAAAGATTGGAATTCAACGCCGTTTACGTGCCATGGAACGTGAAGGTCAACTGACTTTTACTCAGCAGAAAAAATATGACCTCCAAGCTCAAGATGAGGTAATTCAAGGTCGAGTGATCGGACATCGAGATGGATTCGGTTTCTTGCATATTGGTCGTGACCATAAAGATCTTTACCTTTCAGCTGCCCAAATGAAGCAAGCCGTACATGGTGATATTGTTCAAGCAGTCACTAAAGGTGTTGACCGTAAAGGCCGAGAAGAAGCACGTATTACTAAAGTTATTACGCCTCGAGCGGAAGCCATCGTCGGACGGTTTTTTGTCGAACATGGTGTCGCTGTTGTTATCCCTGATGATAGCCGAATTAATCATGAAATTTATATTGGTCCACAAGATACTAAAGGCGCACGCCAAGGTCATGTGGTAGTGGTTGAATTTATTAAACGTCCATCTCGGCAGTCGAGTGCAACTGGTAAAATAGTCGAAGTACTGGGTGAACATATGGCACCCGGTATGGAAATCGAAATGGCATTGCGAACATTTGATATCCCGCACGAATGGCCAAAAGCAGTGACTAAACAAGTTGCTCATATTGGCGAAGAAGTCCCTGAAGAAGCAAAAACTCAACGCAAGGATTTACGTGAATTACCATTAATTACTATTGATGGTGAGGATGCCCGTGATTTTGATGATGCTGTGTATTGCCGGCCAATTATTAATGACAATGAAAAAGTCGGTTATACCCTATACGTCGCCATTGCTGATGTTTCTTACTACGTACGTCCCGGGACTGCACTCGATGTTGAAGCAATCGAGCGGGGAAATTCAGTTTATTTTCCGGATCAAGTCGTTCCCATGTTACCTGAAGTTTTATCTAATGGACTATGCTCATTAAATCCTGAAGTCGATCGTTTATGTATGGTTTGTGAAATGACGATCAATAATGTTGGTGAATGCACAGACTTTGAATTTTATGAAGCCGTAATGCGTTCACAAGCTCGTTTAACTTATACCAAAGTAGCGAAGATTTTGGACAATGATCCCGAATTAACCCAACGCTATCAAACTCATGTCGCAGATCTCATTAATCTCCATCAATTATTTCATGCGCTTAAACATGCTCGCGATGGACGGGGTGCTATTGAATTTGAAACCAAAGAAAATAAGTTTGTTTTTAATGCTCAGCGTAAAATAGAAAATGTGGTGCCGGTGGAACGTAATGATGCCCATAAATTGATTGAAGAATGCATGATCATGGCGAATGTGTGTGCGGCTAAATGTATTTTGACTCAAGATGCTCAAGGGCTGTTTCGGGTCCATGATAAGCCGGATGAAGATCGCTTGCTGACATTTACCTCATATTTAGCTGAGGTAGGTATATCCCATCAGCTTAAAGGCGATACTTCAACACATGCGTTTACTCAAGTCGTCAATAAAATCCGTCATCGTCCTGACAGTGAGCTGTTGCAGACGATGTTATTACGAAGTATGAAGCAAGCGGTTTATGATCCGGTGAATATTGGTCATTTTGGCTTGGCTTTGGAGGCTTATGCTCATTTTACCTCGCCAATTCGACGCTATCCCGATTTAGTTGTCCATCGAGCTCTAAAAGCGATTATTGATGGCCAAGCGCAACGTAAGTCTAAAACAGGTGGAAAAGCGTATTCGGTTGAAGAAGTAGAGCAGTTAGGTGAACAGTGTTCCATGACTGAACGTAGAGCTGATGACGCCACTCGTGATGTAGCTGATTGGCTAAAATGTGAGTTTATGCAAGATCATGTTGGGGATAGTTTTCCAGCTATCGTCGCATCAGTAACTAACTTTGGATTATTTGTACGCATAGGTGAATTTGGCATTGATGGATTGGTGCATGTTACTTCTCTTGGTAATGACTATTATGTATTTGATGATGTGAAACAAATGCTCATCGGTGAAAATAGTGGTCGAGTATTTAGATTAGGTGACAGTCTCGAGGTGAAAGTCGCAGCCGTTAACTTAGACGAGCGGAAAATAGATTTAGTCCTTGATGGTGTGGATTATGAAAGCCGAGCTAAAAAGAAAAAAGCGAATAGAGGGTCTACCGATACTGATAAAGCAAAGAGTGGGAGTGCTAAAAAAGGCAAACGCACATTATCAATTCGTACAAATGGATCCGGCCAAGGTAAAAAGAAACCGATGGCGAGTCGTGATAAGAAAAAAAGTAAGTCATCAAGATATTCTAAGAAAAAATAAGTATTGAGAACAATATGGCACAACAACAAGATTGGTTATATGGCATTCACGCTTTGACTGCAGTAATAGAGCGAGAACCGCAACGTATATTAGAATTATATATTGCCAAAGGCAGGGATGATGAACGTCTGCATAAGTTGATTAACTTAGCGCGTAAAGAAGGTATTAGTATCCAGTTTTGTAACAAAAAGGTACTCGATGATAAGTCCAAGGGAGAATCACACCAAGGAGTCGTTGCCAGGGCACATCCCGCAAAAGCCCTAACCGAGACAGACTTAGATACTATTATTAAGCAATCAACTAAACCATTCTTACTCGTATTAGATGGTGTTACCGATCCACATAACTTAGGCGCTGTATTACGAAGTGCTGATGCTGCCGGTGTTGATGCGGTAATCGTGCCAAAAGATAAATCCGCCTCCCTCAATGCCACCGTACGGAAAGTTGCATGTGGGGCGGCCGATGTTATTCCACTTATTCAAGTTACCAATTTGGCAAGAACATTGACAGAATTACAAGAGCAACAAATTTGGCTAGTTGGCACGGCAGGTGAAGCTAAGCAAAGTGTGTTTGACTGTCAAATGTCGGGTCCGATCGCATTAGTAATGGGGGCAGAAGGTAAAGGAATGCGTCGTTTAACACGTGAACGATGTGATGAATTAATTAAACTACCTATGTTAGGTACCGTATCAAGTTTGAATGTATCTGTTGCAACGGGTATATGTCTTTATGAAATTGTGCGCCAGCGCAATACATAATTAATAATTCGAAAACGAATCACGCAGTTCCTGCTTTCATTCTTTTTCTAAATAACACTATCTTCCTTAGGTTTATTTTGGTATATTAGCGCACCCTTTTTATGGGGTAATAGGCTATTTATTCGGCAAAAGCCAAGTAAATAGCGGTTATATGGCTCATTTGAGTCTTAATTCAACAGCGGAGCACTAACATGATCCAAATGCAAACTAACCTGGATGTGGCAGATAATTCTGGCGCTCGCAGGGTTCAGTGTATTAAGGTTCTTGGTGGCTCGCATCG
>CATECQ010000051.1 GCA_949498985.1 Glaciecola sp. HTCC2999
CAGATCCAGAATATCGAATAATAAGTGAATCTACGACTCATTTAACACATGACAACTGCTTAGCAAAATAAATCCAATGAAGCGCTAGGTATTAACCAAGTAACCTCGTTAATACCATCACCATAATATAGCCAAAACCAAGGGTCGTGGGTAAAAAGCTTAGACAGATCATAATTTTAGATGAAAGAGTATCACTATTCCCGATACTTGGATTGATAGCCTTGAGTAAAAAACCAAAAGGATTATATAAAGCACCAAGACAAGTTAACCCGATAATAAAATTGGGTATTTCTAATTTTAAGTGTTCAATTATGAAATAACTTAAACCCAATAATAAGACCATCATCATATAATCGATATGAGAACGAATCAGATTTTGAGTCGAAGGAAACCAACGTTTCAAAAACTTAACTTTGGCATAGATAATGAGTGTGCAAATCCAAGCTTCGGCAAGCGAAATAAGCATGGCAATGGCTGCTGTCACCAACAGCCATTGTTGATTGATGCTAATACTTTCCATGATGCCTAATCACCATCCAATAAGCGATTGAGACCTGAACCACTTCCACCTGTACTTGGTGCCGTCTGAATGATTCGATCCGCTAAACGAGAAAATGGAAGGCTCTGCAAATAAACCGTCCCATGACCACTTAAGGTCGTCAAAAACAGACCTTCTCCACCGAACAACATTGATTTAAGGCCCCCTGAACGCTCTATGTCATATTCTATTCCGTCGGTAAACCCTACCAAACATCCTGTATCCACTCTCAAGGTCTCACCCCGCAGCTCTTTTTTAATCAAGGTTCCACCGGCATGAACAAAGGCCATACCATCGCCTTCAATTTTTTGAAGGATAAACCCTTCCCCCCCAAAGAAACCTGCACCCAATTTTTTATTGAACGTCACGCTGATTTTGGTCCCTAAAGCTGCACATAAAAAAGCATCTTTTTGGCAAATAAAACGTTCACCTAATGAAGCCATATCCAACGGCACAATCTGCCCAGGGTAAGGAGCAGCAAATGCCACTTTTTTCTTTTTTAAACCTTGATTCGAGAAGTGCGTGGTAAAAATGGATTCGCCGGTAAAAGTCCGTTTTGCAGCAGAAAACATACTCGATAATAAACCTTCATCGGGATTCGAGCCATCTCCCATTTTCGTTGTAAATTGGATGTCATCTTCCATATAATTCATTGCGCCCGCTTCAGCCACCACCGTCTCTGCAGGGTCAAGCTCTATCTCAACAATTTGCATTGATTCACCGATAATTTCATAATCAACTTCGTGGCAATACATGTCTTTTCCTTTTATTGTTTAGTTCCCAAGCAAGCATCTTTTGGGTCGGTTGACTGAACTAATATAGCTCTTTATATCAAGCAACGTTACTATAACCGACAACGTTAACACGGGCGGAAATACCATAAATTGGATGCTTCTCATGGGTTAAGTGTCAGATAAAAAAGACAGTATTGCAAGCGTAGCTTTGAGGAAAGACTCATGGGCTAAAATGAGCAGTCAGGGTAAATACACTAAGTACTTGAACCCATGAACGTAACTCTTTACGCAAAATTTTACCGACCGATGATTTAGGCAATTGCTCAATAATGTGTATCTCTTTTGGCAACTTATAACCGGTTAAATTATTTTTGCAATGCGCTAGTATTGCTTCAGTTGAAATATTACCGGTGGTCGTCACATATGCCAAAACACGCTCACCTGTTTTATCATCAGGTTTACCGATGACGGCCGCTTCAATTACATCAGCATTGGACACCAAGACTTCTTCAATTTCATTTGGGTACACATTGAAGCCTGATACAATAATCATGTCTTTAAGACGGTCTATAATACAAATATTATTGTTTTGATTGCGATAAGCAATATCACCTGTTTTAAAGAAGCCATCACTGGTCATCACTTCATTCGTCGCGCTTTCTCGTTGCCAATATCCCAACATTACTTGAGGACCACGAACACACAGTTCGCCAGATTCACCATCGTCTACTTCATTGCCATGTGCATCTAACATTTTAACGACAGTATCAAACAGAGGCTTACCCACGGTTCCAATCTCAATATTCTTTGGGTCGTTAATTGAAATTACCGGTGAGGTTTCAGATAAACCGTAGCCTTCTGTAGGAACCACCCCTGTCGTATTCTCCCAAGCGTCACTTGCCGCTTTCGTCAATGCCGTTCCCCCAGAAATCGTGGCATTAAAACAACTAAAATCCAGTGCCTGAAAACCTGGATGACGAGACAACCCTACAAATAAAGTATTTAAACCACACATCATAGTAAAAGGCTGCTCTTTGATTTGACCCACAAACGCATCTAAATCACTCGGGTTTGGGATGAGGATAGCCTGATTACCCTGGCTTGCTTGCATGAAAAGAGTCCCAACAAACGCAAAGATATGATACAACGGCAAAGGTTGCACCATGAGCTCCTGCTGAGCTCGAAATGCTTCGGGTGCACTATTAATCGTCTGCAAGGTATTAGCAATACTTGAATTTCAAACATGCGTTATGCATTATATGACCAACTTTGTGCATTATATGAAATCCAGCCGAAAAATGAAAAATTTTACTGTTGATCAAATATTAATTGATGAGTTTTTACGAGATAACCACCAGAATCATTATTTTTCGCTAAAAGAGCAATACGATAATAAAGATATTTACTCGAGTGGACGCTGGGACTTAAAAGGGAATTTCCTAGATTCCACTTCAGTGAGTCTTAAGGACTTACATATCAATGAGTCTTTTTCGACTGAAACCTCTTTGTTTAATATTATTACAATTGATATCATCTTAGCAGGTGGGGTTGATACACACTTTGAACATCTAAAAATTGTTAATAATGATATACCCAGAATTTTATTCAGTTCACACACGCGGGACGGCTACCAGAAACGCCTACATCATGCCGGTGAACACTACAAAGCAGTCGGCTTATGGATTAAACCCAATGTGTTAGTGGATAATTTTGGGTTAGATTTACACTTATTTCCTAAATTAATCGCTGAGCTGTTGCAAGTAAAATACAATAGAAGTTTATTATTGCCCATCACTTCAAGAATCAGACATTGTGCGGAAGAGATATTAGAGACCCAAAATACGAGCAAACTAAAAGATAAATTTATTGAAGCTAGACTCACTGAGTTACTATGTCACCTACTTGAATGTCTCTATGAACCAGAACAATCGTTTAACCTGTCTAACCATTTATCGACTCGTAAATCAAACGCAATGAAAACGGTATTAGCCCGATTAAATGAAAATACGGTTGAGGACATCAAGCTGGATATGTTAGCGAAAGAAGTCGGTCTGAGCACCACTCACCTATCCAAAACATTTAAATCTAGCTATGGTATGAGTATTTCTCAGTACAAATTGCAGCAACGCTTAATGCGATCTTATGAATTAGTTTTGGAGGGTAAATTATCAATATACCAAGTGGCTGCAGAGGTAGGCTACAAAGATCAATCCAGCTTTACAAGAGCGTTTAAAGGATACTTTGGTTTTTTACCCACCCACATGGGTTCCGGTTTCTAGTGGTAATTCACCCCACCATTAACCTATTAATTAATGCTAACATGAAGAAGACAAAACAATGAAAACACTCTCTTTACCTGCGACATTCGCTATCCGTCAATCCATGGCCCATACAGCGAGCAACTTGCTGCTATGCCTAGCACTTTCGTTGTTAACAATGAACTCATGGATGGCTCAGGCAGATCATCATGACCATACCCAATATACAGTTTCTCCAGAATTGATCACCAAAATCACTCTGATCAACCACCCTAATCAATCAGACCTCACAGAGCATCAGTTTTCAGATTCCGTCCAACAAAACCTAATCAACCGTATCAGCAAACATCTGGACCAAAACCAACCGATTACGATGTTTAATCAACGCAAAACTTGGACAGGATTGACTGGCGATACTTTGGGAACACATTTATTACGCTTTTCAATAGCGCCACAGCGTTACATTTCGGGCAAATTGACCATTGCAGGCGCAGAATCGGTGTCATTATATTTAAATGGGCAATCTCTGAACGGCAGTACAAGCTTTGATCTCAATTTACTCAATCAAGATTACCGAGCTCTCATGATCGTATCAGGGGTTAAAAACTGGGATGATTTTAACGTTTCATGGACTCCGATAACATCTTCGCAGGAAAAGCAAAACCGCGGTGCTGTCAATCTCACTTTCGGCAATGACCGTGACTCAAAACGCCCTTCGATGCGCCAGTTTTTTGATAGCCAAACAGTTGGTACACTGAATTTATCTCCTGATGGTCAATGGCTATTATGGTCAAAACAACACTTTTCTGATTTAGGGGGCGATAAAGCGCACCGTATTGTAGAAATATTGGATATGAACACCCAACAAGTTGCCTACCGTTTCCAAGCAATGCAACCAGGTAATGCTGCTTGGCGCAAGGATAGTCAAGCGATGGTTTTTACTCATAATAACACGCTATTTGAACTGACCACCGGCAATTGGCAGCTAAATACCCTTGCAACTGACGTGAAAGGCCTAAGCAACGTACATTATTTACAAAAAGACCAGCTCATATTCACATGGAATAAGCCTGAAAAAGCTCCAAATAGCATGACTAAGCGCTATCGTGCTTTGCAAGATCGCTGGAGTTATTGGCGTGGTAAACAACAACTACATATCATGGATATCACTTCAGGACTCATCAAGCAGCTCACTCATGATCCCTTGAAAAGTTATTTGTTAGACGTTGACTCACCCTCTAAAATGGCATTGATTTCACGCTCTCCCGTAAATTATGCAAAGCCACCGCATGGACTAACGCAACTGATTGAAATTAATATTAGTACGGGTGAAGAAACGCTATTAGGTGAATACCGCACCTTTAATTCAGCACAGTATCATGAAGACGGTGTACTCATTGTAGCAGGGCCTAATTTCAACCAAGGATTAGGACTTAATCTCAAAGAAACACCGCTAGCCAATGACTATGACGGACAACTTTATTTCATGACTCGAGTTAACCCTGAGAGTCAACATTCAAAGCAACATCACCCCAAGCCTGATGACCCTGTGGAAATCACTGCCCTTTCACTTAACTTTGATCCCAGTATTCAGGGTGTCGAACCGCTTGCTAACGGAGATGTATTAGTCAGCGCGACGATTGAAGATCGCGTACAACTTTTCAATGTTAACATCGATAAGCAGACATTTATTCAACATGACTTAGATGCCGATGTTATCACTGGTTTTAGCGTCTCTGACACACAGCGCCTGACCTTGGTTTATAAAGGTTCAACAGTCACAGCTCCACAACAAGTCATAGCTACCTCACTTTCAGAAAAAAAGAATTCCTCTCAGATGATTCTCTTTGATAGCGCTAGCCAAGACTTTGCTAACAACACTTTTATCGATGTTAAAGATTGGGATTACACCACCGAATCTGGCCAATTTATTGATGGCCGCGTATATTACCCGGATAATTTTAACCCCAGTCAACAATACCCTGCGATCGTATATTATTATGGTGGGACTGCACCTGTCACAAGAGGTTTTACTGGGCGTTATCCGTTTAACTGGTATGCCTCAATGGGATATGTTGTGTATGTGCTTCAACCTTCTGGCACTTTTGGCTATGGACAAGATTTTTCTGGACGCCATGTGAACGCATGGGGCATTAATAC
Source organism: Glaciecola sp. HTCC2999 (assembly GCA_949498985.1). Classification (GTDB taxonomy): domain Bacteria; phylum Pseudomonadota; class Gammaproteobacteria; order Enterobacterales; family Alteromonadaceae; genus Opacimonas. The sequence goes on from CATECQ010000051.1 coordinate 5,691, forward strand.
CGCTGATGAAATTATCGAAAGCACGCATGCGTTTGTGGCTGCACATCCTTTTGTTGATAAAAATAAACTAGGAAACATGGGCGCATCCTATGGTGGGTTCATGACCATGCATTTAGCGACCAAAACGGATATGTTTGCAGCATCGATTTCACATGCTGGGATCAGTAATCTTACCTCATATTGGGGTTATGGTTGGTGGGGTTACGGCTATAAAGGTATTGCAACTCGAGGGAATTGGCCTTGGAATAACCGTGACATATATGTAGAACAAAGTCCTGTGTTTAGCGCCGATAAGGTCACTACACCGATGCTATTAGTTCATGGAGATGCAGATACGAATGTGCCAGTCAATGAAAGTCATCAAATGTACACGGCATTAAAACTGCTGGGGCAGGATGTCGAGCTGATCGAATTTTTAGGCGATGATCATCATATTAATGCGCGTGAACACCGCTTTAGATGGTGGCAAACAAAATTAGCATACTTTGATAAATACTTAAAAGATGAACCACAATGGTGGGAAGCTCTTTATCCCACATCACCGTAAAATGTGGTATTCATGATAATGGGAACAGACCCTATAAAAAAAATACTTATCCTCGCTATCCCAATGATCCTTGCGAACCTATCGCAACCGTTATTAGGATTAGTCGATACCGCAGTATTGGGTCACTTAGATTCCCCTGCATTTTTAGCGGGGGCCGCGGTAGGTGCGTTTTTTATCTCTCAATTATTATGGATTTGTGGGTTTTTACGCATGTCTATGACTGGCCTCTCCGCTCAAAGTTTTGGCCTGTTTAGCGCGGCTGTTGAAAACACATCGAACCTTCTGCAGCCACCTAAAACACCTACATCTTCGCTAGGCCGTTTAGATGATCTCTCCCGTGCCTGTATAATCGCGCTCATCCTAGGCATGATACTCATGCTCGCCAGTCCTTTTTGGCTCAAACTTCTCTTTGACTGGACCGCACTGAGTGGTTTAGCCGCGCAAAGCCTGTCCGAGTATGTTGCTATCCGCTTTTATAATGTCCCTATCGCATTATTGAATTTAGTGTTGATTGGTTATTTAGTGGGTCAGCAGCAAGCACGCTTAGTCATGACTATCCAAATTATGGGTAACGCTTTGAATATTGCTCTCAATCTTATCTTAGCCGTTTATTTAAACATGGAAGTTAAAGGCGTAGCCTATGCGACGGTAATTGCTGAATGGGCAATGTTCTTAATGGCGCTTTTAGGTATCTATCATTCGACGATAACATCCTCTCATTTAGCGTCATTTGCTTTATTATCTGATCAGTGGCGTTCTTTGAATAAATTCAAACGTATATTAAGCCTCAATCGGGATCTATTTTTTCGCTCTATTTTGTTACAAGGCTGCTTAGCATTCGTCACCTACCGAGGTGCCCGCTATGGCGTCACTGAAGCGGCGGTCAATGCCATATTAATGCAGTTTTTCATTATTATTGCGCTGGGTTTAGACGGTATTGCTTACGCAATTGAAGCTGTCGTAGGTGAATCTGAAGGAAAAACGGATCAGCGTCAACGTTGGCGTTATATTCTTGCTAGCATCCAATGCTCTACAATATTAGGCATCATGTTTTGCTTCATTTTTGCATTCGGCTTTAACCAAATACTTCATCTACTCACCGTTCAAACTACCATTATCACTGCCGCTCAAGATTATTATTGGGTCATTGTGGCATTGCCGTTAATTGCACATTGGTGCTATTGTTTTGATGGCGTATACATCGGACTGACTCGCGGCGATGTCATGCGTAATAGTATGTTTATTAGTGCTATTATTGGCTTTCTTGGTGTGTACGTGCTCACTTCACACCATGATAACATGGCACTTTGGTTTGCTTTACTTGGATTACAAGCGATGCGTGGTATCACTTTAGGATGGCATTTAAATCGTCATTACTCAATTTCTAGATAGTTTTTTGACTCATAGCTTCAAATAGAATCAGGCTTCATTTTTTGGGTTTGACCGAGCGACCAGGTAGCTCTTCTAACGGCTTCTCAGGCCAGCGATGTTTCGGATAGCGACCTTTCATATCTTTGCGCACATCAAAATACGAATGAGTCCAAAAATGTGCCAGATCACTTGTAGTTTGTAAATCTCGTCGCGCCGGAGAAAGTAGAGTAAAGCATAGAGGGACTTGTCCATTTGCTAATAATGGTGACGTTAACTGACCAAACATTTCTTGCAATATAATATGTACTGATGGAGCTTGGTGTTTGGAGTATGTAATATTACATGAATGGCCGCTTGGCGTGATGTATTTAAGCGGTGCATGTTTTGACAAAAACTGTTGTTGCTCATAAGTCAATATCGCTTCAAGCAAAGGAAGCAGATTTAGTTGTTGCAGTTGTTTAATGGTTTTGATGTCATGACAATAAGGAAGCAACCATTCACTTAAATGATCGAGCAAATAAGCTTCATTGATGAGCGGCATATTATCAGGACAATATTGGGCCAACCACTGTACCCGCAGACACCATTGTTCACAGCGCTTATCCCATTGTAAAAATCCTAACCCTTGCTCAGTCACGACTTGCATAAAGCATGGTAACAACACCTCTTCTGGGATGATAGATAGAGGTGTTTCTTTAATCACCAACTCACCAATGTACGTCTGCCGGCGGCCCGAGATTTTATTGTGAGGCACACTATATTCATACATGTTTTGGGTATTTACACTATGGTGTTGCATGATCACCGTCTCAGTTACCGCCAATGCCAGATAGACTCGACCGTCATTATTCTGACCATCACTATCCACAATCACTAGCCAAGGCGCATTAGCTAATGGTTCATTAGGCCATAGGCTAACTCCGCGACCATTCGCCATGGTATAAGATGTTTTTTGGGATAAATCAGGGTGCGCGACACGGCGTTTTGCAATTCTATCAAAAAACGCAATGGTACATAAACGGGCGAGAGTCTGTGCGAGATCGTCAATTTGGCCCAAGGCATCCTCAAATAATTGACGTGGATTCGAGGTATTGACGATCTGTGCAAACCAGCGCAGCGCGAGCTGACGAACATAATATAATCCGCCTTTCAATGCACTTGGAGATGATAATTGTGCTATCACTGCCATGACGCGAGCCTGCACATCGACTCCAAAATGATGCTCGCTAAACACGGGATCAGAGGCAATATCTCGCTCAGTCAATAATGCAGCAAGCAAACAGGCTAACGCTTTTTCAGCAACACTCTGAGCATTCAACAGCATAGTGCCAAAGCGCGGCTCAATACCTAAGGATAACAGTCGTTGACCAGTCTCACTTAATTGACCTGTAGAATGGATCAACGCTAGCGAGGCATTTAATTGTAAAGCATGTTCGATATGAGCTCGTGGTGGTGTGTCTAACCAGTTTGCTTCAAGGGGATCATAAACCCCCCACGCACTGAGCTCTAGCGAGTATGCAGATAAATCCGTATTATTAATCGCCAAAGGAGAAAAATCATCTAACTGATGCTGTTGCGCCTCACTCCATAAGCGTATGCAACGACCCGCTTGAACGCGTCCGGCTCTGCCTGCACGCTGTTCTGCAGATGATTTAGCAACACGTTGAGTCACTAGTTTCGTTAACCCACTTTTGACATCAAATAAGGCTGTTTTTTCTAATCCAGTATCAATCACTAATGTTACATTCGGGATCGTGACGCTCGTTTCAGCAATATTTGTGGCAAATATCATGCGCTGTTGATGCGAAGCAGATAAAGACGTGACGTCTGGACGAATGATTTGCTCTTGTGCGCTTAATGACATTGCTCCATAGAGCGCATGACAAGTGATATGTGTGTGACTTTTTAATAAAACTTCAGATTGATGCAGCGCCGCATGAATAGCCCCTTGACTGGGCAAAAATACGAGCACATCACCCTCAGAACCCAGCAGCGGTAATACTTGCTCGATTGCAGCAGTGACCATGTTGGCAATATCACGATTGGATAAACGGCTAATACGTTGATGTGCTGTTAGTGGTGATGGACTATAAATAATTTCTACTGGAAAACTGCGCCCAGGGCAATCAATAATAGGCGCCTCGGCCAAGTAATCCGATACACGACATGTATCCATGGTTGCCGACATCACTAATAATCGAAAATCGTCTCGTAACTCTTCTTGGACTTCTCGACAAAGTAATAAAGCCAAATCTGCATGCACAGCACGTTCATGAAACTCGTCAAATATCACCAAGCTGACATCGGCTAACTCAGGATCAGACTGTAATCGACGAGTCAAAATTCCCTCAGTAATCACTTCAATTCGAGTCTGCTTACTCACGTTTCGCTCGTGGCGGATTTGATAGCCAACCGTTTGACCAACCTCTTCACCAAGCTGTTGAGCCAAATAATGTGCGATTGATTTCACCGCAATACGACGCGGCTCAAGGAGCAATATTTTACCGGTCAACCAGGGCGCAGATAACAGTGATAATGGTACTTGGGTTGACTTACCTGCACCCGGTTGCGCTGCTAAAATAACACTGTTATGTTGTGCCAGCATCTCATGCAATGTGGGTAACACTTGATGGATAGGAAGGGATTCAGTATTCATTAGATCGACAACTATCCATATAATTTAAAAGCTTTATCCTGCACACCCTATGTCTTTACCCCAGACATAAACACTCATAGCTAAGACTCACTGTAATAACACAGATAAGCGCAGTGCTCAGCTATCTTCACATTGAACTCAACGCCAGCATCGACATGAAACTCATTGCCTTGTTTAACCTCTTGCCATGCCTCTTCACTGGGTAATTTCACCGTCATTGAGCCATGCACCACCACCATTTTTTCCTTTTGTGAAGTACCAAATGTATATTCACCCGGTGCCATTACGCCTGAGCTCACTGCACCTTTAGTTGTATCAAAACCAATCGAAAAGACATTATCATCAAAATATTTATTTACTTTCATTATGTATTATTACCATTTGGATATGTTGTTTAAACGCCAGCTCTGCCACTTTGGGGACTGACACCTGCAGTGAAACGGTATCACTATATTGACAAGCATCAATGCTACCTTGGTGCTGTGCGACGGTATGACGTATAAATTGCTCATCTTTAAATAATACCGTTAAGTGCATGTGTATGCGAGGAATAAACGTCTGTGTTTGTAAGCGCTCTAGCGCCAAAGATGTGGCTCGACTATAGGCTCTCACCAGACCGCCAGCACCGAGTTTAACACCACCAAAATAACGGCTAATAACCACCATAACATTACCAATGTCACTGTGCTGAAGGACGTTTAACATGGGTTTACCTGCTGTTCCGCTGGGCTCTCCATCATCATTCGAAGCAAGCGATGAGGGCTGTGTTGGTGCTCCCAATAAATACGCCCAGCAATGATGACGTGCGTCTGGATACAATATTTGTTGTGTCCCTAAGACCTGCATCGCCATTTCACGGGATTGTGCCAGCGCAGCATGGGCATGAAATACACTCTTTTTTTCTTCAAATGTAACGCTTACAGGTAATGTCGGTAATTGATATGTGATAAAAATCTCAACTTTATTTTAAGAAATTGATGAAAATATATATGGTTTATATTCTCGAGGTTATAGGTCGAATTTATTGCACAAGTTATCAACTTTTTATTGAATAATCGAGGCGAAATTTGAATTGAAGCCTGTTATTCTATTAAAGATGAATCATTCTAAACGTCAATCATGCCAGCAATGCCATTACCCTGTTAATACCTGCGTATGCTACGCCATCTCGCAGGTTAATGTGCCTGCAAAAATTACTATCATCCAAGATCCCAGTGAAACGCACCATGCGAAAAATACGGCTCGATTACTAGCACTCGCTATCCCATCTTCCCAGATTATCATTTTAGATGGCACAACCGCTTGGCCAAATAACTTGATTAAAGACAAACAACGCACTGTCGTTATTTACCCCGCTGAAAATGCTCAGCCCATAGAAACATTTATTTCACCGACTGGTTCACCTTCACACACTCATTCCACTGCAGTTGAGCATGTTATATTACTCGATGGAAGTTGGCGTAAAACCCGTAAATTATGGTTAAGTTATCCCGTTCTCAACGAATGTCATATATTGACATTTAAAGCTGCACCGACGACTCAATATGCCATTAGAAAAACGACTCATACAGGAAGTATGTCGACACTAGAGGCTTGCGCATATTCCTTAAAACAATTATTTAATACCGATACCGCGGGTTTATATGGATTATTAGAAGCCATGCAAACACACTGGCGTCGACATGAACACCACACTTAGAGTGTAATATGCACAAATTATCTATTCTTACGATGTTAACACAAGAGTTTAAACCATCTAATATTGAATTTATTGAGACCGTACAATCCTTGTGGAGTGGGTACGGCAGTATTACACGTTATTGCATTGATGATGAACCTGTCATTGTTAAAACTATAGATATCAACACCCAACAAATTGAGCATCCAAGGGGCTGGCAAACTGATTTTGCTCATCAACGCAAAGTCTCCTCATACCAAAATGAATGTACTTTCTATAATACGCTTGCGCCATTCACCAATAATAATACAAGAGTGCCCAAATGTTTATTTCAGTATCGTGATAATGACACTGTGGTATTAGTATTGGAAGATCTCAATGCCTCTGGTTTTAACCAGCGCTTAGAAAGTGCGCATACACTCAATATTGCTAAACAAGTGCTCCAATGGTTTGCTTATTTCCATATCCGGTTTTTACAGCTGGATTCTGACAACACATCGACCCAAACTATTTCGTTAGCACAACAATGGTCTCGCGGGACATATTGGCATTTAGCTACTCGGCCAGATGAGTATAACAATATGCCCGATTCATTATTAAAAGATGCTGCACAGAGTATTGACGACATCCTAGAACAGGCAAAATTTCAAACACTACTGCATGGTGATGCCAAAATTGCTAACTTCTGTTTTGATAAGAGCCACCAGCGAGTGGCGGCTGTTGATTTCCAATATTGTGGCAAAGGTGTGGGCGTTGTTGATGTAATGTATTTTTTAGGCAGTGCATTATCTAATTCACAGTTAACTCAATATGCTGATGAACTGTTGGAATATTACTTTTCACAAATCCAACAAGCCTGTGCAAAAGACACACGACAATTGAATATTGCTGCCTTAATCGCTGAATGGCGACATTTATATTGCTTTGCATGGGCTGATTTTGAACGCTTTTTAATCGGATGGTCACCTGGGCATAAAAAACTCAATGCTTATAGTGCTACACAAACAGCTTTAGCTATTTCTCAATCACAACCTAAACAATAAAGATGTTAAGGTAAATCAAACCACAAGGCTTCAACCGGCTCATTTGCGGATAATTCGATAACATCATTTTCAATAGCAAATGCATCTCCAGCAACGAATGATTGCCCTTTGACGGTGATAGCGCCTTTCACTAAATGAAAATAACCACAACGCTCATCACTTCTTAACGTTAATGACTCATTTACATCTAACATGACTTTATATAACGAGGCATTTTGATGGATTTTTAACGTCCCTTCTCTGCCATCAGGTGTCACCAAAGGAGTCAATGTGCCGGTATCCTGGATCGTCATTTGTCCATAAGCAGGATTCACATTCCTTTGGCTAGGCTGGATCCATATTTGTAAAAAATTTACCGCTTCGGATTGTGAAGGATTATATTCAGAATGACGAATACCTGAACCCGCACTCATGATCTGCACATCACCTGCAGGGATCACAGCTTCGTTACCTTCGCTATCTTTATGTGCGACCGACCCTTTCACTACATAAGAAATGATTTCCATATTATCATGACCGTGAGTAGCAAATCCTTTTCCTGGTTGAACGATATCATCGTTGATCACATGTAAGACGGATATTCCCATATGATCGGGGTCATAATACTCTCCAAATGAGAAAGTATGTTGGCTTTTAAGCCAGCCTAAATTAACCGCTCCACGTTGATTGCCTTTACGAATATATTTCACTTATCTGCTCCTTTATATTTGATTTCTCTATATTAAAGGTCAATAAAATAGAAATATATGTCAAAATATTGATGAAATTATTCGATAAAAACGAATGTATTTTGATTTGTATCATTAACAGATAATAAAAAACCCGCACTAAGCGGGTTTTTATGAAATAACAAATTGTTATTTACGTAATTGCTGAATCAATCGTAATTGAGCAAGAGCTTCTTCAAGCTGTATGCTTGCTGCATTATGGTCAAAATCAGCGCCAGGATTCGCGATAGATTCCTCAGCTTGACGTTTAGCCTCTTCAGCGATATTTTCATCCAAATCATCAGCGCGAATAGCTGTATCAGCTAACACAGTGACGGTGTGCGGTTGAATTTCTAGTGTTCCACCAGCAATGTAGATAAAATCTTCTTTGCCGTTTTGCACTAAACGCACCATACCTGGACGGATATTGGTGATAAGTGGTGCGTGACCAGGATGTATACCTAGTTCACCTTCACTACCTGTCACCTGAATCGCTTCAACGGCACCAGAAAAAATAGCTTCTTCTGCACTTACCACATCTAAATGTACGGTAGCTTCTGCCATGTGACCTCCTATATTAGGTAATTGTGTAGCATGGAGCTAAAGCCTTAGGCTTTAGCTTTTTCCAATGCTTCG
>CATECQ010000052.1 GCA_949498985.1 Glaciecola sp. HTCC2999
GGATTTAGCGACTAACTCGTCTCTAGAACGATAGATAACGCTGCGGCCTCAGCAACGCGAATACCATCTATTCCTGCGGACCAGATACCACCAGCATATCCAGCTCCTTCACCGGCTGGATATAGCCCTTTAACATTGATGCTTTGGTAATCTTTATTACGCTTTATACAAATAGGAGAAGAAGTACGTGTTTCGACTCCCGTGAGTAAGCCATCTTTTTTGGCAAAACCGGTGATTTGTTTATTGAAAGCGGGGATCGCCTCTCGAATGGCATGGGTGACATAATCAGGTACGACTTTACTTAAATCCGTTAAAGTAATGCCCGGAGTATAAGAGGGTTTAACTTCCCCTAAATGTTCACTGGATTGGCCCTTCAAGAAATCGCCAATAAGCTGTGCTGGGGCATGGTAATTTTCACCACCGGCAGTGAATGCCAGCTCTTCTAAACGACGTTGTAACTCAATACCAGCTAACGGATCACCAGGATAATCTTCTTCAGGGGTGATCCCTACCACAATCGCACTATTGGCATTGCGTTCATGACGTGAATATTGACTCATACCATTGGTGACTACCCGACCCGGTTCGGATGCTGCCGCCACTACCGTGCCACCGGGACACATACAAAAACTATATACGGTACGACCGTTCTTGCAGTGATGGACTAATTTGTAATCTGCTGCACCTAAAATTGGATTGCCTGCATTATCACCAAAGCGGCAGGTATCAATCATACTTTGCTCATGTTCAATGCGAAAACCGACAGAGAAGGGTTTAGCTTCTACATAGACACCTTGTTCATACAAGGCTTTGAATGTATCACGTGCACTATGACCCACAGCTAAAATAACGTGTTTAGCCATCAAATAACTACCATCACTCAGATGTAGTCCTTGAATAGCATGCTCATCTCCATCAGGCACTAAATCGAGTTTATCCACCCGTGTACTAAAACGGATTTCACCGCCTAAAGAAATGATCTCTGCGCGCATTTTTTCTACCATATTCACCAGCTTAAAGGTGCCAATATGGGGTTTGCTGACATACATGATTTCTTCCGGGGCACCAGCAGCAACAAATTCATGCAATACCTTGCGACCATAATGCTTGCGATCTTTCACTTGTGAATACAGTTTCCCATCTGAAAAGGTACCGGCCCCTCCCTCACCAAACTGTACATTAGACTCTGGGTTAAGTGGTTGTTTACGCCAAAATCCAAAGGTGTCTTTAGTCCGTTCACGCACCGCTTTACCACGTTCAAGTACAATTGGCTTAAAACCCATTTGGGCCAAGATTAATGCTGAGAACAATCCACAAGGCCCCAGACCAACTACGACGGGGCGTTCTTTTAAATTTTCTGGAGCTTGTGCCACAAATTTGTAAGTCATGTCCGGCGTGGCTCTTACATATTGGTCTTTGGCAAAGTGTTCAAGTAGTTCCGCATTGCATTCGGTATCGATATCCAGCGTATAAATCAACATAATGTTTTTATTATTGCGAGCATCATACCCACGTTTGAAGACATTAAACGAGCGTAATTGTGCTTTTTCAATATGCAATTTATCTAAAATCGCAGACTCAATTGCCTGTTCATCATGGTTTAAGGGGAGTTTAATATCAGTCAAACGTAACATATTAGGAATTCTCATCACAATGCCGGACAGCCTCTCTGTCAGGGCGACACTATTTTAAAGCAGTTACGGTGCTTAAGATAGTCTAGTTTACACAAGGTAAAGCTCTGAGGAAGGTGGATCATTCAGGGTGCTTGAGTTTTCACAACAGCACTCTATAATCCGTAGCTGTTTATATCATCCAAGAGTACTTGCTCATGACGTTTGTCGTTACTGATAACTGCATTAAGTGTAAATACACCGACTGTGTGGCGGTCTGTCCGGTAGATGCTTTTTTTGAAGGGCCTAATTTTCTGGTCATTGATCCCGATATCTGTATCGATTGTGAGCTATGTGTCCCTGAGTGTCCTGCTGATGCGATTGTTCAAGATGAGAAAATATCGCCTGACCAAGCTCAATTTCTTGAACTCAATGCCGAACTCGCTAAGCAATGGCCTAATATCAATGAGATTAAACCTGCCCCTGTAGACGCAGATAAATGGAACGGCGTAGCAAATAAAATCCCATTATTACTTATTGAATAACCTCACCCTTTTCAAACACTAGCCTTTAAACCCTTTGCCGACGACATAGACTTCTCGAGAACGTGGTCGAGAGGCTGCAGGTTTACGGATAATCACTTTCGCAAACGACTGACGTACTGCTTTGACATATTCCTCATATCCCACACCTTGGAATACCTTGGCGCAAAACCCACCACCGGGTTTCAATACATTCCTCGCCATATCGAGCGCTAGCTCAACTAAATAAATCGATGAGTATTGGTCTGTCGTATTATTTCCACTTAAATTGGGAGCCATATCCGATACCACAGTATCGACACGATCATCACCTAGTTCCTTTAAAATAGCGTTATACACCGCTTCATCAGTAAAATCGCCTTGTAAAAAAGAAACCCCTACAATGCTATCCATTGGCAAAATATCTGACGCAATCACCCGCCCTGAATCACCCACCATTGGTGCAAGTACTTGTGACCATCCTCCTGGTGCAGAACCTAAATCCATTACAATATTACCCGGGCGTACCAACTGATCTTTTTCATTGATTTCAATAAGTTTATAACTGGCACGAGAACGATACCCGTCAACTTGTGCTTTTTTGACATAAGGGTCATTAAGATGGTCTTCCATCCATTTCTTGCTCGGTTTTGGTTTAGCCATTGATAATCATTGCTTGTGGTTTCGTTAAGTCGAGTCATATTGTAAACTGCCCCATTAGATTTGCAAATGACACGTTTAGTTAGCAGCCAATAAACGCCTATTCACCTTTTCGTAATCAGGAATCAGATATGAAGCTCGACATTGTAAAAAAGCTCCACCAGAAGAAATATCGCGCTGAATATGGTCATTACTTATTAGAGGGTGAACATCTTATCTTAGAGTTGGTCAAAGCAACTGAACACCAATCACATTTGGCTAGCAGCACTTTGTACGCGACTCAAGATTACTTGCAATGGGCGCATAATCTCCCCGTCAAGTTTCAGGTCATTGAATTATCAGTCAAACAAATGAACAGTATCAGCGATACTAAAACACCGCCGGGTATTATTGCGTGCGTGCCGTTTGAGTCGGCTCAACCTTTGGTAACAACACAGCGTCATATCTATCTCCATGAAGTGCAAGATCCTGGTAACCTTGGCACTATCCTACGAACC
>CATECQ010000053.1 GCA_949498985.1 Glaciecola sp. HTCC2999
AAAGAGCCAATTTTAGACACTGACCCAGATGGTTCACGTGACTATAACTTCAGCCTATATGACGGTTACGGCCGTATCGTATATGCACGTTATACTCAATCTTTCTAAGATTAGTTAACAGATTTAAAAAGCGAGCTTAGGCTCGCTTTTTTTATGCTAAAATTTCAGTTAATTCAACATTACCGTCATGAAGGAGGTGTTATGTCACAGCAACCTTGGCAGTCTTATTGGCAATCGCACACAACTGCGAATTCCTTTTTGCATGAATACGAGTCAGGTGACGGTCCATATGGCGTAATTGCTGATTATTGGACGCACATATTTGCCCAGTTTGGTGCAAATGAACAGGTTATAGATTTAGGTGCCGGTAATGGCGCCCTTAGCCACTTATATGTTCGCCAATTCCCTCAACCTGTCATTGCCTCATGGCAAAATATTGACTTTGCTCATATCCAGTGTGATACCGCACATGCGTGTGTGAAGCATATTCAGGCTGATATGCATGCGCTCCCTTTGCCTGAGGAAAGTGTCCAACATGCGATTAGTATGTACGGCACAGAATATAGTAATTTGCCGCAATCCATGCGTGAGATAAGTCGAGTATTAAGCTCAAATGGTCAAGTGCATTGTTTATTACATCATCCTGATAGCATCATTTCGTTACAATCTCGAACCACTATTAATGTCAGTGAGGCAATGTTACAAACAGATATGTTGTCAGCGCCTCAAACACTATCACAACTGAGTTATGAACAAATCAAACAACACTGTTTACGCACGTTAAACGGTCAGTTACAAAGCGTAACAAGTAATGCACAAGAAGATGTGAAATTAATTGGACAAAATGTGTTTAACATCTTACAGTTTAATCGTTCAGTATTAGATATTTGCAATAAGTTAGGTCAATTAAGTGTTGCTTTACATACCCAATCAGCACGCTTAACACAGCAACTCAATGCAGCCTCTCATGCACAAGTATTTTTTGAGACTCAAGGTCACGAGGAAATCCTGTTAAAGAATCACTCACTTGAGCTGTTAACCTATAACGAAAACCCGATTGCTTATGCTTTCTCGGGGATTAAATAAACCAAACATAAGGATCCACTATGAGAATTTGGTCAATCATTGTGCTAGTGATGTTGTCGATAGGCACGCTTCATGCACAAACAGCAACAACCGATCCATCGAGTATACCGATGGAAGCATTTTTCAAAGATGCTAAATTTTCAAATATGTCCATCTCTCCTGATGGAAAACATCTTGCAGTACGATATGACACAGGCACATCAAATAGCCTTGCGATTATGGATATCGGCTTAACCCAAGTTAAAGCCAATATAAATTTTGGTGAGTTTATGCGTATTGGGAGTGTCATGTGGCCACGTAATGACCGCATTATTTTATCTTATCAAAAATTTGTTGGTTATCTAGATACTCGTGGAAGTGCATCCATTTATGTCGCGTATGATATTGATGGCACAAATGGCCGTCAGTTAACGGTGCCACAACGAGTTCGTTATGACATCATTAATTTATTACCCAACAAACCCAACAAAATTTTAGTGCAGCGTCGTCATTTTATGGACGGTGGCCAGGCCAAGTTATTTGAAATTGATATCGAAAGTGGTAAAGAAAAATGGATCGGCGGTGAGCCGAAGGGTGCACAATCGATTATCACTGACTTTGACGGTAATCCGCGTTTTGCGTTTTCTTATGAAGAAGATGATGACGACGAATTTGGTAAAGGCGATACCGTTTTTTATTTGAAAAAAACAAATAATGCGAATTGGCAAAAAGTGAAATTGCCGATTTACAAAAAAGGCGGGAATATTCGCTTATTAGGTTTTGATGCATCAGGTGAGGTAGGTTATGTTGCGTCTGATTTCAAAACGAAAGTGCCAAGTATTTACTCTGTGAATATGAACACCTTAGAGACACAACTCGTGCATGAAGAAACGGTTGCTGAAATTTCAGGGGTCGGAAATCTTTATAATGGGGCGTTAGAAGCGGTCTCTTTTTCTCCTGATTATAACCGTTTAGTGTTCCTATCTGATGATAGTGAAATGAAACAGATCATGATGCAGTTATATGCCACCTTTGGTGTGGACGATGAGAAAACGGATGTGCGTATTTCTTCATTTACCGAAGATGGTAATAAATTAGTGTTTAACCTGTCTTCTGATCGCGATCCTGGTGCGTTTTATTTGTTTAATCGCGGGTTAGATGGGTCAAAACCAAGTATCAAGTTACTCGATGTTGCTAAGTCAGAAATCGATCCTGCTATGATGGCTGAAATGGTGCCATTTAGATTTGAAGCTCGTGATGGTTTACCACTGAATGGCTATTATGTACTACCTAAAACAGGTAAAGCGCCTTGGCCGATGGTACAAATCATTCATGGTGGACCTCATGGCCCACGTGATTACTGGGGATGGAATCGTGAAGCACAATTTTTAGCTAGCCGAGGGTATGCTGTAGTATCAGTAAATTTCCGTGGCTCAGGTGGTTACGGTATTGGTTTCCAAGAAGCCGGTTATAACGAGTGGGGCGGCAAGATGATCAATGATATGACTGATGCCACCATGTGGATGATCGACCAAGGCTTCGCTGACAAAGATAAAATGTGTGTGTATGGCGGTTCTTATGGGGGTTATGGCACATTACAAAGTTTAGTGCGTGAACCTGACCTTTATCAATGTGGGATTGGTTATGTCGGTGTATATTCTTTACTCGAATTTAAAAAGTCGGGAGATGTACCGAGTCGTGCATCAGGTCGTAAGTATTTAGACCGTGTCGTTGGGACAGATGAAGCCCGTTTACGTGAATTTTCACCGGCATTAAACGTCGAAAAGATTAAAGCCGATTTGTTTATTGCACATGGTCGTGAAGATGTACGTGTACCGATGGAACAATATGAAGTGTTATCTGAGAATTTGAAACGTATAGGTAAGCCTTACATTTCAATGGTGCGTGATGAAGGTCATGGTTATCAACAAGATAAAAACAAATATGACTTTTATAATCAGATGGAATCGTTCTTAGCGAAGCACTTGAAATAAAATTACACAATATGTCGGATCT
>CATECQ010000054.1 GCA_949498985.1 Glaciecola sp. HTCC2999
AACTCGCGACCCCAACCTTGGCAAGGTTGTGCTCTACCAGCTGAGCTATTCCCGCGCTGCTTACAAAGAGAATGGCGTCTCTCCGAAGAAGTGCGTGCATTGTACCGTCCAGATAAAAAGTGTCAACACTAAAAGTCACATTTTTTTAAGTTTCATACAAAATTGTGTCTAAGTGCACTATTTTTACACAAAACGAATATTTAACCGTCAATATCCTTGGTTGCCATTTTACCAGTCAGTGCCGGTATGGCAGCGGCTGTATAGATCCACATAGACCATAAAGATAATATTGTAGCGATATATAATAAAATATATCCAAGCGAAACCCAGAAAATTCGAAAGTCGAGAACGTATTCCATACCCGATAATAACCCAATTAATGCGAGCATTTGAGCGGTAGTCTTTAATTTGCCAATAAAGCTGACTTTTACGTTACTACTTAAGCCCATTTGCCCCATCCACTCTCTTAAAGAAGAAACATAAACTTCACGTGATAACAAAATAATAGCAGGAATAGTTATCCATAAAGTTTGATACGTGTGAGTAATCATCAATAATGCTGCAGCAACAATCAATTTATCAGCAACGGGATCAAGAAAGGCACCAAAAGCACTACTTTGTTTCAATTTTCTGGCTAGGTAACCATCAAACCAGTCGGTAATCGCAGCAAACCAAAAAATAAATGCACCAGCCTCATGTGCCCAACGCCAATCTAAAAAATATACCGTAACAAATACTGGGATAAGTAGTACACGGAACATGGTGATAAGATTAGGTAAAGTATTCATAGGTCACTTTTGACGTTTAACTATGTAGATGATCATATATTATTTCCGCCATTTGCACACTAATTCCTGGGACTTTTTGAATTTCCTCCTGGCTGGCTTTTTTCAAACCTTGAAGGCCTCCCATATATTTGAGCAATGCTTGACGTCGCTTTGCCCCAACTCCTGGTATAGATTCAATAGTCGAAGTCGTTTTAATTTTTTGACGTCTATTTCGATGCCCAGCGATTGCAAAACGATGAGACTCATCACGTATATGTTGAATCAAATGTAAACCAGGTTGGTCAGCATTCATGGGTATGGTCTCATGAGAACCTGCAAGGATCAGCGTTTCTAAACCTGCTTTTCGACTCGTCCCTTTGGCAACACCAATTAATAATGGTTTTTTCTCATACGGCCACTTTTCAAAATGTGCTTCAGCCTGCCCTAACTGGCCTTTACCACCATCAATAAATACAATATCAGGGATCTTATCTTCGTCTTGTTGTGTGTATTTATATCGACGAGCTAAGACTTGAGCCATCGCTGCATAATCATCACCACCGGTAATACCATCAATATTATACCGTCGATAATCTGATTTCAGTGGACCGTCTCGATTAAAGACCACACAAGACGCAACAGTTTGTTGACCTGAAGTATGAGATATATCAAAACACTCCATGCGTTGAATAGGTTCATCACGATCAATAACTGACTCTAAATCTTTATATCGCGCAAACATTGATTTTTGTTGTGTCTGCTGACTAATAAGACCGTTTTCAGCATTTTTATTAGCCAGCTCTAGATAACGACGTTTACTGTCTCTTGCACCAGAGAAAAACTTTATTTTATATTTTGCATGTTGTGACAATGCTTCAGCCACTGCATTTTGGTCTGGTAATGTCTGAGGCAGAACAATTTGTTTAGGAATAGTTTTGTTTCCTGCTAAGTAAAACTGCAAAATAAACGATTGAAGGGCATCTTCAATACCTAAAATCGTCGGGATTTTTGGAAAGAAAGATTTTGAACCAAGTAACTTACCATCACGCACAAACATGACTTGAATACAGGCTCCACCATGTTTATAAGCAAAACCAAACACATCCATTTCTTCTTGAGCACCACTGACCCATTGTTGTTCTTGAACTTTACGTAACGCGCCAATTTGATCTCGTAGTCTAGCAGCATGTTCAAAGCGAAGCTCCGTACTGGCTTTTTCCATTTGTTTGACCATTGTATCAATCACTTGTTGATCTTTACCTTTTAAGAACATCTTAGCCATAAGTACTTGTTCATTATATTCAGGATCACTGATATGCCCCTCAACACAAGGGGCGCTGCAACGTTGCATTTGATATTGCAAACAAGGACGTGTGCGGGCACGATAATACGCATCTTCACATTGCCTAATCGGGAATATCTTTTGAAAAGAACGTAAGCTTTCTTTTACCGCCCATGCACTGGGATAAGGACCAAAATATTCGCCTTTCTGCTTTTGTGGACCTCGGTGCATGCTAATTTTAGGGTGCTTGTGGTCGGATATAAAAATGAAAGGGTAAGACTTATCGTCCTTAAGCAATACGTTATAACGAGGTCGATACTTTTTAATGAAGTTATTTTCAAGAATAAATGCTTCTGTTTCGCTACTGACAACAGTGATATCTATTTTAGCAATATGAGTCACTAAAGATTGCGTCTTTGAATTATCATGTTTAGCTTTAAAATAACTAGAGACGCGTTTATTAAGATTTTTGGCTTTGCCAACATAAATCACATCATCCTGACTATTATACATACGGTATACACCAGGCTGATGAGTCAATTTTTCTAGGAAGGATTGATAATCAAAGTCAATATTGAGTGGCATTGTTACAGCATATCAGAGCTTATCAGTTTGTAACGTAAGGCTAAATGAGTTAACTCAACGTCTGTACTGATATCTAATTTATCAAACATACGATAACGATAAGTGTTGATCGTTTTTGGACTAATATTCAAACAAACAGCAATTTCGGGGACGCGTTGACCTTTAACAAGCATCATTGTAATTTCTAATTCACGGTCTGATAATTGGTCAAACGGATTGGCATCATCAAGATCTAACTGGCCAATTGCAATGCGCTGTGCAATGTCTGGAGAAATATATTTTTGCCCGGCAGATACTCTATGTACGGCGCGGATCATTTCTTCTGGCTCAGCATTTTTAGTAATAAAACCAAATGCCCCCATTTGCATCACCTTTGCGGGAATGGGATTTTCTGTGTGCATGGATAGACATATAACGCGAATATTTTCCGGTAATCTAATGATTTGCTTTGACGCTTCTAACCCCCCTACACCTGGCATATTTACATCCATAAGCACAATGTCAGGTGGGGTTTTACGACAGTAGCGAATAGCTTCTTCACCATTTTTGGCTTCGGCAACCACGGAAAAGCTAGGTACCCCTTCCAAAATCATACGGATCCCAGTTCTTACTAATTCATGGTCATCGACTAATAGAATTTTTACAATCATTACTACCCTTTATTAAGAATATTCATTCAAAGTTTAACGCTAAACATCGTTTTAAAATGTTAATAAAAGAATAACAAATGATGTCACTTAAACTATTTTTTATTCTATGCCTATTAAATGTAATTGATACACGCACATATATCTAGACCTTTGTAATTTTATAGTCACAAATTGCATATTTATCAAGGAAGATTGTATATGGTATTCAAGTCACAAAGCTTTTTAGCCTATTTTATGTGCAATCGCAAATATTCCTTTAAGTTATATCGTTTCATGATTAATCGTTTAAACAGTGTTAACGCATCACATATCATTTAACGTATGGTGATGTTATTAAATAACGTCTTCAGACTGTCACATATTCTTAAAATTAATGTCACGTAAACTTCATGCTTAGACGATATTTTCACGTGATAAATAAGAAACTCGAGAATATATGTTTTCTGTCGCTGAAGTTATTCACCAACAATACCCATCACTTGCTAATAAACCTTATTTAGCGAAACCTTTAATTTATTTATTACGTCAATTACTTCACGAAACTGACATTAAAGAATTTGTCGAAAGATACCCTCACATTGATGGAATTGATTTTGTTGAACAAGTCTTAGACTATTTTAATGTGACCTATTCAATACGTGATAATGAGAAACAACATATACCTGCTACGGGAAAAGTCGTTATTATTGCAAACCATCCCATTGGTTCATTAGATGGACTGGCACTGTTAAAGCTGGTTCATGAAGTACGTACTGATGTAAAAGTCATGGCAAACCAAATGCTGATGTCAGTTAAAGCATTGAATAACTTACTTCTACCCGTTGATAATATGGGCGGTAAAACACCCAAAGAAAACATGGCAAATATCCACGCGCACCTGCAAAATGAAGGTGCACTTTTAATGTTTCCAGCAGGTGAAGTATCACGACTTCGCCCGCAAGGTATACGAGATACTAAGTGGCACTCAGGGTTTTATCGCATTGCAAAACAGCATAACGCGCCTATTCTGCCAATATTTATTGATGCTAAAAACTCCCCATTATTCTATTCAATGTCGATGATTTACAAGCCATTATCAACAGCCTTGTTAGTGAAAGAGATGTTTAAACAGCGAAAAGCGGACTTTCCTATACGAATAGGTAAAGTGATCCCTCCTCAATCCTACAGTTCTAAAAATCTACCTTTGCAACAGACAATTAAACTATTTAAGAAACATCTGTATGCGATTACAAGTGATAAACGATTGGTATTTGATGTACAAAATCCGATCGCACTACCTGAAAACCGTTCAGCTCTTCAACTTGAGTTAAAGAATCGGTGTGAAATTCTCGGAGAAACTGCAGATAATAAATGTATTTATCTATATAAGCATCACGAGTCTAGCGCAATTATGCGTGAGATAGGAAGATTAAGAGAAATTGCATTCAGGGCTGTTGGTGAAGGAACATTAGGTAAGCGCGATATTGATCAATACGATTCTAGTTATTATCACTTACTTATCTGGGATAACGAAGACTTAGAAATCGTTGGAGCCTATCGCTTTGGTGATGCAACAAAACTGGTGACTAAAGAAATAAATAATTTGTACAGCGCCAGTTTATTTGATTACACAGATAATATGGTTCCCTACTTTGCACAAGGATTAGAGCTGGGTCGGAGTTTTGTTCAACCTCGATATTGGGGTAAACGTTCTTTGGACTATTTATGGTATGGGATCGGCGCATTTGTCCGTAAATATCCTCATTACCGTTATTTATTTGGACCCGTAAGCTTATCTGATACTTACCCAGAAAAAGCCAAACAAGCCATTATTCACTTTTATCAATGCTATTTTGGAACTAACGAACCGGGTGCAACGGCGAAAATCCCTTACCTATTAAAAGAGCCCCCTGCTATTGATTTTGTCGGTGAAGATTACAAAGCAGATTTTGCTGATTTAAAACATTACTTACAGTCAATGGGATTAAACATACCCACCTTATTCAAACAGTATACTGAATTAACAAATACTGGAGGTGCATCGTTTCATGCTTTTAATATTGATCCAGAATTTAATAACTGTATTGATGGTTTGATCATGGTTGACTTAGAGCAACTAAAAAAGAAGAAGCGCGAACGATATATTGGATAAAAGGTACATTATAAAGACAAGTTCATGAACTATATTGCCTGTCTTTGTTGTCGAGCTTTAGCTGAAACGTTTTTCAAGATAATTGATGATGGCGTTAGAATCATAAAGCCATTGTACCTCTCCACGTTCTTCAATGCGTAGACAAGGTGTTTGAATTTTACCGCCACCATTGTGCAGTTCTTCCCTATGCGGCGAACCTTTGGTCACACTCAATTTCTTTATCGGAAGATTTAATTGGTACATTTTTCGACGGGTCTTTATACAAAATGGGCAGGCAAAAAATTGATATAAGGTTAAAGATTCAAGCTCTGAGTTTAACTGCTGCTGATGAAGCGGCTCGCGTTTTAATTTGGTACCACGCGTAATAATATCTAAACACACCAATATCCCGCCTAGAGCGTTTCGAATTAAAGAAATGACTACACCCATGATGCCCTACACCCTTTGTTTTGAATTTAATTTTAATCATAACAAACACATTAATAAATTCATAATTCAAATCGGAACAATTATTGACATAAATCTTCAATCATTTTGTCATCATAGATTCACATCTATGAAATAGTGTTTATAGGTGACGTAATTATCAAAATCTAATCATAAAAGGAAATTAGTATGAAAAGATCTTTAACTTTAAGTGCTATAGCAATATCAATTACAGCCTTACTATCAGGTTGTACATTAGATGGCGATGCTGGTGCAACTGGACCTGCAGGAGTAGCTGGGCCTCAAGGTGAACAAGGCGTTCAAGGTGACGCAGGCGTTGATGCGAGTCGCAGTATTTCACTTTCTCTAGTTGGTCGTGCACTCATAGAAGCAGAAGAAGGTTCAGCAGAGATTATTCAATACCATGCTTCGTCACAAACAGTCTATGCCACTTGGACAGCACAAAACAAAGTAGCAATGATACCCTTGGCTAATATTGGTGTGGATGCCCTCAATAATACATTCACCGCCGACACGTTGTCAGAGACATCGTTCAATATTGAAAGCACTGTAAGCGGAGTCACAATTGCAGGCATGAATTCATTAGCTGTGAATGGAGATTTACTGGCAGTCGCTGTTGAACCAGAAGATAAAACTGCACCAGGATACATACTTTTTTATAATGATTTAAATAACAGTAATCCAACTTTCATGAAAGCTGTTACAGTGGGTAGCCTGCCTGATATGGTGACATTTACACCCGATGGGACAAAAGTCATTGTCGCAAATGAAGGTGAGCCTAACGATGATTATTCTGTTGATCCCAATGGTTCTGTTTCTATCATTGCAGTGTCTAATAACGTACCAGCTGATACAGCAACCACGTTAATTCTCGATGCAGCTACTGTGGGTGCATCTAAAGCTGAATTAGCTACACAAAACGTGCTTTTTCCAAGTCCTGCTGATGGTACTATCATTAATGGAAATACCATTACCACTTCATTAGCCGCTGACCTAGAGCCCGAATATGTTACGGCAACCAACGAAATTGCATATGTAAGTTTACAAGAAAATAATGCCCTTGCCATTGTCGATCTCTCTGATAATAGTGTCAGCATTAAAGCATTAGGTTTTAAATCATGGGATGGATTACAAATTGATGCACAAGAAGATGGCACGGTTAGTTTTGGTCAATATGATGGTCTAGTTGGCGCGTATATGCCAGATACCATTACAAATTACACGTGGAATGGTAGTCCTTTTATTGTTACTGCAAATGAAGGTGATGCGAGAGAATACTTTTTTGATGTTGCCGATGAGGCCGCTTGTACTGCTGCCAATGGTCTAGATTATGATGTAGACGATGGTTGTTTAGCGTGGATCGATGAATACAAAATTAAAGATATTGAAGATGCAGGCATTACAGTTCAAGCTGATTCTGCTTTAGAAAAATATCTAGATTCAGATATCGACTCACTTCGGATCACTATGGCTGCAGGTGATATGGACAATAATGGTGAATTAGATACACCAGTAGCATATGGAGCACGATCATTTAGTATTTGGGATCAAAACGGTAATGTTATATACGATTCTGGTGATGATATGGAAGTCATTACAGCCGCTTTGTATGGCGCTAATTTTAATAATACCGATGATGAAAATGCACCAGATGATCGTTCAGAAAATAAAGGACCTGAACCCGAAGCAGTGACTGTAGGTATGATTGATGATAAACAATATGCATTTATTGGCTTAGAACGTACCGGTGGTGTTATGGTCTACGATGTAACGAACCCTTTTGCTGTCAGCTTTGTTGATTATGTAAATAATCGAGATTTGACAGAAGGATTAGATATTAGTTTAATTGGTGATTTAGCCCCAGAGAGTATTGTCTTTGTTCCGGCCAACGATAGTCCAACAAACAATGCATTGTTATTAGTAGGTTATGAAGTATCTGGCACAGTCTCTGTTTATCAGATAACACCTAGATAAGTGGATTAACTCACACTGAATAAAAAAGCCTGCTTATTGTTTTTTGCGGGCTTTTTTATTGTAAATTAACGTAACTTATAAATATTGGCGTATGTAGCATTGCCATTTTTTAATTGTACTTGAGTGACCACTCGCTGGTAAGCTGCTCCCTCAAATTCATCAAGGTAAGTCCAATGTTTGGCTAGATTCTCAGAAGTAAAAACAAAACCATTGATCTCATTTCCACATTCATCCAATTCAAGCCCTGGAAAGCCCATTGCTGCGCCCCAACCTTCATTCTTCAAAATCCCTCTCACACTCGCTATTTCCCATGTACCACCGATATTATTAAGTATATGTTCGTTAGGGCGACCTAGCCCAAGAGTACCGTACACAAATAACTTGTCTGCCACTATCTTTCCTTAGTTTGTTAGTCTTCTAAAATAAATAGAATTTTATGCTTAATGTTGAGAAACTATTTTAATTTCACGTTGTGGGAAAGGAATCTCAATACCGTTGTTTTTGAGAGTTTCTAAGATAATTAAGTTCAAATCACCACCCACTCGATTTTTGCCATCATCGATACCTAAAATCCAAAACTCTACAAACATATTAATACCAGAATCGCCAAAACTATCTATTTCACAATCAGGACGTTCTTCTAATGCCACATTATTTCCATTGAGAACTTGTGGATGTTCACCAACAGCTGTTTTGATTAATTCAACCATTGACCGAACATCAGTGTCATAAG
Organism: Glaciecola sp. HTCC2999; assembly: GCA_949498985.1. Classification (GTDB taxonomy): domain Bacteria; phylum Pseudomonadota; class Gammaproteobacteria; order Enterobacterales; family Alteromonadaceae; genus Opacimonas. The sequence continues at coordinate 8,570 of CATECQ010000054.1, forward strand.
CAACTGAAAAATCGACACGATAACGTTGTTTTGGATCTTTGTGAGACCAATTAATAAAAGTAGAAGAAATAAACGTCTCGTTAGGCACTACTATATCTTTACCGTCGTAAGTTTCTAGAACGGTGTATCGCATTCTAAACTCGCGCACAAAACCTTTTTGTTCGTCATTAATTTCAATATAGTCATCAATCGTAATTGAATTATCCAATAAAATAATAATACCAGAGATAAAATTAGATGCGATAGATTGTAAGCCTAAGCCTAAACCGACACCGACAGCACCACTAAAAACAGCTAACGTCGTAAGATTAACTCCCATTATATTGAGTAAAATCAATGCAACGGTACAAAATATAATAACTTCATAGATCTTGGATAAGATTTCTTTAGTTCGAACATCTATACGTTTTTGACGTTTTATAATCCCTTTCCCGTAGTTATTGACCATACGTGCCAAGACAACAACCAAAAAACCTAGTAAAAAAAACCGAAGAATGTCATAAAATGAAATCGACCATGTACCCAATTCAAATACTAGTGATTGTAAGACATGAATAATGTCATTGATCATTGTTGAGATTTCCATTTAACCATCCTATTTTTTAATTATAATAAACTGAATAAAAGACGTAATCATTGTACCAATGCTATCTAGCAACAATATTCTAAATTCAATATGAAAGCGAAGAAAGATAAACTTTAGACATAAAAAAACCCGCTATAATAAGCGGGTTTTAAAGAATTTGGCGGAGAGTGAGGGATTCGAACCCCCGGAAGGTTTGACCCTTCGTCTGATTTCAAGTCAGGTGCATTCAACCGGACTCTGCCAACTCTCCTT
>CATECQ010000055.1 GCA_949498985.1 Glaciecola sp. HTCC2999
ACCTTGTTCGGCTAACTCTTCTAAATCAGTTACGCCTTGTTTAGCTAACGCGACGGCTATTTCATTCGTCATGCCAGCAAGATTTAATAACTCTTCTTTTGGCTCTAACGATTCTTCGTTGGCCAATGCTTTGGTTGTTAGATATGCACGAGCACGATTACGTAACTCTTCAATGATATCTTCATCTAACCCTTCAATTTCTAATAATTCACTCACCGGAACATAAGCAATTTCTTCTAATGAAGTAAACCCTTCATCCGCTAACACACCGGCAAATTCTTCATCAATATCCAAACCTTTGACAAATACATCAATGACTTGTGAACTTTCATCTTGTTGTTTCTTTTCTAGATCTTCAACGGTCATCACGTTTAATTCCCAACCAGTTAATTGGCTAGCTAATCGAACATTTTGACCTGATTTACCAATTGCTTGGGCAAGATTATCAGGCTCAACGGCCACATCCATTGTCATTGTATCTTCATCTGCAACGATGCGAGCCACTTCTGCAGGTGCCATCGCATTAATTACAAATTGTGGTGCTTCTTCATCCCACAATACGATATCCACACGCTCACCACCTAACTCAGATGATACTGCTTGAACTCGTGAACCACGCATCCCCACGCAAGCACCGACTGGATCAAGGCGTTTATCATTTGTTTTAACTGCAATCTTCGCTCGTGAACCAGGATCACGCGCTGCAGATTTAATTTCTAATGTTTCTTCTGCAATCTCAGGTACTTCTAAGCGGAATAGTTCAATAATCATGTCCGAATGAGTTCGAGAAATAAATAATTGAGCACCACGTGCTTCTGGGCGAATCACATACAATAAACCACGTACCCGATCACCTGGACGGAAATTTTCACGCGGTAACATATCATCTCGATAAATAACACCTTCAGCGTTATTTCCTAAATCGACAATGACATTATCGCGATTCACTTTTTTAACCGTTCCGGTAACAAGCTCACCAACACGATCTTCGAACTCAGCAATCATTTGTTCACGTTCTGCTTCGCGCACTTTTTGGAAAATAACTTGTTTAGCTGTTTGAGTCGTAATACGGTCAAACGTAATAGACTCGATTTGCTCTTCAACAAATTCACCAACTTGAATTTCTGGCTCATCAATTTGTGCTGCAGAAATAGTCATTTCTGCATAAGGGTTTTCTTGTGGCTGGTCATCAGGGATAACTAACCACTGACGGAAGGTATCAAAATCACCGGTAGCACGATCAATCGCAACTCTGACTTCTATCTCGCCTTCATTTTTCTTTTTTGTGGCTGTAGATAATGCGTACTCGAGTGCTTCAAAGATTTTTTCTTTGGGTACTTGTTTTTCATTTGAAACCGCTTCGGCAACTAATAAGATCTCTTTACTCATGATGCTCTATTCCTAATTTGATGAACCTAGTCAAAGACCGGGACAAGATTACCTTTTTCAATATTCATAATAGCTAGTGTATAAGACTGGCCATCAACTTCAACAACGATGTTATCATTTTCACAGGATAACAAGGTCCCTTTAAAATTACGACGTTCATTCATCGGCATGCGCAACCGCACTGCAACCACTTCCCCAACAACTGCTTCGTAATGAGCCGTTTTAAATAAAGGACGATCCATGCCAGGTGACGACACTTCTAAATTATATTCGGTGTTAATGGGATCTTCTACATCTAATATTGCACTGGCTTGCTGTGAAACATCTGCACAATGATCGACACTAATACCGTCTGGATGATCGATAAATACTCGTAAAATTGAATGTTTACCGGCTCGCACAAATTCTACCCCGACCATTTCAAAGCCAAGGGATTCTGCAGCAGGGGTAAGCATCTCTGTCAATTTTTTTTCAAGTTGTGACAAAACACGACTCCATAAATTAAAAAAGGGCATTAAGCCCATTTTGATATCGCATAAACGAAAAAAGCCCCTTACAAGCAGGGGCTTTTTTACTTATTTTTGGACCCTAGTCCACTTTATAACTGAATGCTTCACATCATGCATTCAAGTGGTTGCGGGAGCAGGATTTGAACCTACGACCTTCGGGTTATGAGCCCGACGAGCTACCAGACTGCTCCATCCCGCGCTTGAAACTGGTTTGTGAGGTTTGCTGTGCTTC
>CATECQ010000056.1 GCA_949498985.1 Glaciecola sp. HTCC2999
ATGGCAAAGAACGTAGTCGTGCTCGGCACTCAATGGGGTGACGAGGGTAAAGGTAAGATCGTTGATTTATTAACTGAACGTGCAACGTATGTAGTACGTTACCAAGGCGGACATAACGCTGGTCACACATTGGTGATTGATGGTGAAAAGACGGTATTACATTTGATTCCATCTGGCGTACTGCGTGACAATGTTACATGTGTCATCGGTAATGGTGTTGTATTAAGTCCTGAAGCGTTAATGACCGAAATGGGCATGCTCGAAGCGCGCGGCATTCCCGTTAAAGAACGTCTAGTCATTTCTGAAGCGTGTCCGCTCATCCTGCCTTATCATATTGCTCTAGACCAAGCGCGAGAAATTGCGCGAGGTAACAAAGCTATTGGCACCACGGGTCGTGGCATTGGTCCTGCATACGAAGACAAAGTGTCGCGTCGTGGCCTGCGTGTTGGTGATTTATTCAATGCAAAAGATTTTGCGGAAAAACTAAAAGACATTCTCGCATATCATAACTTTATGCTCACAGAATATTACAAAGTTGATCCAGTCGATTTTGATACTGTGTATAACGACGCGATGGAAGTTGCGAAAGTCCTTAAACCGATGATCGTTGATGTGACTGATTTACTTGATGAGGCGCGTAAAGCGGGCAAAGAAATCATGTTTGAAGGTGCACAAGGTACATTACTGGATATCGATCATGGAACATATCCTTATGTAACCTCTTCAAATACGACTGTAGGTGGCGTAGCAACGGGAGCTGGCTTTGGTCCACTAAACCTTGATTACGTATTAGGTATTGTCAAAGCTTACACTACCCGTGTTGGTTCAGGACCCTTCCCAACTGAACTAGATTGTGAAGTGGGTCAGCACTTAGGTGTTAAAGGACATGAATTTGGTGCTACTACGGGTCGTAAACGTCGTACGGGTTGGTTTGACGCGGTTGTCATGAAGCGTGCGGTACAAATTAATTCGATTACGGGTTTATGTTTAACTAAGTTAGATGTACTAGATGGTCTTGAGACATTAGAAATATGTACAGGCTATAAAGACAAAGACGGTAATATTGCAAGTGTACCGCCGATGGCTGCAGATGGTTATGATGTTATCGAGCCGGTATATGAATCTATGCCAGGTTGGAGTGACAACACGTTTGGTGTTCAGTCTTATGATGAATTACCACAAGCAGCGAAAAATTATATCAAACGCTTAGAAGAACTCACTGGCGTACCCATTGATATAGTATCAACTGGTCCTGATCGTGTTGAAACCATTGTGTTGCGTGACCCTTACGACGCATAATGAGTGAATTACGTCCTTTCCATCTAGCATTCCCGGTGACTTGTTTAACACAAGCTTCTGCTTTTTATGGAGAATTGCTAGGATGTCAGAAAGGACGTGAATCCAATCAGTGGATTGATTGGAATTTTTTTGGTCATCAAGTCGTCACACATCTTGTGGCGAAAATGCCTTCTGCACCGGCTTATAATGCGGTCGATAATCATGCTGTTCCAGTACCACATTTCGGTGTCGTCCTCACCTTATCAGATTGGCGCAAATTAGCGGATAAACTGATTGCTGCAAACATCGAATTTGTCGTAGAGCCGTATACGCGCTTTAAAGGTCAGGTCGGTGAACAAAGTACTTTATTCTTGCTTGATCCGTTTGGTAATGCCCTCGAGTTTAAGGCTTTTGCAGACCTATCGGCGTTGTTTGCAAAATAAATACGACGTGATTCCCCTAATTTTTAACTCTCTTATAGAGATTATGCCATTGTAACGAAGCTGGCTAGCGTGAATGCAATGACGCTTATTCCACCAGCAACAAGCGCGTAAGGTAATTGTGTTTTAACGTGCGTCAATATATCACAGCCTGCCGCTATGGACGAAACGGCTGTCGTATCAGAGATGGGAGAACAGTGGTCACCAAAAATTCCTCCACTTAAAATCGCTGCAACCACCAGTGAAGGAGGCAGCCCTAAGGTTTGCACGAGTGGAATACCGATGGGGATCAAAATAGCAAATGTGCCCCACGAAGTACCGGTGGTGAATGACATAATCCCGCCAGCAAGAAATAACATCGGGACGACTAGAGCAACAGGTAAATATTCACCCACAATACCGGCGACAAATAGACCCGTGCCTAATACTTTCAAACTAGCACCTAAGCTAATTGAAAGTAACACAATGGTCACTAGTGGGAGCAATTCACCCATTCCTTTAAAACTAATGTTCAGGGCTTCTCGGTGGGTGAAGCGTCGATGTGTAACCACCAAAATGTAAGCCAATAACGTGGCAAGTGTTGTTGCATATAGTACTGAGCGACTCCCACTGCCTTGGGTAAGATCACCATTGCCAGTCAATAACATGAACCCAAGCATAGACACTACCAATGTTATCAAAGGCAATAACATAAAACGTGATTTAGACTTAATGGGCTGGGTATCATTAGACGTGATTATTGATTCATCAGGTATAGTGGCTTCAGGTGAATTGGTTAGCGCTAAACCTTCTTCGACTTGCATTGGACCGTGCACTTTATCAGTGATGATAGTATATGCAACAATCACCAGAGTAAATAAGGCATAAAAATTAAACCAAACACTGCCCCATAGGATACTGACTGCAGATTCATCCAGCGAGTACTGGCTAATCAACCCAAGAACAAACGCACCCCAACCATTGAGTAAAATTAAGATACATATGGGAGCACTAGTACTATCGATGATATAAGCGAGTCGGGCACGGCTCATCTTAAATTTATCAAATAACCCTCTGGATAAAATACCTGCAGAGAGAACACTTAAGTTTGATTCGACAAAAACGATAACACCGGTAAACATTGTCAGACCACCTACTTGTTGCCGAGTTTTTGCAATCCCTAAGTCCATAATTCGTTGGACGGTTGCTGTTACACCTCCTGAGTCTCGTATTAATGCTAGCAAAGCTCCCACGAGTACCGAAAATAATAATATCCGGGTATTTCCCTCACTACCAGCAACATCAACGATTCGATCCAGCATCATGATAGGTGCTAGCCACATACTCTGTTGAGGATCTGAGACAAGTAATAATATTTCAGAACAGACTAAGGCAAATAATAATGCACTAATCACTTCTTTTTTCCAAAAAACAATAATGATCGCTACAATGGGGGGGATGATGGAGAGCCAATCCATGTCGTTCCTTATTTTTATTCTGTTGTAGTGAAGGTTGTCAGATAATACAGTAAATTGAGTATTTTGAAATGTGTGTAAAGGATAAACCCATGTATAGGGTTAAAAAATGTATATCTCATATGATTTGGGTGTTGAATTTAATGGTGGTTAGCGTTCAGGCAAACACTGTGACCGGGAAACTGACACCATCATTACCGGAATTACTCGGTCAAAAAATCATGATTGATATACGATACTTTTGTGCCGATGATATTTCATCCTTGGCTTGTCGAAAACCGGTGACAGTATTACCCACAGAATTAGCTCATGTTATAAAAACACATCAACTAGGGGGAGTTATTTTATTTTCAGAAAATGTTCAAAGTGTTCCTCAAATTCAACAGTTAACGACAGACATCCAAGCATTGAATGCACACCCGACACTGCCTATGTTTATTGCGATAGACCAAGAGGGTGGGCGTGTGGCGAGGCTGCCAACAGATTTTTCGCCAGCCTATAGCGGTAATATGGCAATTGGTGCGACATATCATCATCATCAAACAGCGTATGCAGCAAAAGTAGGTGGGTATATTGGACATGATTTAGCTTCGGTCGGTATCAATGTAAATTTTGCTCCCTCGGTAGATGTCAATGCTAACCCTCGGAATCCCGTCATTAATGTTCGCTCGTTTAGTGAGTCTGCCACAGTCGTTAGTGAATTAGGCGGTGCATTTGTCGAGCATATGCAAGCTCAAGGAGTATTGGCTGCGTTAAAGCACTTCCCTGGGCATGGCGACACTGTAGTGGATAGCCATACTGGTTTGCCACTGGTTAATCATGACTTACAGACCATTATGGCTCAAGATATCGCACCATTTAAGGCCATTATTGAACAACATTCGCCAGCATTTGTCATGACAGCACATATTCAATACCCGCAATTGGACAATTCTCAGTTACTGACGAAAGACGGGACAAAGCAAGTCCGTCCAGCGACCTTATCACCCTATATCTTAACGGATTTACTTCGTGGCGAATTGGGCTTTGAAGGATTAGTGATTACTGATGCGTTAGATATGGCGGGTATTGCTCAGTATTTTTCTCCAAAAGATGCTGTACTAGAGACGTTTAATGCGGGTGCAGATATCGCATTAATGCCATATACAATCCGAAATACAGCAGACATTAAGGCGTTTAATCGCTTGATGGATTCGCTGAAGCATCATTTTCAAAACAAAGATAATGTTAGTGCGCTCTTAGCTTCGTATGCCCGAATTGTTAACATTAAAAGTACACTCTCGAGTCTACCAGGTGATTTATCCACTGCTCATTCGCACAATGAGATTACGCTGAAACAAAAACGCCAACTTTCACGTGATTTAGCACGAGCAAGTATGACTCAAACTAGCGGGCCAGTCGGCGTATTATCGGTATATAAAGATAGTGAAACCGATTCATCTTGGTTATTAGTTATGCCCGATGCGCTGAGATGTGCTGGGCTGACAATGGCATTAAAGCAACAACTGCCTTCGCTGCAGCTGACTTGTATCAATACTACAGTGACCCCTATCAATGATGAGCGTATTACGCCTGAAAAGTTAAAGCGTTACGATGTCATTATTGCAGGTGATTTATCTCCGCAAGTTAGCGTTATAGAGATGGGTGGAATGGATGATTTAGCGGCACTGCGTAAACAAGGTCACCGTCGAAATAATTTAGCGACGCAACAAGCGCTTATTGCACATGTCTTGCGGCTTGCTCCAAAGAGCAGTAAGCGAGTATTTGTAGCTTTAAGAAATCCTTATCCGGTTGCTAATTATCATACGATGACGGATGCTACCTTTGCCTTGTATGATTATCGAGTAGACCCCATTCGTTTTAATAGTGATAGTTTTGAGGCTTTTGTAAATGCCCTATTAAATCAGCAACCTGCTCCTGGAAAATTACCTGTGAGGGTCAATTAATCGGGCGGTCAAATAAAAAGTGTAAAATGACCTATTTGATAGGGTTGAGGGGAGCCCTATTTTTCTGGGTAGAGCAAGTAGGGTTGACGCAGAATACGATATTGAATTAATTCTGTCTGCCAACTGGCTTCAATATCTTGAATACTCTCACCGCTTGATAATGCTTTTCTCAGTGTGTCGGTTCCCGCTAATTGATCAAAGAAACGCTCAGAGGTAATGAGTTCAACGTTACGCTCCCTTGCTTGCGCAAAAGTGTTGTGCAATAGGCGCAGGTCAAACCCATTCACGGGGTATGAGAGAATTTCAAAATCCTGAATGAAAAGTGCATTTAACACGGTGTTTTCCCATTTAGGGTATGGTGCTGCAACGGGATTTTTGCTTGGCGTAATCCGGTTTAGTGGAGTATTGGGCCAGTGTAACGTGGGATGTCCGAGCATTTGAAAAGGGTAATCAGTTCCTCTTCCTACACTGATATGGGTTGGCTCAAACAAACATAACGATGCATACCATCGAACAGACAAGGCGTTGGGTAAATTAGGGCTAGGAGGAATAGGTAATGAATAGGTATCTGATTTACGATAACTCATCACAGGGATAACCTTTAGGTTTAAATCATCTGCATTTTGTATCCAATTTTCTCCTTTAATCATCAGTGCTAATTCGCCAATCGTTAACCCATGTAAAATAGGAATTGGATGCATTCCAACAAATGAACGAAACTCAGGAACTAGCGTCGGACCTGCAACGAATTTGCCATTGGGATTGGGACGATCTAAAACAATAAAATCGACATTATATTGGGCTGCTGCAGCCATTGCATAGTGCATAGTAGAGATATACGTATAGAAACGCACTCCTACATCTTGGATATCAAATACTAATACATCAATATTGGCGAGCATGGCTTGGGAAGGGGCTTTAGTTTGGCCGTACAAAGAAATAATGGGTAAGCCGGTGGAAGTATCGATATTGTCTTCTACCGTTTCACCTGCACCTCTGTTTCCTCTAAAACCATGTTCAGGTGCAAACACGCTAACGACATTGATGTTATGTTGGCGCAGTGCGTCGACCACATGTATTGAATGAGGTGTATTGGGATACAATACCGATGTCTGATTCACGATTAACCCGACGCGCTTGCCCTTCAGAACAGGTAAGTAGCGCTTCACTTGCTCTGCTCCTAAAACAAGTCGCTCATGATTTAATGGTGGTTTTGTAGTGTGTGAACACCCACTACATAATAAGAAGGTAATGAGTAGAATAAGATGAAAGTGGATAGGGATGAGTCTCATTTGATGTGTGCCAGCGCCTGGCGGAGAAAACCGTTATATTGGGTTAATAATTCGGCAGCATGTTGGGCGTCAATATCAGCCAGTATGCATAAAATGGCTGTTTTTGCTTGATAGTGAGTCTGGGCGAGTGTGTTTTGGGCAACTGCAACATCACATCCTGTCGCTTCAATGACGATGCGCTGTGCTCGCGCTTTGAGTTTGTCATTACTCGCATTTACATCGACCATCAGATTCGTATAGGTTTTACCTAGTTTGATCATCGCTGCTGTACTGAGCATATTAAGCATTAGTTTTTGTGCAGTGCCTGCCTTCATACGAGTGGAACCGGTTAAAATTTCGGGGCCAACAGCTGCACATAAGTTAATATCAGCCAACGTGTTAATGATACCATTTGGATTGCAGCTGATACTAATCGTTGGGGCTTGCATTTGTGTCGCATATTCCAATGCGCCAATCACATAAGGTGTTCTTCCAGAAGCTGCGATACCGACTAATACATCATGTTGGCAAAATTGAATAGCAGCCAAATCGATTGCAGCAGCTGAGCTATTATCTTCAGCACCTTCGACTGCACGAGTAAGTGCTTGCTCACCGCCTGCGATAATTCCTTGAACAAGTTCATCATTTACACTGAATGTAGGGCGGCATTCGACTGCATCTAAAATGCCTAGCCGACCGGATGTACCGGCACCAATATAAATTAACCTACCACCTGTAGAAAGTTGTGCAACTATGCGATCCACGGCTTGGGTCATAGCAGGTAATATCTGTGAGATGACATTTGGTACTGTTTTGTCAGCAGTATTGATGGTGTGTAAAATTTCAAACGTTGATTGGCTATCGATTGTCATTGAATCAGGGTGGCGGTTCTCTGATAAAATCTGAAGAAGATCGTTAGGGGTAATTGTGCTCATTGAACAGCTAGCCTTCATGTCGCAAATCTAGCCATCGACAATACATCATATTTTACAAAAAATGAATGTTTTGTTGAGATATAACAAGGAGCTTTGATACAAATTCACTGGAAAAATAACGGATTTTTCTATACATTGAACGACCATCTAAAGACGCAAGCATGCTTGCCTCAAAATTGAATCTGTTAAGGACTATCAGTGCCACGTCAAACCATTGCTCATATTGATATGAATGCCTTATTGCATAATTATCAACAAGCCAAAATCGCTGCTCCACAGAGTCAAACAATGGCGGTTGTAAAAGCGGATGGTTATGGCCATGGAATGCTCAAAGTAGCCCAAACCTTAGCTGAAGTGGCAGATGGATTTGCTGTTGCATTTGTTGATGAGGCCATTGCGTGTCGTGATGCTGGATTGACTCAGCCTATTTTAGTCCTAGAAGGGGCACACTCTCCAGAGGATCTTGATCTAGCTGTTGATTATGACTTGTGGTTAGTCATGCATCAACCAGAACAAATTGATTGGCTGATCGAGTTTGATAGAACATTAATGCCAGGGGCGACAAAGCCTACTGTTTGGTTTAAATGTGATACCGGGCTACATCGATTAGGTTTATCACCACAAGCGCTCCACGATGCATTAAATCAAGTGCCATCAAGTTACCTAGAAAAAGCCGTATTGATGGGGCATTTTGCTTGTGCGGATGATTTATCTAATCCAATGAATACGCAACAGTTAATGCAACTCAATGACTTGGCTAAAAAGTACCAACTACCAATATCAATGGCTAATTCTCCGGCTATCGTGGCCGACAGTCACTCTCACGGCAAATGGAATCGTTTAGGCATTGCACTTTATGGTGCTGAACCTTTGAATCAGTCGAGTGCAACCCAGTCAAATGTAATGTTAAAACCTGTCATGACGCTTAAAGCGGCAATCATTGGTTTACGTCATATTCAATCCGGCGAAGCAGTGGGATATGGACAAATTTGGCACGCACAGCGCGACTCTGTAATCGCGACAGTGGCGATAGGATATGGAGATGGTTACCCACGCCATGCACCTTGCGGGACACCTGTTTATATTCATGGTCAACTAGTCCCTTTAGTGGGGCGAGTATCGATGGATATGATTACCATCGATGTCACAGATTTGATCCAGGTCCCAATTATTGGTGATATGGTTGAATTATGGGGCGCTAATTTAAGTGTAACGACGGTTGCTGAGCATGTAAAAACGATTAATTATGAGTTAGTTACGCGTATTAGTACTCGAGTAACGAAAACCTACCATAATACTTAATAAAAATTTAACATGTAAGCTAGTCAATAACCGCATTTAGCGATACATTACGCACCTTTAATATTTACAACATTCATGGTTTAAATAGAGGTCAGTTATGCTACACGCTCACATCGCAAATCCAATCTGTCCATTGCGTCAAAAAATACGTGATTTTTATCGAATTGATGAAGATCAAGCGGTTGATCATATCTTACCTCAAGCAGAAGTTAATATGCGTGCCCGCAGCCGAGCTTGGGAACGCGCTAGGAACATGGTATTGCAAATTCGTCGTGAGCAAGAGCGTCATGGCGGCGTGGATGCACTGCTCAACGAGTTTTCTTTATCAACGGCCGAAGGGATAGTATTGATGTGTTTGGCTGAAGCTTTGTTGCGTGTGCCTGATAAAGATACTCAAGATGAACTGATCCGAGATAAATTATCCCAAGGTGAGTGGACACCTCACTTAGGTAATAGCGATTCGTTATTTGTGAATGTCTCAGCATGGGGCTTATTGTTCACTGGGAACATGGTCGAATACGCTGATGAAAAGAAAAAGGCACAATTTGGGCTGTTGAAAAAGACGGTGGGGCGTTTAGGTGAACCTGTTATTCGTAAATCAATGAATATCGCCATGAAAGTCATGGGTCGTCAATTTGTTATGGGTGAGACCATAAAGGCGGCGGTTAAACGCGCAAAAGATAAAGAATCTCAAGGATATGTCTATTCTTATGACATGTTAGGTGAAGGTGCTCGTACCCAAGCAGATGCAGACCGTTATTACCAATCATATGAGTCGGCGATTCATGTGATTGGTAAAGCCGCAGCGGGAAAGGGGCCTATAAAATCTCCAGGAATTTCTGTAAAATTATCGGCAATTCATCCGCGCTACGAATTTACTTCCAGCGAGCGTGTTTTGGCAGAAATTCCGTCAAAATTAAAAGCCTTATGTCTTTTGGCAAAACAATATGACATTGGTTTAACCGTTGATGCAGAAGAATCTGAACGATTGGATATATCGTTGGATATTATTGAGACGGTCTTTAGTGATCCTGATTTAGGTGACTGGGAGGGCTTTGGTATAGCTGTCCAAGCTTATCAGAAGCGTGCTATTCATGTCATTGAGTGGTTGCGAGTATTAACGCAAACCGTCGGTCGTCGGTTAATGGTGCGTTTGGTGAAAGGGGCCTATTGGGACAGTGAAATTAAACATACTCAGCAAATGGGCTTGGATGAATTTCCGGTTTTTACCCGCAAATCATCGACTGATGTCTCTTATCATGCGTGCGCGAATAAACTGTTAGATTACCGCGACACGATATTCCCCCAATTTGCGACGCATAATGCTTACACCGCGTCTGTGATTATTGAGCTAGCCGGTGGTGATACGATTAAAGATGGTGATGCTGGTTTTGAGTTTCAATGTCTCCATGGCATGGGCGATTCATTATACGATCAGGTTGTTACTGAAGTAGGTGTGCAATGTCGCGTTTACGCCCCGGTCGGAGAACATGAAGATCTATTGGCTTATTTGGTTCGTCGATTGTTAGAAAATGGTGCCAATAGTTCTTTTGTGAATGCTATTGTCAACCCCGATTTACCGGTGGAATCCCTGCTAACTGATCCTGTGGAACGCACTCAACGCTTAAAGCGCAAAACGAATCCGCATATTATCCCAGCACATGCCATGTTTGGTGATGAACGGCCAAATTCAAAAGGGATGGATATAAATGATCCACAAAGTCTGATTCAAATGCAGCTTGATATGAATCGTTGGCTCGATGAAAACCTTCCGAGTGTTGGCCCAAGCTCAAATTTAATTCCTGTATATAATCCTGCTAATATCGAAGAATTAGTCGGTCAGTTAAGCTATCACACGCAAGATCAAATGCTCGCTAAGCTTAATCTAGTTGAAAAGGCATTTCCCGCATGGTCTAGCACAGACGTAGCCGAGCGGGCAGCCATTATCAACCGAATCGCTGATGCGTTAGAACGTCACATGCCAGAACTCATTGCATTATGTATCAAAGAAGCCGGCAAAGTGACTCAAGATAGCGTCGATGAAATTCGTGAAGCAGTTGATTTTTGTCGATATTATGCCGCTCAAGCACAAACCCTCGCTGAAGATGAGCGCTTGCAGCCGCGCGGAGTGATTTTGTGCATCAGTCCGTGGAATTTCCCATTAGCCATATTTTTAGGGCAAATAGTCGCTGCGTTGGCTACCGGCAATACTGTGTTAGCTAAACCTGCGGAACAAACCAGTTTGATTGCTTTGCATACCCTAAACTTGATGCATTCTGTCGGTTTACCAGAAGGTACTGTTGAACTCATTATTGCACCAGGCCAAGGTGTGGGTGAAACTTTATTGCCTGATCCTAGAATTAAGGCTGTGATGTTTACCGGCTCCACGCAAACAGGTGCGCTTATCTCCAAAATTCTCGCACAACGAGGCACAGAACAAGTACCATTAATCGCAGAGACGGGGGGGCAAAATTGTATGATAGTTGATTCAACAGCCTTACCTGAACAAGTAGTTGATGATGTGATTGCCTCAGGTTTTCAATCAGCAGGTCAGCGTTGCTCAGCGATGCGAGTGTTATATGTCCATGAAAAAATTGCAGATGATGTTGTCAGTATGATTACTGGCGCGTTGGCAGAATTACACGTGGGTAACCCTGCACATTTACAAACTGATGTGGGTCCAGTCATTGATACTAAAGCACTTAATGCACTTAATGCACACGTCGATTATATGCAAACACAAATAGATGCTCAGCGTGCATCATTGGTGTATGAATGTGAACTGGGTGCATTACCTAAACAAGGTCATTTCTTTGCTCCACGATTATATGAAATTGAACATATTGATGTATTAAAACAAGAAGTTTTTGGTCCTGTAGTCCACGTTATTCGCTTTAAAGGGAACGATTTAGCAGGATTAGTCGAACAAATTAACTCTTCTGGCTTTGGTCTAACGATGGGGATTCATACTCGGATTGAGTCGCGTGCTCATGAGTTAGCTCGTTTATCACGTGCTGGTAACATCTACATTAACCGTAATATGATTGGTGCAATTGTCGGTGTTCAACCATTTGGAGGTCGAGGATTATCAGGTACTGGGCCTAAAGCTGGTGGACCTAATTATTTACCAAGACTACTTCAAGAAGTAGCCACTCCCAAACCGACTGTTGATGTGCCTGATATGATTGACCCTGCACTCGCTTCGGATGATAAAGCGTCAACGGAAGCCCAGTATTTCATGGAACAGGCGCACGACGTTGAAGCCATGTGGCGACTAACGTCACTCAATGACCGTATTTCAATCGTGCGTCAGTTACTCGCTAAAATTGCGACGGTAGATTCAGTTGATGAGTTCGCGGATGATCTGAATCATACTTTAGCCGCGGCGCGCGACCAGTTGATTCATATTGAAAAGCGCCTTAGTAAACCATTGAAATTACCGGGTCCAACTGGTGAGTACAATGCACTGTCTTATGAGCCACGAGGGACATTGATTTGTTTTGCAGATAAAGATGTGACCTTTGATTATTGGACTTTATCTATTGTGACGGCATTGGCTACAGGTAATGTGGTCGTTGCTGTCGTGTCGGACATCTTTTATCCAGAAGCTTTAGCGTTTCGTGATAAATTAGTCGCAACAGGCACGAGTGAAGCGGTACTTCAAGTTGCAAATTTACGTCACTTAGATGCGCTTTTACAGCATGAAGACTTAGCTGGTGTTGTAGTTGATAGTAAAACGGATCGCAGTGCTTATATAGCAGCAATGCTTGCTGATCGCAGCGGAGCCATCTTACCGGTGATCACTGCTGAATATAATGATAATCTAATACAACGATTAGTCACTGAAAAAACGATCAGTATCGATACCACAGCATCAGGTGGAAATACTTCGTTGATGACTTTAGTTGATGATGAGTAATTAGGGAAATAGTGTGCCAACACGCGATTTGTCTGTACCGATACAGACTCCATTGGAAGTAGAATTGAAATTAATTGCCCGAGATAACCCGCTTGTCGCGTTTGAAGAGCATGTTTTGCCGAGGTTCAATGGGCAAGTTCAGATTTCAAAAAAAAGATTAAAAAATCAATATTTTGATACGCCTGATCAACTATTGCGTCAACACAAAATGGGATTACGAGTTCGCAGTGGCAATGGAGACCATGAACAGACGCTGAAGATGAAGGGTTCGACTGTGGGCGGTTTACATCAGCGTCCAGAATATAATGTGCCCCTGTCGACGGCTAACGTTGATATTCGCTTGTTTGAGGCTGATATTTGGCCGGCAACCTTTGATATCAATCGAATTCAAGATGAGCTTTTTCCATTATTCACGACGCATTTCCACCGTACGACATATCATATTACTGATAATGACAATAATGTACTCGAGGTCGTGTTTGATGTTGGAGAGGTAGCAACTGACAATCATCAGCATCCTATTAATGAAATTGAATTAGAGCTGATTACTGGGCAGCCCAATGCGCTATTTGAAATCGCGCATACCATTGCCCAGTATTGTGATGTTAGGGTTAATAATTTGACTAAAGCTGCTTATGGTTATGCGCTAGTGAGTGGCAGGTCCTTACAACCTAAAAAGATGGCATACGTCCTACCGATAAATCCAAGAGCAACTACTGAGGCAGCGTTTGAATCTGCTGTGGCATATGCGTTAAAACATTGGCAGCATAACCAGACAGTCTATGTTGAGACTTATAAACTTCAAGCATTGACCGAAATGGTGCGTGCAATACGCTTACTATTACAAGCGTTTTCTCTTTATTTACCAGTATTACAGTGCAAAGCGTTATTAAGTTTACATCGAGATTTAATTAAGTTTTTACAGACCTTACATTGGCAAGATGAAATTCATGCGATACGTTATTTACGCTCTCGTAAGGGGCCGTTTAGTAAACGTTTAAACAAAGACTCAGCGTTAATGAGTTATCTACAAGGTCGTAAAGAAGGGGTGTTAAATGCGCATGCACCTCAGGATATTATTTTTTCAACAGCATCTGCTTCGATTCAATTACAAACAGCGGCGTTGTTATTAAATCGTCCATGGCGTGAGCATGCTCATGGCTATGATACACCTGTCATTGAACATGCTCATGGGTGGCTTTCACAAGGTTGGCAAACGATCCTCCAAGCGATGCCAGGTCAAACGAT
This sequence comes from Glaciecola sp. HTCC2999, assembly GCA_949498985.1. Taxonomy (GTDB): domain Bacteria; phylum Pseudomonadota; class Gammaproteobacteria; order Enterobacterales; family Alteromonadaceae; genus Opacimonas. The sequence goes on from CATECQ010000056.1 coordinate 13,794, forward strand.
GAAAGCACCTCAATATCTGTCAGCCCAAGTCCTATTAAGACAAACATTATTAAACGGATTTATGTTAGCGGGCTTATTTGACGAAGACCGAGAAGGTTTTCGTGCTCCTTGGCTCGATTTAGCGATGGGGATGGAAGAGCTGAGCGCGTTGGCATTGCTCAAGCATATTCTTAAAGAAACAGATTTAGATGAAAAAGCGGATTTATTAGTCTGGACATGCGATAAAACAGATGCATTACTCAATGTGATGGAAATGACACGCAATGTTGCATTAAATGCGGAAGTGTACTGGTAGGATTATCGAGCAAATGTGCGGTTTAAGATTTGTTGGGTAAATGTTTTGCGAAGATAAAACCCACGAGGACGTGTTTGTATAATTTCGCCATTGAGGCCTCTTGCATCCGTCAACGCCATGCCATTAGCTGCTTTGGGCCGAATATGTAAGGCTTCTCCCATGCGCGCCGTAATCGACTCGATATGACCTAAGCTGATCTTTTCCATCAATTCTTCCCAATCGTGTTGTAATACATTTAATTCATTTTCATTGGGTATCCAAAGTAGTGGCATTCCCAGTTGTCGTTCTACTGGTGGGATGTCACGTTCACCAACGACTGGAACAAATAAGACTTGGGTGAGTTTATTTTTTACGGCACTGGTGTCCCATTGTTCTGCTATATGAGATAACAAGTGGACGTAACATACATAGGTTGTTTCTAACACATGGCCATTTTGGTCAATAGGAATTGTTTTTAACTCGACAGCTAAATCGGGAAAATCCTGCTGCTGTTTAGACCCTGCACTTGCACCTAACCAACGCTCAATTAACTGCCCGGTAAATCCTTTATGCTGTTTAAAGTGTTCAGGGACTAAGATATTGGCGGCTTCACCTAATTCACCTAACGTTAATCCTGCGATCTGTTCGGCACGTTTAATTAAGGTAGAAAGATTTTCTGGAGGCGACGTGGGCAGTTTAAGCATGATTATTTGTGAGATAAGTGTAAGTTATTGCTAGGAAAAGATAGAGGTTTGTGAAAGAATGTCAACATATTAAATTTTAACCGTATTGGTTTCCAAGTGATTGATGCTGAAGGATTCCGTGCCAATGTCGGTATTATTATCTGCAATAAACAGGGACAGGTATTTTGGGCGCGTCGTTACGGCCAACATTCGTGGCAATTTCCGCAAGGGGGAATTGATCAAGGCGAAAACCCTGAGCAGGCAATGTATCGTGAATTGCATGAAGAAGTAGGGCTTAAACCCGCAGATGTTGAATTATTAGGGGTAACTCGTAATTGGATTCGTTACCGCTTACCAAAACGCTTGGTCCGCTCAGGCACTCAACCTGTGTGTATAGGTCAAAAGCAAAAATGGTTTTTATTACGTCTAACTTGTGATGAAAAAGATGTGGATGTATTACACTCTTCTCATCCAGAATTTGATGATTGGCGCTGGACGAGCTATTGGTATCCGATCCGTAACGTTGTATCATTTAAACGTGAAGTGTATCGTCGGGCATTAAAAGAATTACTGCCGATGCTGTTCAATGGGTTAAAATCTCAACAAAATCCAGAACATAAAAATAATAAACCACCCCATAATAAATCCTCTCGTCGGCATAAAGCACGTCGGCGAAAACGGCCTAACCAATAACAACTTACGTCATACTTGGAGATTGGACTGGGATGCTCACCACGTTAAAACACATCGTACAAGAAGTTAGTCGGACTCCAGGCTTGGACGCTGCTTTGAATCGCCTGGTGACCTTAGTCAAAGAGGCAATGCAAGTCGATTCATGTTCTATTTATTTGGCGAATTATGAACAGCAGCAGTTAATCTTGACAGCGACCAACGGTCTTGATCAAGGTGCAGTAGGTAAAGTTCGCATTGGTTTCTATGAAGGGGTGATTGGTTTAGTCGGTCAGCGTGAAGAACCGCTCAATATTGAAAACGTACATCAACATCCCCGCTTCAAGCACTATCCTGAAGTAAAAGAAGAAAATTATAATGCCTTTTTAGGTACCCCCATTATTTATCAGCGAAAAGTTTTGGGTGTGATGACCATGCAGCAAAGAGAAATGCGTCGCTTTTCTCTAGATGAAGAAGCATTTTTGGTGACGTTAGCTGCACAAATCGCGCTAGAAATAGCTAATGCTGATATGCTCGGAGAGTTAATCCAGTCCGAAAGTATGGCATTACCTTCAGGTCAGCAAGTCATTAATGGTGTGCCTGGTTCAAGTGGTTTGGCTTTGGGTATAGGTGTAACCTGGAATCAACAAATTCTACTCAGTACCTTAGTCAATCGTCGCCATAAGAATGAAGCATATGAGATCATTGCTTATCGCGATGCGGTGGAGATTACACGCGCAGAGGTCAAGCAGTTATCACTAGGATTAGATGAATCATTGCCTGATGATATTAAAGCTATTTTCTCTATGTATGATCAATTGCTGGATGCCAATAGTTTAGGTCGTGAAGTTGAAAAACGAATCAAAGAAGGCTGGAATGCAGCAACTAGTCTTAAATTGGTTGTTGAAGAATATGCCGCTCGTTTTAAAGCTATGCAAGATCCATATATGCAAGAGCGGGCAGTAGATATCATTGATTTATCTAATCGCATCCTAGGGTATATATTAAATCCGACGAAAAAGCCGCGAGAATTTCCTGATAAACCTTTTATTCTTGTTGCAGATGAAATAACAGCATCGATGTTAGCCGAATGTCCCAGTGAAATGCTCCAAGGGGTAATTTCAATAAACGGTTCTCAAAACTCCCATGCGGCAATTTTAGCTAGAGCTATAGGTATTCCTGCGATCATGGGCATAGCCTCTATACTCCCGTCGCTATTAGATCAGAAAACCTTATTTATTGATGGGTATTCTGGGATGATTACGATTAGTCCTGAACCGCAGCAAATTCGTGAATTCAGGCATCTTATCGCAGAAGAAAAAAGTCTTCATGAACGTATCGATGCAATGAGTAACGAGCCTTCGGTGACACTTGATCATCATGAGATGCATTTATATCTCAATACTGGGTTAGTTGTGAAACAAGAGCTAGCTGACAATGATAATATCAAGGGTGTTGGATTGTTTAGAACAGAAATTCCGTTTATGCAAAGTGATCATTTCCCGCCAGAGCAGGCCCAGTATGAACTTTATCGAAGTATCCTAGAGGCTAATCCTGATAAAGATATTACTATGCGGACTTTGGATATTGGGGGGGATAAACCATTATCTTATTTACCGATTGTCGAAGATAATCCATTTTTAGGTTGGCGTGGTATCAGAGTAACATTAGATCAACCAGAGATATTCTTAGTCCAAGCGCGAGCTATGATCCGTGCAAGTGAAGATTATACTAACTTGCAAATCATGTTACCAATGATCACAACTATTGCTGAAGTCAAAGAAGCTAAACGTCTTCTAAAACAGGCTTATTATGAAGTTAAAGAAGAATTGAAAGATCCTCTATCGACTATGATGATGCCAAAATTGGGCATCATGTTAGAAGTTCCTGCAGTGGTATATCAGTTGTCTCAATTTGCTCAACACGTAGATTTTTTCTCTGTTGGAAGTAACGATTTAACCCAATACCTTTTGGCTGTTGATCGCAATAACCCTCGTGTTTCTTCGCTTTATAATAGTTTTCATCCATCTGTATTAGCTGTGCTGCAAGAGATCGCGACTCAGGCGAATAAATTAGAAAAACCGATTACCGTCTGTGGAGAATTAGCAGGTGATCCTGCTGGTGCTGTCTTATTAATGGCGATGGGATACCAAAAGCTCAGTATGAATGCTCATAATATTCGTAAAATTAACTGGGTGTTCCGTAGTATTCAACTACATCATACCCAGCAATTACTAGCGGATGTAATGTCGTTGGATAATCCAGATGAAGTAAAAATCCAGGTAGATGCGTTTTTAGAAACTCATGGATTAGGTGGTTTGGTCCGTGCCGGTGGTTAGACAAGATAGGGACACTGAATGTTAACTCCCGATATTAGTATATTATTGATTTGTATCGCCTTAGGTTCTGTAGTCGGTTTGAGCGCTGGGCTATTAGGGATTGGTGGCGGTTTAATTGTTGTACCCGCTTTGACCTACTTGCTCAGTTATTTTTTAGCGATCACTCCGTTTGATGCCATTACCATTGCGATTGCAACATCACTTTCTACGATTATTTTAACGGGCCTATCTTCATCACGGGCTCATTATCAACTGGGTAATTTAGAGTTTAAGACGATTGTCTTTACCGGACTGGGTATTGCTGTTGGCGCTAGTGCCGGTGGGTTATTTGCAAGTAGTATTGATGGACTTGTATTGAAAGGTATTTTTGCAACATTGGTCATAGCCGTTGCGTTATACATGATGTTTGGTAAGAAAAAGCCATCACGATTTAGTGCCAACCGATTGTTATTATTGTTTATTGGGCTTATAACTGGATTTATTTCCGCTATGATGGGCATAGGAGGGGGCGCAATACTCGTCCCAGCAATGGTATTTTTTCAAATTGATATGCGTAAAGCGATTGGTTGTGCTGCGGTCAGTGGATTGATTATCGCGCTATTTGGGACGACTAGTTTTATTATTGCAGGTTGGTCGGTCCCTGATCTTCCTGCTTATTCACTAGGATATGTTTATCTTCCAGCAACTTTAGGTATTGTATTAAGCTCTGTTTTTACCGCACCAATTGGTGCTAAAATAGGGCAATCGATGGATACACAAAAATTAAAACAAATTTTCGCAATATTCCTAGTGTTAGTGAGTATTCGAATGTTAATAGGGATCCTATAACATATGCAATCTGTTTCAGAAGCCGAATATTGGGTATTTACTAATATTGATCCGGTCATTTTTTCGATAGGTCCGTTAGCCGTTCGTTGGTATGGTCTGATGTATTTAGTTGCATTTGTTGCCGCTTACTTGATTGCAAAAGCCCGACTAGCTAGAACCGGTTGGAGTGAAGAGGATCTAAGTGACTTATTATTTTGGGGCTTTTTAGGTGTCATTATAGGCGGGCGGTTAGGTTATGTTTTCTTTTACCAATTTGAATATTTTTTAGATGATCCACTATACCTCTTCAAAATTTGGACCGGTGGTATGTCGTTTCATGGTGGATTACTTGGGGTAATTACTGCGATTTTCATTTTTGCCCGTAAAAAACAGATACCGTTTCTGGCAGTGGGTGACTTTGTTGCCCCATTAGTCCCGTTAGGTTTAGGTGCTGGTCGCATTGGTAACTTTATCAATGGTGAACTCTGGGGACGCACAACGGATGTTCCTTGGGCTGTAATTTTTGCATCAACTGACCCAGATAAACTCCCACGTCATCCTTCACAGTTATATCAGTTCGCATTAGAAGGTGTGGTGTTATTCCTATTAGTGTGGTGTTTTTCACGTAGCCCTAAGCCAGTTGGTTCTGTAGGTGGATTATTTTTAGTGGGCTATGGTGTCCAACGTTTTTGTGTCGAGTATTTCCGACAACCGGATGCTCATTTAGGACTCAACACCTTAGGTTTGTCACAAGGGCAAATGCTAAGTATTCCTATGATTTTAGTGGGGATGTTTATCATGGTACGCGCGTATTCTAGCGGTAAAAAAGGAGTATAACTATGCGGCAATATGAAGATTTATGTCAGCGAATCATCGATGAAGGTGAATGGGTATATAATGATCGAACAGGTAAACGCTGCCTCACGTTGATTAATGCTGATCTGGAATACAATGTTGCGGATAATGAATTCCCACTCGTTACAACTCGTAAAAGTTTCTATAAAGCCGCAATTGCTGAATTATTAGGTTATTTGCGAGGCTATGATAATGCCGCTGATTTTCGCGCTATTGGATGTAATACGTGGAATGCGAATGCCAATGAAAATAATGCATGGCTCAATAATCCACACCGTAAGGGTGAAGACGACATGGGGCGCGTATACGGCGTACAGGGTCGTCGCTGGATGACACCAGAGGGGCGCGAAATTGATCAGCTCAGAAGTATTGTTGATGACTTATCCAATGGCATTGACTCTCGCGGGGAAATTTTAACTTTTTATAACCCTGGTGAATTTGAGTATGGTTGTTTACGTCCGTGTATGCATACCCATCATTTTTCATTGTTAGGTGGAAAGCTTTATTTAAATAGCTTTCAGCGCAGCGCTGATATTCCATTAGGTATTAACTTTAATCAGGTGCAGGTGTTTGTATTACTGGCTTTGATGGCACAAATTACGGGTCATGAACCAGGTAAGGCATACCACAAAATTGTGAATGCACATATCTATGAAGACCAACTTGAATTGATGCGTGATGTACAACTTAAACGTGAACCTTTTCCTGCCCCCAAGTTGACTATTAATCCTAAGATAAAAACGCTAGAAGATATTGAAACTTGGGTGACGACTGATGACTTTAAAGTGGAAGGATATGAGTGTCATGAGCCAATTAGATATCCATTTGCGGTCTAATTAAATAGGCGAGGGCGCCATGCTTCAATGACGTGCTTCCATTTTCATAATGGGTACTCGGATCATTCTTAAAAATAGTAAGCTAGGAATGACCATGATAGCGGTCAATAAAAAGAACAGCGCCCAGTTGCCTGCTAATCCATCTACTAACATGCCACTGCTAGATGCCAATAAAGTTCTACCTAAAACGCCTAATGAAGCCATTAGCGCGTATTGTGATGCACTAAAAGCTTGGTTACATAACAACGAAATAAAGGCAACTAGGGCGACTGAGCTCCAAGCCGAGGTGAAACCATCAACAAAGACAGTGGCAGCAAATAGCAGCGTATTGGGGCCTGCTAACGCCATTAATGAAAACATCAGATTACTCGCGGCCATCGCAATCCCCCCGACCATTAAACCGCGATAAATACCATAACGCATGTTAACCATGCCACCAATCACTGCGAATACAATGGTCACCCACCAATTGAGGAGTTTCGAGTAGCTCCCGATTTGTGTATTGGAAAAGCCAATTTCTTTATAAAAGACAATCGACATGCGACCTAAAAAGGCTTCGCCGATTTTGAACAAGAAGATAAAAAGTAAAATAGATAACGCTAGTTTGAATCCGTTGCGTTGAAAAAATTCGCGAAATGGCTCAATCAAAGATACTGCCAGCCAACTAACCATCCGATGCGAAAATTTTTGTGAATCCAGAGATAATCTTGACATATAGTTAGCACTCGCATCTGCTTGGTATGCATTTCTAGATGTCACTGGTTCTTTGATCCAAAATACCGTAGTCGTCAATAGAGCCATAAGTCCGGCCATTGCAAAGTATAGGGTTTGCCAACTAAAACCGGATAAATCAACAAGGAAAAAGGGAATCGCACCTAGTCCGCCATAGCCTGTCCACCAGCCTGCAGTAGCCATTGCGGATGCACCTGACAAGGCTGCTTTTTCGTGAGGCATGATGGTATCAACACGAAAGGCATCAATAGCAATATCTTGAGTGGCTGAGGCGATAGCAATGCCTAAACCGATAGCCGCGACCCAATAAAGTTGTTCCGGCATGCTAACAAAACCCATTGCAATGCATAAAATGATAATACAAAGCTGGGTGACTAAAATCCAACTACGTCGTTGACCCATTTTCAGCAGTTGGATGCGATCTAGTAGTGGAGACCATAGAAAGTTAATCGAATAGGCAACAAAAATAACACCAAATAAACCAATTGCACTGCGTGATAATCCCTCATCTTGAAGCCATGCGGTCAACGCTGATCCAATGAGTACCCATGGAAAACCACTGGCCATACCTAAGCAAAAAATAGCTAATAAACGTTTGTCACGATAGGTAGATAAACTTTTACGCAGTGTCGTGTTTGAATTCATGTTGTTGATATTATTATGAATGTATTAGCCATCATAGCACTTTGTAGGATGAAGCCCAAACCAATGCACCACGATATCACTCTAAATAGACGATGATGCCGAGCGACTAATCTGCTTGTGGTTTAAACCAATGTAAGTCGTCATGTAATGTAACCACGGTCCCAACGATAATTAATGCAGGTGGTTTAATGTCAGCAGCTGTGACTAAATCAACAATGGTAGTTAATGTTCCAATCACTACTTTTTGATGTGGTAATGTGGCAGAAGCAACAATGGCTATTGGCATATCTGGTGACATACCATGAGCAATCATTTCACGGCAAATTATCTCTAATCCAGTCATGCCCATATAAAATACGGTGGTTTGATTTTTTTGTACTAATGCAGGCCAATTTAAATTAATCGTATCGTCGCGTAAATGACCTGTCGCAAAGACAACAGATTGAGCATGATCGCGGTGAGTGAGTGGAATGCCTGCATAAGAAGCCGCACCACTGGCAGCGGTAACTGCAGGAACAACTTGGAAACTGATCCCATGCTCAACTAATGTTTCAAGCTCTTCACCGCCACGACCAAAGATAAATGGATCACCACCTTTAAGTCGTACGACTCGGTTACCCTCTAAGGCTTTATCCACTAACAACTGGTTAATCTCATCTTGAGGGATCGTATGTTTTGATTTGGCTTTTCCGACGTAGATTTTTTCAGCATCTCGTCGCACAAGCTCCACAATAGCAGGAGAAACGAGTCGGTCATACACAACAATGTCGGCTTTTTGCATTAAACGCAATGCGCGGAATGTGAGTAAATCTGGATCACCGGGCCCTGCACCGACTAAGTATACTTCACCTTGTGTATTGTCTTGTTGAGTAAAATCATTTAATGCTCTAGCAAAGTCAGTATCTGCTTTGGTTTCATTACCCTGCATCACAGTTTCAGCAATATCACCATCAAGTACAGATTCCCAAAAATAACGGCGTTCGGTCACACTACCTAAACGAGTTTTCACTTCGTTGCGAAACTTTTCTGAAAAGCGCCCTAAGCGCTGGACTTGTGCAGGTATAACGCTTTCAAGTTTTTGGCGTAAATAACGTAATAATACTGGTGCAACACCACCACTAGACATGGCTATAATGATCGGAGACCGGTCAACAATAGATGGGGTGATAAATTTACACAGTGGGGTGTTATCCACTACATTAACAAGTATGTTGTGTGCGGTAGCATGATCATGAATGTGTTGATTAACTTGTGGGTCATCTGTCGCAACAAAAATCATGTTGTGTGAAAAAATATCAGCATCTTCGAATTTACGTTCATGTAATGTGAGGGAATGTTCAGCGACGAGTTGTTTAACGGTATCACTGACCCATGGAGAAACGATAGTGACTTTCGCAGGGGTTTTTAAAATCAGTTCTAGTTTTCGAGCACCCACTTCTCCTGCACCCACAATTAATACAGATAAATGCTCAGCATCTATAAATACTGGGAAATATTGCATGTTCGTGGATCCTTTGTGTAGCGCTCGAATATTTTAACTAAAACCACAAGATTACTCTTGTGGTTTTTTAGGTCCTTTGCGATGTTCTTTTTTCGCAAAATTCGGTTTTGCACGAGATGCACCACGATTATCGCGTGCGCCATCTTTACCATTACCGCCTTCACGATTACCGCGAGCAGGTGGTTTATCAGACCATTCACGTAGACTCAAACGTTGTCCAGCGACACGTGTGCCTTGAAGTTGCTCACGAGTTTCTGTAGGCATACCGGCCGGCAAATCGACGGTAGAATAGGTGTCATAAATTTCAATAGCACCGATATTTTTAGAGCTAATATCGGCTTCATTAGCAATGGCACCTACAATGTTACCAGGTTTGACATGATGCACATGACCGACATCAATGCGGAAACGTTTCATGCCAGCATCAGGGGTAGTGCGTTCACGAGGGCGACGTTCACCACGACCACCTCTTTCACCTCCACGCCCGCGCTCACGACCACCGCGTTCGCGGCCACCAAAGTCACGCTCACTGCGTTCACGGCGTTCGGGTTTTGCATTTAAGTCTGGACGGTCGCCTTCTTTAAGGAGCAATGGCTCATCACCTTGAGCAATTTTAGCTAACGCTGCCATTAACACTTCAGGATCGGCTTCAGTTTCTGATTGAATCGTTTCGATAATAGGGATTAAAGACTGAATAGAATCATCTTTAATGGCTTCCATTACTGACTCTTTAAAACGGACCAAACGCGATTCATTCATCTGTGAAATGCTAGGAATAGGCATTTGTTCAATCGTTTGCTTAGTCGCTTTTTCTATTTGGAATAATAACCGTTTTTCACGATGTGAGATAAATAGAATCGCATCACCCTGACGTCCAGCACGTCCAGTACGACCTATACGGTGAACGTATGATTCAGTGTCGTAAGGAATGTCAAAGTTAATAACGTGCGAAACACGCTCAACATCGAGACCACGGGCAACGACATCCGTTGCAATTAATATATCAATACTACCTGATTTCAAACGTTCGACGGTGCGTTCACGAGAGTTTTGTGGGATATCACCATTGAGTGGTTCTACGTCATAACCGCGAGCTGATAATTTATCGGCTAATTCAAGTGTTGCAGTTTTGGTTCGAACAAAGACAATGACACCGTCAAATTGTTCGACTTCTAAGATACGGGTTAACGCTTCAAGTTTATGATGACCAGCTACTTGGCAATAACGCTGACGTATAGTTGAAGCGGTGGACACTTTTGACGCAATTTTTACATGCTTAGGATCATGCAAGTAACGTTCTGTAATTTTCTTGATTGGTCCTGGCATAGTGGCCGAGAACAAAGCTGTTTGTTTCTCTTTTGGAGAATGTGACAAAATAAGCTCAACATCATCGATAAAGCCCATACGTAACATTTCATCTGCTTCATCAAGCACTAAGAACTTCAAACGGTCGAGTTTAAGAGTTTTACGTTGAATATGATCGATAATCCGGCCAGGAGTTCCAACAACAACCTGAACACCACGTTTTAATTGACGAATTTGGTTGTCATATGATTGACCACCATAAATGGGTAACACTCGAATTTTTTTAGAAAAACTGGCATATACTTGGAATGCTTCAGCTACTTGAATCGCTAATTCACGCGTCGGTGCAAGTATAAGTAGTTGTGGGAAACTTTCCTCTACATCGATGTTCGCTAACATAGGTAACGCAAAAGCTGCGGTTTTTCCTGTGCCAGTTTGAGCTTGCCCTAATAAATCGTGGCCTTCTAAAAGTAATGGAATACTTTCTGCTTGAATGGGGGAGGGTTTTTCGTAACCTACTTTTTCTAGAGCTTGTAAAATTTCTGAGGGTAGATTGAGGTCTTTAAATGTCATATTGACAATATCGGTCATGGAGGATCCTGATGTAGAACAACACTTCGTTGAGTCAGTATGACCGGTTAAAGTGATGAAGATATTACTTAAAACATAATTATAAGCTTAAAATCGTTGATATACCATTTAACTTATCAGATTTCTGATGTGATTAAGCCGACTATTTATTAATCGGGTGCGTTGTTTGCTTAATTTTATATCATTTTTTACTTAGATAATGTGTAAGTAAAATGTTAATTTATAATAAGTTAATCCGACCTACTTGGATTGCAGATATGTCGATATCAAAGCTCTTACTATTGTGTAATGATGCATTGTCTTTAGATTGAACCTATCCATCTGTTTGACTAATATAATTGAGAAGCGATTGCATTTATCCAAATAGCTCAAAATATAACCAATTTAATCATCAATACTAATCCATTGATGACGCATGAGTAAAATATATATCTGATGATAATTTATAGACCGGCTGATTTTTCGACTACGACTGACGCAAATGCATTACGTAAGCTTATGAATGCATATGCTACAGATCCGATGGGAGGTAATACCCCCATTTCTGATACTATTTTAGATTCTCTTCCGAGATTACTGGCACTGCGCAACGATACATTTAGTATCATTGCTTGGGATAGTCATGTACCAGTAGGGTTGGCTAATTGTTTTGTGGGCTTTTCAACGTTCGCTGCCCGTGAACTAGTTAATGTGCATGATTTAGTTGTCATTAAGAGTCATCGTTATCAAGGCATAGGTAAAGCCTTGTTAGCAGAAGTCGAAGCAGTCGCTCAGTTACGCGGAGCCTGTAAAGTGACGCTTGAGGTGTTACAAAATAATGCTCCTGCTCGAAAAGCCTATGCTGACGTGGGTTTTGTTCCTTATGAATTAGCACCTGGTGCGGGTGTGGCTGAGTTTTGGCAGAAGAAAATATAAATTAGCGTATTTTACTGTTTACCGGGATAGCACTGGGTGCTATCTCATAATATATTGGCCTTATAACCTCTGGTTGTCGTGTTCACAATGCAATAATGCATGTACAATACAACCATGAATTTTTATGTTATTAATCAATAAATATGTATTCAAATATTGTCTCTGCACTATCGCAATTACGACACAATCGTATTTTTGAAATAGTCGTCATTACAGTCATTATTATTTCAGCGCTTGAGATAGGTGCAAAAACCTTCCCATTATCAGAATCTGCCATATTAGTCACAAAGATCATGGATCGTGTCATTACGATCTTTTTCCTCTTTGAAATTTTGATCCGTTTTATTGCGGAACCTCGCAAAAAAGATTTTTTTAAATCAGGTTGGAACCTTTTTGACACGCTTGTGGTGGTGATCAGTTTGATTCCTATAAACGAATCAGAGATGGCATTACTGGCACGTTTGATTCGTGTTTTCCGTGTTTTGCGAATGATTTCGATTATCCCTGAACTACGAGTCTTAATTAATTCGTTACTCAAAGCTATGCCACAAATGGGCTACGTCGTCTTATTGATGTTTATTATTTTTTATATCTATGCAGCGATAGGAAGTTATTTATTTGCGCCTATTAATGAAGTGCTGTGGGGGAATATTGCGATCTCGATGCTGACTCTATTCAGGGTGATGACCTTCGAAGATTGGACGGATGTTATGTATGAGACTCAAGCTGTCTATGGATTCTCTTGGATATATTATATGACTTTTATTTTCTTAACAGCCTTTGCGTTTTTGAATATGGTCATTGGGATTGTGATTAATGTGATGGAACAAGAGCAACGAGAAGCTTATGAGCGTGAGTTAGCGAACAATCCAGAACAACAAGATATCTCTAATCGCGAGGTCAATGCTGAGCTTCATGCTCAAATTGATGAACTGCAAAGCGAAATTGCTGAAATTAAAGCATTATTAGTTGCTCACCGCCCGCCAGATAAAATGTAAGAGGATGGACGTTGAGAAATTGATTATTCATTCTCATTTTAGCATCCAAGAAACAAAAAAGAGCTTATGACTTTATCAGCCATAAGCCCTTTTCATATTGTCACCGCATCAGTAACTATGCCGGTTTTAAACCTTTGTTTATTGCTTCTATATCTGCAACAGTTAATGTACCAGCAGCACGCTTAAGATTGATAACCGCTGTAATAAAATCATATCGCGCATTTGCGAGGTTCTTGCGAGCATTAAACAGGTTTCGCGTTGAATTCAACACATCTACGATGGTACGGATACCAACATCAAATCCTTCTTCCGTTGCGCGTAATGCTGATTCAGCAGAGACTACAGCTTGCTCAAATGCTTTAATTGTAGAAATATTGGCGCCGATGTCGTTAAAGGAATTACGAACACTTCGTACTGTGCCACGATAGGTCTGTTCTAATGTTTCACTTTCCGCTACAAAACGCGAACGAGATTGTTCTGTGCGAGCAGTTGTCGAACCACCCGAGTAAATTGGCACACTCAATGTAATACCCAGTGATGTGGTGTCAGAATCGCTGTCAACACCATTAGTATCAAAATCAGATCGTGATACTGAGCCAGATAATCCTAGTGTAGGTAAGTGTCCTGCTTCATTCGCACTGATGTCATCTTTGGCGATATCTACGGCAAATTGCTGAGCTTGCAAGTCTAAGTTATTCAATCGTGCTAGCTCTAACCACTCATCTACACTTTGTGGGGCAGGTGCTTGAGCAGCAAACGTGTCAGTATTTAATACATTTACTGTTTGGTAATATAAACCCGTAATTTCACGCAATTGCTCTTTACGGAGTTCTAACGTGTTTTGAGCACGGATCTCTTGGGCAATGGTAGTATCAAAGTTTGCTTGAGCTTCATGCACAGCGGTAATGGCAATTAAGCCAACTTCAAAGCGTTGTTTCGTTTGTTCTAATTGGCGTTCAATGGCACGTTTTTCTGCTTGCACGAATTCAACATTATCTTTAGCTCGCAAAATATTCAGATAGGCGTTAACTACACGTACAATAAGATCTTGTAAGGTCGCGGAGTACGAGGCTTCGGCTTGTTGTGCGACTTTCTCAGCGCGATCCATGCCGACCCATTTAGCATGATCATATAATGACATAGATAAGCCAACCCGATAATTTAGAGTATCGGTTTCGACATCATTAGTGTCCGACATACTGTAGCCAATTGAGCCTGACACTTGTGGTAATAATGGTGCGCGTGCTAATGTCACGCCCTTAAGTGATACATCGCGTAGAGCTTTTGCGCGGTTAACGACAGGATCTTTATCGAGCGCTTGTTGGTAAATAGTTGTGATATCTTGTGCGTGAAGTGAGCCGGTAAATCCTATACTTATGATGACACTTAAGAGTGTTTTTTTCATACTGCTGCCTTTCAATCAGTTAAAATGAATCTATTATTGTAGAGTGTAAGAAATTCAAACGCATACATAAATAATTATCGCGTAACGAGCATCGGTTATGTGTAACAGAATGTAATTTCTTTAGGAAAACTATGTCAGTCAAATCACAGTTTAGTCATCAAGACGTCGAAGTGCTAACAACTAGACCATTATACGACGGTTTCTTTAAAATGGTACAATATAAGCTGAAACATAGGCTGTTTGCTGGTGGTTGGTCAAGTGAAGTGACACGGGAAATGTTTGAGCGAGGCCATGCTGTTGCAGTACTGCCTTATGATCCCGTTACCCAAGAATTTGTACTAATAGAGCAATTTCGATTAGGTGCGATGGCTACGTCTCAATCACCGTGGTTAATTGAGGTCATTGCAGGCATGATTGATACAGGTTACTCTCCGGAAGAAGTGTGTCATAAAGAAGCTCGAGAAGAAGCGGGGATTGAGCTACAACATCTGACAAAAGCGTGTAGTTACTTATCTAGTCCTGGGGGAACCACCGAACGACTGCATATTTATATTGCTCAAACAGATGCTACCCAAGCGGATGGACTTCACGGTGTTGAGCACGAATCAGAAGATATATTGGTGCATCGTATAGCACAGAAGCAAGCAAAAGAATGGCTGGAGAATGGACGCATTGATAATGCGGCAGCCATCATCGCATTACAGTATTTCTTTTTAAATAAACAACAGATTTTAGAGAGTTGGCAAGAGCCATGAACGACCAGATAAGACACGAGAAAAAATACGTCCCACATTTACCGAGCTTATTAGCAATAGGTGATCATAATTACGCGCGACTGATGCGCTTATTACCTGATTGTGACACCCAAAATATGACGTATCATTTTTGTGTTGAAGCATCACTGAGTTACGCGATTGAAATTACAGATTGTGCGCGATATACCACGACAGTTCAGGTGAAGCAGGTTGCTGAATCGTTGCCTCATTTCTTAAAACCGTCCATGACGGTGCGGTTATATCATGATGCCAAATCAGCAGAGGTCATCAGTTGTCAACATGTAGGTAACTTAAAAGCGAGTTATGAATATCCAAATTTACATATGCATCAAAAAAATGAAAAATTTATGGTGAATGTATTTTTATCAGAATGGTTACAATTTTGTATTACTTATCAAAACAAACTTGCAGCAAACAATTCATGAGTTTTTCACCCCAAGCCCATATCTTATATTTGCATGGATTTTTAAGTTCACCCATGTCAGCCAAAGCGCAACAAATGCGCATGTATTTGGCGAAGCATTTCCCGCATATACAAATGCATTCGCCGCAATTATCGGGAGTACCCAGTGAAGCGGTTGACCAAGCAACACAACGATTTATGGCGTTGCAGGAGGCATACGCAGCGCGTTTTATTGGCGTCATAGGCAGTTCTATGGGGGGATTTTTAACTACTCATTTATTAGAAAATGTGAGTACAGCGACCTTCAGGCCTAGAGGGATCTTAATTAATCCGGCGGTCGCTCCGCATCTTTTATTTCCTAACTATTTAGGGACCCATACCAATCCCTACACCCAGCAAATATTTACTTTATCGGAGCAGGATCTTGATGCACTTGAAGTCTTATATATGCCGACCATTGATTATCCTGAACAGTTTCAAGTATGGTTAGAAACCGCCGATGAAGTACTAGACTATCGTCTGGCAGAAACGCTTTATGCCAATAGCGAACTGCGTATTACTCAAGGGGGAGATCATAGCTTTCAGGGCTTTGCTGAAGCACTAGGTGATATTTGTGCGTTTCTGGCATGTGAAAGGTTTGCTCAATAGCACCGTACTTGGTAATATCAAAACATAATAAATATGTTACCTGGGCTATTTAAATAGATAATACAAGCTCTTGAGTAACACCACCAAGGCGTTATTCCATGTCAGAACAATATAATTCAGATGCCATTGAAGTCCTTAACGGGTTAGATCCTGTCAAACGTCGCCCAGGGATGTATACCGATACCACCCGACCGAATCATTTAAGCCAAGAAGTGATTGATAACTCTGTCGATGAAGCACTCGCGGGTCACGCCTCTTCAATTAAAGTGATTTTACATGAAGATCAATCATTAGAAGTCATTGATGATGGTCGTGGAATGCCGGTAGATATCCACCCAGAAGAAAAAATCTCTGGTGTAGAATTGATTATGACTAAACTCCATGCCGGTGGTAAATTTTCGAATAAAAATTATGAATTTTCTGGTGGCTTACACGGAGTCGGGATCTCTGTGGTAAACGCATTATCTAAGCGTGTTGAAGTCACTATCCGCCGAGATGCTCAAGTGCATCAAATTGTATTTGCAAACGGGGATAAAATTTCTGAGTTGGCTGTGATTGATACGTGTGGGAAACGTAACACTGGTACCAGTGTGCATTTCTGGCCAGATGCGAGTTATTTTGACTCAGGAAATTTCTCAGTGCGTCAGTTACTGCATGTATTACGTGCCAAAGCAGTATTATGTCCGGGATTACGCATTCGCTTTGATAATAAAATAAGCAAAGAAACGACGGAATGGTATTACGAAGATGGTTTGCGTGATTATTTGTATGATTCGGTCAAAGAATTCGAAACTTTACCTACGGATGAACCATTCGTTGGTACATTTTCAGGCAATCATGAAGCGGCAGATTGGGCGGTAATGTGGTTACCTGAAGGTGGCGATATGGTGACAGAATCTTATGTGAATTTGATCCCTACTGCACAAGGTGGGACACATGTTAATGGTTTACGCCAAGGTCTTTTAGAATCGATGCGTGAATTTTGTGAGTTTAGAAATTTACTACCGCGTGGTGTGAAACTAAGTCCTGATGACATCTGGGAACGTTGTAGTTATATTTTGTCGACTAAAATGCAAGATCCACAATTTGCTGGGCAAACCAAAGAACGTTTATCTTCACGTCAATCAGCTGCTTTTGTCTCTGGTATTGTTAAAGATGCTTTTAGCTTGTGGTTAAATCAACATACTGATATTGCTGAATTGCTAGCAGAGATGTGTATTAACAATGCGCAAAAACGTTTACGACAAACCAAAAAGGTAGCGCGTAAAAAAGTCACCCAAGGCCCTGCTTTACCGGGTAAGTTAACCGATTGCTCGTCACAAGATAATAGCCGCTCTGAGTTGTTTTTAGTAGAAGGGGATTCAGCGGGGGGGTCAGCTAAACAAGCTCGTGACCGAGAAATTCAAGCCATTATGCCCCTACGAGGAAAAATTCTGAATTCTTGGGAAGTTGATTCCTCTCAGGTGCTCGCTTCGCAAGAAATTCATGACATATCTGTCGCGTTAGGCATTGATCCTGATAGCGAAGATTTGTCCGGCTTACGCTACGGAAAAATATGTATCTTGGCAGATGCAGATTCCGATGGTCTGCATATTGCAACTTTGTTATGCGCTTTATTCGTGAAACACTTCCGCACTTTAGTTGAGCATGGACATGTGTATGTTGCTATGCCACCACTGTTCCGAATTGATATTGGTAAAGAAGTTTATTACGCGCTTGATGAAGGTGAAAAGCAAGGAGTTTTAGACCGTATTGAAGCCGAGAAAAAGCGCGGTAAAGTGAACGTTCAACGTTTTAAAGGCCTGGGTGAAATGAATCCCTTGCAACTACGAGAAACGACGATGGACCCAAATACCCGCCGTTTAGTTCAACTCACTGTTGGCGATGCAGAACAGATGCTTGAGCTAATGGATATGTTACTGGCAAAGAAGCGTTCGGGTGATCGCAAAGTTTGGTTAGAAAGTAAAGGCAACTTAGCACAAGTCGAGTAGAGTCAGTTCTCTAAACGCCATACTTGCACATTATATCCAGATAAGGTGAATGTTATCTCACCAATATTATCACTAATAAGCGAGGTATTATTCGTCAACTCTTTTGACCATAATAATTCAAATACACTGTTATTGAGTGTGTGATTGACGGTAGCGACTGTATTCTGTTCTGTTAAGTTAATAGCTATTATTATCCGTTCATTATCTAATACAGACTCCCAGATTAAGATTGATTCATTTGCATTAGTTAATGATTGCTTTAAACCAGTTGATAACACAGGGTATTGTTGGCGTAACCAATATAAATCCCGGTAAAAATGATAAAGACTATTATTTTCTATTATTTGTGCTGTGACATTATGGGTTGCAGCATTGGCAGAAAGCCCTCTAAATAAAGTATTACTAGAACTAAACCCTGCGTTAACAGAATCATTGGTCCAGCTCATAGGCGTTCTCAATGAGGCGTCTGCTTGCATATTTATTCCTGCCAACATGCCAATCTCTTCACCATAGTAGGTAAATGGATTAGCTGAGAGTAGAAGATAAGCTGCAGCGGCAAGGCGGTATTGTTCAGGGTGTTGATTGAGTTGATTCGCCACTCGATTACCTGCAAAAAAATCATGATTCGCTAAAATCAATGGCATGTTACTTAAGTTTGCATCGTTAATGACATTGATTAATGTGTCATTTGCACGGCCTTGTTTTACGCTATCTAAAATTGCATGACCGGCACTGAAATGAAACGCTTTACCACAGGAATTATCCAAAGCAAAAGCAGCAAATCCACTGGGGGCCTCACATACCATGTAAGCCTTGGGGTATTGTATAATAACATCGCGCATTGCACGCATAACCATATGATTTTGTGGCTGGTCTTCTAGTCCAGATGGACCATTTTCTACCAGTACACCAACCGCATCAAAACGGAAACCATCAACCCCTCGATTTAACCAAAACGCAAGATTATGTTGGTGGTATTCGATAACCTCTGGATTTAATAAATTAAAATCAGGCATGCGAGAAGTAAATGCGCCATAGAAATTACCACCTAGCCCTGTTCGCCATGGACTACGTCCCCATAAAGACCAATTTGTAGGAATGCTATCACGCCAAATAAACCAGTCACGTAATCGATGATTGGGACTAGAACTGGCATCTAAAAAAATGGGATTAAGATAACTGGTATGGTTGATCAGATAATCAATAACTATAGCAATACCACGGCTATTGGCTTCACTTATTAAGCGGTCAAAATCTCCTAAGGTCCCATAGTCAGACTCAATCTTGCGATAGTCCTGGGTTTCATAACCATGGTCATTATCCGAGCTTTCCATAATGGGCATAAGCCATAACCCAGTAATACCCAATGATTGAAGGTAATCGAGTTGCTCAATTAATCCATTAATATCGCCAATCCCGTCACCATCTGAGTCTTTATAGCCGCGAACATAAATTTCCATAAAATTAGCATTATCTTGCCAGTTATCTGCCAGTGCATTAGTTGGCACTGAAATACTCACTGGACTCATGTCAATTGCTGTTACCGCATTACCAGTACGCGCTTGCACCTCAGCAAAAGCAGCTCTTGCGACAGCTTCGTCTGAGAAAGGCTCTGCATTCACACCGGAAATATTTAATGCAGTATCTTCGACGACCCATACTTCGGTTCCAAAGGTGTCAGGGATGACTCGTAAATCATAAGCAGGACTTTTTATATCGCCAAAATGCACAATGAAATTGAAATATTCGCTCCCATCGACAAACGGTACTTCAAACACTGCATAGTCATTTTCCACTCGTGTAAGAGGTCTAGGGTCTGCCCAAAGAGTCGCAATCCCAGGTGAAATTGCACTGCCCCATAAATGTAACCCCCACACATCGTATTGACCTGAGGTATGTAAAAAGTGAATTTTCATTACCTTCGAAATTTCAGGAGGTTGCGAAGGGCTAACTGGATCGGGTTGTGTGCTTGGCAGATTCGTCACATTAATGACTAAGTTTTGCGAAGTGCTTGATGTACCGTCAGAGACTTTGAGTAGAGCTTGATAATTGGTATTTGTGGGAGCTGTAAACGTAAATTGTGTCGTAGTCACGCAATTCGAAATGGATTGAGAGAGAGAGATTCCACCAGATATCGATATACTGCAACTAAGATTAGTTTGTTGTGCGTCAGTGACACGCCAAGTCAAAGTAACCCGACCATTGTCACTAATAGTGCGCGTTAAAAAACTATCAATGGTAGGAGCTGTATTTTGAGGCGATAGAGGGGCGGCTGATGTGGTATTGGATGTATTGCCGCTTCCACCACAGCCCGCTAATACCAAAATTATACCACTTACGAGTAACTTACTTAGTATGCTCATAATCACGATTATCAAATGACTTAATTTTCCCATAGTACTAAGGAGTGATGCATAAGCCAAGAATCTTCGTTAGACTATCTATGTTGAGCTGTTTATAATCGTTCTCACACACATGCAGCAATGAGAAATATCATGGATATGACAGTTCAAACCTCATCCAACATACGATTAATGGTTAAGTCTTTATTTGTCAGTTATGTGATAATTAGCCTGTTTGGATGTGGTGGGGGAACCAGTAATAATACTATTGACACTGATAACAATCCTCCAGTCGTAGCCCCTCAAGTCAATCCGACTGATATTTCAGCTAGTGTATTAAAGCCAGCTACACCAGCTTCATTTGGCCGATTACTAAAAAACGGTTTATATTACAATAATTTCCAAACATCGAATGTCGTTAATGCTGTTGCCTCTGATAGTTTAGCTTCAGAAGTATCAGCTCCTGCAAGTGATAGCACAGATAATTTTTCACAAACCATCACCCAAGAAGAGGGTGTTGATGAAATGGATATCATGAAGTTTGATGGTCACTATCTTTATGTATTAGATCGTTTCTCTAATGCTGAAACGACTACAGCAGCAAAACAAATAACTCCTCAATCATTCACATCGCCTGCGCTACCTGATAACGAAAATACTGCAGAAGTCATTCGTGTACTACAACGCGAAAATGATCAAAGCCTCACTGAGATATCTCGTATTCAAAGCGGAATGACATCGGAAAATGGATATTTTAGTGTCCGCGGTATGTTTTTACGTGATGAACAGCTGATTGTTATTGGTGGTGGGTATGAATTTATCAATAATCAAAACCAAGGCATCTGGTGGTACGGTGATAATCAAGTCACGCTCGATATTATTGATACTAGTTCTCCATCAACTCCTATAACAACTAAAAAAATGACCATTGAAGGTCAATCGATTCGTTCGCGTCGTATTGATAATTATTTGCTGATAGTCACTTCTTTTTTACCACAGCTTGATGGGATCAGTATCGATAACTCGACAGTGGCAGCTAAGTTATCGGGCTTTGATGCGATACAAGCAATCAATACTGATGCACTCATACCTAGAATCATGACGCGAGAGCCTGTTACTAATGAAGTATTGACATCAGCACCGCTGTTTGACGCGAATGATTGTTATATTCCCCAAGACGCCGATAACCTCGATAGTGCGACAGGAATCATTTCAATGACAATGGTGAATTTAGATGATCCGACACAAATCCAAACGACGTGTATTAATGGACTGTATGATGATGTCTATGTGACTACAGATGACATTTTTATACATGCCAATATACCTGCGTACGATGAAAATAATAATCGCTCTTTAGATAGTACCTTGATCCATCATTTTGCCCGTACGACCTCAATGTTTAGCTATAATGGCACCATCGAACTGAATGGTACGTTAGGTTGGGAAAACAAAAATCTTCGTCTAAGTGCTACCGATACGCATTTGCGTGCGGTGACCAGTGAAATGCGTATGGATGAGAATGATCGTTTTGATCATTCATTGTATATGATTAGCCTTTCGGCAAATGACCGTCGTTTATCGATTAGTGCTCAATTACCTAATAACAATGCACCAGCAGAGTTAGGTAAACCTAATGAGGACATTAAGGCGGTGCGGTATTTTGGTGATAAGGCATTTATAGTGACATTTGAAACTATTGACCCATTATACGTCATTGATGTGTCCAACCCATTTGCACCGGTCGTTACCGGCGAGTTAGAAATGCCCGGGTATTCGTCTTATTTGCATCCCATTAATGAGCAATTTATTTTAGGTATTGGTCAAAATGTACCTGCAGTTGGCTTTGATGTAGTGCCTAGCTTAGTTAATGCTAATGAATTTGGGGCAAAGGTTGCATTATTTGATGTCTCAGGCATTCCCCGTATTGTGAACGAATTCGTGTTTGCCGATAGTTATTCGCCTGCTGAGTTTGATTATCATGCACTGACCTATCTAGCTAAATCAGATGTGGAGCATATATTTGCGATGCCTATGCAGGGATGGACAATGAATGACATGGTTTGGTTACCCGATAATCGACTGGAAATTTTTGAGGTTGATCTGAGTGGAAATGCCAGCATGTCAAATTCAATGACCGTTCGTCCCCCAGATAAAGATGTTAACTATTACTGGGCATCAGAAGATCGAGCTGTGGTCATAGGTGATACAATTTATTATGTGAAACGTGGTCAAGTTTGGCAAACTTCATTTAACAATCCATTAGTCATCAACGGTCCGTATTAACGCTGTGTTTTCATTTTTATACCGTACCCTCATCTTTATTGGGGTCATTCTTTTATGTATTCACTTCCTAGTGCTTTCGGCCGTTCCGACGGTTGTGATTTCGTCTGCTCAACAAGTCGATAATGCTCAAAGTGTGAATGATTTATTGGATGATGTGTCTAATGTTCTGTATCAAAAGCACCTAGGCCATCAGATTACTCTTTCTGAAGCTCAAGCGCATAGTCTGTTAGGCTTTATGCAGCGAGCGTATCCGTCATTCAGTGGGAACATACAATTGAATCGAGGTAAGGGCGAACTGGATATCAGTGTGGCTGTCCCTCAATGGTTCACTGTACGGTTTCTTAACCTTCGATTAGTGTTAAATTCGAATCGTTATGTAGATATTGAAAGTCTTTCCTTGGGTAAGATTTCGCTTCCAGGGAACAGTGTGTTGAAGTTAGTCACGTGGCTGGTGAATACCTATACCAATAGTACGATTGCAGCACAAGCACAAGCACAGATTAATGAAGTGATCTTTAATCCCGAAAATGTATCCGTCTCTATATTACCGATGCAACAGTTTTTGAAAGACTTAAAACGGGTCCGTGAGAGCATACATTTTGGTGGGGATCCAAGTCTAGGGTTACGTATAAATCATTATTTGAATTTTTTAATGAATGAACAAAGTATTCCTAAAAGTCACTCGAATTCATTGTCTTTGTATGTACGAGAAGTCCTACTTGAAGCTCAAATACAGAGTACCCTAGAGACAGCACATTTAGAGAATGAAGCCGCAATATTCGCACTTGCGATTTATGCAGGTAATCCACGCTTTGCTAATTTTTTAGGTGTTATACCACCACAAAAACAACAAATATTATCTGGTAAATTTATTCCGACGTTAGCTTCAAGAAGAGACTTATCACAACACTTCATTTTTTCAGCTGCGATAAAACTCCTATCAGATCAAGGTGCGACAGTGGCTATTGGAGAGTTCAAAGAACTTATGGATAGAGTTTCGACGGGTAGCGGATATAGTTTTGTGGATTTAGCTGCAGATAAAGCCGGAGTGGTTTTCGCAGATTATCTAACTCATCCTGATACCGCATCGGTTGCTCAACATCGATTAGCGCAAAGTGCTAGTGAAGCGATTTTCTTCCCGATGATTGAACACTTACCGGAGGGACTCAATACTGATGCATTTGCTCAAACATTTACTGCCGTAGACTCTCCAGAGTACCAAGCTATGATTGATAATATTCAAGCGCGCTTAAAAGAATTATCCCTTTATCATTAACTTGAGATAAATGGATTAAAGAGTCGTTTTAAATTGAGTCAGTGTGGCAAGTAATGCTTCTATTTGGCGAACAATGAGGGTGAGCTGAGGTTCAACATCACTTATGTCAATCTTCTCAAAGTCATTAGCAATAAAGGTATCCATATTGCTCGCGACTTCTTGAACATAAGGTTCAAAACGTTTTGCACGGGTAGTAAATGGGCTATTTTCAGCAAAAATGGTCGCAAATTTGCCCTTACCTTGCTGTTGTAATTGGTTTAAAGCATTATCTGCATCGATTGCTTTGCGGTAGACGATTTGCAGATTATCTTTGAGTTTGTCGAGTACATTTTGCATAGAAATATCACGTTATAAAAAATAATGGGTAAAGTTTATCATAAGATATTCATGGACATGATACCTGTTTGCAGCATTTTTCCGATGTTCTCTTAAGAAGATATTCCGTCTCAAATACGTTGGCCGGCACACACGTTCTTATTTGTTCTTGTACAAACCCAAATCGACAGGCGTTTTACTCGATTCTCCTCCAATTTCTCTGACTAACTTGGGCACCATATAGCCTGATTGTTGGCTGATCACTTGACGCATGATGTTTACCGCACGCTCATCACTGATGGCAAAATGTGCAGCGCCTTGGACTTTATCAAACATGTGTAAATAATAGGGTTGGATCCGTGCACTAAATAGAGCTTCATTCAACGTAATTTGTGTCTCAACGGAGTCATTGATCCCCTTTAAGAATACGGCTTGGTTGAGTACTGTGATACCGGCATTACATAATAAGTCGACTTTTTGAATCAGTTCACTGGATATTTCGTTAGGATGGTTGATATGCAGAACGATAATAATCTGCTTAGACGATTTTTTTAAAGCTGTTAATAAGTTTTGTGTCACTCTATATGGAAGCACGACAGGCAATCGGGTATGTAAGCGAATACGTTTTATGGCAGGTATCGTCTCTATTTGTTCACATATCCACGCAATATAATCGTCATTAGCCATTAATGGATCGCCGCCAGATAAGATAACTTCGTCAATATTACTATCGGTGTTGATTTGCTCAAATACGGCTAACCAATCTTGTTTATTATTATGGTGCTGATCATAGGGGAAATGACGTCTAAAGCAGTATCGACAATTTATTGCGCAGCCCCCTCTGAGCATCAATAACACGCGATTTTGATACTTATGTAACATACCTTTGGTAGACTGTTTAATATTATCTATGACTTGCTCTTCGAGCGGATCAGTAGAGAACTCCGGATCGATGATGAACTCATCTGCCATTGGCATGACTTGCTTTAACAGTGGATCATTGAGATCTTGACGGGTCATTAAGTCAACAAAAAAACGAGGCACTCGAAGAGCAAATAGTGAACGTGCACGATGATGATGCTCAAAGTCAGATGCGTTGAAGCCAAGATAGTCGAGTAATGTTTCTGGCGAATTGAAGCCATTTGCTAATTCTTTTTGCCAGTTAGGCTCTACAGGTTGCTGTTTTTTGTGTATATTATGCACCGTTAAACCAATCATTTAGTGAAATTAGAGGAATTATGGCGAATTTTAGCACCAATGAGTTCAAAGCAGGACTAAAAATTATGCTTGATGGCGAACCGTGTAATATTTTAGAAAATGAATATGTAAAACCCGGGAAAGGACAAGCGTTTAACCGCGTCAAAATTCGTAAACTGATTTCAGCTAAAGTACTAGAAAAAACCTTTCGTTCAGGTGAATCTGTAGAAGGGGCTGATGTTATGGATACTGAACTTGCCTATTTATACACGGATGGGGAGTTTTGGCACTTTATGAATAACGAAACGTTTGAACAAGTTGCTGCAGATGCCAAAGCGTTAGGCGATAATGTCAAATGGTTAGTAGAAAATGATGTATGTACCATCACCTTATGGAATGGCTCTCCCATTGTTGTTACGCCACCTAATTTTGTTGAGATAGAGATTACTGAAACGGATCCTGGTTTAAAAGGTGATACGGCAGGGACGGGGGGTAAACCTGCTACATTAGCAACAGGAGCCGTTGTTCGTGTGCCGCTTTTTGTACAAACAGGCGAAGTCATCAAAGTTGATACTCGTAATGGCGAGTATGTATCTCGCGCAAGCAAGGCATAATATACATTTATGCAAGGTTCTGGTCGGGATGGTTTACTGAATGCGCCTTGGCGGATGCATATATCTCCTGACAATTTGCGTCAAAGAGCTGCGTTGATTGCTCAAATTCGAGACTTTTTCACGCAGCGCGATGTACTTGAGGTAGATGTCCCAGTGCTGGGGCAGTGTGGTGTAACAGACCCCCATCTAGTTAATTTTGTGACGCCATTTACCTTAGGTCAAACTACGACTCCTTTATTTTTACAAACTTCACCTGAATATGGCATGAAGCGCATGCTAGCTTGTGGCAGCGGCTGTATTTATTACCTAGGTAAAGCCTTTCGTCATGAAGCAGCAGGGCATCAACATAACCCAGAATTTACCATGTTGGAATGGTATCGAGTAGGGTTTGATGATCAGGCTTTGATGAGTGAAGTTGATGCCTTATTGCAAGGCGTTTTAAAGACTGAACCAGCAGATAAGATCACATATCATGCGGCGTTTCTAGAATATGCTGATATCGATATCGACCAAGCAAGTAAAGCCGATTTAATTGCTGGGCTGGCGATTGATTCGCATTATGATTTGTCAGCAGAGCCGATTGAACATATCTTACAATTAATATTTAACATTCACATAGAACCCAAAATAGGCACTATTCGTCCTTGTTGTGTGTATGATTTCCCCGCATCACAGGCAGCTTTAGCAAAACTAAAAGCAGATGATCCTCGTTATGCACATCGTTTTGAGTTTTACTTTAAAGGGCTCGAGTTAGCTAATGGTTATTGGGAGCTCACTGATGCACAAGAGCAAATACAACGTTTTGATAAAGATCAACAGCATCGAAATCAGTTGGGGTTATCCATGATTCCTACCGATAGCCGTCTGCTGGCCGCATTATCATCAGGAGTACCTGATTGTGCTGGCGTTGCGTTAGGTATCGATAGATTAGTGATGTTGGCATTGGGCGAACAGCACATTAATAATGTGCTTAGTTTTGGTATCGACAATGCTTAAAAAGTAGGTTCAGGTAAAATTGTTACTTTGGTTAATATGACCGGTTTTATCGGGACGTCAGGTGCTCTTAAGTCCATACTGTATTGAGTTTCTACCTCACTGATAGCGTCTAATACTTCAGTGCCTTCTGTGACATAACCAAAGACAGCGTAGCCCCAATTACGGCCTGGATCCAATGACGGAGTATCCCGCATATTGAAGTAAAATTGGCGTGTCGCAGAGTGAGGATCCGTTTGCCTTGCCATTGCAATTGTATAGGTTTCGTTTTTGAGCCCGTTGCCTGATTCATTGAAGATGGTACCTAACGAAGGCTTTGGCTCAAAATCGACAGTATACCCTCCACCTTGGACGACAAAACCAGGAATAATTCGATGAAAAATAGTCTCTTCATAACTACGTGTATCAACGTATTTAAGAAAGTTATTGACGCTAATCGGCGCCTTACGACGGTCTAGTTCAACAATAAACTCCCCCATTGATGTGCTCATTTTTACTCTTGGATAGAAGTTATCGGGTTGGATATGGCTACCATCTTTAATGACACGTTTGCCCGATTGTGCATGAGCTTCTTGAAGTGAAAAAACACTCAAAGTCACACTTAAAATCCAGACAAATAAAAAGGATAAGGATATTTTCACTATTATTTCCTTGATGAGTCGCTTTTGTATGTTGAAAGAATACTAAATTTGGCATTAGTTGCAATCACCGTAAATCCACCATAGCGTTTTTTCAACATATTTCCATAAGGTAAATGCCGATTACCAATAATGCGTAATTCACCACCGTGGCGTAACACTTGTTTGGCATCTTTAAACATTTGCCAAGCAATATGATCCGTCACGGCGTTTTGTTGATGAAAAGGCGGATTACATAACACCAAATCGACATTCGCTATATCAACCTGACTGAGACAATTTGCAACAACGAAATTACATTGTGCGTATTGGTCAGGAAAGTTATCTTGGACATTGCGCTTCGCACTCTCAATCGCCATGTATGATTCATCTACAAAGGTGATTGTGGCATTCGGGGCATCAGCTAGAACACTACAGCCAATGACACCATTACCACAGCCTAAATCGACAACGTGCTCGCCCTCAACTAGCGGTAAATGCTGCATTAGAAAGCGCGCCCCAATATCTAAATGCAAACGTGAAAAAACATTTGGTAGATGACTTAATTGCAAAACGGGTTTACTAATTTCCCACGTATTCCATGTTGATTGTGGTGGAGGAGTTAACTGTGGATCCATACTGCCAATGACCAATCGTGATTTTTTGACGGCCAATGAAGTATGGCAATTCCCTAGGATTGAATGAAATAATTGTTGGATGTTTTTGGTGACAACGGGGACCTTTCCGCCAGCAATGATGATTGTATTGTCATCTGAACATTGACGTAATTGATGTAGTTGATACGTTAGCAATGCGAGGTTTTTCGGTAATTGCATCAATACTATATCAAAACGGTGTTCGATAGCTTCAGTACTGGCAATAAAATCGATCACGGCAGGATCGAGTTCATTGTGTTGCATATTATGACGTGCACCCAATTGCGCAACCAATGAGTCTGAGATATGGATTGGATGAAATGCATGAAAAGCACACGTAAGTGCACCAAAATCGTCGTTAAAGATAGCTATACGTTTGGGAGCAATATTTTCCAGCAGATCCGTATGATTCTCTTGGACGTAAGATATGATATATTCATCCACAGCATCCCATGCTTGCAGTGATTTATGTTGGTGCTCAGCAGGGTAACGTACTAAGGTATGGGTACCGCGAGCATGGGTAAATTCTATATTCAACGTTTTCTCTATTTTGTCATTAGGTCGTTATGCAATTATTTGATTCATTTCCGCTGGTCATGGACGATGCCAATGTCGAGTACTACCCTAATTGGTTAGCATTATCACTGGCAGACGAATTGCTAGCACGCCTTAAATCGGAACTGACTTGGTCGCAAGATTATATCAGAATTTATGGGCGAGACGTAAAAATACCACGTCTACAGAGTTGGATTGGTGATCGTGATGCAACCTATACTTATTCTGGATTGCCAATGCAACCATTACCTTGGCATCCGGCATTAACTAATGTTCGTTCATTATGTGAGAAAACGACCAATCATGCTTTTAATTCTGTTTTAGTGAATTGGTATCGTGATGGGCAAGATAGCATGGGCATGCACAGTGATGATGAACCCGAGTTAGGGCCTGAGCCAGTAATTGCATCAGTAACATTAGGTTATCCTCGAAAGTTTATTTTTAAGCATAAACGAACAGGTGAAAAAGTTGATGTAGAGTTAGCACATGGGAGTTTACTGGTGATGCGTGAAACGACACAACAATTTTGGCAGCATGGTATCAATAAAACTAAACGTCAGATTGATGATAGAATTAACCTAACATTCAGATATATTAATAAAGGATCTTCACGTGAAAGTTGAACAGCAGATTACTCAAAAATTGATTGATGCCTTTGCACCAACGGCATTGTATGTTGAAAATGAGAGTGGCATGCACAACGTCGCGCCAGGTTCAGAAAGTCACTTTAAGGTAACTATAGTGAGTAAAGACTTTGAAGGTAAACGCTTACTAGCTTGTCACCGTATGGTTAATGATGTACTTAAAACCGAACTTGAACATGATATTCATGCTTTAGCCATTCATACCTATAGTGAAAGTAAATGGGAAAATGTAGAACAGATCCCCAGTTCACCTAATTGTATGGGTGGAACTGGAAAATGAGCGCTATTATTCAACGTGTTTAAAGAGTGCTTCTAAGCTTAATCCTTGATGTCCTAGCATATCTTTGAGACGACGCAATCCTTCAACTTGAATTTGACGAACACGTTCACGTGTTAATCCAATTTCCGAACCCACATCTTCTAATGTTGACGGTTCATGACCTAAAAGTCCAAAGCGACGCGCGAGTACTTCACGCTGTTTCGGATTGAGTTCTTGTAACCAACGCACAATATTATCTTTAATATCAGTATCTTGCACTTTTTCTTCCGGACTATAACTGTCATCATCGGGGAGGATATCTAACAAAGACTTGCCATCGCTTTCAGCACCTAAAGATGAATCTACCGATTTAATTCGTTCATTTAAACGCAGCAGTTTATTGACGTTTTGTTGGGGTACATCTAGTTTCTCCGCAATTTCTTCAGCTGTCGGTTCATGATCGAGTTCTTGAGATAGTTGACGAGCTGTGCGTAGATATAAATTAAGTTCTTTGACAACATGAATAGGTAAGCGAACGGTCCTGGATTGATTCATGATAGCTCGTTCTATCGTTTGTCGAATCCACCAGGTAGCGTAAGTAGAGAAACGGAACCCTCGTTCAGGATCAAATTTTTCAACAGCCCTAATTAATCCTAGATTACCTTCTTCGATTAAATCTAATAACGCTATCCCTCGATCCTTATAACGACGTGCAATTTTGACGACTAATCGTAAGTTACTGACAATCATTCGCTCTCTAGCATTTTCGTCACCGGTTAAGGCTTTACGTCCATACAATACTTCTTCTTCAGCACTTAATAGTGGAGAGAAACCAATTTCTCCAAGGTATATTTGAGTCGCATCAAGGTTTTTCTTGATTGCATTTTCAATACTGACATCATCGAATTCACCAGTGTCAGAGAGAGTGTCTGTTTCTGAGGTACTACTTGGAGTAGTGTCGTTAATATTTAAAACAGGACTTATCGTATTGTTATTAAGGTGATGTTGAGATATAGAGTGCAGGTCTACAATATTGTCTTTTTTCGGTTCCAACACATTGGCTCCTAAATATATAAAATGATGACAGTTTTGTTCCTAACATTCTGATTTACTTTTGTTTTGGCAAATACTTTAGAGGGTCCAGTGACTTTCCGTCGTACCTTATCTCAAAGCGTAATTTTACGCTGTTCGTGCCCGAGTCGCCCATAGCGGCAATTTGCTGTCCTGTTTGGACGAAATCTCGTTCTTGAACCAATATCTTGCTATTGTGCGCATATGCACTTAAAAACTTTGTGGTATGCTTAATAATAACCAGGTTGCCATAACCTCTAAGTGCGTTTCCACTATAAACGACTTTACCGTCAGCTGCGGCAACAACTGGAGTGCCAAGGGTATTGGCAATTTCAATACCTTTGATACCCGCTTCAGCCCTTGAAAATTTGCCAACAAGTGACCCATCTGCAGGCCATTGCCAGCGTTTTACACGCTGAGGCAGTTTCTCGATAATTTCCTTTTGGGAAACTCGCATGGTTTTTTCACGGTAAACCTGATCAGTATCTTGAGCAACAGCCTGAGTGTTAGGAACCTTGACTGTTACTTTGTTTGTATCGACAGACGAAGGGGGATGTTTAACGGGATCATGAAATAAATTTAAATTTTGTCCAACTCTTAAAGAATAAGGCTCCTCTAGAGCGTTGTTGCTGGCTAATTTCTGATAATCTAAGCCATATAACCAAGCAATACCATATAACGTTTCTCCAGATTGTACTGTATGCCTTTTGGCCTTAGACCATTTACTCGACTCATCAATATTCGTGTCTATCTTAACAACTGGAGCCGGTGGCATTTTTCGCGCACAGCCACTGAGACACATCAGTAATACCATACTTAAAAAGGTAACTCGAAGCATAAAAGTGATAGGGGGTGGCTGATTCATAAAAGCACTTAGCTCACATATAAATAGGCGATGACCGCTAAAATAATGACAGCCCAGCCTAAAATTTCGACATACTGACGAAGTTTAGTTTCCATTTTGGCACCGCCCCAATACATGAGACCTGCCACTAAAAAGAAACGACAGCCTCGACCAATAAAAGACACTATGACAAAAGGGATGAATAACATACCTAACAATCCTGCACTAATCGTAAATATCTTATACGGGATAGGTGAAAAACCAGCGATAAATACGATCCAAACACCATATTCTTCAAACCATAGTGTGGCTGTTGCTAGTTTTTCCTGGTAATTTAAGGTCTCTATGAGTGGTAAAATTAGCGTATCAAAAGCGAGATATCCAAGTAAGTACCCTGCCATCCCACCCAATACAGAAGCAACAGTACAGATAAATGCATACCACCATGCTTTTTCGGGTTTAGCTAAAGCCATTGGCGCTAACATGACATCTGGTGGGATAGGGAATATGACCGATTCAGAGAAACTTAAACCGGCTAAATATTTATCAGCATTAGGGTGTTTTGCCCAGCGCAAACAAAGATCATATAAAGGGGTAAACAACTTCACTGTAATTCTCCTGGTACCAGCGGTACAAATTTCACTTCTTCTACAATTTGGTGAGTAAATTCTTCACCATGACGTTGATAGAGATAGAGCTGTTGATCTGATTCACCCACTGGGATCAGTAAACAGCCTTTTGGAGACAGCTGTTCTAATAATACTTCAGGCAATGTTGCTGCTGCTGCAGTAACAATAATGCCATCAAATGGACCTTTTGATGGCCAGCCTTCCCAACCATCACCATGTTTTAATGACACATTATAACAATCTAAGTGACGCAGCCGTCGACGTGCTTGAAATTGTAAACTTTTAATACGCTCTACACTATATACGTGTGAGAAAATCTGGCTGAGTACTGCGGTTTGAAAACCCGAACCCGTTCCTATTTCTAAAATCTGTGGTTGAGTAATACATTGATCTTGCATGTGCTGCCGCAAGATAGCGCTCATTCTTGCCACAGTATAAGGCTGTGATAAGGTTTGTCCTTGTCCAATGGGGAGAGCATTATTTTCATAAGCTCTATGAGTCAGTGTTGAAGGTAGAAATAGACTTCTGTCGATAGCCCCCATGACACTTAATACCGACTCGTCGCTAACGCCAAGTTCACGAATGAGATTGATTAATGACAAGGCTTTTCTAAGCATCTTATTGACCCTGTTTATGAACGTGACTATTTAATTGCGTATTATCCAACCAGTGACTCAATGAAGCGAGGCCTTGATGGTCTGTCATATCAATGCTAATCGGCGTGATCGACACTTGATGTTGGGCTAGAGCATGGAAATCAGTTCCTGGACCGGCGTCTTGTTCGGGACCTAAACGTCCATACCAAAAAATATCACGACCAAAAGGGTCGCTCGATTGCACCATGTTTTCTGCTTTGTGTCGTGAGCCCAAACGAGTAATATCCCAACCGGAGAGCTCATCAATAGACACATTAGGAACGTTGATATTCAAAATCTGATGGTCGTTCATTGGCAGTGATGACAATGAATCTAAGAGGGTAACGATGACATGCGCTGCAGTATCAAATTGCCAATCTTTATATCCATCAATAGAAACAGCTAAGGCGGGACATCCAAGATGTCGGCCTTCGGTTGCTGCAGCTACAGTACCTGAATAGATAACATCATCCCCTAAGTTAGCACCATGATTAATACCTGAGATGACGATGTCGGGTTGTGGGAATTTCTGGGTGTTAACGCCTAATTGTACACAATCAGAAGGAGTGCCATTAACAGCATAGAATCCATTTTCAAGCTTAGTTAAGCGCAATGGATCATGTAACGATAAAGCATTACTTGCACCTGAGCAATTTCGATCAGGTGCAATGACAGTGACATTATGATGTTTCGCAAGTGCTTGATAAAGGACTTGAATACCTTTAGCAAAAGCACTGTCATCGTTACTGAGTAATATATTCACAGGTTTCCTTTCATTGAGTTTTTACGTATGTATTTGACAACATTCACGCAATACTGAAGTAGCAAAACATCCCACAGGTAAAGTAAAACTCATCTGCAGCGTTTGTGCGTCAATTATCGTTGTGGTGACATCCGTTGGAAAAAGACGTATTGCTCGACGTTCTTGTTTTAATCCTAGATTGACTAATGCTTGGCATATATCAGGGTAATAGTGCTCGAGTTGATTCTCAAGTGTTTTTATTGAGTCAGTTACAGCCAGTTCTCCAGCCCCCCAAAGAGGTGCAGATAAATCAATATCGCCACTTTCAAAGCGTTGTTGAAGAGATCCTAGTTCTGCTGCCTTTGCGACAAAGTAACTATTGGTACCACGCAGGATCATGACATCACCTTCAGCTACGGTATGATGTCGCTGCGCATTAATTCGATGAGAAATCACACTATTAAATAACCAACTTCGCAGAGCTGAAATTGCGACTGACCGCTTGTTACGATTTTTTATTTTACCGCCATTAAATAATTGCTCAGCTAATAATAAATTACCACCGACTTTAGTTTGCTGTCGTTGTTGTTCATCTAAATAACGGATTTCACCAAAGCGCTGCTGGCCATAATAATTGGGTACCCCCTGGCTTGCGATATTCAATAAGCGACATTGAATGTCATCAATGTCAGTGACATCTCTAAGAGTAATGATAAATTGATTATGCTTGAGTACACCGGTACGAAGTTTTTTATCGTGCCGAGTAACCGATAAAATCGAGACTCCGTCTAATTCGAATGCTTCCCATGGAAATGTTTTTTTACCCGGACAATGCACGCCAAACCATTGTGTCGAAGTGGAAAATTTATCTTTGCGTCCTGCATAGGTAACGTTCCGCAGTGGTAGCTGAGTAAAGGCGGCTATTTGCTCGGCAACAAAAGCCGTATTGAGTCCAGTTTTTTCAATGTGAATAAAAATATGTTCACCGTGACCGGTGGGGGTAAAACCGAGCACTTCATTAACTTTAAAATCTGCTAGTTTGCGTTTGAATGCGGCTTGAGCAGATGGCTGACCATGCTGAAAGGCGAATTCTAATGAAGGATAGGGTAAAAATACATCGCTCATTGTTGGACTAATACGACAGCATGCGTCGCGATCCCTTCTTTACGACCAGTATAGCCCAGTTTTTCAGTTGTCGTGGCTTTTACATTGATTGCTTGCGGATCACAATCTAGGGCATGTGCAATATGAACGCGCATCGCTTCAATGTGTGGTGCCATTTTAGGTGCTTGGGCGACTATGGTGATATCAGCATTACCGAGTGTATACCCGGTTTCAGTCACTAGTGCGTAAACATGTTTAAGTAAATCGGTACTATCAGCACCTGCATACTTAGCATCCGTATCAGGAAAGTGACGACCAATATCCCCTAATGCAACAGCACCAAGGAGGGCATCACAAAGAGCATGCAGTACTACATCGCCATCTGAATGAGCTAATAAACCTGTTGGGTAACTAATAGTTTGTCCTGCTAAAATCAAAGGGTCATTGCCACCAAATTTATGTACATCAAAACCGTGACCTATTCTAATATTCATGAAATACGACCTTGTTGTTTTAAGAAGAACTCAGCGAGTGCCAAATCCTCAGGAAGAGTTATTTTAATATTACAAGTAGAGCCTGAGACTAACTTTACGCGATACCCGGCATATTCCATTGCCGAAGCCTCGTCAGTTATCATTTTATTGGCCTGTTGCGCAGATTTAATCGCTTCTTTAAGCGACACAGCGTTAAATAATTGTGGAGTTAAAGCATGCCATAAAGTCTCACGATCAACCGTGGTTTGAATTACTGGAGCTGATGAATGTGTCTGCTTCATTGTATCAATCGCCGGTTTAGCTAAAATAGCACCGTCATATTGATAGCCCATAGCAGAGTCGTTTTTATCATTAATCACTTCAAGTAGTTTATTGATATCTTGGTGGGTCAAGCATGGACGCGCTGCATCATGCACCATTACCCATTGATCATCGACAATTGTTTCGAGACCATTTAAAACCGAATCAACACGCTCAGAGCCACCTTCAATACACTTGATTTTTTTATGGTTAGCTATCGGTAAGTGCTTAAAATACTTATCATCTGGGTTAAGAGCGACGATGACTTGTGTGATATGAGGGTGAGATAATAATAATGCTAAGGTATGTTCAAGCACTGTTTGAGTGCCAATAGATAAATATTGCTTGGGGGTATTGCTAGACATTCTTGAGCCAATACCTGCAGCCGGCACGATAGCCTTAATTGATGTAACAGAAGTATGCGTCATTAATCGGAATTCTTGTTAGTAAAATGAGAAGATGAATTAATTATTATCTGCTTTGGGAATAATTCGATAGAAAGTTTCCCCTTCCTTGATTAAACCTAGCTCATTTCTAGCACGTTCTTCAATCGCATCTAGGCCAATTTTTAAATCGTTAATATCAGCAGCAAGCAGTTTGTTGCGTTGCGCTAAGTTCGCATTTTGCTTTTGTCGCTGTTCAACTTCTGCTTGCAAGGCCAAATAATCTGGAATGCTATGCTTGCCAAACCACAAACGGTACTGCAAGGCACAGAATAATGACACTAAAATCACTAATATAATCTTTTTTTGCCACACAACAATACCCTCAATTAGTGAATATCATTGTAAAGGGTTTCTTAAGGTTTGCCTAGTCTTCGAAGAGTTTCCCTTTATGTTTGTCGGTATGTTCCATCCATAATTTGTGGTTTACCTTGATATCAAAATGATATGCTATCGTTAATTTATCATCACAAAATAATGTGAAATATGGAAACAAACATCATTTTTGCTAAACAAATGTTGGTTCAAGGGCAGTGGTTAGCTAATCAAGCGTTGACTATTAAGCATGGGTTGATTAGTGAAATTCAATCGATCTCGCATGATGAAATGCAACGCCACAGTGACGTCTATGAATTGATTATTCCCAGTTATATTG
This sequence comes from Glaciecola sp. HTCC2999, assembly GCA_949498985.1. Lineage (GTDB taxonomy): Bacteria > Pseudomonadota > Gammaproteobacteria > Enterobacterales > Alteromonadaceae > Opacimonas. The sequence goes on from CATECQ010000056.1 coordinate 50,838, forward strand.
ATGTGCAAGTCAATGGTGGAGGGGGAATATTATTGACTCAAGGTGTGACATTTGATCAGATTGAGCATGTTGCAAGAGTTCATCAACGTTATGGTACAGGTTCAATGTTACCCACATTGATTACCAATGATATCCAGGCAATGGATCATATGGCTGACGCTATTGCACATTGTGTGAATGAATCTGTTAAAGATATCGATATATTAGGTGTTCATTTTGAAGGTCCGTGGATCGCTTCGAGCAAAAAAGGTATTCATTTGGACCGTTTTATCCGTGCACCTAGTGATGCAGAGCTAGCTTGTATTGTACGTCAGGATATTGGCAAAGTGATGGTGACTTTAGCACCTGAGTCAGTGCCTGTTGATATCATACGTGAATTGGTTGCTCAGGGGGTCATAGTCAGTATTGGACATACTAATGCTAATGCTGATATTACATTGGCAGCACTCGAAGCGGGAGCAACGGGTTTTACACATTTATTTAACGCAATGTCTGGTTTTTCTGGTCGAGAACCGGGTGTGATTGGGACTGCTTTAAGTCATCAAGGGTCATATGCAGGCATCATTATGGATGGTCAGCATGTTTCATCGATATCGGTACAAGCAGCATTGAATGCTAAAGGCATGCATCATTGTGTACTGGTCACAGATTCAATGGGACATGTAGGTAGTGAGAATTTGACGCAGTCTTACTTTGACTTATCGATTACTCGCAAGGGTAATCAATTAACGACACCGGATGGTCGCTTAGCCGGTTCGTGTTTAACGATGCATCAAGCAGTGTTAAATATAGCAAGATATTGTGATGTGACAATTCATGATGCTATTAGTATGGCAACGCAAAGTCCTGCTCATTGGTTAGGTCTTGATGATCGAGGAGTCATTGAGGTAGGCAAACAGGCTAATTTATTAGGGTTAGATTTTACAAGCACGGATAAGACAGCGAGAATTTCAGCACATTGGGTTAAAGGGCATCAATTAAAATTGGACTAAGTTTCTATTCTCAACACACATCAATATATACAACAGTAGCATCGTTAGAAAAAAAGAGTGAGTGTGATTTTTAGTAAAATCACACTCACTCTTGTAATAAACTAGGATGCCAATGAGACTATCTTAGTGACTCAATAGTGACCGTTACACACGCTCAATGATGGTAGCAATACCTTGCCCATATCCGATACACATAGTAGCTAGACCGATTGAATGGTCTTGTTGTTCCATAACATTTAATAATGTGGTGGTAATGCGAGAACCGGAGCAACCGAGCGGATGACCCAATGATATTGCGCCTCCGTTTTGGTTCACTTTTTCGTCATATTGCTCTAACCAACCTAATTGCTTAATGCAAGATAACGCTTGTGCGGCAAATGCCTCGTTAAATTCAGCAATATCAATATCATTCATTGATAATCCTGCGCGTGCGAGGGCTTTCTTAGTGGCAGGCACAGGACCATAACCCATAATTGCAGCATCGCAACCGGATACCGCCATTGAACGAATTTTCGCACGGGGGGTTAACCCTAATGATTTAGCACGATCGGCTGACATTAATAACATCGCGGATGCGCCATCTGAAATAGCTGACGAAGTTGCTGCGGTAACAGTGCCATTAACCGGGTCAAATACCGGGCGTAAACCTGCTAAGCTTTCAACCGTACAATCAGGACGAATAACCTCATCACTTTCTACCATAATCATCCGGCCCGTTTCATCATGTCCGGTGATTGCGGCGATTTCATTATTCCATCGACCGTCCAAATGTGCTTGATGAGCACGTTGATGCGAGCGAGCTGCGAACGTATCTTGCATTTCACGGGTAATCCCGTTTTGTTGACCTAATAATTCTGCTGTTAGGCCCATGCTTCCAGATGCCATCGCTGTCGTTTTATTTAACTGAGCATTTAAGTCAATGTTATAGTTCATTGGGACATGGCCCATATGTTCTACGCCACCAATCATATAAACGTCACCTTGACCAAGCATAATGCCTTTGGCGCCATCGTGAAGGGCTTGCATAGATGAACCACATAAACGATTTACGGTAACAGCCGCGGTAGAACGTGGAATGTCTGTTAGTAATTGTGCATTACGGGCAACATTAAAGCCTTGTTCTTTAGTTTGTTGAACACATCCCCAAATAATATCTTCAATCTCACTTGGATCAACTTTGGGGTTACGTGCAAGTAAGGTAGTCATAAGATGAGCTGACATTGTTTCAGCGCGAACATTTCTGAACACACCACCTTTAGAACGACCCATAGGGGTTCGAATACCATCGATAATGACGACTTCTTTCATAATTTTTCTCCTTGGTCGTTATGCAGTGAAGTAAGTTTTACCAGCGGCTGCCATTTCACGGACACCGTCTGAAACTTGATAAATTGGTCCTAGATGAGCGTATTTATCTGCTAATTCAACGAAATTAGCCAAACCCATAGTATCAATATAACGGAAGATCCCACCTTTAAACGGAGGGAAACCAATACCGTATAATAACGCCATATCTGCCTCAGCAGGGCTAGCGACAATACCTTCTTCAAGACAACGAATGGATTCGTTTGCCATTGGGATCATTAAGCGCGCAATTACTTCTTCAGGTGTAAACGTCTTTAAAGGTGCAGCATGTTCAGCGATCATTTCAATTGCAACAGGCGCTGGCGTTTTATTTGGACGGCCCCGTTTGTCTTTACCATGGTCATAGAAGCCCACACCGTTCTTTTGACCTAAACGATTAGCGTTATACATAAGTGTGACCGGGTCGTTATTGAGTTTTTGCATCCGCTCTGGGATACCATCCGCCATTACTCCAGCGGCATGGTCTGCAGTATCAATCCCTACTACGTCAAGTAAGTATGCTGGACCCATAGGCCAACCAAATTGTTTTTCCATGATTTTATCTACGGCTACAAAATCAGCACCATCGAGGACAAGTTTGCTAAAACCGGCGAAATATGGAAATAAGACACGGTTAACTAAAAAACCTGGACAATCGTTCACGACGATCGGAGTTTTACCCATACGTAATGTAGTAGCCACTACCGCTGCAATGGTTTCATCAGAGGTATGCTCCCCACGAATGATTTCGACTAATGGCATTTTATGAACCGGGTTAAAGAAGTGCATACCGCAGAAACGAGATGGATCTTTTAACGATTTAGCAAGTTGATTAATTGATATAGTCGAAGTATTCGAGGTGATCACCGCATCCGCCGCTACATGGGTTTCTGTTTCGGCTAGCACAATTCCTTTCACTTTAGGGTTTTCTACGACGGCTTCAATAACCAAATCTGCATCTTTTATGGCGTTATAATCGAGTGTTGGCGTAATTTTATTTAACGTCGCTGCCATTTTTGCTGGCGTGACCTTTTTACGTTGCATGCCTTTTTCAAGAATACCTGCTGCGGTGGTTAAACCCAAATCAAGAGCATCAGTGTTGATATCTTTCATAATACTAGGGATACCTTTAACCGCGCCTTGGTAAGCAATACCACCGCCCATAATACCTGCACCGAGAACGGCATTGAGTTTAACTGCCTTAGTGGCTTGTTTAGCCATTTTTTTGCCGACGCTCTTAACGACTTGGTCGGCTAAGAAAATACCAATTTGAGCACTGGCAGCTTCAGTTTTAGCTAAGGTTAAGAAGCCTTGGTTTTCCAATGCCATCGCTCCAGTACGATCTAAACCTGCTGCTTTTTCAATGGTACTGACCATAAGATTCGGTGCTGGATAATGCTTACCTGCTTTGGCATAGACCATACCTTTTGCAGTATTAAAGCTCATGATAGTTTCATTTGTTCCGAGCTTCAGTGGACGCAGTTTTTCGGTTTTACGTGCGCGCCAGTCAAATTTTCCTGCAATGGCATCATGGAGCATGCCTTTTGCGGCTATTACCAAATTGTCTGCAGCAACAACAGCATCTAATGCGCCGTCAGATAAAGCTTTTGAAGCTCTTTTATTCGTCCCTGTGGTCATCCATTCAAGGGCAGTATCTGCACCCACTAGACGAGGTAAGCGCACAGTACCACCAAAACCTGGCATCAAGCCTAACTTGACCTCGGGTAATGCGACAACAGCATTCTCTTCTGCTATGCGGTAATCACATACTAATGCCATTTCAAAACCGCCGCCTAATGCCATACCGTTAATAGCTGCAATGGTGGGCATGCTTAAATCTTCAAAACGATCAAATATACTAGAGGAAGCTTGAATCCATTCTAATACTTCACTATCTGAGGCGCTGAACATGGCGGTAAATTCGGTAATATCTGCACCGACAATAAAAGCGGGTTTGGCCGAGTAGACGAGGACACCTTTGACACTTGAATCGTCAGCAATAGCGCGAGTTGCAGCATCAAGTTCGTTCAGCGTTTGTCGGTCAAATTTGTTAACTGAACCCGCAGCGTCGTAGCAAAATTCTGCAATTCCATCAGCATCAACCGTTACGGTAATGTTAGTACCTTCATACAGCATGATTATCTCCTTTGGTTAAACCAAATCTTATTTGTGTAGAGTAAATTTTTAACTGGTCTTACTAGTGTGTATATATAAAAACATAATGTCTATAAGTGCAAATGAATTCTACGCTTACAGGAGTATAGGTCAGACTTATAATAGGTAAAATGTAGCGTGTCTTATTACATTAATTGTGCTATTTAATGACAGCGCCCCATTATTTCTAGTAGTTAATACAGCACTTTAACTAGACTTTGCTAGCCTGACAGAGAATTTAGAAACTGATACACTATACGTGTAGATAAAATTGTATGCCAACGTTTAGAAAGTGGCAGCATGATAACGACAAGGAATTAAGATGAGTGACTTTAATGCTCAGTTAGCCCAACTATACCCTCAGCACATTGATTACATGCAGAGCTTAACTCGAGAAACAACAGCGCGAGATAGTTTGGATGGTTTGATCATTCATTCAGGTCAGGGTAAGCGTATGTTTTTGGATGACAATTATTATCCATTCCATGTGAATCCGCAATTTAAAGCTTGGTGTCCGGTCACGGATAATCCTAATTGTTGGATTATCGTTAATGGAGTTGATAAACCTAAACTGATTTTTTATCGACCCGATGATTTTTGGCATAAAGTCCCACCAGAGCCAAATGATTTTTGGACACAGCAATTTGATATTACCTTGCTATCACAAGCAAATGAGGTAGGACAGTATTTACCGACAGATAAAACGCGTTACGCGTACATTGGTGAATATACTGAAGTTGCTAAAACATTAGGGTTTGAGCAAGTAAACCTGGAAAATACGCTGCATTATTTACATTATCACCGAGCATATAAAACGGATTATGAACTGGTTTGTATGCGAGAAGCCAATCGCATAGCAGTTAGAGCTCATCAAGCGGCTAGAGATGCATTTTTTGCTTGCCAATCTGAATTTGATATTAATTTGGCTTATTTGGCTGCGGCTCGTCAAGGTGATAATCAAGTGCCTTATAATAATATCATTGCTTTAAATGAGCATGCAGCAATTTTGCATTACACGGTCTTAGAAACCGATGCTCCAAGTGAGCATCTTACTTTTTTGATTGATGCAGGTGCGAGTGTCCACGGTTATGCTGCGGATATTACTCGTACTTATACTACTGATACGGGGGAATTTGCAGCGATTGTAAAACGTGTCGATGAACTGACCGTTGCACTAGCCAATCAACTTTTACCAGGAATGTCTTATACAGATATACATCAGCAAGCCCATATAGGTATAGCTAGAATTTTAGAAGATGTTGGAATTGTGAATTTAGCCGCCCAAGAGATTGTGGCTAAAGGAATAACTAAAACGTTCTTTCCGCATGGTATTGGTCATATGCTTGGCTTACAAGTACATGATGTGGCGGGACATGTCATGGATGAGCGTGGCACACCTAAACCGCCCCCCGAAGAACATCCGTTTTTACGTTGTACTAGAGATATTGCAGAACGTCATGTCTACACCATTGAACCGGGTCTTTATTTCATAGATAGTTTATTAGCAAAGCTACAATCCTCAGATAACGCGGTTTATATTAACTGGGATAAAGTTGCACAATTAAAGCCATTTGGTGGAGTACGAGTAGAAGATAATATAATTGTGCATAAAACGTATAGTGAAAATATGAGCCGAGATGCGGGGCTTAACTAAGCGACGCGATCTACAGATAAATGCGCTAATCCAATTAGCGCATCTTTGTATGGTGATTCAGGAATAACAGATAGCGCATCAATGGCTTTTTGAGCTTCATGTAGGGCTTTGTGTTGGGTGTATTCAATCGAGCCTACGTTTTTCATCGCGGTGAGAATGGTGTCTAAATGTGCTAAACCATCACCATCAGTAATAGCGTTGGCAATGAGCTCAGCTGTTTGTGGTTCACTATGCCACATTGCATGTAAAAGTGGTAATGTAGGCTTACCTTCAGAAAGGTCATCCCCCACATTTTTACCCATCTCTTCTGTATCGGCAGTATAATCAAGGATATCATCAACAAGTTGAAATGCAGTGCCTAAATGTTTACCGTAATCTTGCATAGCAAGTTCGATAGATTCGTCTTGATGAGTTAATACTGCGGCCAGTTGAGTAGCGGCTTCAAACAATCGTGCAGTTTTACTATAAATCACATCAAAATAGCTTGCTTCAGTCGTGTTTGGGTCATTGACGTTCATCAACTGTAACACTTCACCTTGAGCTATCCGGTTAGTCGCGTCAGATAAAATGCGCATCACTTTCATATTATCCAGTTCTACCATCATCTGAAATGCACGTGAGTATAAAAAATCGCCGACTAAAACGCTGGCTTGATTGCCAAATAGTGCGTTGGCAGTTTCACGCCCGCGTCGTAAAAGAGATTCATCCACTACGTCATCATGTAATAACGTAGCTGTATGGATAAATTCAATAATAGCTGCAAGATGATGATGCTGGTGATTAGTAATACCTAATGCTTTGGCAGATAGTACACATAACAAAGGTCTCAAGCGTTTGCCACCGCTATTAACAATATAAAAGCCAAGCTGTTTAATCAAGGCTACGTCAGAATCAACTTGAGTTTGGATCAATTGATTCACATGCTGCATGTCGTCATGAGCAATTTGTTTGATATCGTCTGAGTGCATGGTTTCGGTCATGAATTGTGTATTAGGATGAGACCCAAGTAGTGATATTGAATATAAATTATGGATGTTAATGTTACATTAATTTGGCATAATTACAGCCCGTTTGTCTGATTTTTTTAAGTTACTGAGTGAATAAAGTACATTTATACACCTAAAGTCGTGGTCTGTATTGGAAATTGCCACAAATATAAAATTTCTACTTGTATCAAATTCTCATTTTACGTATACTCTGCGCCCTAATTTTTAAATAAAGCGTCCTTGTACGCAGAGCGGAGTTAAATATGTACGCGGTTTTCCAAAGTGGTGGTAAACAACACCGTGTGGCTGAAGGC
>CATECQ010000057.1 GCA_949498985.1 Glaciecola sp. HTCC2999
ATTTACTACCCCCTGTGACAGCTGTCTTTTTGACTAGATTGGTTTGTTGAAATATCGAATTATGGAAGTGTTGTATGGCGTGTTAGTTTCCAACTTCATGCGTAGATAGGGCCTTGGTACAGGAAATGGATAATTAAAGCGCAAATGGCCCCACCATTTACTAGCGTTTTTCTTTACTCTTGCAGCAGTAAATGGAGCATAAGCCCCAAAATTGAAGTCACGTTGAATATTGAAGTCATGCTTTTCATTAGGTGGCGCTCGTAATGGTGGTAATCGCGTTGTAGTTGCAGAAGTTGGGTACGCTTTATACATATATCGAAAGTGATAGCTTTGAATTTACTTTTCTCACTCCCACAGCTAAAGTGATAGTAACAGGCTCACAAGGTGACAACTTCTTTGACATTGCTCGGTACGTTAATGAAGTTAGCGTGGTAGGACAAACCTTCTTATTCTCGGGCTCCAGTGAAGTGGATGGGGTGATGATTCAACCGGGTGTGAAGTATGACCTAACCAACCTAAAAGGCTCCATTGATAAATTGTATTTTAGTGGTCCGTTATCTGAGTATGATGATAGTATCTTATTGGATAACGCTACGGGTGTGATGCAGTTATCACGTTTAACCGATATTGGTGAAGAGATAGTGCAGTTTATTGCTACTGCCAGTGCGGCAGATGAATTGGTATTTACTGATGGAGCGATAAGCACAGCCGATATCAAAGCAGCGGTAACATCAGATACACCACTGACAGATTTAACCTTAGATACAACTAGTAAAGCGCTAGACGCTAAAATAACGACAGGTGCGACGGTCAAACACATTGTGCTGGATTCAATGGTTTGATAGTGACCCCATTACTTGAGAAGGTTCTTGATACCGACTTTATTGTTCCAGGTTCCGCGAATAAAGATACTAACAAAGCCTTAATTGAAGCTGTTATTGAGTTTGAAGAAATCACTAATGTAGCGAGTGAGCAACTGCATGTTTCTTCTCATGATACAGAAGAGTCTCTTATAAATATTCATCATGAATTTAATCACAGTACAGAGTTTCAGGATGATGATATTAGTAATTATTTTGAAATCATGTTCTAGCAGTTATTTTAAACATGAACTATTTCCGAGCAAAATTAGAACTATTTAATGTGACTAGTGGCGCTCTCTAAATTCAACTGTGGAATTTTCAGGTAGCATAAATGCTTCCAAACTGGCCCTGCATACAGTTACAGACATATATTTTTCATCATATGATGAGGCTTCTTTAATAAAGTAGGAGTCAACATGAGAACTATTAATCAGGTACAAATGAAATTAGTGACGGGAGGCTCATCTGAACCTTCACGAGGGTGGACACCCCTTTAGCTTCAACTGGACAATCATGTGTCAATCAAATTGTTGAAAGTGGTAGAATAGGGGCCATGGCTTGCACCAAGCCTTATAATCAGCACCTAAGGTGAAAACTCAGTCCACGTTGATTGCGTTGGTCGGCAATACTGCTCATCCAAGCAGTGTAAAGACGCTAGCTCGTTTCAAACAAGCAACGGATCCTAAGATATTGGATAATTTGGCCTTTAGTTTAGGCCAGTTCCAAGGTAAACCTGCTTTACAAGCCTTGACGCATTTACTTACTCGAGAAGAAGTACTCAATAAGGCCATTGTGATTGGGGCCATGCATGCCTTTTATTTTGAAGATTGTATACGATACATAGAGCAAGAGTTCTTGAGTTTAAAGCGGTGGCGTTTTCTTTCATGTCTGCTTTTAAATTTCACACCTTTTAACTAATCTGCCCTGAAGTTAATCATTACCATCCGTAAAAGCGTACTCTGCATAAAGCGTTTCCGCTAAATTTTCACACAACATTTCAGCTTGTTCACTAAAAACATCTAAGCATTCGTAATCAATTTTATTTTGCAGGTTTTTGACAGTGCGCGTCATTGCGTTATTAGCTTTACTTTCGGCAAGCTTGTGATCAAGTACCGAAAATAATGTGAGTAATCGACCCATTTCGTTTTCGTCCAATTCCAAATTGTTTTTCATGCGAATCGTCCATTGACCTACCTGTTTTTCCATATTCGGCACATAGCGTGGAGGTGTGTATTGTCCATAAAATAAATCCAATGCGTGATGCCCTAATTCGTGCAAGATAATATCAGTAATAGCGTGATTGATTAGGTCCTGCTGGTAAGCATAAAGAGTTGTGGTCTTAGTATTGTAAGTGGTGAGAGGTTCTTTAAGTGTACGTTTAATAAACGCTGTCAAATGTCGTATAAATGCCATAGAAATATGTACTTCTCTCCGCTCATCAGCACTGGCAAAAGCGACACTATCTAGGCTTAACTCGTTTGAAAACACTAAGGTTGTTGCTGCGACAACATCGTATAATGCTTGGTTTGAAGTTTCTCTGGCATATTCCTGTAGGCGCGATTTGATGTGATAGGCAGAATTCAGTTGATATTCAAGGGTCGTCTCCATGGCTTTGTCATTGATATTGGCTTTTGCGTGTTGTGAAAACGCAATAAGAGTAACCATTATACTAACTATTAGAGAGCGTGTGATTGCCGATTTAGTTTTCATGGATTATAAGCTCTAGCGAAATATATATTATTTAAACGATGCTAGGCAGGTTTTGGTTTAGTTAGGCTATTGTATTACGTCGCACGATATTAGCGATGAGGTTACAATCGAGTTTAGCTTATCGTTATGAATCTATATTTAATGTGATGACAAACCTATATTTATCTTTGATAACGTTCACTTAACCATCTGTTAATCGCATCTTTATCCTTCGGGTGAGCGACAGACTGACAAATCAGTACGTACCCTTGGGCCTGTTCTGTTGCTGTCAGTGTATTATTAGTTTTAGAATCTAGCTCATATTCACCTACTTCTATTTTCATTTTACATTGACCACATATGCCTTTTTTACATAAATGTGGAACCGCAATTTCATTGCGTAGTGCCATGTCTAGAATAGTTTCTACAGATTCTGGGTTTGCTTTGGGAACCTGTTGTTCGATGTTTTGTAAATGCTGTTCATATTGGTGCCAAACAATACTCGGGTTTACATGATGAACGACGTGGCTGTTCTGACCTAGAGTTAACCATTTAGCCCCTTTAAAATGATAGGCGTTCGTTCCTTTGTAACTATCTTGCTCGGTGTGCGGATGATGTACGATGTGATCAAATACCCAAGCTAAAATAATACTGGTTAACCAAGCGGGTAATACCGCATAGAGTGTTAACTGTGTCAGCCATTCAAAACGTACACATGCGCCAATAATCAATGCCCATACACAAAAATACAAGCTGGTTGATAAAATATTGCTGATAGCTAGTTGCTCTTTACCTAATAAACGGGTGTACCATACAAGGTAATGTAAACTCAGCACGGTGCATTTAGCTAGGGCAATAAGTGGGTGATGTGAATGACAAAAATAATCTGGATCACGTTCTGGGTCATTCAAGAATGCATGATGGTGTAAATGCAATGTTTTAAACACACTACTGGGAATGATGACAAATGGTAATGCTGCGACCCAACCGATACTATTATTGAGCCATGCTCGCTTTTTATCACCAGCAAACAAGTTTCCGTGAACAGATTCATGCACCACAGTAAATGCAATATATCCTAGTGCAACACTTAGCACGATATTAACGATTGGATGAAGAATACTAAAGATAATACTGGCTAACAGTAAACAATAGCCGATTAACCCCACACAGAATAAGCCCAGTGTTAACCAATCATATTGAAGCCAACGCTCAGGAATGGACGGTATTTGTTGAGAAATATTTGGCTTTAAACTAAATAAATTCATATGCTCACCTGCTATTGAAATAGGTATGGATATTTGTGTTGCGACGTTGATGGTTTAAATTATAAGCAGATTACAG
>CATECQ010000058.1 GCA_949498985.1 Glaciecola sp. HTCC2999
ATCCACTAATGGTTTGTAAGGAATGACTTTGGCTATTTCAACGCCACAAGAGGCCGTTACAATCACTTTTGGGGTCGCATCATCAATGCGCACTGCCAGCTCAGCGGCCGCAAATCCGCCAAATACCACGGAATGTATGGCACCTAGGCGTGCCACAGCTAACATGGCAATAGCCGCTTCAGGGATCATCGGCATGTAAATAATCACCCGATCCCCTTTTCCTACGCCTTTATCTCGTAACGCGCCGGCAAATGTGGCGACTTGGTTTTGTAACTGGCTATACGTCAGTTGGCTTTTCGTCTGGGTGACAGGGGAGTCATAGATGATTGCAGCCTGGTCACCACGGCCACTAGCAACGTGATGATCGACAGCCATAAAACACGTGTTTAACATCCCATCTGCAAACCAACGATCCATGTTATTTTCATCTTTGCTTAAAATCGTCGTAGGGGGCACAAACCAAGGTAATGCTGCTGCTTTATCGGCCCAAAAACTCTCCGGTGTATTCACCGACGCTGAATATTCGTTTGCATAACTCATGTGTTAAAAATCCCAGTGTTTTGTTAATTTTTTATAAATTCACTGTAAAGCATGATTGAGGTTTAGCGAATACGACTTTTGTGGCAACACCTACTTACAATTACGCGATTGCCAGAATGCGCCTGATTCAGATACATTAAACAAGTATTATTATTGGAGAAGTATCAATGCAACCAACAGAATTAATTGCCAGTTTTATTAGCATTCCTGTATTTTTAGTTATATTTGTGGTCGTCGTATTAAAATATTCCATCAAATTTGTGCCACAAAATCGTGCTTATGTGATTGAGCGATTCGGGAAATACCAATCTACTCGAGAAGCGGGATTGAACTTCTTAGTGCCCTTTATTGATAGTGTGGCAGCCGATCGTAGTTTAAAAGAGCAAGCCGTAGATGTGCCGGAGCAATCAGCGATTACCAAAGATAACATTAGTTTATCAGTCGATGGCGTGTTGTACTTCCGGGTCCTGGATCCGAAAAAAGCGACTTACGGCGTGGATGATTATGTGTTTGCGGTGACGCAATTAGCCCAAACGACGATGCGTTCTGAGCTGGGTAAAATGGAACTCGATAAAACGTTTGAAGAGCGTGATATGCTCAATGCCAACATCGTATCTGCGATTAATGAAGCGTCCAGTCCTTGGGGCATTCAGGTGCTCAGATATGAGATTAAAGACATTACGCCACCGTCGTCTGTGATGGAAGCCATGGAAGCACAAATGAAAGCGGAGCGAGTGAAACGGGCTCAAATTCTTGAATCAGAAGGGGACCGTCAAGCGGCGATTAACCGAGCAGAAGGGGAAAAACAATCCCAAGTACTAGCTGCAGAAGCTGATCGTGCAGAACAAATTCTGCGCGCGGAAGGTGAAGCTAAAGCGATTGTTGCAGTGGCGGTTGCACAAGCTGAAGCATTAGCTAAAGTGGGTGAGCAAGCCAACACTGTCGAGGGACAAAAAGCGATTCAGTTAGATTTGGCCACCAAAGCAATTGAAGCCAAACAAGCGATCGCTAAAGAATCTTCAGTTATATTATTACCTGATAATGCTACCGATGCCTCTAGCTTAGTGGCGCAAGCGACAAGTATTATCAATACCCTTAACAAAGGGGGACAAGCATGAGTTGGCTAGCAGATAATTTAGCTGAGACCCTATTTATTATAGGGTTAATCATATTAATCATCGAAGTCACCGTGTTGAGTTTTTCGACCATCATTTTATTTATGATTGGGGCGGCGACCATCATCACTAGTGTGACTATGTATTTGGGGATTTTGAGTCCTAATATTTTGGATGCCGTACTGATGATTGGCATTGTGACAGCGGTATTAGCCATTGTATTGTGGAAGCCGTTTAAGCAGCTTCAAAATGCAAAAGATGACAAATCGGTAAGCTCTGATCTGGTGGGGTTTACCTTCATATTAGCCCAAGATATTACCCCTGAATCGGATGTAAAATATAAATATTCAGGGATTGAATGGCGCTTAGTGAGCACCCAAACCATTGCTGCACAGACCAAAGTCAAAGTGGTCGCGGTCAATGTCGGTGAATGGGAAGTGATTGCGCTAAATTAAGTGATGATGTACTCTTTTGCTGTTGCTAACTTGTGCCTATTAAGCATATTAAGCATATTAAGCATATTAAGCATATTAAACGGATTACACCGATTAGCAACAGCATCTGTTTTTTCATTAAGAGTGTATTATGTCATTATATCAACACGCGATGCTCCAAGCTCTGGGTATTGCTCAATATGTCCCACGTGATATGGCTGTTGCTGATGATGTTGAGACTCAACTTCAACACTCATCTCCTGAGCCCGCACATTCTCAATCAGCTCCTCAAGTGAATTACCCCGCCGTGCCGGATCCCCTGATCCGCGATATACACATTGCGTTGGGTAAGGAAGTGACGGTACGCTTTAGTGCTACGCTATCTGTTGATAGTGAGCAGGTGAGTTTACCTTATCCATTTACCCCAAGCGATAAACCCACATTATTTAACGCATTACATTCTCAGGCATAAGATGCCTGTTCTTCAGACCTATCTCTCGGCGTTAACGCCCAATGAACCGCAAGCTGTAGATGAGGCGTATGCGATTATGGCCTGCGCTCAGCCAGGCAGCTGGAGTGAAACGACCTTTCTAAATGCGCTTAACGCGCCGAATTTAGCTTGGCAATATACCCATGATGGCAACTGTGTGGGCTTTTGTATTGTACAGACGCTTATGACTCCACAATTCAAGGAGTGGACCCTAGAAGAAATCGCCGTGCACCCTGATCATCAATCCCAAGGCTATGGGCAGAGACTCCTTCAACACATGCTTGAGCAAGCACAGAGTATGGCAGTCGATGAGATATTTTTAGAGGTGCGGGAAAGTAATCATCGAGCGCAGTCACTTTATCTGCAGCATGGTTTCGAGCAAATAGACCGGCGTAAAGATTACTACCCCAGCCTAGATGATCCTGAGTTTTCTAACCCCGAACTTCGCACTAAAGCCTCAGCAGCATACAGTCGAGAGGATGCTTTGATTATGCGTTGGGAAGGTTCGCAATAATCCTCTCGATAAGCATATCTTGGTCAAAAGGTTTGGATAAATGAGCATCCATACCAGCAGCAAAACACAACTCTTTATCTGATGCCATGGCATTAGCCGTCATCGCAATAATGGGGATGTCGGTTAGTTTAAGCTTTTTACGAATATGTGTAGTTGCGGTGAGACCATCCATAACCGGCATTTGCATGTCCATTAAGATCAGGTCAAATCGGTCCGGATGCTGCAATAGGATCTCAATGGCCTCTTCACCATTTTCAGCCACGGTGGTTTTGGCACTTAAATTCCCTAGCATATTTGTCACGACTTCTTGGTTAATGAAGTTATCTTCAACCAATAAAATATCCAGATCTGCTAAAGACAACTGTTTATCTTGCGAGAGATAGAGCGTTTCATCGTTTTGGTTAAGTAATTTAGTCGCAATTTCATCATAAAACATAGATGGAGTAATCGGTTTAATAAAATGTCCATCAATGAGGTTAATCTGCAGTTTTTCAAACTCAGCATTAACATCACTTGGGAGTGTAATCATCATATAAACCAATGGGGCTTCCTCACCACTCACTTGCTGTTTCACTTTGCGTAAATCTTGCCAAATGATGTCATTAATCTCATAG
This sequence comes from Glaciecola sp. HTCC2999, assembly GCA_949498985.1. Taxonomy (GTDB): domain Bacteria; phylum Pseudomonadota; class Gammaproteobacteria; order Enterobacterales; family Alteromonadaceae; genus Opacimonas. Next base: position 3,708 of record CATECQ010000058.1, read on the forward strand.
TGATCAACGACCACTATGTGGATATGAGGCGCGTTGATTTGAGCCACATCATTGTCAGTTTGCTCTTTATTCACTCCTGTATCTAAGATGTCTAAGACCTGTTCAATTGTCGCAGCTTGGTGTACCTGCCAATCAAAATTGGCACATAAATTGTCAAATATTTGTTTGCTTACCTCATTATCTGAATAGAGTAATACATTCAGTTTTTGGAGTAATTTTTCGTTCAAGTGCTCAGTGGTTTGCATCGATAACGCACTATTGGTGCTGCTACCTTTTTGTAATGTCAGTTTAAACGAGAAGGTCGAACCTACCATAGGTTCAGATGTGACTTCTAATTTACTATCCATTAACGATAAGATATTTTGACTGATGTTTAATCCAAGTCCCGTCCCACCATACTTTTTATTGACTTCCATGCTGGCTTGTTCAAAGCTATTAAAGACTCGTGTCAGTTGTTCATTGTTCAAGCCAATGCCTGAATCAATGACTTCAAACTTAAATGTCAAAGTGTCTTTCATTTGCCCTGTTTGGGTTAATTTAATTTTAACAAAGCCTTCTTCGGTAAACTTAATGGCATTGCTGGTCAAATTCACCAACACTTGACGAAGACGGGTTTCATCACCTAACACATTCACTTGGATATTCGGTTCAATATCTAACCATAGCTCTAAACGCTTATCTTGAAGGGTAACTGACATTAATGACCCAATATCATTGACCATGGTCTCAAGGCTAAATTCAACATGCTGCAACGTTAATTTATTCGCTTCGAGCTTACTAAAGTCGAGAATATCATTGAGAATTTGAGAGAGTAAACGGGTAGATTTTAAGCCGTTTTGGGCAAATTCGTGTTGTTTTTTATTTAATGGTTCAAGCGCCAATAATTGAAAGAAACCCATAATACCATTTAAGGGGGTGCGTATTTCATGACTCATATTGGCTAAAAACTTGGATTTTACGGATAGGGCTTTTTGCGCTTCGATGTTTGAAGCTTCAGCGATTTCGCGTTGTTTTGAAAGGTTCAATAGCGTTAAATAGACCCATATCATTGTCACTAGAAACAGCACAAAAGATAATGCAATCAGCCCAAAATAGGTAGTGTTGATATTATATTGTGTATTGATTTGAGAGGTTAATGGATAGGTATAATATAACGTCGGATATTGGCTTACCATCTTCTCTGGGGTGAGTGAAATTTTGCCATATAAGGTGTTGTCATTGTATTGTAAAGTGGATGTACTTAACTGGGTTAACTCATCCCATAACAAGGGTGTTTCTTGACTGACTTTTGCTTCGGGGCGATTCAGTAGCCACCCCCATTTTTTATCCGGATTGGCATTTTTAATATAATAGCCATTTTGATTGACGATATTGAGTTGATTGTCTATTAACGCATCTATCTCAGAAAATAATGTTTTAGAAAGATAATTAATAATGATCATGCCAGATTGTTCACCGACATTATCAAATCGTTTTATAAACCGTATCGTAGGATTAAGTGGACGTTGAATTTTGCCAAACTCATTATTGAGGTCGAAATCAGTAATTAAAATCTCGCCATCGTTAAGTTTCAGAGCATTCTGGACATATTCACGGTCAAACTTATTTTGCTTTTCATTGGGCGTGATAATTTGTTGAGAACGAATATCGCGTTCTATTCGAATTTGTTCAACCCCTTTAGCATCCAAAAAACGGATTTGTTGGATGTTGGGGTGGGTTAATATCATATTTTTCCATGAAAGTTCGATATTTGTTTGGTGCTCAATAGTCGGTTGTTGTAAGTAATCTAATAATGATAGTTGATTACTTAGCAGAATGAGCTCTTGCTCAACACCGTTGAGTTCATGTTCGATAATATGTTTCAACAGCTGGATTTGGTTATCGACACTGATAATAATCTGCTGTTTGGCTAATGATTTATTTTTTTCAACTTCATTAAAAATCGTCCCAATAAAAAAGAGTGCGATTAAAAACGTAGGGATAAATATTAGAACAAATAACGCGCGGTTTTGCAATGGAACCTCCATGGAAACGCTGGGAAGTTGAATTAATTTGTTAGTGTATACTCTGTTGCAAAATTTTGATATTTATCGCTAAATTCTGGTGTTTTAACCAGCAATGTTAGGGTTTCATTTATAGTATCTGAAAATCTTGCTATAATGCGTCACCAAATTTTTGAATGTCCTATGAAATGGGGGCAAAAAAGGAATTTACAGACATGGCAAATGCCGATTTTCTGAATGAAATTAATAAGCGAAGAACGTTCGCGATCATCTCGCACCCCGATGCGGGTAAAACGACCATCACCGAAAAGGTGTTGTTGTTTGGTAACGCCTTACAAAAAGCCGGTACGGTCAAAGGAAAAAAATCAGGTCAACATGCCAAATCTGATTGGATGGATATGGAAAAAGAGCGGGGGATTTCAGTTTCGACCTCGGTCATGCAGTTTCCGTATGGCCAAAAGCTAGTCAATCTTCTGGATACCCCTGGACACGAGGATTTCTCTGAAGATACTTATCGCACACTCACCGCGGTTGATTCATGTTTAATGGTAATTGATGCAGCTAAAGGTGTTGAAGATCGGACGCGTAAGCTGATGGAAGTGACGCGTTTACGAGATACCCCAATCATTACGTTTATGAACAAACTTGATCGCGATATTCTGGATCCGATGGAATTATTGGACGAGGTAGAAACTGAGCTCAATATCGCATGTGCGCCGATCACTTGGCCCATTGGATGTGGCAAATTATTTAAAGGGGTGTACCACATTCAGCGTGATGAAACGTTTTTGTATGCCACGGGTCAAGGACATATCATTCAAGAGTTGCGTGTGGTAAAAGGCTTAGATAATCCGGAATTAGATGAGGCGATCGGCAGCGATTTAGCCAGCCAATTACGTGAAGAATTGGATTTAGTCATGGGCGCATCAAATGAATTTGACCAAGCGTTATTTCTAGATGGGCAGCTGACCCCAGTATTTTTTGGGACGGCCTTAGGTAACTTTGGTGTGGACCATATGTTAGATGGTTTGGTTGAATGGGCGCCAAAACCCCAAGCACGTGTGACTGAGGTCCGGGAAGTAAGCGCGGAGGAAGAAAAATTCACCGGCTTTATTTTCAAAATCCAGGCGAATATGGATCCTAAACACCGTGATCGGATTGCTTTTTGTCGCATCGTTTCAGGTAAGTATGCTAAAGGCATGAAAATGCGTCATACCCGTATTGGTAAAGATGTCCGCGTATCGGATGCTTTGACCTTTCTAGCGGGAGATAGAGCACTATTAGAAGAGGCGTATGCGGGCGATATCATCGGCTTACATAATCATGGTTCTATTCGGATCGGCGATACATTTACCGCGGGTGAAGATGTCCGTTTTACCGGTATTCCAAACTTTGCCCCAGAGCTATTTAAACGTATTCGCCTCAAAGATCCTTTGAAAATGAAACAGCTTCAAAAAGGACTGATCCAGTTATCAGAAGAGGGCGCAGTACAAGTTTTTCGTCCCTTAATGAATAATGATTTGATTGTTGGCGCGGTGGGTGTGCTGCAGTTTGATGTCGTTGTTGCGCGTTTAAAAGCGGAATATAACGTCGATGCCATTTACGAGCATGTTTCGGTGGCCACAGCCCGTTGGGTCTATGGTGATGATCGTCAAGTGGATGAGTTCCGCCGCAAAGCACAAGCTAATCTGGCGTTAGATGGGGGCGATAACCTCACGTATATTGCGCCTACGATGGTGAATTTATCGCTTGCGTTAGAGCGTTATCCTGATATTAATTTTACCGCGACTCGCGAACAATAATTTTGAATAAAGAGCTATTATGAATATCCAAGCTATTTTAGTTGAGCGTTTTACCGCCGCCCTAGCCAAACTTGACGCTGCTGATGCGCCAGTGCCTGTCAGTAAAAGTACGCGTCCTGAATTTGGTGAATACCAGTTTAATGGGGCGATGGGTTTAGCTAAACGCCTGCGCTGTTCACCACGTGACGTTGCCCAACAAATTTTAGATGTGGTGGAACTGGATGATATTGCTCAGCAATGTGACATTGCCGGCCCGGGTTTTATTAATATCCATTTATCTAATGCATGGCTCGCCCAGCAAGCCAATCAAGTATTAGCGGATGAGCGCTTAGGGATTGATACCCAGCCTCAGCAACATATTGTGGTGGATTATTCGGCACCTAACCTGGCTAAAGAAATGCATGTGGGGCATTTGCGTTCTACCATTATTGGGGATGCGGTAGCCAAAGTTCTGGAATTTATGGGACACAATGTCCTACGTCAAAATCACATGGGGGATTGGGGGACGCAGTTTGGGATGTTACTGGCACACTTGAATGACAAGCTCCAAGCTAACGAAGTAGCTGAAACGGCTCTGTCTGATTTAGAAGACTTTTATCGTCAAGCTAAAGTGCGTTTTGATGCCGAAGACGGTTTCGCTGACCGAGCTCGTGAATTTGTGGTCAAACTCCAAGGCGGTGATGAGGAGTGTTTAGCCCTGTGGCAAAATTTCATTGATGTCTCAATCGCCCATTCAGAAGAAGTCTATGAGAAACTGAATGTGTCGTTAACCCGTGAGCATGTGATGGGAGAGTCCGCTTATAACCCGGATTTAGCGAATGTTATCACTGAACTAAAAGCACAAGGTGTTGCCGTTGAAGATGCCGGCGCACAGGTGGTTTTCCTTGAGGAGTTAGCGGATAAAAACGGTAAACCTGCAGTTTATATTGTACAAAAATCGGGTGGTGGGTATTTGTATGCCACGACTGATTTAGCCGCCATTCGCTATCGTAAAGGCCAGTTAGCGGCGCAGCGTACTTTAATTTTCACTGATGCACGCCAGGCATTGCATTTCAAACAAACTGAGATTGTTGCGCGTAAAGCCGGCTTTTTAGCGGATGATGAACAATACCAGCATTGCCCTTTTGGGATGATGTTGGGTAAAGACGGTAAACCCTTTAAAACGCGTACTGGTGGCACAGTAAAGCTCATTGATTTGTTGGATGAAGCGGTAGAACGTGCCCAGTCACTATTAGGGACTCGCGAGAATGATTTCTCAGCAGACACGTTATCGGATATGGCGAATAAAATTGGTATTGGTGCGGTGAAATATGCGGATTTAAGTAAAAACCGTACGACTGATTATATTTTTGATTGGGATGCGATGTTAAGCTTTGAAGGAAATACTGCGCCGTATTTACAATATGCGTATACCCGTATTCAAAGTATATTTAACAAAGCCAATACCACCATTGAATGTTGCAATGACAATATTGTGATCCAGGCCCCTCAAGAAAAAGCCTTGGCAACGAAACTATTACAATACCAAGATACGCTTGAGCTGATGGCACAGGAAGCAACGCCTCATGTGTTATGTTCGTATTTGTATGAGTTGGCCAGTTTATACATGAAATTTTATGAAGCTTGTCCTATTCTTAAAGAAGATGTGAGTGAGGTGGATAGAGCCTCTCGATTGGCACTGTGCGCGCTATGCAGTCAGACTCTGGCTCATGGTTTAGGTTTGTTAGGGATAGCGACATTAGACAAAATGTAAGTATCAATTTTATTGATAATTCGCTATTATTCGGCATCAAAATTTTCAACTATTGAATCGCTATATATGTTTGAAACGAATCCTATTACTGCGAGTTTAGCTGATATCCGCGAGCGAACAATATCGCTTCGGGGGTATCTTTGACTTCGATGCTAAACAAGAACGTCTCGAAGAAGTTAACCGAGAGCTAGAAGACTCTGCGGTCTGGAATGAACCCGATCGAGCTCAAGCTCTGGGCAAAGAAAAAGTCGCACTCGAGCAAGTGGTTGAGACGATTGTGATCCTCGACCAAGGTGTTGAGGATGTTGAAGGCTTACTTGAGCTGGCTATAGAAGCTGAAGATGAAGATACCTTTGCTGAAGCGGAAGCGGAATTAGCCGAACTGATTAAACACCTTGAGCTACTCGAATTTCGTCGCATGTTTGCCAAGCCCAATGATGCTAATGACTGTTATTTGGATATTCAGTCAGGTTCAGGGGGCACCGAGGCGCAAGACTGGGCGAATATGCTCCTGCGTATGTATTTGCGTTGGGGCGAAGAAAATGGCTTTAAGACCGAACTGATTGAGGTTTCCGATGGGGACGTGGCCGGCATTAAATCTGCTACCATCCGCTTTGGCGGCGAGTATGCGTTTGGCTGGTTGCGCACCGAAACTGGGGTGCACCGTTTAGTACGTAAGTCGCCGTTTGATTCAGGCAATCGCCGGCATACGTCTTTTGCGTCAGCGTTTATTTATCCTGAGATTAACGATGATATCGATATTGATATTAACCCATCGGATTTACGCATTGATACCTACCGGGCCTCTGGTGCGGGTGGTCAGCACGTTAACCGGACAGACTCTGCCGTTAGGATCACGCATTTACCTACCAATATCGTGGTGCAGTGCCAAAACGACCGTTCTCAGCATAAAAACAAAGACCAAGCATTCAAACAGCTTAAAGCTAAGCTATATGAATATGAATTGCAAAAACAGAACGAAGAAAAACAAGCGCTGGAAGATAGTAAATCGGACATCGGTTGGGGCAGTCAAATTCGCTCTTATGTCTTAGATGATTCACGGATCAAAGACTTGCGCACCGGGGTAGAAACCCGTAATACTCAAGCTGTCTTAGACGGTAATTTAAATAAATTTATTGAAGCTAGTTTAAAATCTGGCTTATAACCTTTGAAGTAGGATGTAATCACACTCATGACCGACCA
>CATECQ010000059.1 GCA_949498985.1 Glaciecola sp. HTCC2999
CCATTATTTCCCAGCATATCCATTATATGCCCATTGCGAGGGCGTAGCTCAGCTGGATAGAGCATCTGCCTTCTAAGCAGACGGTCGCAGGTTCGAATCCTGCCGTCCTCGCCATTTATGCTAATCACTTATTATCTAATACGTTACACTGCTTTTATTTAGCATGTCGATGAGCGGTGAATGGTTTTTCACCGCCCTAAGATCGGTTTTACCTTACCTAATGACTAGATTTACTCGCTAAATTCCATAATAAAATTTATACCCAATGGTTCATTCTGATTAGGAATTTATCATTTTGGGTTTATTTAGACAGGCAGCGATTAACGCACAAAAACAAACAGTCATTGGTCACCATTTGATTCCAGTAAATCGCCATTTAACGATACTGGTCTGGTTATCTTGTGTGTCATTTGTATGGTTAACCTCGTGGGTGTTAACGCGTCAATATGAACAGACAAGAGCGATACAAGGTGTTACGCAATATGCTCAAGGTGAGTTTCCCATTGTAAGTCCTTATCAAGGAATTATCAGTGACATTCACATCACTCCCAATCAAAACGTGGTGCAGGGACAAGCATTGTTTACTATTAATATGCTTCCCTCATCTGGATTCACGACTGCAGACATTGAATTACAACAGGCACAATACACCTCACTCCAAGCTCGTTTATTAAGTCAACAAGCCAATATTGATAGCCGTTTTAATGCTCAAAAACAGTATCTCGAACAATCTACCGAAAATACTCAACGAGTGATCAAGAACCTCCGTGAACAGCTTCTATTATTGACTGCTGATTATTTAGCTCAGCAGACGCAACATCAACGCATGCAATCTTTATTTAATAAACGTATGGTGAGTAGTCATCAAATCGAACAACATCACATTGCACTAAGATCCATAAAAAGTCGAAGATTAGACGTTGAACAAACTTTAATTGAGCGTGAGTCACAGTTAGCCTTATTCAAGCAGCAGGTTGTCAACCTAGTGGCAGATAAAGATGAACAACTTGCAAATGTAGCCGCTCACTTATTACAAAATCTCACTAAACTTCAAGCTTTGAAATTTCAAACGTCCGCGGTGATTACTGCACCCAAAGACGGCATTATTACTCGATTATTGCTAAACGAAGGCGAAACAATATTTCATCATGAACCTTTAGGGTTATTAGTCCCTGAGCGGGGTGAATTAGTGGGAAGATTAGTCATACCTAGTACTATGAGCGCCGATATTGACACACACCAGTCTGTGCATTTACAAATGTCATCGTACCCGCACACCTTTTATGGACAATTAACGACCACAATAAAAAGTATTGATACCCCTTCGTTTCAAACACATTCAACAGGTTTACATGCATTAGTAGCTATACCTAATGAGTGGCGTGCGACCAAGCGAAAGCAGGCGATTACCCTAACCAGTGGTATGAATTTCACAGCATTAGTGGTCATTGAACAATATCCTTTATGGCAAAAAATATGGCTTAAATTGACCCAATCATTTAGCCAAAAAGACTACCTGGTGGAGAAAACGCATGTCTAAAGCACTGTTATTTCACTGGTCACCATCCACACCATTAATTCTACAACAACAAACAGCTGAATGTGGGCCGGCATGCATTGCGATGATTAGTAGTCATCATGGAAAAGTGTTGACCATGTCAACAATACGTCAGCAATGTGTTCAAAATAATTACAGTTTACAAGGTATGAATTTATTACAACTGAGTCAGCTAGCAGCATTGAATGAGTTAACCTCGCGTGCATTCCGATGTGAGATAGATGAGCTGGCAACATTAACATTACCTTGTATCTTACATTGGGATTTACAGCATTTTGTTGTGCTTACTAAAATCAAACAGAGTAAAAACCCGATTTTTTATATTAACGATCCTGCTTCGGGCTTTAAAAAGCTCACTCGAGCTGAGTTATCAATGCATTTCACAGGTATTGCGTTAAGTGTTGAACCAATGATTGCTTTTACCAAGCAAAAGGCCGTTGATAGTCTTCACTTTAAAGAGCTATGGCAGAAAGCTCATGGGCTAGGCAGGACATTATGGCAAATTGGTTTTCTTAGTATGATGCTACAATTATTAGCCTTATCTACGCCCTATTATTTGCAATGGATAATTGATGAAGTCTTACTGACTTTTGATAAAAGCATGTTGTTCACCTTAGCCTGTGGCTTTAGTGGGGTGTTGATATTTACAGCCATGATAAATGTCTTGCGTAGTTGGATTATTACACGATGCACTGCCTTATTAGCATTAAGTTTGAGTGATAATGTGATGAGTCATTTGCTCAAACTCCCACATGATTTTTTTGTGCAAAGACACTTGGGTGATATTGCATCTCGCTTCGGTTCGGTGAACGCAATTAACGAGCGTATGAGTGCTGGGATTACTGAAACCATTGTTGATGGCATCATGGTCATCAGTGTTGTGGGGGTAATGCTAATGTATGCCTGGGAGTTAACTCTAATAGTGGTCAGTTTCATGCTTTTGTATGGTTTGATTAGGTGGTTTTTCTTTCAGCCGTTACGTCAGGCGACATTATTACAACTTGAAAACAGTGCAAAAGCCGAAACGCTTTTCTTAGAAAATTTACGGGCAAACCAAACCATTAATTTGTTTAATCAAACGGATAGACGAAAACAGCTGTGGGCGAATCATTTTGTAGATTCATTGAATGCTAGCATTGTGATAAGTCGTTGGAATATTGGGTTCGAAACAGCGAATAAGCTTATTTTTGGATTTGAAAATATTATTATCATCATGGTAGCAACAATGATGGTAATGGAGCAAAATTTAACCATGGGGATGATGTTAGCTTTTATTACCTATAAAACGATGTTTACCCAGCGAATTGCTAATTTAGTCGAGCAAGTAATCGCGTTTAGAATGCTAAAAATGCATATAGAGCGGTTAAGCGACATAGTCAAAACGCCTATTCAAACACACCTTTATGCCCAGCAAATGTTACCTCAATCGGTTTTTAATGATGCATTTAGGTCGGATCAAGCATCTACATCGGGTCTTAATGTGGGCGGTGAACTGGTATTAGAAAATGTTTCCTTTCACTACTCAGGTTCTGAACAACGGATATTAAACAATATCAACCTTAAAGTGACTGCCGGTGATAAATTGGTCATTTCGGGTCCTTCAGGTGGAGGTAAAACGACATTATTAAAAATCATGTTGGGTTTGATTATACCAACCAGTGGGAGTGTCAAATACAATGGGGTGGATATTACTCAACTAGGACTGATCGCTTATCGTTCTCAAATAGCCACGGTTATGCAAGATGATATATTGTTGGCAGGGAGCATCGCTGAAAATATTACGTTGTTTGATGAACAACCGGATGATAAAAAAATATATAAACTATTACAGAAGTGTCGGTTAGATGATTTGATTAACACATTACCAATGGGACTTAATACATTTATCGGTGAACTTGGTGCACAATTATCAGGCGGGCAAATCCAACGTATTCTTTTAGCAAGAGCACTTTATCAGCAACCTCACATTCTATTTTTAGATGAGGCCACAAGCGCATTAGACAAAGAGACGGAATGTATGATTATAAATCAAATCAAACACTTAGAAATGACTCAAATCCAGATCGCACATCGCCAAGAAACAATAGACAATGCCAAGCAGCACTATCGAATTAATTCTAACGGACTTGTACGCATAGAAAACGAATAAAACTAGAATAATAAAAAAGTGAATTTATAGACAAATTTAATAATTAAATCTTGACACTTTACAGCTATCAACTTAATATGCGCACCGCTTTCAACGGCGAATAACAATGGTGGGCGTAGCTCAGTTGGTAGAGCTCCGGATTGTGATTCCGGCGGTCGTGGGTTCGAACCCCATCGTCCACCC
>CATECQ010000060.1 GCA_949498985.1 Glaciecola sp. HTCC2999
AAGTTTGTATAGAATCCCAGTTCACTAGCATGTGCAACGAGTATCTCTAAATCTTTGCGCAGTAACGGTTCTCCTCCGGAAAAACCGAGTTGGACAGCGCCCATTTCGCGTGCTTCCGTCAATACTTTTTTCCAAGTTTGGGTATCACATTCATCCTTACGTTCCGTCATTTGTACCGGATTCGAGCAGTATGGACAATGCAACGGACAATCATATGTCAGCTCGGCAAGCAGCCATAAAGGATTTTTGACATCGGCTTTTAACACAGGTTTACTCGACATATTTGATCCACTTTTTCGCAAATGCGTGCTCTAAAAACTCGTTGATATCGTTGTCGATGCCCTCGGCCTCTGGAAATTTAATCATTAAATCATGAATAATCGTGTCGATGTCTCTTTGGCCATTGACCATTTGCATGATTTCTCCAGCGCTACCATTGAGTGTAATCATCCCTTCAGGATATAACAGTACAAATGCATCTTGAGATTTTTCAAATTGAAATTTGTATAAAGGATTGAGTTTAGGGATCGTCATTACATAAAGCCTTTGTGGGAAATATTTTGATCAGTTACCGCACCAAAAGGTTTGCGGTTAAACTCATACGCCAGGCTAATACTATCAGCCATACTCCATAAGACATCAAGTTTGAATTGCAGAATATTTAATGCACGCTCTTGTTGTTTGCGTGTTTCAAAGTAGTCTAAGGTAATCTCTAAACCATGCTGTACATCACGACGTGCTTGATTTAAACGCATTTGAAAATAAGAAAAGCCCTCTGGGTCAATCCACTTATAATGAGTGGGCCAAGTATCGAGACGACTTTGATGGATTTCGGGTGCAAACATTTCGGTGAGTGAAGAACACGCCGCTTCTTCCCAGCTCGCTTTGCGCGTGAAGTTAATATAGGCCCCGACCGCAAACTTTACTCCAGGTAACAAAAACCGCTCATTGAGCATATCTTCACGATTTAAGCCTACCGCTTCACCCAAGCGTAACCAAGCTTCAATTCCCCCCATTGAAGTATCTTCAGGAGCGCCATCATGATCTAAAATGCGTTGGATCCATTTACGACGTGTTTGTAAATCCCAGCAGTTCGCCATGATACCGGCATCTTTTACTGGAATCGCTAATTGATAAAAAAAGCGGTTTGCGACCCAACCTTGGATTTGCTCTTGGGTGCATTCTCCTTTATTCATTGCAACATGAAAAGGGTGATAAATATGATAATACTCGCCTTTAGCGCGGAGTTTTGCCTCAAACTCATCGCGTGACCAAGGTGCTTGCTTCGTCATGAAAATCTCCTTAAATCGTAATTTGCATACCATCGTAGGCTAGCTCAATACCATTATCACGCAAATATGCATTGGCAGTTGAAGACTCATCCAGTACTGGGTTGGTGTTATTAATATGGATTAAAATTTTCCGTTCAATATCGTACTTTTGCAATAAAGCGACAGTGCCATCTGGACCATTTACAGGCATGTGGCCCATCTGTGAACCGAGTCGATTGCTGAATCCTTTTTGGATCATTTCATCATCCAGCCATAGTGTACCGTCAAATAAAGCACAGCTAGATTGTTCAAGCATATTTTTGACTAAATCACTGGCTTGGACACAACCTGGCGCATAAAAAACACTTTTGCCGGTGGCATCATCGACAATTTGTAAACCAATATTATTCCCATCCACAATATTATCGCGATATTTTGAATAAGGGGGGGCATTAGATTCCAAAACCACAGGATGAAACGTTAAACCTGATACGCCTTCTACCTGAAACCCAGGCTCATGAGTCGTGCCAATTGGATGGCGTTGTAATCCACCATGCCAGTGTTTCAGCATAGGGAAGACTGGAAAGGCGGTACTTAAATCTTCATATACCACATCGGTGCAGTACACTGGTAATGGTAAGCCTTCACGTAAAGTCAGTAACCCGGTTGTATGGTCAATTTGACTATCGGTTAAGATAATCGACTTAATTGCAGTGCCGCGCTGTTGGCCATTAGCTGGCCATAATAAAGGCGATTGATTAATTTGTTGGCGAATATCGGGAGAAGCATTAATTAACACCCAATCTTTGCGATTACTTGAAACAGCGATGCTAGATTGAGTGCGCTCACGTACCGGTAAGGTTTTATTGCGACAACCTGCACAATTATCACAGTGGCAATTCCATTGTGGAACACCACCGCCAGCACCCGAACCTAAAATTAAGATATACATAATGTTCCTTTAAGAACAAAAAAGGCTGCCTATTGGCAACCTTTTAACAAAAAATAAATGGGTGCTTAGCGATTGCTGATATAAAGCGTTACTTCAAAGCCAAGACGCATTTCATTGTACTGAGGTTTAGTCCACATAGTATTTCTCCGTTATTTACGTTGTATTAACAATTAGTATATTACAGATTTGAATCCAAAAAAACATCCTCCTTTAGGAGGGGATTATCTCATTCTAAATTCCCTATTTACTGCTCATTTTTAAATACTGTAGTAATAATGGCAATGGTCGACCTGTCGCAGAATTACCCACCCCATGCATAAAAGCAGTACCTGCAACATCTAGATGCGCCCAAGGTACCTTATTCGCATAGCGAGATAGAAAACACCCGGCGCTAATTGCACCCGGGGAGTTTACCCCAGCATTGAGCATATCTGCATGCTGACTATCTAAGGCTTCTTGGTATTCATCCCATAACGGCATTTGCCAGGTTTTATCCATCCCGACTTCACTTGCGGTTAATAATTGCTGTGCTAATTTTTCATGGTTACTGACCATTAAACTACCCACATGACCAAGACTTTGGATAGCAGCACCGGTTAATGTTGCAATATCAATCATGGCTTTTGGTGTAAATCGTTGCGCAAAGGTCATCACATCAGCAATGACTAGGCGTCCTTCAGCATCCGTACTCATAATTTCGACAGTCTGCCCTGACATCGTTGTAATAATGTCACCGGGTCGATAGGCATCGCCATCGGGTAGATTTTCAACTGCCGCTACGATGCCAATTACATTAACCTGTAATGCTAGTTGGGCAATAATATGCATGATCCCAATAATAGTCGCAGCACCACACATATCATAAGTCATATGCCCCATCCCATTGGCCTTTTTCAAGGTGATACCGCCAGCATCGAAGGTTACCCCTTTCCCAATCAGCACAATCGGTTCTCCTTCGCCTCCTTGGTAATGTATAACTGACATATGGGCAGGGTTTACACTGCCGCGACCCACGGCTGTATATGCGCCCATTCCCAGTGCTGCGATGGCTGGTGCGTCATATATCTCAGTCGTCAGTGTGTCAAAACTGTCAGCAAGTAATCGTGATTGCTGAGCAAGGTAGGCCGGAGTACAAATATTGGCAGGCAAATTAGCTAAATCCTTGGTCAACCACATGCCATGGTTTAAGGCGTTAAGCTCTGCCAAACAATCCACAGGTTCAGCGGCTGAATATATCTCAATTTGTGGAACAGAAAAGTCAGGTTTAGCTGTTTTGAAGACATCAAAACGATAAAATAATTGAATGAAATGGGTGAATAGGCTCAAGTTGATAGATTCAATATGCTCAACCATATCCGCTATTCTGACGGTACTTGAACTGTCAATACTGAGTCCATCAGCCGATTTCTTCACTAGATTGAATAATTTATCTTCTGGCAATTTGGGTGGCAAACAGATTAACGTTAGCGATAACAGCTCAGTATTTATTGGGCAACTAATGGAAACGTGGATACCCTTTTCAAACGGTGAAGCAAGGGTGCTGAGCACCTTTTTAATATGCTGTTGAGTGGTATGCTCAAATACTGACAAGGCCGTTGCTAAAGACCGCTCAGACACTAATAAGATTAAATGCGTATTGGGAGTCACTAATTCATTGGAAATAGTAATAGGCTGGTAGCATTGGTGTGGAAGTATTTTCATACTTTCATGCTACTGAAAATGTCACGAGTAAACAAATTTTTTGCACAAAAAAAGGAAATACAGGGTGCATTGACCCGGCATTTCCTTGTTTAACGGTGCGACTGTGCAAAGTCGCAATCAGGCTGTACTAATTATTTATGACTTACTTTTATGAAAAGCACGTGCTAAACGGTCTTGCAAGAAAGTACGGTGGATTTTGGTCGCGGTATTTCCTCGTTTTGTCGATAACTTATCGTTCAGTGCTTTAAGATTATACAAAGCAGTGGCCTGTGCAATCTTATCGTATTGACTGCTTTTTTCGAGACCGGCGATACGAATCAAACGCTCAACGTATTCTACCTGTAAATTCTGTCGGTAAGAATTGACATTATTGCGCAGGTCATCGGCAAAAATAGCATCCGTCAAATCGCTCATCACATCACTTAACGGATAGGTGTTGCCGTAGCGCGTACTATCTGTAATACGTTGTAACACACGTGGATGTAATACATGATTAAAAACACGTTTTTGCATATTTAATAATAAATCATGCGGCTTAGGATCTTCATTGCGTCCGTAATGTGAGAAACCACGACGTTGTTGTTGTAAAAATGGAAGTAACGGCTCTATATCATCAATCGCATTAGGCGCAAATAAATGCTTGCTCAGCGCTTGCATCGCTTGTTCTTGAGTCTCACGTGGTACTGGTGTAAAGGGCTGGTTATATCCAGGTTGACCAACGACAGCGCGGTTAATATGAATGCCTCCGATATAACGAGATATCACGCGGGTTTGCACCGCCATACTTCCTGCAATTACATTTGCTGCGACAACGAGGTCTTGATGGCTCTCACCGGGTTGTAACACTTTATCTTGTAACTTAGTGGCTTCATGATGTAAGCGCTCAATGTAGTTTTCCGCATAGGTCACAGCATCAGATGACATATCACCGGTCATAATTCGAGGATCGATATGACGACCTGCAGCACGCATATCATCTGCATCATTCCCAAAAGCGAGTCCTGCTTCAGTTGAACGGTTAAGAATCGATGCTAGTCGTTGTGCCTCTGCAGCGCTATCATCAAGTGCTTGCGAGTAACCATAATTAATTGCCCAATCATCATAAGGACCTGG
>CATECQ010000061.1 GCA_949498985.1 Glaciecola sp. HTCC2999
GATAAAAATCCCTGCAATTAATTTTAATGCGAATAAATTGAATCCTGGCGTGTTTGTCAGCGCCAGCCTCGTAATATTGCTATTAGTCGGTATTACAGTCTTATTTCCAGAGTATATGGAAACGTTATTTAGTGAGGTTCAACAGACTTTAATCAACACTGCTGGTTGGTTTTACGTTTTGTCTGTCGCGGGTATTTTAGTGGCTGTAGTCTATCTATGTGCGTCACGACATGGACATATTAAATTAGGGCCTGACCATGCTGAGGCCGATTACAGTCAGTTAAGCTGGCTAGCAATGTTATTTTCAGCTGGTATGGGGATTGGTTTGATGTTTTTCGGGGTGGCTGAACCTGTCATGCATTATGTTGCGCCTCCTACTGCCGATCCTTATTCAGTAGAAGCAACACGTGAAGCCTTAAAAATGACATTTTTCCATTGGGGATTACATGGTTGGGCAATATATGCTGTGGTTGCACTTATATTGGCATATTTTTCATTTCGTCATAATCTACCATTAACCCTGCGCTCTGCATTGCACCCCTTAATAGGTGATAAAATTTATACATGGCGCGGTGATATTATCGATGCATTTGCAGTGATCAGCACTATTTTTGGGGTGACCACGAGTCTAGGCTTTGGTGTCATGCAGATTAACTCCGGCCTGAATTACCTGTTTGATGTTGAAGTGAATCAAAGTGTGCAGTTAATGATTATTGTTTTCATTATTGCCATGGCGCTAATTTCTGTTTGTAGTGGTTTAGATAAAGGCATTAAACGTCTGTCTCAATTAAATATGATCATGGCGGTTGGATTACTACTCTTTGTCTTGATCGCCGGACCTAGCTTATTTTTACTACAAGCATTAGTACAAAACACCGGTGCTTATCTTTCTGATATTGTGCATAACACATTCAATTTGTTTGCTTATCAAAAAACCGATTGGTTAGGGGGTTGGACAATCTTTTATTGGGCATGGTGGTTAGCATGGTCGCCATTTGTCGGCATGTTTATTGCGCGCATTTCACGTGGTCGGACTATTCGTGAATTTTTGATTGGGGTATTGTTGATCCCATCTGGTTTTACCTTTGCGTGGATGACCTTTTTTGGCAATAGCGCGATTGATTTAATTCATGTCCAAGGGGTCACTCAATTAGCCGATACAGTCGCTGCGGATTCATCCTTAGCACTGTTCGCTTTTCTTGAAAACTTACCTATGACCCAAGTGATTTCGTTCATTGGACTGATCATGGTCATTATTTTCTTTGTGACTTCATGTGACTCAGGAGCAATGGTGGTTGACATGTTATCGAGCTATGGCGAAAACAATACGCCATTGTGGCAGCGTTTTTACTGGACCTTAGGTATTGGTGTAGTCGCGACTATCCTGTTATTAAATGGCGGGTTGTCAGCGTTACAAACAATGTCGATTGTGAGTGCTTTACCTTTTACCGTCGTGTTAATCGTTGCCATATATGGGATGTTCACCGCATTACGTATTGAATCGACAAAACAGCAATCCATGAGTATTGGGATGCAATCTCCCACCACGAATTTTGGAGATTGGCGAGAGCGTTTGGCCACCATTGTTGATTTTCCTTCCAAAACAAAAGTATTATCGTTTTTGGTGAAGAATGTAGCGCCGGCATTGAAGCAGGTCTCTAAAGAATTAAATAATAATCAAATCGCTACTGCGGTGACGACAGAAACTGATCGTGTTGTATTGACCGTAAGTCATGTGGACCAACCTGATTTTATTTATGCGGTACGCGCGCGAACACATTTACAGCCAGACCTATTGGAGGAAGGATGTGAACAAGATGAGGAGCAAAGTTATTATCGTGCTGAAGTTCATCTGGCTGAAGGTGGTCAGGATTATGATATTATGAGTTGGTCTGAAGATTGTATTATTAACGATGTTGTTGAGCAGTATCAAAAGCACGTCCATTTCCTTCACTTATTAAAATAAGAGTATTCCCAGACATGCAAAAAGATGAAGAATTATTAGTCGCGTTACGCAAAGTAATTAGAGCTATCGATATGCGCTCCAAGGAGTTAAGTCGTGACGCAGGGTTAACTGGCCCTCAATTAATCGTATTACAGCAAGTGGGTAAAAATCCAGGGGTGATGGTTAAACAAATAGCGCAAAGCATTACATTATCCCCTGCGACGGTGACCAGTATTTTAGACCGTATGGAGTCACGTGGCCATGTGACACGTGTTCGTAGCACACAAGATAAAAGGAAAGTCGGGGTATTCTTAACCGACGCAGGTCAGTTATTATTAGATAAAGCGCCACTACCTTTGCAAGAGCATTTTTTAAACCGCTTCAACAGTTTACAAGAGTGGGAGCAATCACAGATGGTGGCTACAATGCAACGCATCGCCACTATGATGGATGCGCAAATGCTCGATGCTGCTCCAGTATTAGAAGTGGGAAGTTTAGTCAGCAGTCCAGCAGAGCAATTCAGCTCTGCCAGTTGATTCTATAGTCGTTTAAATGACACCCAGTTCAGTTAAGCGTTCATGTAAATAACTTTTTGCTGTATGGCGCTTAGATAAGATAACATCTGGGCGAGGGTGCAGAAATAAAGGTAATGAGATGCGAGACTTGCTCATATCTGCTCCTTCAGGATTAATAACCCGATGGGATGTCGAAGGGAAATAGCCGCCAGAAGCTTCTTGTAACATATCTCCGATATTGACAATGAGATATCCAAAATCACTGGGTACATCGATCCATTGACCATCTTTAAGTCGGACTTGAAGTCCTGGTTCATTTGCCGCCGGTAAGATCGTGATCAAATTAATATCTTCATGAGCCGCGGCGCGAATAGCACCTACTTCTTCATCACCCACAAATGGAGGATAATGTAATACTCGCAATAGCGTCTGATCTGAGCCGTCAATCATACTAGATAATGGCTCTTGATAGTTTACAGCGACTTCTGGCGGGGATAATGCTTCAATCCAGCTCAATAATTCAGCTGCAAATTCAGTAGTTGCTTGATAATACTCATCTAATTGTGCTTTATAGGACTTGGGACATTGGCCCCATGGATAGTAATGAAAGTATTCTTTAATATCTTTTTGGGTAAAACCTTTAGCTGTTTCTGAAATGCGGGCTGGGAAAAATCCATCTTGGGTGCCTTTATTATATAAGCTTTGTTCTTTGATAATAGGGTCTTGGTCAAACCAGCCTTGCCATTTATCATATATTGCTTGGACGGACGCTTGTTCTACAGGATGGTTTTTTAAGACCCCAAACCCTGTATCACGCAGTGACTGAACAAATTTTTCTTTGGCATCATCAGCTTTATAATCGACAGCTTCTAACGTAATTTGAGTCATTAAATTACCCCTTAATTAAAATGATAGGAATAAACCGGCTAAAGCGGCAGACATTAAGTTCGCTAAGGTCGCAGCACATACGGCTTTAAGACCTAGGCGTGCGATATCTTTGCGACGATTAGGTGCCATTGCCCCTAATCCACCCATTAAAATTGCAATAGATGAGAAGTTAGCAAATCCGCAGAGTGCAAATGTGATAATTGCTTGAGATTTTGTTGAAAGCTGTTCTGACACTTCCACAAAGTTTAAATACGCCACAAATTCATTAACCACAATCTTTTGCCCAATAAAACTGCCTGCAATTTGTGCTTCCGACCAATCTACGCCTATTGCCCAAGCTATTGGTGCCATGAGGTAACCTAAAATCTGTTCAAAAGTGAGCTCTTCAAAGCCAAATAATTCACCCGTCCAGCCAATGACACCGTTGAACAGTGCGATTAGAGCAACGAATGCTAATAACATCGCGCCGACGTTAAGTGCCAGTTGTAAACCCGATGATGCCCCTGATGCCGCCGCATCAAAAATATTGGCATAAGTTGTATCCTCACCATTCACTTGGTCTAAATTGTTATTGGGTGTGTCGACTTCCGGGACCATGATTTTAGCCATCAATAATCCCGCGGGTGCGGCCATGAAACTCGCCGCAAGTAGATATTTAAGCTCGACACCAATTCCCGCATATCCAGCCATAATTGAACCTGCAATAGAAGCAAGACCACCCACCATCACGGCAAAAAGTTCAGATTGGGTCATTTGGGGGATAAAAGGACGGACAATGAGAGGGGCTTCAGTTTGACCAACAAAAATATTTGCCGCGGCAGACATCGATTCAGGGCGACTAGTGCCTAGGATCTTCTGTAGGCCTCCGCCGATAATATTGATAATGAATTTCATTATGCCTAAATGGTACAACACCGTAATCAGTGCTGAGAAAAAGATAATTACCGGTAGGACATTAAAGGCAAAAATAAATCCCAATGATTTATTGCCTACTGAACCAAACACAAAATTGATACCTTCGTCAGCATAAGCAATCACACCAGCCACAAAGTCAGTA
This sequence comes from Glaciecola sp. HTCC2999, assembly GCA_949498985.1. Taxonomy (GTDB): domain Bacteria; phylum Pseudomonadota; class Gammaproteobacteria; order Enterobacterales; family Alteromonadaceae; genus Opacimonas. The sequence continues at coordinate 4,406 of CATECQ010000061.1, forward strand.
AGCGCTAATAAGGCGGCAATACCAGGTTCAAAATAAAGGATGAATAAGGCGATGAGTACCTGAATTATGAAGGCTCCTACAACAGTGTGCCAATTGATGGCGCGTTTGTTATTACTGAGCGCAAATGCGATCACTAGCAAGGTAATGACACCGATGATTCCAGTCATATTAACAGCCTATAATTATTGTTGGTTGGCTAAATTTAGTTGTGATTGTACGTGATGTGAGACTACATTCAAAGCAGCTTGATTATCCCCGCCTTGAGTAATAATCATATCTGCACGATGGCGATTAGGTTCGATGAATTCATGATACATGGGTTTAACCGTTGCCTGGTACTGAGTGGCAACTGATTCGACAGAGCGTTCACGCTCCTGAGTATCACGTAGCATTCTACGTAATAAACAAATATCTAATGGGGTATCGACAAATAACGTCAAGTCATACAATGCTTGTAATTCAGGAGCCGCCAGTAGCATTATTCCTTCGATGACAATAATGGGGGCAGGAGAAACCGTCTGTGTATTTGGTTTGCGAGTATGTGTCGCATAACAATATTCCGGGTACTCGATATTCTCACCCATGAGTAATTTTTCTAAGTGAATTTTTAATAGGTGGTGTTCAAACGCATTAGGGTGGTCATAGTTAGTAATGACTCGTTGTTCCATAGGTTTATCATCTTGAGCGTAATAATAACGATCTTCTTGTAAAACCAAAAGGTCAGTCGCTTGAGCTTGGAAGCGTTCAGCCAAATTATGAGTGAACAAGGATTTACCTGAACCCGAGGCACCGCATATCGCAATCACATAAGGTCGATTTGTGATCGAATTGGATGAAGCTTTCGTTAAAGTTTGTGAAACTTGATTATTCATTTGCGATTACCGATATAGAGTCTAGTGTAAAAATATGAAATTAAACGTATTTTAAGGTAATAATACTCGAAAGGTACCTAAAAATATAAATTTATCACTTTTTACATTTTTTCTTATGTCATCTTTTTGTCATTTTCGACAATTAATATACAATTCGCTTGGAAATCGATTTATATATTAATAAAAAGTATTCATGAATTGATATGAAAGCCAAATCAGATTTTCGCTCAGTCAAGATTTTACATACTACAGAATTTTAAACTTGAATAGGAAACACAGACTATGTTTACACCTTCAATGCTAAATCGCATTGCATTAGCTGTTGCCGTATCAATCGGCTTTGTTACTCCCGCATTTGCTCAAGAAACATCTTCGGGCTTGTCTGGTAAAATCGTGACCCCAGCTGGAACACCAGCTGCAGGTACTGCGGTTAAGATCATTCACGTACCATCAGGTACAGTACGTAACACTGTTGTGAGCGCATCGGGTTCATTTAACCTAAAAGGGTTGCGTGTTGGCGGTCCATACCAGATCATTGTTGATTCTGATACGTTCCAAGATACAACAGTAGACGATGTATTCTTAGCACTAGGTGAGACATTTGATGTTAATGTGGCTCTAGAAGCTAACCAAGACATTGAAGTCATCAACGTGACGGCATCACAAGTTAGCACATCTGTATTTGGTAGCAATTCACCAGGTAGTGTATTTAACCTATCTGATTTAGAAAATGCTCCAGCCATTAACCGTGATATTAAAGATGTTATCCGCACAGACCCTCGTATTTACATTGATGAAAGCCGTTCTGACGCAGTCCAGTGTGCGGGTGCGAGCCCACGTTTTAATAGCTTAACGCTTGACGGTGTGCGCTTAAACGATAATTTTGGTTTGAATTCAAATGGTTATCCAACAGAAAGAATGCCATTTTCTTTTGATGCGATTGAGCAAGTTGCCGTTGAATTAGCTCCATTTGATGTGCAATACGGTGGTTTTACTGCATGTAATATCAATGCAGTTACTAAGTCAGGCACAAATAAAGTGACAGGTGGTGTGTTCTTCGATTATACCAGCGACTCATTACGTGGTGACGAAATCTTAGGTAACAAACAAGACAATGGCGATTACACAGAAGAGCGTTATGGCTTCAATGTAGGCTTCCCCATTTTAAAAGACACTCTATTCGGCTTTGCTGCTTATGAAAAAGTAGAGGGTGTCCAGTTATTTAGCTACGCTGCTCGTGATAACGGCCGTGTAACGGCTGATGAAATTGCACAAATTACACAAATTGCAGCGGATGTTTATAACTATGACGCTGGTGGCTTCCCGGCAAGTGCTCCTATTGAAGACGAAAAATTATTAGTTAAGTTAGATTGGAACATCTCTGATCAACACCGTGCATCGTTAGTGTACAACTACAATGATGGTTTCTCTATTAGTCAATCTGATACCGGTTCTAGCCGTTTATCGCTGTCTAACCACTTCTATGAGCGTGGTGCTGAGTTAGATTCATTAGTTGCATCGGTATATTCTGATTGGTCTGATAAATTATCGACTGAAGTACGTTTAGGTCAAACAAAACTAGATAACCGTCAAAATTCATTAGACGCAGCCTCTGGTTTTGCTGAAGCGCAAATTCGTTCTGGTAGCGGTGCCACAGTATATATTGGTCCAGATGATTCTCGTCAATCTAATGACCTTAACTGGGAAAACTTCACTGCGAAATTTGCTGGTACATATTACACTGATAATGACCACAAAATTACGTTTGGTATTGAGTACGAAGACCTAGACGTATTTAACTTATTTATGCAGCAAAGCGTTGGTGAATACCGTTTCAATAATATCGCTGATTTTGCAGCAGGAACGCCTGCACGCATTTACTACAATAACTCTGCAGGTACGAACAATCCAAATGATGCGGCTGCGAGTTTCTCGTATGCAACCACAACGTTATATGTTCAAGATGATTTTTATATTACTGATGATATCCAGTTAATGGCTGGTCTGCGTTACGATATGTGGTCATCTGACGATCGTCCTACGCAAAACGCGAACTTTACAGAACGTTACGGTTTCTCAAACACGGCAAATGTTGACGGTATTAAATTACTACAACCTCGTCTTGGTGTTAACTGGGCTGTTCAAGATAACTTAGAGGTTCGTGGTGGTGTTGGTCTATATGCGGGTGGTAATCCAAATGTATGGATTTCAAATGCTTACTCTAACGATGGTGTGACTAATATTGGCTTACAAGATCGTTCAGGTAACAGTTTACTCGATGCTGCAGCAAACGGTTTATTATCTGGTCAGGGTCGTCCTATCTATGATATACCGCAAGCGTTGTTTGATGAAGTAGCCGCAACCTCTATCGCTGATGGTAACGGTAACGTGAATGCGACTGATCCTGATTTTGACATTCCTTCAGAGTGGAAATATTCAATCGGTGCGACGTATATTACAGAAGATAACTACATAATTACGGCTGACTATTTATATACAGATAAGCAAGATTCAGCGACTATTGTTGATTTAGGTTTGACTCCAGCTGGTACATTAGCAGCTGACGGTCGCCCAGTTTATGAAACTTCTACTACAGGCCGTCGTGCAGGTAGCGATTTCTTACTAACTAATGTTGCTTCAGCGAATGATGGTGATTCACAAACGCTTTCTGTAACAGTTAAGAAAGATTGGGAAAATGGTTTCAATGCAGCATTAGCTTATGCTTATACTCAAGCAGAAGATGCTAACCCAATGACGTCGTCAGTAGCATATTCAAATTATATTAATGTCGCGGTTGCAGATGTAAATGCACCAATCGCAGCAACATCTGATTATGAGATCCCACATCGCTTTACCTTAAACTTAGGTTATTCTACTGAGTTGGTTGAAGGATATGAAACTCGCTTCAGCTTATATGCAACAGCGAGTGACGGTAAGCCTTACTCATTAACGTTTAATGAATCAGGTGGTGACTTATTTGGTTATGATGCATCAAGCTCTCGTGGCTTAGTGTACATCCCAACAGTAGGTGATGCGAATGTTGTTTATGCCGATGGATTCGATTTAGCCGGCTTCAATGACTATATTGATGCTAATGGTCTAGAGCGTGGTGCAATTGCATCGCGTAATTCATTGAATGCAGAATGGTGGTCTAAAGTAGATATCCGTATTTCACAAGAGCTTCCAGGGTTTGTTGAAGGCCATAAAGCGAGTGCGTTCTTCGTAATTGAGAACTTCACTAATATGTTAAACGACGATTGGGGTGTGTTACGTCAAGCATCGTTCGTCGGTGAAGACATTATCAATGCGAACATCAACGATGCTGGTCAGTATGTGTTTGAAAGCTTTAATGCACCAAGCACTAGCTTCCAACGCGGTCCATCATTATGGGAAGTGCGCATGGGTGTGAAATACTCTTTTTAATTTAATAAATTAAATAGTAATACCTATAAAAAAACCGAGTAGGGCAATCCTTACTCGGTTTTTTGTGTAATTAACAATAGTGAAAATGATGAATTATAGTCATCAATGGTTAAACGTTTTCAAACAAATCCTCGACATATTGACGTAATTTCTCGATTTGCGTTACGTCTGCAGGTGCAATAAATATGGTATCGTCTCCAGCAATGGTACCCAATACACCATCTTTTTTACTTAATGAGTCCAATAGTCGTGCAATTAGCTGGGCAGCCCCCGGGCTGGTTCGAATAACGACCATGACATTATTATGGACAACATCCAATACGAGTTGTTTTAAAGGACTTTTCGCAGTCGGAATCCCTAATTCGGCAGGTAAAGAATAGACCATTTCACCCAAGCCATTACGCATTCTCACGGCGCCAAATTTGGTAAGCATTCGAGAAACTTTTGATTGGCTAATATTATCGAACCCTTGAGATTTTAGGATATTGACAATATCTCCTTGTGAAGCACAACTTTCAGCCGTTAATATTGCGCGAAACGCTTTGATTAAATCGCCTTGTTTTTGGGTTGTCATGTAAGGTTTCTCTTTTATATTTAATTTTTTTTCTGAGGATATTTTGCAATACACCTTGAAATTTAGCAAACAATACACACATTACTTCTACAACTAATGTGTCATTGCGACTTTTATGGTTATTTCATAAGGTGCGTAACACAATTTTGCTCAATCCATTTAGGAGAATAACATGAAAGTAGCTGTCTTAGGCGCTGCTGGCGGTATCGGCCAAGCATTATCTTTATTATTAAAAACACAATTACCTGCAGGTAGTGAGTTAGCATTATATGATGTTGCTCCTGTCGTTCCTGGTGTTGCTGTTGATTTAAGCCACATCCCTACTGCCGTTGCAGTAACTGGCCATGGTAAAGATGACCTCGCAGAGGCGCTAACAGGATGTGATATCGTGTTAATTCCTGCTGGTGTGCCTCGTAAGCCTGGTATGGACCGTTCTGATTTATTTAATATCAATGCGGGAATCGTTAAGAATCTAATTGAAGGTGTGGCTGACAATTGTCCAAATGCATGTGTTGGTATTATTACCAACCCAGTCAACACAACCGTTGCCATTGCTGCTGAAACACTAAAAGCCAAAGGTGTTTACGATAAGAACAAATTGTTCGGTGTGACGACGTTGGATGTGATCCGTGCAGAAGCATTTGTTGCTGAGCTTAAAGGCTTAAATGTTGCAGAAACTCATGTTCCGGTTATTGGCGGTCATTCAGGTACCACTATTTTACCATTATTATCACAGGTAGAAGGCGTGAGTTTCACGGATGAGGAAATTGCAAGTTTAACTACCCGTATCCAAAATGCTGGAACAGAGGTTGTTGAAGCGAAAGCTGGCGGTGGTTCTGCTACTTTATCTATGGGTCAAGCGGCAGCGCGTTTCTGCTTATCTTTAGTAGATGCAATGCAAGGTGCTGATGTTGTTGAATATACCTATGTTCAAGTAGATGGTTCTGACGATGCTGCTTTCTTTTCACACCCAGTTCGCTTAGGTAAGAATGGTGTGGAAGAAATCTTATCATATGGTGAGTTAAGCGCATTCGAAGAGAAAGCCAAAGCTGATATGCTAGAGGGTTTACGAGGTGATATTCAACTTGGTGTGGATTTCGTAAACGCATAAGCGCAAGTTTGATATATATTTAAATGCCGCTATATTGAGTGTATCAATATGAGCGGCATTTTTATATTTGGACTTATCGACCTGTCATCAACATTTAACCCGTATTACGCATACCAATAGCGATACCCGTAATCGTTACCATCATTGCTTTTTCTAAGGCACTTAAATCTTGTTCATTTTCATGTTGTCGGATCCGTTTCAGTAACTCAATTTGAAGATAATGAAGGGGTTGTAAGTAATCTGCTCGAATGTGCATGGAGTTTAAACCTTGTGGATCATCTTGCATTAGGTTCGTCTTTTGAGTGATTTCTAATAAATCCATACGGCTTTGTTGCAATTCGTAACGAAGTGATTCACCAAAATGTTTCAACTCATCTTCTACTAACGCATCATCGTAAGCTTTAGCAATATTAACGTCGGCTTTAGCAAATACCATGTCAAGCATCGATAAACGCGATTGAAAAAATGGCCACTGTGCAATCATTTCATCAATCGTTTCAGGTTCCTTTTGATACGTTTTCATAACCGCACGCATTACCCCCAACCATGCAGGTAATACCAATCGAGTTTGGGCCCACGCAAATATCCAAGGGATAGCTCGCAGGCTCTCCACGCCACCGTGTGGATTTCGTTTAGCTGGGCGTGAGCCTAATGGCAACTTCCCAAGCTCTTGTTCGGGAGTCGCTTGCCTAAAGTACGGAACAAAGTCAGGATCAACACGGACAACGTGACGATAATTATCCCGTCCTTGAGCCGCCATTTCATCCAATACATCGCGCCATTTGAGTTTAGGAGCCGGTGGCGGAAACAATTTAGCTTCAATAATCGCACTGGCATAGATCCCTAAACTGCGCTTGGCAAGTGCTGGCATACCAAATTTATACCGAATGGTTTCACCTTGTTCCGTTACCCGGAAACCACCGTCGAGTGAACCTGGAGGTTGAGATAAAATGGCAGAGTGTGCGGGTAATCCTCCTCGACCAATGGTTCCGCCACGACCATGGAATAATGTCAGGGCTGTTTTATATTGATTACAAATTGAAACTAAGGCTTCTTGAGCGGTATATTGCGCCCATCCTGCAGCGAGTGCACCAGCATCTTTAGCAGAGTCAGAATACCCAATCATAATATGTTGACCGTCTTCAAGACCATTACGATAACTGTCGATATTCAATAATTGTTGAATAACTGCGGGTGAGTGATTTAAATCATCTAATGTTTCAAATAGGGGGGCAACAGACATAGGCCATGTGACTTTGCATTGCTGTAGTAAGAGTTGAACAGCTAGGACATCCGATGCATAACTTGCCATTGAGATAATATAAATACCAAATGCATTACGATTATTGGCTGCAATAGTGCGACAGGTGGCTAATACTTCTTGAACGTCTGCACTGGGCTGCCAATCAGTTTGCCAATCATTAGGTAATAAGGGACGTTTTGAACCTAGTTCTTTGGTTAAAAATGTAATTTTTTCTGTTTCGCTCCAATTATGATAATTACCCATGGATAAATAATCACAAATCTCAGCGATTGCATCTGCATGACGACCTGAATCTTGGCGAATATCCAGTTTCAATAAATAGATCCCGAAACAATGCGCGCGACGGATAGTATTGAGGAGCTCACCTTTAGCAGTTTGTTCCATGCCAGAATTAACTAAAGAGCGATAACATTGCATTAATGGTGTGAGGAGTGCTTCTTGTGAGTTGACCCATTGGCTTTCATCATATAAACGACCATTGAGTAAATTATCAATACCTTCTTTCGTTGCACGCAAACGTTTAACTAGGGGCTTTAATAATGCACGATAAGGTTCAGCCGAATTACCCACTAATTTGCGAACATGTTCATCGCATTTCCCCATGGATAATTCAACTTGTAATGCACTAATATCTTTAGCAAAAAGTTTTGCTGCACGGCGTCGAGCAAGATGCAGGACTGTTTGGGTGACTGTTGATGTGACGAATGGATTTCCATCACGGTCACCTCCCATCCAAGAACTGATCTGAACAGGTTGAGCATCTATTGGGAGTTTAATATTGTATTCTTGTTGGAGTTTCAGATCCAAATCCCGCATGAAATCAGGGATTGCATCCCACAGTGAGTTTTCAATAACCGAGAACCCCCATGTTGCCTCATCAACAGGAGTTGGACGTCGGTCACGAATCTCTTCTGTATGCCAAGATTGTTCTACTAGATCTGCTATCCGCTCGATTAATTTTAATTTTTGCGCAGGATGTAAATGATCATTATGCTGTTGGCGTAAACATTCAGCTAACGCGGTATGCTTATGGATCATTGTACGACGAGTGACTTCTGTAGGATGTGCCGTTAAGACTAAATCAATATGTAGATCATTAACCGCTTCATAAATGGCTTCTGGAGATTGACCTGCTTTACGCAAGTGTTCAAATAACACCTCAACAGAATCATCAAGTTGCTTAGCGCTATTAAATTCTTGCTCGGCGATATTCGCAAGGTTTAAAAATTGCGCAAATGCACGCGCTACGACGAGTAAACTATCTGTACTCATTTCATGGAATAATGACTGTAAAGCGACGTTAGCTTGACTATCGCCTTTGTGACCAGCGCGGCCATTAAGACGAATGGCCTCGATTTTATCCAACCATTCTTGACCGAGTTCGTGTTTAATTGTTTTTCCTAATAACTCACCAAGATCTTTTACGGTATGTTTGAGTTGCGCTTCAATATGCGAAGAGTCTGGCATCAGTCATGTTTCCTATTATTTGTAATAAATATGTCTAATATAACCTTACGAAATTTTACTTCAGCTGTCTAAAGCAAAGTGTCATAAGATATAAAAATTACCCTACATTTATGCTATGATCACGTTTTTAAGGTTCTGCAAGTGTTATCTCGTAGGCCGAACATTTAACCTGCAGGAGTAAACATGGCAGATTTAACGACTATTGAAAGTCAAGCAAGTTACGGTATTGGTTTCCAAATGGGCCAGCAATTACAATCTAACCCATTTGATGGCTTGGCGCTTGACGCGGTAATCAATGGTTTACAGGACGCTTTTGGCGGACAAGCCAGTGCTGTTGATAATGAAGCGTTAGGGGCAGCATTCAGCGAAATTCATAAACGTATGGAAGCTGAAAAAGCCAAAGAATTTGAAGGTGTGATTGCTGAGGCACAAGCTTACCTAGCGAAAAATGCCGAACGCGCTGAAGTGAACGTGACTGAATCGGGCCTACAATATGAAGTGATTAATTCTGGTGATGGTGATAAACCAACAGCGGCTTCTACAGTCCGTGTTGATTATCACGGTACCTTAATTAACGGTGATGTATTTGATTCATCTTATGACCGTGGCCAACCAGCTGAATTTCCAGTAGGTGGCGTTATTAAAGGTTGGACCGAAGCTTTACAGCTTATGTCAGTAGGTGATAAGTGGCGTTTAACCGTACCTTATGACTTAGCGTACGGAGAACAAGGTGCTGGCGGTGCAATTAAACCATACAGCACGTTAGTCTTTGATGTTGAGCTTCACGCGATCATCGACTAAGACATGTAAAGTTCGCTTTTACTGCGAGGTCATTTATTACATGCTAAATGGCACAGTAAATTGAGCGATAAATTATGGGGTATCAGTATTTTTACTGGTAGCCCCTTTTTTTGCCTAGATGAAACTGATTTGACCAGTTGACTGGGCGCTGAGGTTTACAATGTGCCCAATTAAATTGGTAAAGGAAATATTGGAATGGTCATCTCGCCAAAAGTACGTGGGTTTATCTGTACTAATGCACACCCGGTAGGCTGTGCTAAAAGTGTTGAAAATCAAATTGCGTATGTCAAAGCTCAAGATTTATCTACAAATACGGCTGATGCGCCTAAAAACGTTTTAGTTATCGGCTGTTCAACCGGTTATGGTTTAGCATCACGTATTACTGCAAGTTTTGGATATGGCGCGAATACCGTGGGTGTGTGTTTTGAAAAAGCCCCGACCGAACGTAAAACAGGCACGGCTGGCTGGTATAATACTGCTGCATTTCACGCCCAAGCCAAAGTCGCAGGTATTCAAGCACATACCTTAAATGGTGATGCGTTTAGTAATGAATTAAAAGCCCAAACGATTGAAACGTTAAAAAATACAATTGGTAAAGTGGATTTGATAGTTTATTCATTGGCTTCCCCGCGTCGAACTGATCCGCAAACTGGTGAAGTGTTTAAATCTACCCTTAAGCCTGTGGGTCAAGCCTACGAAACTAAAACTTATGATACGGACAAAGATCTTATTCATACCGTTGCTTTGGAACCGGCTTCTCAAGATGAAATTGATCACACCATTAAAGTGATGGGCGGTGAAGATTGGGAATTATGGATTAAAGCATTAGCCGAAGCCGATTTATTAGCGGAAGGCGCTAAAACGACAGCATATACATATATCGGTAAAAAATTAACCTGGCCAATCTACGGCTCTGCAACAATTGGTAAAGCAAAAGAAGACTTAGATCGTGCAGCGACTTCTATCAATTCTTTGTATGCTGAATTGAATGTTGATGCTCATGTATCTTCGCTTAAAGCTTTAGTCACCCAAGCAAGTTCAGCCATTCCTGTAATGCCTTTGTACATTTCTTTAATTTATAAAGTTATGAAAGAAGAAGGGACGCATGAAGGTTGTATTGAGCAAATCGTAGGATTATTTACTGAGTGTTTATATAGTGGCGACGCGATATTAGATGAAATGAATCGTTATCGTATGGATGGAAAAGAAACTAATGATGCAACACAGACAAAAATTGAGATGTTATGGCATCAAGTTACTCAAGAAAACTTCCACGAATTAAGTGATTATGCCGGTTATAATGCAGATTTCTTAAACTTATTTGGATTTGGTATTCATGGGGTCGACTATGAGGCCGACGTGGATCCACAGGTTGGATGGTAGTCAAAATGTCGACCCAATACTAAAGTGTAACTAAAAGATCGAGATCTTGAATAAACCGCCTAAATGGCGGTTTATTTCCTTATACATCAGGCTTATATGATGTTTAACACCTGTCACTGGCATCAAAATTGAACATACCAAAATTAGATTTCTTTAAAACTCCTAAACAATCTTCTGATAGACAATAGATTAACGTTGTAATTTCCTTTATAATCCGTGCGCTTAAATGACATTTGTCTCAGGTGAACTTCACCTCAGTATGGGTAAGATAGATGCCATTATTTAGAAATCTGCTACAAAAAAGTAAGTCTCATACTTACTAACAACAATAATATTCAAGCAGCAAGATATTAATGCACCATTTTGATACCGGTGGCATTAAGCAAGATGATGGGATTGACGCAGAATATTACCAGTCAATTAAGTGTTAATTCGCTTAACCGCGTGAACAATTTAAAACTAGTGAGACTGATTAGCCAAGTCATTCGATGCCTGTAGCGGTATTGGGTAAGTATGTTTTGGCTAATCAGTATCTAAACAGAGTAGTGTAATTGCTTATGTTAAATAAAATAAAGAAAGGGCTAGACCTTCCTATTTCAGGCGCACCGGAGCAACAGATTCAATCTGGAAATGTTGTTACTCAAGTGGCTGTTTTGGGTGAGGAATATATTGGCATGCGTCCAACAATGCATGTCCAAGTCGGTGATTCAGTGAAACAAGGCCAAGTACTTTTTGAAGATAAAAAGAATCTTGGTGTGAAATTTACTGCACCTGCATCAGGTCAAATCACTGCGGTTAATCGTGGTGCCAAACGTGTTTTACAGTCAGTGGTGATTGACGTCGCCGGTGACGAGAAAGAAACGTTTGAAAAATTTGCAGCTGACAAATTATCAGGTGTTGCGCGAGAACAGGTACAATCTCAGCTAGTAGACTCTGGTCTATGGACTGCATTACGTACTCGTCCGTTTAGTAAAATCCCTGAAATTGGCAGTGTACCCAATTCAATTTTTGTTTCTGCAATGGATACCAATCCATTAGCAGCTGATCCATCTGTGATTATTGCTGCTCGAAATGATGATTTTGTTAACGGTTTAAATGTCTTAACTAATCTCACCGATGGTAAGTTATTTGTGACTAAGGCTCCTGGAGCGACGGTCAATACGGGTAATGCTAAAGTTGATGTGCATGAGTTTGCAGGCCCACACCCAGCTGGCCTAGTTGGGACTCACATTCATACGCTTGATCCAGTTGGACCGAGTAAGAAAGTATGGCATATCAACTATCAAGACGTAATTGCAGTTGGTGCATTATTTACGACCGGCGAGATTGATAATTCACGTGTCGTCGCGATTGGTGGCCCAGTAGCGAAAAAGCCTCGATTAGTGACTACTATTTTAGGTGCATCTTTAGAGCAGTTAGTGGCAAATGAGAGCACTGAGGAATCTGTTCGTGTGATTTCAGGCTCAGTGCTAAACGGTACCCGTGCAAGCGGTCCTAATGCATACCTTGGACGTTATCATGTTCAAGTCTCTTTAATTAAAGAAGACAAAGAAAAGAAACTGTTTGGTTGGATTATGCCTGGTAGTAACCAACATTCAATTACTCGTGCTTATTTAGGTCACCTAAATACCAAGCGTTTATTTGATATGACTTCAACAACTAATGGTTCTGACCGTTCTATGGTACCAATTGGTAACTACGAGCGTATTATGCCGTTAGATGTATTACCAACTTTATTATTACGTGACATCATTTCCGGTGACACTGATGGCGCTCAAACGCTGGGTGCTCTGGAACTGGATGAAGAAGATTTGGCTTTATGTTCATATGTTTGCCCAGGCAAATATAACTATGGTCCAATTTTACGTGATTGTTTAACTAAAATTGAACAAGAGGGTTAAGAAATGGGTTTAAAAGCATTTTTAGAAAAAATCGAGCCGGATTTTGAGCCAGGCGGTAAACATGAAAAGTTCTACGCGTTGTATGAAGCCGCGGCGACAATTTTCTATACTCCAGGTAAAGTTAACCCGTCTTCAACTCACGTTAAAGACAGCATCGATTTAAAACGTATTATGATTATGGTGTGGATGGCAACATTCCCAGCCATGTTTTATGGTATGTACAATATTGGTGCCCAAGCACATGAAGCGATTTTAGCTGGCGCGGGTACGTTACCAGACATGTGGCAAGCCGCATTGTTTACTGCATTGGGTGGTTCGTTAGGCACTGCTGATGTGGGTGGTTTATCATTATTCTTCTATGGGGCGTGTTTCTTCCTACCTATCTATGCAACGACGTTCGTTGTTGGGGGGTTCTGGGAAGTATTATTTGCATCCGTAAGAAAGCACGAAGTGAATGAAGGTTTCTTCGTCACCTCGGTGCTCTTTGCATTAACTTTACCAGCAACGATTCCGCTGTGGCAAGTGGCTTTAGGGATTACGTTTGGTGTTGTCATCGCTAAGGAAGTTTTCGGTGGTACTGGTCGTAATTTCTTAAATCCAGCATTATCAGGTCGTGCATTCTTATACTTCGCTTACCCTGCAAATATGTCAGGTGACCAAGTATGGGTAGCCGCGGATGGTTATTCAGGTGCTACATGGTTATCTCAAGCTGCCATCGGGAACATGGATTATAGTAACATGTCTCTGTGGTTGGATTCCTTCTTCGGTAACATTCCAGGTTCTGCTGGTGAAGTATCGACACTCGCGATTATGCTCGGTGGTCTATTTATTATTTACTTGCGAATAGCAAGCTGGCGTATTGTTTTAGGTGGCATTTTAGGTGTCGTTTTCTTATCAAGCTTACTCAATATAATTGGTAGTGATACAAATTCTATGATGGCAATGCCTTGGTATTGGCACATGGTTATTGGTGGTATGGCATTTGGTTTATTCTTTATGGCGACTGACCCTGTATCAGCTTCATTTACAAACAGTGGGAAATGGGCATATGGCTTCTTTATCGGGTTCATGACCGTCGTAGTACGTGTTCTAAACCCTGCGTTCCCAGAAGGTATTATGCTTGCCATTTTATTTGCCAACTTGTGGGCGCCGTTATTCGATTATTTCGTCGCACAAAGCAATATTAAGCGGAGGGTCGCTCGTGTCGGCTAAAAAAGAAACCTTAGGAAAAACAGTCGGCGTTGTACTGGCTGTTTGTTTAGTATGTTCAATCATTGTATCTGGTGCATCAGTAGGCTTACGAGCTCAACAGAACACCAATGCTGCATTGGATAAAAAATCAAATATATTAACTGCAGCTGGCTTATTAGAGCAGGCTGGTACGGACATTACAGGTACTTATTCAAAATTTGTTGAAGAACGTTTTGTAGATTTAAGTACTGGAGAATATGTTGACAATCCTGCACAAGGGACTGGTAAGGCATATGATATGTACGGTAAAGTTTCTAAAGCAAAAGATACCAGCTCTTCAGTTGAAGAGAATGTGGGTTTCTCTCGTCGTGCTAACATCGCCAATATTTATCATATTAAAGATGAAGCAGGTAATGTGTCTCGTGTGATTTTACCGATACACGGAAGCGGGCTGTGGGATTTAATGTATGGTTTCTTGGCGCTTGATGCCGATGGAAATACTATTCGTGAGCTAGTGTATTACCAACATAAGGAAACGCCAGGGTTAGGAGGCGAGATCCAGAATCCAGCTTGGCAAGCACTGTGGAATGGTAAGCAATTATTTGCAGATGGCGAAGTGGCTATTCAAGTGAAAAAGCAAGCAGGTAAAGATGACCCTTATGCGGTTGATGCTTTATCAGGCGCAACACTTACGAGTAACGGCGTACAAAATACATTGTCTTATTGGGCAGGTGAGAATGGCTTTGGTCCATACTTACAGCGCCAAGCATGGAAATCATAGGGGGCTATCATGGCTGATATAAAAGAAATGAAAAAAGCCCTCACGGGTCCAATCGTTGATTCAAACCCAATTGCATTACACGTACTCGGTATTTGTTCTGCGTTGGCAATCACTACTAAATTAGAAACTGCCTTAGTTATGTCCTTAGCATTAACGACAGTGACTGCTTTTTCTAACTTATTTATCTCACTTATTCGCAATCAGATCCCTTCGAGTGTGCGTATCATCATTCAAATGACGATTATTGCATCTTTAGTTATCGTTGTTGACCAAGTGTTAAAAGCTTATTCATATGAAATATCGAAACAACTATCGGTATTTGTTGGATTAATTATTACCAACTGTATCGTAATGGGTCGTGCAGAGGCCTATGCAATGAAGTCACCGCCTATGATGAGTTTCTTAGACGGGATTGGTAATGGATTAGGATATTCATTCATCTTAATCGTTATCGGTACCATTAAGGAACTGTTTGGTTTTGGTACGATTCTGGGTTTTGAAATTTTGCCACTCGTTACAAATGGCGGTTGGTATCAAGGTAATGGACTATTGATTCTACCATTCAGTTCATTCTTCTTAATTGGCGGTATGATTTGGTTTATCCGTACCATTCGTCCAGAACAAGTTGAGCCTAAGGATTAATCATGGAACATTATTTAGGATTGTTAGTACGTTCAATTTTTGTTGAAAATATGGCGTTATCATTATTTTTAGGTATGTGTACATTCTTAGCTGTATCTAAGAAAGTATCGACTTCAATGGGCTTAGGTGTTGCGGTAATTGTTGTACTGGGTATATCTGTACCAGTAAACCAAATTATTTATACCAATATCTTAGCGCCTGGTGCGTTAACGTGGGCTGGTTTCCCTGATGCGGATTTAAGCTTTTTAAGCTTCTTAACCTTCATCGGCGTAATCGCAGCATTGGTTCAAATCTTAGAAATGAGTTTGGATAAATTTTTCCCTGCGTTATACAACGCGCTTGGAATTTTCTTACCCTTAATTACCGTTAACTGTGCAATTTTTGGTGGTGTGGCATTTGCGGTCCAACGTGAATATAACATTACAGAAAGTATTGTATATGGTGTAGGAAGTGGTATTGGTTGGGCGATTGCTATTGTACTATTAGCAGCAGTACGAGAAAAATTAAAGTATGCTGATATGCCAGATGGTATTCGTGGATTAGGTTCTGTATTCATGATTGCTGGTTTAATGGCATTAGGTTTCCAGTCATTTACCGGTATTGCGATTTAAGCCCTAGAGGAGCAATGATATGAATCAAATTGAAATTTATTTAGGCGTAGGTATGTTCATTGCGATCGTACTCGCGTTAGTTTTCATCATCATGTTTGCCAAGTCTAAATTGGTAGCTGAGGGTGATGTGCAAATCTTAGTCAACGGTGATCCAGAGAAAGCGATCACAGCTTCTCCAGGTGGCAAGCTATTAGGTGCACTAGCGGATTCTGGTATTTTCGTTTCATCTGCTTGTGGTGGTGGTGGTTCTTGTGGCCAATGCCATGTTCACATTAAAGCGGGTGGGGGCGAGATTTTACCTACAGAACTTGATCACATTTCCAAACGTGATGCAAAAGACGGTTTACGTCTGTCTTGCCAGGTAGCAATCAAGCAAGATATGGAAATTGAATTACCTGAAGAAATCTTTGGTGTGAAGAAGTGGGAATGTGAAGTTATTTCTAATAATAACGAAGCGACCTTTATCAAAGAACTAAAATTAGCTATTCCTGATGGTGAAAGTGTGCCATTCCGTGCAGGCGGTTATATCCAAATTGAGGCACCCCCTCATCATATAAAATATTCTGATTTTGATGTGCCTGATGAGTATCGTCCAGATTGGAATCACTTCGGCTTTTTTGACGTGGAATCTAAAGTGGACGAAGAAACTATTCGTGCATATTCAATGGCAAACTATCCAGAAGAAGAAGGCATTATTATGTTGAATGTGCGTATTGCTACGCCGCCACCAAATAATTTAAGCTTGCCTGCAGGTAAAATGTCATCATTTATCTGGTCTTTGAAAGAAGGCGATAAAGTGACTATTTCGGGTCCATTTGGTGAATTCTTCGCTAAAGATACTGATGCGGAAATGGTCTTTGTTGGTGGTGGTGCAGGTATGGCACCAATGCGTTCACATATCTTCGATCAACTTCGCCGTATTAAAACAAATCGTAAGATGTCTTTCTGGTATGGTGCACGTAGTAAACGTGAAATGTTCTATGTTGAAGATTTTGATATGTTAGCTGCGGAGAACGATAATTTTGATTGGCATGTGGCTCTCTCTGATCCACAACCAGAAGATAACTGGGAAGGCGATACCGGTTTTATTCATAACGTGTTATTAGAAAATTATCTGAAGGATCATCCAGCACCAGAAGATTGTGAGTTCTACATGTGTGGTCCTCCTATGATGAATGCTGCGGTCATAAACATGTTAAAAGATTTAGGTGTAGAAGACGAAAACATCATGTTAGATGATTTCGGTGGCTAGCTTCCTGAAAACTGTTCAAATAAAAAGGGACCTTTAGGTTCCTTTTTTTATGTTTAAAGCAATATATCGAAAATAATATACAGACTACTAGTTTACAGATTTGTCATACCCAGTTAGTTTGTGAGATATAATAGTACTATAGATAGAAAAGGTGGATGTAAGATGTTAAGAATAAGTGTGATGATAATGTGTTTACTTGTTTTACTAGGTTGCAATAACGCGCCTTTAGAACAAGAGCATTATTTTTCGGGTCGAACAATGGGAACAACATATAACGTAAAATATGTGAGTTCCGACCAAGATGATCATGTAATGTTAAAAGCATTGGTGGACGAGCGTTTAATTGATATTAACCAATTGATGTCAACTTATATCGATGATTCTGAACTATCGTTATTTAATCAATCTTCTGCACATATACCTTACTTACTGTCACCTGAGACAGCTTTAGTTATAGCGGAGGCGTTACGTATAGGTGCTCTCAGCGAGGGCACGTTAGATGTAACTATAGGACCATTAGTAAATTTGTGGGGATTTGGTCCTAGAAAGCGTCCAGAAACCATTCCGACAGATCTCCAAATTAGTCAGGCTAAACAGCTTAGCGGTTTAGATAAGTTAAAACTGACCGGTTTGCAATTGACAAAAAGTGTAGAT
The DNA here is from genome assembly GCA_949498985.1 of Glaciecola sp. HTCC2999. Classification (GTDB taxonomy): domain Bacteria; phylum Pseudomonadota; class Gammaproteobacteria; order Enterobacterales; family Alteromonadaceae; genus Opacimonas. The sequence goes on from CATECQ010000061.1 coordinate 22,333, forward strand.
GAGTTGTACCTCGATTTATCAACTATTGCGAAGGGGTATGGTGTTGATGCGATAGCACAGATTTTGTTAGATGCACAGATCAATGACTTTCTAGTGGAAATCGGAGGGGAAATGAGAGTCTCCGGTACGAAAGCCAATGGTGATGCTTGGCGAATAGCCATTGAAAAGCCAGTAAGTTCAGAACGAGCCGTGCAGCGAATCATTAGTGTCGGTAATCATGCTATTGCAACATCAGGCGATTATCGAAACTACTTCGAAGAAGCTGGGGTACGTTATTCACACTTAATTGATCCCAATACTGGTTATCCCATTCAGCACAACACAGTTTCTGCGACTATTGTGCATCCTTCATCAATGACCGCAGATGGATTGGCAACAGCAATGATGGTATTATCGCCGGATAAAGCCAAAGCATTAGCTGAAAGAGACAATTTAGCTTTATTGTTGGTTTTGAAGGAAGGTGATGAGTTCATTGAGTATCAGTCATCGGCATTTCAACAGCTAGTTACCATGATCAATTAGGAACGGTATGAGTACGTTTATTTTAGCATTTGTATTTTTTGTCATCATGGTAACGGCGATGGCGATAGGTTATATCGTCCAACGCAAAACCATTGCAGGTAGCTGTGGAGGTTTAGGTGCGTTAGGGATATCTAAGGCATGTGACTGTCCTGAACCGTGTGATCGTAAAAAGGCTCGCATGGAACGTGAAGAGAAGCGAGCTGCAAAAATCAAAGAATGGGAAAAAGACAAGATCATTTAATCCGATACTTGAATAAAAAATTAGAACCGTCATACTACTGTATTGATGAACAGTGTTGACGGTTTTTTTATGGGTGCAAAATTTCAACGCAAAATCATTCATGTAGATATGGATTGTTTTTATGCCGCCGTAGAAATGCGTGATAACCCAGCTTTAAGAAATATACCGATTGCTATTGGTGGGAGTTCTGACCGTCGAGGTGTGATCTCTACCTGTAATTACCCAGCTAGACGTTTTGGTGTTCGCTCAGCCATGTCTACGGCTCATGCGCTTCGCTTATGTCCTGATTTAGTATTACTCCCAGGTCGTATGTCTGAATACAAAGCTGTTTCTGATCATATTCGTGAAATATTTAGTCGATATACAACATTAATTGAGCCCCTATCATGGGATGAAGCGTATTTGGATGTCACGGATTCACCTTATTTTGACGGATCAGCGACGCGCATTGCACAAGATATACGACGGGTAATTGAGGCTGAAACAGGCCTAACTGCATCAGCGGGTGTCGCCCCCATAAAATTCGTGGCAAAAGTCGCTTCTGATGAAAATAAACCAAACGGATTATGTGTTATAACCCCCGAAAGACTTGACGATTTTGTCTTAAATATGTCCTTAAATAAAATTCCTGGTGTCGGGAAGGTCACAGTGGAAAAATTGAATCATTTAGGTCTATTTACGTGCAATGATGTTCGGTCATTCCCTTTTGCACGACTCAGTAAGCAATTTGGTAAGTTCGGAGCGCTTTTATGGAATCGTTGTCATGGTATAGACGAACGTGAAGTACAAGTTCACCGTGTGAGGAAGTCTGTCGGCGTCGAGCGTACTTTACCTGACGATATATATGCGCGAGAAGACGTTGAAAATATCATTGAAGATTTACTACCAAAACTCAAAGCCAGAATAGAAATGGCTAATGTGGGTAAACGAATTAAATCACAAGGCGTCAAATTAAAGTTTAACGATTTTCAACAAACAACCATCTCTCATATTCGGCAACAATACGATGAAGCCTATTTCCAAGAATTGTTAAGTGAGATCTTATTGCGTCGAAAAGAGCGCGGTATTCGTTTAGTAGGTTTACATATTGGTTTATATGATCCTGAAGATATTGAACAGTTACTTTTACCCTTAACCGATCCTAATGTATCCTAACGGATTATAGATATTAAAACAGTACTAAAGAAATCAACTTATGCATTATCCTTCTCAACAAGCTAAGCTTTACCCTATCGCCCAACACTTACAATCACACTCACAGTTAATTTATGGTTGTATGGGATTAGGTGGTGGTTGGAATACTAATACCATCTCGGCAGACGATATAAAGCAAGCACAGGCGGTGATAGAGACGTGTCTTGAACAGGATATAAAGATATTTGATCACGCAGACATTTATACGTTTGGCAAGGCTGAGCAAGTATTTGGCAAGGTACTTAGCAGTGAGCCATCTTTACGAGATCATATGAGTATTCAGAGTAAATGTGGAATTCGTTTTGCTGGCAAAGATGGTGTGAAGCGTTATGATTTTAGTGCCGAGTGGATAACTCAATCAGTTGATAATATATTAGCGCGTTTGCACATCGAGCAATTAGATGTCTTGATGTTACATCGTCCCGATCCGCTAGCTGATATGGAAGCACTAGTTGACACATTATCCACACTTCATCGAGCGGGTAAAATCAAGCATATTGGGATGTCTAATATGCATGTTCAACAGTTAATTCGTTTTCAAGCATTACTGCCATTACCTATTATTTGTAATCAAATTGAGTTAAGTTTAGGGCATCTGGCTGTGATCAACGATGCTATTGAGCCAAGTCATCATTATGATGGGATGTTCGAACATGCGGAAACTCATGATATTCAAATCCAAGCTTGGGGTGCACTTTTTCAAGGACAATTCACCAAAGAAATGAGCAATGATGTTTCAGTGAATGTTCGTCATACAGTAAACTTAATAAGTGATCTTGCTCAAAAATACGAGGTCAGTAAAGAGGCGATTGTTTTGGCATTTTTAACTCGCCTGCCTAACGCTATTCAACCGATTATTGGAACCACTAACTTAGAACGCATTGTACGCTGTGCTGAGGTTAAGAGCTGTTTGTTGAGTCATGTAGATTGGTATTCACTGCTGGAGTCAGCACGAGGTCATGAAGTCCCTTAATTAAGATTGAATGTTATATATATTAATTCACTTGTTGACTAGTATTCATCGTGTGAATACTAAGTCTCATTTTTGTACGATTTTCGTATTATCATCCTAATGCCGCATTGTTATTACGGATTTAACCTCCTATGATTAGTCTGTGATAAAAAAATAATAAAAAACACTCACATCATTTTATTAAACAGGATATCCACACGCGAAGTGTGTGATGTACAAATCCAGGAGTACCCTACATGACAATCTCCCAAGATTTGCATGCATATGGCATATTAGAAACAACAGAAGTACTGCATAATCCAAGTTATGAAGTTTTATTTAACGAAACCACTTTAGATACCTTGACCGGTTATGAGAAAGGTGTAGTGACAGAGTGTGGTGCGGTTGCCGTTAATACTGGTGAGTTTACTGGCCGATCGCCCAAAGACAAATATATTGTTAAAGATGCGGTAACTGAAAATACGGTATGGTGGTCTGATCAAGGTAAAAACGATAATAAGCCAATTACCCAAGACACATGGAAGGCTTTAAAAGAGTTAGTAACCAGTCAGTTATCTCAGAAACGGTTATTTGTAGTAGATACGTTTTGTGGTGCAAATGAAGATACTCGTTTAAAAGTGCGCTTTGTTACAGAAGTAGCATGGCAAGCTCACTTTGTTACCAATATGTTTATTCGTCCTACACCTGCAGAGCTGGAAGATTATGAGCCAGACTTTATAGTGATGAATGGTGCAAAAACAACGAATCCAAATTGGAAAGCGCAAGGTCTGAATTCTGAAAATTTTGTCGCTTTTAATTTAACTGAAAAAATTCAGTTAATTGGTGGTACATGGTACGGCGGCGAAATGAAAAAAGGTATGTTCTCGATGATGAACTATCTATTGCCATTACAAGACATTGCTTCGATGCACTGTAGTGCAAATGTAGGTGAAAAAGGCGATGTTGCGATTTTCTTTGGATTATCAGGTACTGGAAAGACGACATTATCTACTGATCCTAAACGTGAGTTGATTGGTGATGATGAACATGGTTGGGATGATAATGGTGTCTTTAACTTTGAAGGCGGATGTTATGCAAAAACCATTAAGCTTAGCAAAGAAAATGAACCTGACATTTATAATGCAATTCGTCGCGATGCATTACTTGAGAATGTAACCGTATTATCAGACGGAAAAATTGATTATGATGATGGTTCAGTAACCGAAAATACGCGTGTTTCTTATCCGATTGAACACATTGATAATATTGTCAAACCTGTATCTCGTGCAGGGCATGCCAACAAAGTTATTTTCTTAACTGCTGATGCGTTTGGGGTGCTCCCAGCTGTCTCTAAATTAACCGCTGCACAAGCACAATATTATTTTTTATCTGGCTTCACAGCTAAATTAGCCGGTACTGAACGTGGTATTACAGAACCGACTCCAACATTTTCAAGTTGTTTTGGTGCCGCTTTTTTAAGTTTGCATCCCACAAAGTATGCTGAAGTGCTGAAAAAGCGAATGCAAGATTCAGGTGCGCAAGCATATTTAGTCAACACGGGTTGGAACGGTACGGGCGAACGTATTTCGATTAAAGCCACACGTGCGATTATAGATGCAATTTTAGATGGTAGTATTGATGAAGCTCCCACTGCTGACATCCCGATCTTTAATCTTACTGTACCGGCACAGCTGGCAGGTGTTGAACCACGAATTCTAGATCCTCGTGGTACCTATGCTGATACTCAAGCATGGACGGCTAAAGCATCGAATTTAGCAGGATTATTTATCGATAACTTTACTAAGTTTACTGATACTGAAAATGGTGCTGAATTGGTAGCAGCAGGGCCAACGAAATAACTTGTAGGCACCAGCTGTTCGATTAAAAGCATCGGAATTGGAGACGGATATTGTCATGATATTCGTCTTTTTTATGTCAAAAATAAACTGAATTATTATCCATTATGTTTTATAACATTGGCGGCTGACTAAGATAATCTTGGGCATAAATAGATTGCATACTTTGGGTACTGATGTTGCCACCAGATAGAACGACGATAACCGTTTGTGGTGTTGTTTGTTCTGATAACCATGCAATGACGCCAGCCATCGTCATACAGCAAGTGGGCTCAATGTGAAGTTTTAATAAATGATGTAACCATTGAGTCCAATATGCTATTTGTGTCTCATTGACTTCATAAAACCCATCCAACTCCTGTAAGAATGGAAACGTTAGCTCACCAACGGATGGCGTTGCTGCCCCATCAGCGAGTGTGTCAGGTGCGTTTGGTAAGGTATAAATGCTTCCTTGTTGTAAGGATATTGAGGCATCATTAGCATTCTCAGGTTCGACTCCAATGACTAACGCATTGGGCAATAATGCTCGAGTAGCCAGTAAACTGCCGCTTGTTAAACCACCGCCCCCGCATGGAGTGAAAACAGCATTTACTTCATGCTGATGGGTTTGGGTAATGGCTTCTAATACTGCAGTCCCTTGTCCAGCGATAATATCGGGGTGATTAAATGGTGGGATCCAAACTGTACCTGCTTCTTTGGCTGCTCTTCGAACCGCGTCATCTGCTTCAGGTCGAGTCGGATACAACAGCAGATTTGCACCGTAGTCTTGAGTTGCTGCAGCTTTGACAGCCGAGATGGACTCAGTTGAATAGATATCCACAGAGATCCCTAATACATTACCCGCATATGATACTGCTTGTGCATGATTACCTGATGAATTAGCCACAATTTGCTTAGGAATACCATGCTGTGCAACATGATGATGAATAAAATTGGTTGCCCCACGTAGTTTAAATGAGCCCGTCCTTTGTAAGCATTCAGCTTTAAATAATACCGTATGACCAAGCCAAGCATTGAGTAATGACGAGCTCACTATAGGAGTCGTAGTCACATGGTCTTTTATGCGTTCATAAGCGGCTTGTACATCAGTAAACGTTGGTAATGTCGTCATCAAATTTCTACATTTATTTTAGGTAAGTATCAAAATGATGGGTAATCGTTTTGAACATATGAATTTGGGTGTTTTTACCACGAATACTGTGTTTTTTGCCTGGGTAATCCATGACATGAAATAATTTTGCATTATCTTGGAGGTGTTTATACAGTTTAGTGGCATGCGTAAATAATACATTATCATCTGCCATCCCATGATAAATTAATAAGTCACCTTGAAGATTATTCGCATAAGGAAACACTGATGCAGCATCATAAGCCGCTTTATTCGTATTAGGGTTGCCCATGTAACGTTCAGTGTAGTGTGTATCATATAAACGCCATTCTGTAACAGGTGCACCTGAGACCCCAACAGAGAAGTAGTCAGGCGCTTTGAACATGGCCATTAACGACATATAGCCGCCGTAGCTATGTCCATATACGCCAATTTTATTAGGATCGACAAAATCTAAGGTACGTAAGAAATCGACGCCGAGTTTTTGGTCTTGGATTTCAATGTCACCCATATTTTGATAAATAGGATCTTCAAAGGCCTTGCCTCGATAGTTCGAGCCACGGTTATCGATACTAAATACAACATAGCCCTGCTGCGCCCAGTACTGAAACATTAATCCTCGATTGCCACCCCAACGATTGGTAACGACTTGTGCGATAGGACCACCATAATGATACACAATAACCGGGTGCTTACCGGTAAGATTCGTTGGCTTATATAATCGATAATATAACTTAGTGTTATCTTGAGTCTGAATGGTACCAAACTCAGGCTTAACCCAATTTGCAGAAAACGCCTGTAATGGATGCGTTGCATCCACCGCATTTTCATCTAACCATGTAATAAAACGCCCATCTGCATGATACAGGCCAGTTTGAGGTGGGGTGTTGATATCAGAAAAAGTGTTCGCATAAACGGATCCGTCTCGAGAGAATTGGACAGTATGGAATTTACCCGGTTGTGTGATCCGAGTAATATCTTGAGTCTTCATATCTAACGCATATAAGTGTGATTCTAATGGTGTATCTTTGCGAGCACTGACATAAAGTTTGCCTGCAATTTCATCGCTCGCTTCGATCTTAGTGACAACATATTGGCCTTGAGTTAACTGCTTAATCAGTTTGCCTTCGTTAGTGTAAAGGTATAAATGGGCAAATCCATCGCGCTCAGAACGCCAAATAAAGGCGTCTTGTTGTGTTAAAAAGGTTAAATCGTCGTGTAAGTTAATCCACGTATTGCTGCGCTCTGTGAGTAGTACTTTAGAAGATTGCTTGGATACAGAAAAAGCATACAACGAGAGGGTTTTCTGATCACGGGATTGGACTTGATAAGATAATAAGTCAGCATTGTTTGTCCACTTGACTCTGGGTAGGTAAATATCGTTGTCTTTCCCTAAATCGACGGCGACGCGTTTAGCGGTATTAATATCTTGTACAAATAACTCCACTAATACATTAGGTGAACCCGCTTTAGGGTATTTCTGCTGAATCATAGTAATGCGCTCTGCATATATCTCTGACCGAGTAATAATATCGACAGGCGTCTCATCAATACGCGTAAAAGCAATGTTAGTTTCATCAGGTGACCACCAATACCCCGTCAAACGACTCATCTCTTCTTGAGCAACAAACTCCGCCATACCAAATTTGATGTTGTCACCACCTGTTGTAGTAATGGCGGTTTCTTTACCAGAGCTAATATGCTTGATAATGATATTTTGGTCACGGATAAAAGAAATATAATTGCCTTTAGGCGAGAATTTGATATCGGTTTCAAATTCTGGTGTCGCTAAGAGTCGTTGTGCGTTTGGTTCGCCTAAACGATAGTAAAATGCATCACCAGCAAGGGGAAATAATAGTGCTTTGCCATCTGGAGACCACGTATAAGATACAATTCCTGAGCCAGATAATCGCATACGCTCGCGGCGTGCTTTTTCTTCATCTGAAAGGTTTTCGTCACCTTGATGCAAGTCATCTGCATCAAATAATAGACGTGAATGTTGGTCCTTAATATTATATTCCCATAAATCATAACGGCTGGTATCTGTGTGTTTAGCACGGATGAATGTGACTCGTTTACCATCTGGAGAGAGTTTCACCAATCTTGGAGTCGTTCCATGTAATGCAGGGGCACTAAAAATACGTTCGATACTAAGATTATTGGCACTGTGAGATTCGCTTGGTAACAAGCTATACAGAGCGATTATTGTGATGATGAGACTCTTTTTCATTGAATTACCATATAGTGACATGACATATTGTGGGTAATAATTTAACATGAATACTTAATAATTCGAAAAATAATCAAATCATATGACAGATATCCGAAAAACTGCTTGTGTCATTGGCGCGAGTGGCTTAGTTGGTAAAGCACTGGTTCAGCAGTTATTATCACATCCTGGCTATAAAACAGTGACGTGCTTAGTGCGAAGACCACTCAATGCAGCAGACTATCCAGATCCTGAAGGCAAGCTCCAGCCAGTCGTAATTGACTTTGATGTACTGCAAGATTATCAAGGATATTTTACCGTAGATCATGTTTATTGTGCTCTAGGTACTACGATCAAAAAGGCGGGCAGTCGCTCGGCGTTTAGACGCGTTGATTTTGAATTTATTCATGTTTGTGCCCAATTAGCCAGAGCACAGCGAGCAAGAGGTTTTGTGTGGGTCTCGAGTGTCGGAGCCGATAAACATAGTAAAAACTTTTATCTTAAAGTGAAAGGTGAGTTAGAGTCATCCATTATGTCGATGCCACAACTAGAGCATGCAGTGGCAGTTAAGCCATCTTTATTAATCGGTCAACGTAATGAATATCGCCGTCTTGAACAGTGGGGGATTGTACTTGCCAATGCTTTGTCATTTTGTTTCATTGGGCCGTTGGCTAAATATAAACCTGTCCATGCAACGACGGTTGCTGCTCAGATGATTAAACTTCAACCTTTGTAGTTAACACATGTCAATATCAAATGAGTGCTAGTATCCTAAACCCGAATGTAGCTAAGATGGTCCAAAGCATTGAGCTCACTTCATTTACTTGGGATGGAGTACCGGTTCGTGTGCCTGTTTTTTCTGTTTATGCCATTATTCAAACACCATTGATTACCCGTTCTGAATATCAAAATAATAAACTTATTCCCATTATTGAATTGGATAAATATACTATCCCGATTGTCGATCCATTTGGAGGCGTGGTTGAACATGCGCCAAATTTTGCCGTGGTGATCTCTCAACTTGTGGATAATCAGTTTGGGTTATTTGCTTATCCTGCTGATCATATTGAAGATAATATCGTATTGTCCTATGCGCAATGGTTGGAAACAAAACCCAATATTCATTTTTACCAAGCGTAATAACGCTTTTGCTGCTTATCTCACGAATAATCTTTCTCTAATTGGAGTCGCTATTGGAAACTGTTTGGATTGCTGAGGCTTTTGGCCTAGGTGCGATTATTTTCAATATATTTGGATATCGTAGTAATGATATGCGTCGCTATTTAGTCTTATCGGGTGGAGCGATGCTCTGTCTGAGTACTCACTTTTTTTTATTAGGCGCAATGGCTGCAGGTATTGGCTGTGGTTTGGCTGCAATCCGCAATGCGGTCGCATTAAAGATCAGAGGCACTCGGATACTATTATTATTTTTAAGTATTAATATAGGTTTCTTTTTATTTGAATGGTTTGTATTACAGCATGGCTATTTGATCATTTTGGCATACACTTCATCTATCATTTTTACTGCCGGTTCTATTCTTTTTACCGATACTGCGGTCATGCGTAGATGGTTTGTGTTTGCAGAAACTATTGGGTTAATCTATGCATTCATGGTCGGGAGTGTGTTTGGTTCGATATTTAATTCTGTGAATCTCATTAGTATTATTATAAAGATGCGAAGCACAAAAAAACCACCAAGCCAGAACTAGCGTGGTGGTTTTATAAAAAAGTTTATTATTCTTTAACGAGGACTGAAACTTTATTAATACCGGCAACTTTTGCTTGGTTCATTACCTCAACAACAATTCCGTGCTCAGTATCTTCATGAGCTTGGATAGCTGCAGAATCAGTGTTGTTTTCAGCTAAGAAAGTTTGAATGTTAGCCACTACACGACGAATATCGACTTCGCGACCATTCATCTTGATTACACCTACCTCATCAATTTGAATAGACAACGATTTACTAGGTTGTTGTGATTCAGTGTTATCTTTTGGGCGACTCGCATCAAGCCCTTTTTCTTTTACAAATGACGTAGTCACAATAAAGAAGATCAACATGATGAAAACGATGTCTAGCATCGGAGTCATATCAATCTGGGCGTCGTCATCACTCGAGGTATGCTTTTTTCTTTTCATAAGTGTTTTTTCTTATCCTTAAACATTTCAACGCATAGTATAAAGAATTTCTAAAAACTTGGGTAGGGATTTTGTAAATAGAATGTGCATTTTTTTGCGTTATTTAGGGTATCACTGACAATATGTAATTATTTTTCTTCAAAAAGACGCATGGTGTGTCCAAGATGACTAAAGTAAATGGCAAATAATTCATTTACTTTGGTTCTATGTGATTTTATCGGATAGGCTCCTTGCAAAGCGGTAGTGGACTGTTTTGTACCTTGCACGAGAAAGGCATTTTTGATTGGATGATCTTGAATAAATGATTCAAACGCACGTGCGCAAAGCTCTTCAGGTTTGGCAAAATAAATGATTTTATGATTTTGATCTAACGCTTTACTGCGGTAAAAATAATCACTCGGTTTAGTACCAGATGAATCGAGCATAATATGTGTAAAACAGTCGGATAATTGTTCATTTAATTGATGTGGATAGCCTATTTGGTGATGTAGATAAGCTTCAGATGCAAATGTAGATGGAGAAATATTACAAAACATTTTGGTACCGATATAATGGTCAAAAGCGTGAAACCACTCATGAGCTAAGCTACCTGCACCGGCGTTTTTAGCTAAGCTTATTTCATGTTTAATCGGTGTATAATGAGCACAGACGCCTTGACGTCCACCTTTACCAAATGCAATTCCTAAGCGTCCGCGTAATGAAATAACCTGTTCTGGTACTTGCAAAATATCGCATAGGTCATATAGCGCATCAAAAAATAAATTAGCGGCAATTTGTTGTTCTGTTGGTGTAACCCATCGTCCAATTTCAATAGTACGAAAACCAAATAATTTTAATATATCTTGAAAAGTGACATCAGCGCCGCCGCGATGAGATTCGCCGTTACGGTAAAATTCACGATGTATCCGGGATGATTTCATGAACTAAGTTAAAGCTGGCAGTAGCTTAAGTTCTTCTAGAATTTGCTCACACCATGCTGCAATACGTGCATCTGTTTCATCAAACTGATTCTCATCATCTAAAGACAGTCCAACAAAAAATTCACCATCCTCGGTGAGTGCTTTTGAGGCCGTAAAATCATAACCTTGATTAGGCCAATAGCCTACCATTTCAGCGCCATTTGGAACGATAACATCATGTAACATTCCTACTGCATCTTGAAACCAATCAGCATAGCCTAGCTGATCACCTAAGCCAAAAATTGCAGCCTGTTTATTCGTGAAATTCACTGTCCCAATATCGTTCCAATGTGATTCCCAATCTTCTTGTAATTCACCAAAGTCCCACGTAGAAATCCCTAAAAGCACAACGTCATATTGTTCAATGTCACTCAACGGGGTATCTTTGATATTAAACATGGAAATCTTAAGCAATGGACACAATGACTCGATGTGCGCTTTAATTTTTTCGGCTGCCATTTCGGTGTAGCATGTAGTGGAACCATAAAAAAGACCAACTGATACATCAGACACTGTAAACACCTTTTCGTGAAGATTTTGATGAGATTAATGATACGCATAATAACAAAAAATGGGGCAAAAGCGGTAAAGCTAAATGCTGTTGAATACATTATAATATTAAATACGATTTGCGTTATAACCCATATTTAAAGAGCACTGAACATGAATAAACTGAGTACATCGTTAATTTTATTGCTAATTGTGTTAATGACGAATCTTACTAGCTGTGCCAACGTGCTAGAACAACAACCAGTACTTACGCTAACAGGTCAATGGTTAGTAGATGAAGAGGAGCAATTACTCGTTGACCCCCAGCCATCAGGATTGACTTTTTGGCAAGACCGATTAGTGATGATTTCGGATGCAAGTGCTAATATAACGCAAGTTAAAAAACTTCATTTTTTTGACCCTTCTACTGGTGAGCGAGCATTTGCTAGTCCTCAGTATGACATTGCAGAAGGTCTTGCAACGCCATGCTTTACTCAATATTTAAATACTAAACCTGATTTAGAAGCACTGATTAAAGATCCTCATAATGCCAATGGGTTCATCACCGTCACGGAGGATGCTTCAGTATTAGGACAATTATCTCAAACTTGTCAGCAGCAATTTAGAGCAACACATTCCACAGCCTATCCTACAGTGTTAGTTCGCTTGGACTGGGATGGTGAGAAGTTATTGGTAACAGGTACGCGCGCTGTACAGTTCCCCAAGTCAGCACGCGTTGGTAACTTTCCTAATGATGGGATTGAAGGGCTTGCTTATTATAACAATAGATTATATTTGTCATTAGAAAAAGATAGCCACTATAGAGCCCAGATTTTTACGACGAGTTTAGATGACAAATTTTGGCAACAAGCCGATTTTGTTAGAGTAGAAACTTGGGACGCTTCGTTACCTAATTTACATCAAGGGGATAGTCAGTTAATTCCTCACCCGATTAATGGAACCGATATTGTGACATATCGTGGTGTGAACTGGTTAGTTGCAGCAGCTCGTAATGACAACCAATTATGGTTGGTTGACTTGGATAATAAACAGACTACTAAAGTCGTTGAGTTACGTTATTTAGCCCCTAATCGCCTACCTAATAGGTCTTTTGATTCTAGCTGCGCCCAATACTCAGTAATGAATAATGCTTCATTAGAAGGTGTTGCAATTAATGGAGATGACGTTTATTTGGTGAATGATCCTTGGAAGAAGAATTATTGGAAAAATACACAATGTGCATCCACCCGACCAGCATATCATCATCTGATGAGTGGATTGTTATTTAAAACTGATATAGCAACCTTATTCAGGTATGCGCGTGATATTAGCGCCCAGTAAGTTTAATTTGGTCTCAATCGATTCATAACCCCGGTCAAGGTGGTAAATCCGGTTCACATGAGTTTCACCTTCAGCCAGTAATCCGGCAATGACTAATGAAGCTGACGCTCGAAGATCAGTCGCCATCACCGGTGCACCTTTTAGATTACTGTTACCTTGACATACCGCATGATTTCCTTGAAGCGTAATGTTAGCTCCCATGCGTTGGAGTTCAGGAACATGCATAAAACGGTTTTCAAAAATCGTTTCCGTCACCACGCCAGTCCCTTGAGCTAAACAGTTCATTGCAACAAACTGTGCCTGCATATCGGTAGGGAAAGCTGGATGTGGAGCTGTTTTAACATCAACTGCGGTCGGCTGCTTGCCGTGCATATTCAATTCAATGGTATCTGCTGTAGTTGTGATCTCTGCTCCCGCTTGACGCAATTTGCTCAATACCGCATCTAATGTTTCCGGTGCGGCATTAAGACAGCGGATGTGACCTCGTGTGGTCGCAGCGGCTACTAAAAATGTCCCCGTTTCTATACGATCCGGTAAAACCGAGTAAGTACACCCGTGTAATGATTTAACCCCTTCAATGGTAATTTGATCGGATCCTGCACCTGATACTTTTCCACCCATGGCATTAATACAGTTCGCAAGGTCGACAATCTCAGGTTCACGAGCCGCATTTTCTAACACGGTTGTCCCTTCTGCTAATGCCGCTGCCATCATCAAATTTTCAGTCGCACCGACACTGACGATATCCATAAAGATATTCGCGCCTTGAAGTTTGCCTTGTACACTGGCTTTAATGTAGCCGTCCTCAACTTCAATGTGAGCACCCATTGCTTCAAGCCCAGTTAAGTGAAGGTTAACTGGACGAGCACCGATAGCGCAGCCACCAGGTAATGACACATTGGCGTGACCATGACGAGCTAGAAGTGGCCCTAAAACGAGAATAGAGGCACGCATGGTTCTCACTAATTCATAAGATGCAATCGTACTAGTGAGTTTGCTAGCATCTAAAGTGAGTGAATTTTTATTGTTGTAAGTGATTTTTGTTCCCATACCTTCAAGTAACTTGACGCTGGTAGTAATGTCACGCAGTGCGGGGACATTATTGAAAGTAATTGGGGAGTCACATAATAATGAAGCCATCAACAAAGGAAGGGCAGCATTTTTAGCTCCTGAGATAACAACATCTCCACGCAGAGCAGGAGATTGGGTAATAACAAGTTTATCCACGAGATGCGACCTTATTGAGGAATGTTAAATAATTTTTCTTTAGACCATTGCGCTTCTGTAAACGTTTTAATAGAGATGGCATGCATTGAACCATCTGCAATTTTGTCGGTTAGTGGTGCATAGACATACTGCTGTCGTTTAACTCGTGACATTTCTGCAAACGCGTCACTCACTGCAATGATATTAAAGTGAGAACCATCACTCTTAACGTGAACTTCAGTAAGGGAAAGTTGTTCTTTTAGAAATGTTTCTATTTCTTCCGTCGTCATAGTATATAAACCGTGGTTATTCTTCACTTACGTGTTAACGTTAAGCTGAAGGTGTTACAAAAAAAGATTCAGCGCTACTAAGACGCGCAAGTTGTAGTAATTTATCAGGAATATGACGCCATGCAAGAAGGACATTCGCCTCTCTCGCATCTCTAACGGCATTAAGAAGCCACGCTAGGCCTGCACTATCAAGCTGAGTCACGGCTTTGAGATCAATTGTTAAGGTATCAGAGGTTACAATCTGTTTACGATGTAACGCAAAAAGTTCCTGAGAAATCGTTTGATTATTCAGCACACCTTTGAGAATCAACGTATTGTTTTGAAATGTTAAATCCAATGCCATTAGTTACCCTTGACCTGCTGGGCGAGGGATTGGCGCATCCGACCCTTGTAATACAATAGGGTCATTGATTTTTTGTTGCATCAACGCAATCACTTTTTCAATACCTTCTTGACGTAATATTGATTCAAATTCACTGCGTTTACTGGATAACAAGCTGATGCCTTCTGCGACCATATCATAGGCACCCCATTTGTTCGATTTACGATCTTTTCTGACTTTAAAGGCGACTTTGATATCGGGTTTACCTTCGTCTTGAATTAAGGCTCTTACCGTCACGATTTTTTTATCTGCATAATTTCCAACAGGCTCAAATGCGACTGTTTGGTCATCATAATAACCCATTGCATTTGCATAGGTAGTAACGAGATATTCACGAAACACATTAACAAATTCACCCAGTTGTTGTTTGGGTACCTTGCGAGCTTGGTTGCCAAGAACCATGAATGCTGAGTATTTATAATCGACATAAGGTAATAAATTTTCACGCATAATGGTGCGTAAATGTTCAGGGTTTTGTGCAATTAAACCCTGCTCGTTTTTCATACGGCTAAACGTCGAACTAGCAGCCTCTTGGATCATTAAATGAGGGTTACTTTCTACTTGTTGAGATTGAGCCATGCTCACGTGAGTAAACATTAAACTGCTCATCACAAAAAACGCGCTGATAAACTTTTTCACAATGTTTCCTTATTTTAGTTATTCACTATCGCGGCTAAATAAAAACTGGCCAATTAAATCCTCAAGTACCAAAGCCGATTTGGTATCTTGAATGTAATCACCATCAGCCAGTGTGACGAAGTCATCAAATGCAAAACCCGGCTGAAATCCAATATATTGCTCGCCTAATAATCCTGAAGTTAAGATGGCGACGGAGCTAGTATCAGGAAAATTATCGTATTGTTGGGAGACACTTAATACAACCACAGGATTAAAATCCTCCGGGTCAAGGTAAATCGATTCAACTCGCCCAACGGTAACACCGCCAACTTTCACGGCAGAACGCGTTTTTAAACCACCAATATTGTCGAATTTTGCATACAGTGTATAACTTGACTCATTGTTAGAAAAGCCTTGGTTAACAACTTTCATTGCTAATAATAAGGTTGCCGCCACTGTTAAAATGACAAAGAAACCTACCATAAGTTCCGTTTTTCGCGTGTTCATAATGATTCCTAATTAATACCAAACATAAGTGCGGTTAGTACAAAATCTAATCCTAAGACTGCTAATGAAGAATAAACGACAGTCTGTGTAGTTGCTTGTGAGATGCCTTCAGATGTAGGTACAGCATCATAGCCTTTAAATATTGCAATCCATGTCACCACAATCGCAAATACAATACTTTTCAGGATGCCGTTCACGACATCTTTATTCCAATCAACAGTCGCTTGCATTATGGACCAATATGAACCTGAATCTACGCCAAGCCAGTCCACTCCGACTAAATGACCGCCTAAAATACCAATGGCTGAAAATATTAACGCTAGCATTGGCATTGAAATAATGCCTGCCCATACTCGCGGTGCAACCACCCGACGAAGAGGGTCAACTGCCATCATTTCTAACGAGCTTAATTGTTCGGTTGCCTTCATTAATCCTATTTCTGCCGTTAGGGCGGAGCCTGCTCGACCTGCAAATAATAACGCAGTGACTACTGGGCCTAATTCTCGCAATAACGATAAAGCAACCATCGGGCCTAATGACCCTTCTGCACCGTAACCTACCAAGATAGTATAACCCTGCAGAGCCATAACCATGCCGATAAAAAGACCGGAGACCATAATAATGAGTAGAGATTGTACACCTACCACGTAAATTTGTTGCAGTGTCAGGCGCACATTTTTAAGTTGTGGGAGTGCGATTAATGCGCCGGTCAGCATTAAAAATGCTCGACCGAACGATCGTATATTATCTAGGGTACTTGCCCCTAGTTGAATGACCCAACTCATATCAAATCTCCTAAAAGTTGAGATGATAAATCGGTCGCCGGATAATGAAACGGGACAGGGCCATCGGCTTTTCCTAGCAAGAATTGTTGGACAAGCTCTGATTCTGAACCTTTGATTTGTTCTGCCGTACCATGGCCAATGACTTTTTTATTGGCTAATATATATACATAATCGGCTATATTAAGCACTTCAGACACATCGTGTGTCACGACAATACTAGTAACTGATAACGCTTCACTCAGAGCTTTAATTAATTTAACTAAGACCCCCATCGAAATAGGATCTTGTCCTGCAAAAGGCTCATCGTACATTATTAATTCAGGATCAAGAGCGATCGCTCTAGCTAACGCCGCACGTCGTGCCATCCCCCCTGATAATTCGCTGGGCATTAGTTGTGCTGCACCGCGTAAACCAACAGCTTCTAATTTTAATAATACTAACGTTTGGATAACAGATTCTGGTAAGTCAGTGTGTTCCCGTAGAGCAAAAGCAACGTTATCAAATACACTCATATCGGTAAACAATGCACCTGATTGGAATAACATACTTATAGCTTTGCGTGTATGGTAGAGTTTTTTGCGATTCATCTTTGGGATTGATTCACCTGCAAACGTGATATCCCCTTTGTCTGGGGTGAGTTGTCCACCAATAAGACGTAACATGGTGGTTTTACCTATACCACTAGGGCCCATGATAGCAGTAATTTTACCCTTGGGAATTTGAATGCTGATATCGTCATAAATGATGCGATCAGCACGCGAGAAAGTAATATTTTGAATGTCTACCAAATGTTCAGTCATAAATAATAGTGGTGCGAATCCTTTGCTATAGATAATTTATTTATACGCAAAAACTGTATGTTGGGATTGATTATGACGTTTCAATACTCAAACCGCAAAATGAAAAAGTAACAGTTTATGTATTAAAAAATAGAACAATCGCGTTCAATAGAGTTCGTATACTATCTGTTAGAAATCAAGGAATTGAATTTATTTCAGTATCCACAGATAAAACAGATACAATTGTTGACACTTTTTTGCAATAATTATGTGTATTATAAAACACTTTGGCTTAAGTAATCACTATACTTTTCAATATGTTTATTATTAACAACAACAATAGGTGATAAGCCTCATCACCTATCAACATTATTTACGGGAAATTTGCCACAGTGCTCATACAAATAGGTATATTTTTAATCGGACTCGCGGTGCTTAGTTGGAGTGCTGATAAGTTTGTATACGGCGCTTCAGCATTAGCTAAAAATATCGGTGTGTCACCAATGATGATTGGCCTGACAATTGTGGCGATGGGCTCTTCTGCGCCAGAAATTGTTGTGTCAGCAACAGCATCCTTATCCGGCTCACCTAACACGGCCGTGGGTAATGCGATTGGTTCAAATATTACAAATATTGCCCTAGTGCTAGGCATCACTGCGCTTGTCAAACCGTTATTAGTTTCCTCAGGCACACTCAAGCGTGAGTTTCCCTTTTTATTCGCTATGTGTTTAATCGCTGCGTATTTTTTACATGACCAGATATTGAGTTTTAATGAAGGTGCTATTCTAATCGGTTTATTTGTTCTGGTGCTTCTAGGTATGGCTTGGTTGTCTTTTAATGTTGAAAAAGATGATCCTTTGGTCGATGAAAATGAACTTGAAATTCCCGATGGGGTGCCTACTTCCATGGCCATTTTGTGGGTCATTGTCGGTTTAGTGATGTTACCGTTATCAGCTCATTTTTTAGTTGAATCTGCCGTTTTCATTGCAAAATATTTTGGTATAAGCGATTTAGTCATTGGTCTTACGATTATTGCTTTAGGGACTAGTTTACCTGAATTAGCAGCTTGTATTGCAGGTGTATTGAAAGGTGAAGATGATTTGGCGATGGGAAATATTATCGGGTCTAACATTTTTAATATTCTGGCAGTTTTAGGTATGCCTGGATTAATTGCTCCAGGATTAATCGATGCGGATGCTGCTACCCGAGATATATATGTCATGTTAGGCTTAACGGTGTTATTGCTAGTCTTTAGTTTTAATTTTAGAGGCACCCGGCGCATTAATCGCTTAGAAGGCGGCGTGTTAGTGGTCGCTTTCTTGGGATATCAATATCTCTTATTTGCTTAATTTTTATGCCCTAAACATTAGGAACGATTATGTCCATATCTTTTATTGCTTCTGCTAAACAGGTGATTGATACTGAAATCGCAGGGATTGTGAGGCTTCATGATAGTTTAGGTGAAAATTTTGTAGCAGCATGTCAGAAGTTACTCCATTGCAGAGGAAAAGTCGTCGTCTCAGGAATGGGGAAATCTGGACATATTGGTAATAAAATTGCGGCAACTTTGGCCTCGACGGGAACACCTGCTTTTTTTATGCACCCCGGTGAGGCAAATCATGGCGACCTAGGCATGTTGAGCCCTGATGATATTGTGATTGGGATTTCTAATTCCGGAGAAACGGATGAATTGTTGGGATTACTACCGGTACTTAAGCGTTTAGGTATTACTCTTATTGCGATCACACAAAATACGGAGTCAACCTTGGCTCGGCATGCTGATATTGTGCTTGCTATTACTGTGCCGGCTGAAGCTTGTTCATTAGGGTTAGCACCAACAACATCAACCACTGTTACTCTAGTATTAGGAGATGCCTTAGCAATAGCCTTGTTGGATGCTAAAGGCTTCACTTCAGAGGATTTTGCTTTATCGCACCCCGGTGGTTCTTTGGGACGAAAATTATTATTAACGTGTGCCGATATCATGCGCACTGGTCACGAGATCCCATGTGTAGCTGCAAATATACCAGTACCAGAGGCGCTATATGAAATCACCAGTAAGGGGCTTGGAATGACGGGAGTCGTCAATGAACAGCAAGCGCTCATTGGGATTTTTACTGATGGTGATTTGCGCAGAGTCCTTGACCAAAAGCTCGATATACATGCTTTAGTTGCTCAAGATGTGATGACACCCAATTGCTTAACTGCAACCTGTGATATGTTGGCGGTGGATGCGTTAAATCTAATGCAACAAAAACATATCAATGCGTTATTAGTTGTTGATGAGCAACATCATGTTGTCGGAGCATTTAATATGCACATGCTACTACAAGCTGGAGTGGTGTAATGAGTACTATCAAAACGTTATATACGGATGCTTTTTCGAGTGAATTGTTTGCCCGGTTAGCACCTATTAAACTGTTAGTGTGTGATGTTGATGGTGTGTTTAGTGACGGGCGTATTTACCTGGGGAATCAAGGTGAGGAGCTCAAAGCTTTTCATACGCGAGACGGCTATGGGATTAAATCGTTAGCTCGCTGTGATATTCAAGTTGCAATTATTACAGGGCGACGCTCTGAATTAGTTCAACGGCGTATGCGTGCATTGAATGTCGCACATATCATTCAAGGTGAAGAAGATAAACAAGGCGCATTGGCACAGCTAATGGATACCCTATCTTTAAAACCACATCAAGTCGCGAGTATGGGAGATGACATGCCTGATGTGGGCATGTATCGACATAGCGATGTGAAAATAGCCGTTAATGACGCGCATCCTTACGTCGCGCAACAGGCTAATTGGATTACACAGCTTAACGGTGGTTTTGGTGCAGTGCGAGAGGTCACCGATACATTTTTACAGGTACATAATTTGCTTGATGGCATCCATGGAGCAAGTATGTAATGGGACGTGTAGGTTACAGTATTGGATTATTATTTGCGTGTGTGTTAGCGGTTTACTTTTATCCCATTGAGCAAAAAAATAACCTTACTACGAGTGTGGATCCAAGCCAGATTTTTGAAACTCCCACCTATCGTGCTGAAAACTTAACGTCTCAGCGTTACGCTGAAGATGGGACATTAAGTCATAAAGTATTTGCAAAAGTCATGGAACAATACGATTCGCTTGGTTTTATGGTGTTTGAATATCCAAAATATGTCATCTATTTAAACGCTGATTCACCCTACGTAGTCACTGCCGATGTAGGCACTTTATTCACAAATAATATTATTCGCTTGGAACGAAATATTCAAATTGATAGCTTAAATGAGGCCGATTTTATTCAACAAATTACGACTGAATTTATTGAAATTGATTTGAATACGAATACCATGTATTCAGACCAAGTCGTATTAATGCAGGGAAGAGAGTTTTCGATGCTAAGTGAGGGGTTTGATGCCAATATGCAGCTCAAACAATTCAATTTGACCGGTCATGTTGAAACTATTTTTGGCAGCGTGGTAGCTGAACAGATTCCGACGGTTAATGAATCGTCATTAAATTAATTGAGAGAAATAAATGAAATATAACCCGGTATGCCAATTAATTATTCTAGGGACACTCGTCTTTTCATTTGGGCTTCAAGCACAAGCCCAGAGTCTAGCTGCTGACCAAGACATTAATGCACCTATTTCTATTAGTGCTAAATCAACTTTTGTGGATGGTGTTTCTAAAATGTCGGTTTATGAGGATGACGTTGTTATTGTGCAAGCGGGTCTGACCATTAATGCGGCTCGTTTAAGTATTAATGCTAGTGCTGGAGAGGGGCAGGAAGTCTTTATCGCTAACGGAGCCCCCGCCAAATTTACTCAATTACTCGACGATGGAACAATAGTCACTGCTTCAGCTCGAGAAATTCGCTACAGTGTGATCACCCGAACAGTGAGTTTTGAGGGGGATGCTCAGCTTTCTCAAAACACCTCTGTGGTGAACAGCGAATCCATTGAATTTGATTTAATTAATAAACAGCTGGTTGCTAAAGCTGATAATGCGAAAGGTGGTCGAGTGACAACCGTATTCCAGCCAGAGGTCCTTAAGCAACAGATACAAGAACAACAGGACGATAACAATTAATGGCTACTTTAAAAGCGTCACATCTAGCAAAATCCTATAAAGCTCGTCAAGTAGTAAGGGATGTGAGTATTGAAGTGGAATCAGGTCAAATCGTGGGATTATTAGGACCCAATGGGGCCGGTAAGACAACGACGTTTTATATGATCGTTGGGTTAGTGCCCTTAGATCATGGTGAAATTTTATTAGATCAAACATCACTCACACTGCAGCCGATGCATGAGCGCGCTCGTCAAGGTATTGGTTATTTACCCCAAGAAGCTTCGATATTCAGAAAGCTCACTGTATATGAAAACATTATGGCGATTCTTCAAACCCGTAAAGAGTTATCGAGTCAGCAACGCGAAAGTGAAGCTGACGCATTACTGGATGAATTTAATATTAATCATATTAGAAATAGTGCCGGTATGGCGTTATCCGGTGGGGAGCGTCGTCGGGTCGAAATTGCGCGTGCGCTTGCAGCTAATCCTAAATTTATCTTGTTGGATGAACCTTTTGCTGGAGTTGACCCGATCTCCGTGGGTGACATTAAACATATTATTCAACAGCTCAAGGAACGGGGCATTGGTGTATTAATTACCGATCATAATGTCAGAGAAACATTAGACGTCTGTGAAAAGGCGTATATTGTCAGTCATGGTGAACTCATCGCATCAGGGACCTCATCACAAGTTCTTGAAAACAAGAAAGTTAAGGAAGTATACCTTGGTGAAGAATTTAAGCTATAATCAAACCAAGGTAAGGTTCTCGGATGTTGCTCACTGTGTAGGTTATAAAAAGGAATTCGATGAAACAATCGTTACAGCTTAAATTTAGTCAACAACTTACCATGACGCCTCAGTTGCAACAGGCGATTAAGTTATTGCAGCTTTCGACGTTTGATTTACAACAAGAAATCCAAAACGCTATCGAAGAAAACCCACTTTTAGAAATAGAAGAATCTTATTTAGATCATATTGATAAAGAGCGTTCATCAGACACCATTGAATCGGTTGATTCACATCAAGTCACATCCCACGATGCACTAGAAGGCAGTGCTGTACCTGACGAATTACCTCTCGATAGTACTTGGGATGAATACTACAGTGCGTCTTCTGCACCGGCAGCTTCTTTAACCAGTTCAGGTAGTTCGTTTTATGATGATTATGTCTTTCAAGGTGAAACCGTAGACGACATTCAAGCTCATCTGTTATGGCAAATGGGGTTAACTCCATTTAGTGACACTGATCGAGCTATTGCAATTGCCATCATCGATTCAATTGATGAATCTGGTTATTTAACGGTGACCAGTGACTCTATTTTAGAGTCAATGCAAGATGAAAATATTGAACTCGATGAAGTTGAATGCGTGTTAAAACGGATTCAAATGTTTGATCCTGTTGGTTCTGGTTCGCGAACCCCTCAAGAGTGTTTATTAGTACAACTTCGTCAATTCGACGAAGCTACCCCTTTTATAAAAGAAGCAAGGACCATTATTACGGAGTATAGCGACTTATTGTCGAGTAAAGATTATCGGACATTAATGCGTAAGACACGGCTCAAAGAAGCACAACTTAGAGAAGTGATGTTATTGCTTCAGTCGCTAAATCCACGCCCTGGTAGTACACTCATTACAAAAGAGCCTGAGTATGTGATACCGGATATCTCAGTCGCTAAAAAAAACGGACGTTGGACTGTTGAACTTAATCCAGATAGCTTACCGAAATTAAATATTAATCAACAATATGCAGCGTTAAGCAAAAATTCACGGAACTCTTCTGACAGTGCATTTGTCAAATCTCATATACAAGAAGCAAAATGGTTCATTAAAAGCTTAGAATCACGCAACGATACCCTGCTGAAAGTAGCAAATTGTATTGTACAGCAACAAATGGGATTTTTTGAGCATGGCCCTGAAATGATGAAACCAATGGTTTTGAATGATGTGGCTGAAATGATTGATATGCATGAATCAACCATTTCTCGTGTGACTACGCAAAAATATATGCACACGCCTCGTGGAATTTATGAATTGAAATACTTCTTCTCGAGTCATGTGGCGACAGAATCAGGCGGTGAATGTTCTTCTACTGCGATTCGTGCTTTAATTAAGAAACTCATTGCAGCAGAAAATACTGTAAAACCGATGAGTGATAGTAACATTGCAGATGTATTGGCGGACCAAGGTATTAAAGTGGCCCGTCGGACCATTGCAAAATATCGGGAATCGTTATCGATCCCACCATCCAACCAGCGTAAAAGCTTGGTTTAGTTACAAAAAAGAAGGAAGTCATTATGCAAATAAACCTCACTGGTCATCATGTTGAAATCACTGATTCACTCCGTAATTATGTGGATACTAAATTTGAGAAACTAGAGCGACACTTCGATCATATCAACAATGTTCACGTCATTTTAAATGTCGAAAAGATTCACCAAAAAGCAGAAGCGAAGTTGAATTTAAATGGTGGAGAAGTCTTTGCGACCTCTGAACATTCTGATATGTATGCGGCGATTGATAGTTTGATTGATAAACTTGACCGCCAGGTAATTAAGCATAAAGAAAAACTCCAACGACATTAAATATCAATGGAACTCTCCTCAATCCTAACAGTGGACCGCATACAGTGTGCGGTCCCTTGTCAAAGTAAAAAGAAAATATTCGAAACAATCAGTCATGTCGCTGAGGATGTTGAGAATGAAATTTTTCAAGCCAATATTCTAGAAAGTTTAGTTCATCGTGAAAAAATGGGCTCAACAGGTATTGGTTCAGGTATTGCTATTCCCCATGGTCGTATCGCAGGCCTATCTGAGGTGACGGCGGTTGTATTGATTACTGACTGTGCCATTGACTTTGATGCGATTGATCAACAACCCGTCGATATATTTTTTGCGCTGTTAGTGCCTGAAGAACAAATTGAAGGACACTTACAAACACTTGCCAGTGTAGCGGCAAAGTTAAGTAATGATGTTATCGTCAAACAAATCAGAACCGCAAAGACACCTGAAGCGGTTTTTTCTGCGTTAACTTTGGATAACTAATGAAGCTAATTATCATTTCAGGTCGTTCCGGTTCAGGTAAATCAATTGCATTAAGAGCACTTGAAGACTTAGGTTATTATTGTGTGGATAATATCCCCGTCAATTTATTACCTGCATTGACTCATACCATCATTGACGAATATGAAGATGTCGCAGTGAGTGTTGATGTGCGTAATTTACCTAAAGAATCTAACGAATTATCAGAAATACTTAATTATTTACCCAAAGATTGGAACCTCTCGATTGTATATTTAGATTCCAGTACAAATATTCTATTGAAACGATACAGCGAGACACGTCGATTGCACCCCTTGAGTAAAGGTAATCAATCATTAGAAGATGCTATTCGTTTAGAAAAGCAGTTGTTGGAGCCCATGCAAGAGCGGGCTGATTTGTATATTGATACGGATCAATTAACAGTGCATGAATTAGCCGAAATTATTCGTGAACGGATATTAGGTAAGAAAAGCTCACGTCTAGTATTAGTGTTTGAATCATTTGGATTTAAATATGGAATCCCAATGGATGCGGACTATGTTTTTGATGCGCGATTTTTACCTAACCCTCATTGGGAACCTGATTTAAAGCATTTCACTGGTTTAGATTCGCCGATACAAGTGTTTTTAGGTAGTCAGCCGGTGGTAACAAAATTTGTATGGCAAATTCAAAATCTTATTACAACATGGTTACCTCACTTAGAACGGAATAACCGTAGTTATGTGAAAGTGGCTATTGGTTGCACTGGTGGAAAACATCGCTCAGTGTATGTCGCAGAGCAATTACGTACTAATATGCAAGAATCACATCCGGATGTGCAAATCCGGCATCGAGAACTAGGCCGTTACAAAGATGAGACGCCAAAATGAGTGTCGAAACCGTCGAGGCCACCGTCACGATATTAAATAAAATGGGACTTCATGCTAGACCGGCAAGTCAATTAGCTCAGTTAGCAGCGCAATACGATGCTACCATTACCGTACATCAAGCTGAAAAAAGCGCTGATGCTGCCAGTGTATTGGGTCTTATGATGTTAGAGTCGCAACAAGGTAAATCTGTGCGCATTGAAGCATCAGGTTCACAGGCGTCTGAGGCACTTCAAGCCGTCGTTAATTTAATTAGTCAAAAATTCAACGAAGATCGTTAAACTTATATAATCAATTCATGACATTATCTTAGTTTCACGCTATTCTAATAAGCACTTATACACGCCTCGCAGGTATGGATTATGGCTGATACCATTGCTGCTAAATTCGCTGAAAGTCAAATGACGGAAATTACTGATGCACTATCATCTGGTAAATTTGTTTCTGTCCGTAAAATCCTGCATGAAGCCCCTGCTTGCGACGTAGCGCTGATCCTCGAATCCACACCCACTAAAATCCGTGATGAATTATGGCGACTGTTGGATGCCGATTATCATGGTGATGTGTTAGAAGAACTCTCCGAAGAAGTCCGTAATGGGATCATTAGTAAAATGATGCCTGACACTGTCGTAGACGCACTTGAAGACATGGATACTGATGACTTAGCCGAAACGTTAAGTAGTTTACCTGACGAAGTCTTACAAGACATATTGACTTCCATGGATGATCAAGACCGAGTCCGAGCGGAAAAAGCCTTGAGCTATGGTGAGGAAACGGCCGGTTTCATTATGAATACCGACACCATTACTTTACGACCTGATGTAGCCGTTGATGTTATTTTGCGATATCTGCGCTTGAAAGGAGATTTACCTCAAAATACTGATACCTTCTATGTGGTGAATCGCAGTGATTATCTCATTGGTTCTGTTCCTGTCACTCGATTATTGACTTCAAACCCGGCAGTCACAGTAGCAGAGGTCATGGATGAGGAACCTGATGCCATTACGGTAGACATGCCTGATGACCAAGTGGCTAGTTTATTTGAACGTTATAACTGGTTGTCTGCCCCTGTAGTTGATGAGGATTACCATCTTGTGGGTCGGATCACTATTGATGATGTGGTTGATATTATTCGTGAAGACGCAGAGCACTCGATGATGAGTATGGTAGGTCTTGACGATGAAGAAGATACCTTTGCGCCAGTATTGCAATCTACACAACGCCGTTCTATTTGGCTGGGTGTGAATTTGGTGACAGCATTGTTAGCAGCGATGGTGTCGGATATGTTTGAACAGACCCTATCACAGCTAGCAGTGCTAGCTATTTTAAACACGATTGTTCCAAGTATGGGAGGAGTCGCTGGAAATCAAACGTTGACACTCGTTATTCGTGGTATGGCACTTGGGCATGTTAATAATGCCAACTCCCGAATTTTGATTCACAAAGAGCTGGCGATTGGTTTTTTAAATGGTGTGATTTGGGCCTTACTCATCGCGACGGTGGTAGCGTTATGGAAGCAAGATTTTGATCTCGGGGTCATTATTGCCTTTGCTATGATGATGAATATGATAGCTGCGGGACTTGCCGGTGCGACCTTACCTCTCATTATGAAAAGACTGAATATTGACCCCGCGCTTGCCGGTAGCGTAATTTTGACGACGATCACTGATGTCGTTGGAATATTTGCTTTCTTAGGCACCGCGACCTTGTTCTTATTATATTAATCGCGGTGATGCGTCTGTTTACATGAGGATGGGCATTTCAGATTCATTGCAGAATCTAACTGTCTTTAAGATAGTTGTTAAACGTTGTTTTAAACTTCACCAGTTTAGGTCCTACGACTAAGTTACAGTAGGTATTGCCAGGGTTATTGGTAAAGTAATCTTGGTGGTAATCCTCAGCTTGAGAATAGTTATTGAGTGCTTCTATTTCGGTGACGATGGGAGCACTGTAAATTTTATCGGCTTTGAGTTGAGTGATAAAAGTATTTGCGATGCTCTTTTGTACGTCATTATGGTAATAAATCCCGCTGCGATATTGTGTTCCGATATCATTACCTTGCCGATTAAGTTGAGTTGGATCGTGCAATGCGAAAAATATCTCAAATACTTGGTTTAGACGAATAATATCGTTATCAAAGGTGATTTGAACAACTTCATTATGTCCTGTATTACCAGTACAAACATCCTGATAGCTAGGTTGTGACGTGTGACCATTGCTATAGCCTGAGTATGCACTTATTACGCCTTTGACTTTATTAAATGCAGATTCGATACACCAAAAGCATCCGCCACCAAGTGTGATTTGTTCTATCGCCATACAATTCTCCTTTGTTATATTCATATAATATGGGGCTAATTTGTGAAACATCAATAATCAACTTGCATTGATAGTCATCCAAAACTCCCAAGACAGCGTAGTTATATACTCTTTTATTATCGAAGTAGCGCAGTATGAAACTGACTTTATTTTATGATGGCATGTGCCCGTTGTGCCAGAAGGAAATGCAACATTTAATTAAATACAACACGCAGGGAAATCTGTCATTTGTAGATATCATGGAACCTGGATTTAGTGAGCAATACCCTGAACTCGATTGGGATGCTCTAAATAATCGTATCCATGGTCAAACTGACCAAGGTCAAATTATCACAGGTTTAGATGTGACCTATCTCGCTTGGAAGCTTGTAGGCAAAGGTTGGGTGTATGCACCGACTCGTTGGCCAGTGATACGTTGGTTTGCTGATAAAATGTATAATGTATTTGCTAAGCATCGCTACACTATTTCATATTATTTAACCGGTCAACGTCGTTGTGAGCGCTGTGTGTTAAAACACTGAATGATATATTCACTCACCCCTTATCTACTAAATTGACAAAGGACATATTATGTCGACACCTAACATAGCCTTATTAATTGGTGCTAGTGGGGGAATTGCCCAAGCATTAATTACTGAATTATTAGCACATCCTGATATTGATTATGTACATGCCATTTCTCGCACAGTAATAGAAAATAATCACTCCAGCGTGACGTCTTACGCCTTGAATTCATTAGATGAAACAGCTGTTGCTGAGTTTGTTCAGCATCAAAAATCTGCGGCCACACAGTATCGATTTGTCATTTCGACAGTGGGTATTTTACATCGAGAATCATCAGCTACTTGCTGTAGTCTCAAACCAGAAAAGCGCTTAGAGGATATTGACCCGGTCCAGTTACAAGCTTATTTTGAAGTTAATTCCGTAATACCAGCCATATGGCTAAAGCATTTAGTCAAAATTATGCCTAAGGGTTCGGCTAGTGCTATCGCTTTTTTGAGCGCTCGTGTAGGAAGTATTAGTGATAACAAATTGGGGGGCTGGTATGGATATCGTGCTTCAAAATCGGCGTTAAATATGTTCATCAAAAATGCTGCAATAGAATATGGACGGCGCAATAAACATGTTGCGTTATTGTCTTATCATCCAGGGACTGTCGATACGGGGTTATCTAAACCTTTTCAAGCTAACGTGAAGCCTGAAAAATTATTTACTCCTGAATTTACGGCACAATGTTTAGTGAAATTATTAACAGAAGCTAAAGCAGAAGAAAGTCCATATTATCTTGATTGGGCGGGTAAAACTATTCCATGGTAAATGACATTTATAGATAAGCTTGTTAGTATTCCCCCCATAATAACAATGAAGGAAAACACATGGGTGCATCACGCGAGCAATTTGGTTCTCGTCTTGGTTTTATATTAGCAGCAGCTGGCTCTGCGGTTGGGATCGGAAATTTAGTTGGGTTCCCTGTTGGAGCTGCAAAAAATGGTGGCGGTGCATTTTTATTTATGTATGCTATTTTTGTATTTTTTATCTGTTTACCCGTTATGCTAGCCGAGATGTCGGTTGGTCGAAACACGCAAAAAGATCCTCTTGGTGCTTATTCTAGCTTGTCTGGAAACGCTAAAAAATGGAATATTGCGGGTTGGTTATCGATCATCACCCCGTTTATGATTGCCGTTTTTTACTCCGTGATCACGGTCTGGATTTTAGGATACTTAGTAGGTGCCGCTACGGGGGATCTTGAAGCACTCGCAAATCCAGCCTATTTTGGCGACTTCATTAATTCTTCACAAATCTTCGTTTACATGATTATGGTGTTGGCTATTATGTATTTGATTTTGCAAGGTGGTGTCAAACAAGGCATTGAAAAAGCAGCAAAGTTACTTATGCCAGCATTATTTTTTATGCTTATCGGAATGGTGATATTTGTTTTGCTGCAAGATAATGCAATGGCAGGAGTCAAATTCTACCTTATCCCTGATTTCAGTAAAATCGATTCAGGGGTAGTTAATGGTGCATTATCCCAAGCTTTTTTCTCTTTATCTTTAGGGATGGGGATCATGATCACTTATGGCAGCTATATTAATAAGCAAGCTAACATTCCAGGCTCAGCTAAGCTGGTTGCATTAACGGATACTGCTGTTGCGTTTACTGCCGGCTTAATGATACTCCCGGCAATTTATTCGTTTAATCCCAATATTCAACCTGATGATTTAAGTGAATCATCAGTTGGCTTAATTTTTACTTTTTTACCAAAGATATTTTTGGCATTACAGACTAGCGTAGGTTTTATTGGTGCGAGCATTGCTGCGAGTGTCTTTTTCTTACTTGTTTTCTTTGCAGCAATTACGTCTCTAGTGTCTATTTTCGAAGTACCGGTTGCGGCTTTGATGAGTGAAAAAGAAATGCCACGGCAACGCGCCTTAATATTATGTGGATTATTATTGATTATCTTATCTTTAATGTGTGCTGTATCGTTTGGCATGATTGATTTTCTAACAGGATTTATGAGTTATGCGGGCGTTCAAAAGTCCTTCTTTGATGTCGTCATTGATGTATTTTATGAAACCATATTGCCTTTGAATGGATTATTAATTTGTTTGTTTGTCAGCTACCGTTGGAAAAAACACCGCTTTAATGAAGAGTTATCATCTGGTGCTGCTGGCTACCAAGATAGTTTGTTCGAAAAATACGTGAATGTATCAGTTGGCACCTTTATTCCTGTCATACTATTAGTTATCTTTATTAATACTGTGGCGACGAAGTATTTTGGAGTGGCTTTAATTGGTTAGAACCACACCGTATCGGGTCATATTTTTGCTTTGAATTAAAGCATATCAAAGGGACTCGGATAGTGATAATTAAAACTCAGCAATTGCTGAGTTTTTTGTGCCAGCACAATTTTTCCAGCTTGTTTGTCATTTTGGCTTTTGGTGGTTTTACTTGAGATAAAATTCAGTGGTGGAAGTTCTTTACTACAAGCTGCTGCTTGATAATAGTCTTCACGGGTGGGGTGCTCAGGTGCGCAAAAATGCAGTACGTGTCCGCTGACTGTTTCCAATTGTGTGATGATTTGAACTAATCCCCTCACCACATCAATTTGATGAACTAAGTTGACAACTTGATGACCGTTTTCTATCTCCTTACGTTTGACCAATGAGGTGACGGGGTGGCGTGAGTCATTAATCAAGCCTGCTAACCGCACCACTGTACTTTGCTGTTGAGCATGTTCAAATAACCACTGTTCTAAAATGTGGTGAGCTTTACCTGAGGCTGTGACTGGAGAAGGAGGAGTAGACTCATCCACTTGACCTGTGACATGCCCAAATACTGATGTAGTAGACACAAAGATAATATGTATTGTCGGTTGGTGTAGTAATACAGTATTGAACAGCTCTAGCATGTTATCGGTAAACTGCTTGCCATCTAAGTCTCTTCGACCAGGAGGGATATTGATGACCATGACATCACATCTTGATACATCAGTTAATAAAGAGTGAGAGAATTCGGTATTAGCATTACTGGTCTTACTCACGGAAAATAGATGTGGCTTAATTCCTAGCTCGTTGAGAGTCGGTAATTGGTTCACACGAGTTGTAGTACCATATACCTGCATGCCCTGAGATATTAATTGAGTTGCAAGCGGTTGACCTAGCCAGCCGCATCCACAGAGCATGACGTGTGAAACATGTTTGTTCATTATTGATTAGCCGTATTTTCAGTAATAGTTATCATATTAAGGTTGGCAAGCTTTGGAATACGTTGTGCTAGTTGCTGTTCTGCAGCTTCTGCACTGTGTAGTACTTCACACAATAGCTCTGCCGATTCCCCTAATGCCATAGCATGCATTGACAATTTTTGTTCCATGCGCGAGTTAAGTGCATCGGGATTAAATAGATCACTCATCCCTTCACCATCCCCAAATAACATCTCTTTACCAATAGCCATAAATAAACGTCCCATAGATTCGGTGATGGCATGTTGAATGGCTTCGGAAAACTCTGTTTCCCATTCGGGGCTCGTCCAGTTATCACTAGTGTTACTTTCTGGATCAATAAAAATACTACCATCAGGAGCGTAAATATTGCGTTTAAGGTTAATTTCAATGGTGTTCATTAATTCATTCATCTTAGTGATGAGTTCATCGTCCGGCCCTAGTAACTCGGCTAACACTTGGTTAATCGCTAAATTAGTCACTTCTAATCCTTGGGCTGCAAACTCGACACCAATAGGGATAGAAGCTTTCAAGTTGTAATAATATGACTCTACCGCAGCACGCTGCTCGATGTTCAAATCAATAGGTTCATCATTTATTTTGAGATTTTGATGGTTATCCATGACTAAAGTCAGATCAGAAGAGGTTAAAGTCAGTACCTCGTTTTGAAATCCTAAGGTTCCATTTAGTTCCATTGAACAGCTGTCTATCTGAACATTAATACCTTCATTGTTAGCATGGGTTGGAAAGATAGTCATCAAACTAAACAACAGACATAGCATACTATTGGTGGGTAAAGATTTAAAATTTGTCATCAAAGAGCCTTTATTTGGAATATTGAGGTATCGTAAACCTCAATGAGATTAATCACGATTATTATCTATCAAGTAACATGCCAAGCTTAAATAAGACTGAAAACCTATTAAATAAAGGCTCGCAAATACGTTATACTAATTGAATGTGTCAATCTGACCAATTTAATGCAAAAAACATTAATAATAGAGGTATTTGACTAACATCAATATTTCTAAAGAAAACAGTACCTGCACATATCGTTTTATTATCTATCTGGGTATAATTATATTCATCGGTATAATACTACCATTAATTTTTATTGGAGAAAGTCATGAGTGAATGGATCAATTCGATCATATTTGGTGTCGGTTTTTTAGCGTTTGTATTGGGCATTTCCAGTATTATCATGGCGTTTATTGCAACACGCTCTACCCCCGCAGGTATCCAAGAAAAAGTTGAATACGGCTTTTTCGGGGTGTCAGGACTTATTTTATGTGCCTTAATGGTCTATGTATTAGTCTAAGATAAATGCGATTTGTCCGTAATACTTTGATATGGGCGGAGTCTGAATAACGGCATACTAGCTAATATGTGGTCAAAGATATCCGCCTGAATCCCCTCATATTCAACCCAGTTCTTGTTACGGCTAAAACAATAGATTTCTAACGCCAAACCGTGTTCAGTTGGTTTCAATTGGCGCACCATTAGGGTCAGTGTTTGATTGATTTGTGGATGTTTACGAATATAGGCTTCAACGTAAGCGCGAAAAGTTCCGATATTGGTCAAACGTCTCGCGTTGAGTAAGTCACCCTGGTCAATTTGTTCATTTTGGTGATAATTTTGTAGTTCTTGTAATTTATTATCTAAATACCCTTTGATAAATCGGACATTGTGCAAATCATCAATCATGTCTTGGTCTAAAAAGGTGACACTTTGCATATCAATCTGAATACTACGCTTAATTCGACGACCGCCAGATTGCAACATACCACGCCAGTTTTTAACCACTTCGTTAGTTAAAGTATAAGTAGGTAAGGTCGCTATTGTTTTATCCCAATTTTGTACTTTGACCACATTTAAGCCAATCTCACGGATTTCACCATCGACGCCATAAGATTGCATTTCAATCCAGTCACCGGTATTAAACATTCTATTGGCCGCAATTTGGATCCCTGCTACAAACCCCAATATAGTATCTTTAAAAATCAACAAGAGAATGGCAGCGATTGCTGTCAAACCCGACAAGAGTAATAAAGGACTTTTATCCAAGATAAGTGAGATAGTGAGTAAAATGCCAATAATCGCAAAAATCAACTTACTGACCTGGATGAAACCTGTAATGGGCGCTTTTTGGGCTAAGTTCGAGCGTTCATATAAAACTTCAATGGTATTGAGCAAAGAAAATAGAGCAAAAATGGAAAATATCACTAAGTATATTTGTGCACATTTAAGTACGAACCCTAGTAACAGCGTGTTAAATTCGAGCAGTATCGGCGCAGATGCAAAAATGAATAGTGCTGGGATAATATGTTCAAGACGATTGAAAAATCCTTGTTCATATAAGACATCATCCCATTCTTGGTTATTACGCAGTAACAACTTAAGCAAGTTAGAACCCACTAAAAATTTAATGGTCCACAGAATTACCATAGCCGTGAGTAAAAGGATAATTATCGCGGCTAGTTTATAACTGGTATCTTGCATAGTTATTGCAGGTTCAGGATATTGAAACATCGCGTTGATGATGTCTAAAATAATGAATTGAATCGTTGATGCTTGCATATTTATCCTAAGTGGAAAATGGTTATATTTTTGACTAATTATCTTGCAATAGTGTTTGAATGCGAAGATCTTTTTCTTCCCATAAGGTATTTAATTGTACTTGGAAGTGCTTTCGAAATAACTCATCCTCTTGGTAATTACCTCGCATGTTAGATGAGATAGGTATTTCCTTTATATCAATAATAATGCGTTGCATGCTACCGCATAACATATCCATCATGGGCCATTTGGAATTTTGAGGGTAAAAGATGCTAACATCGAGCATATTGGCAAATAAATTTCCCATGGCAGCTAACGTAAATGCAATTCCTGCTGCTTTGGGTGGCAGTAAGTATTGATATGGACTGTTTTTTTGAATATGTTTTTGAGGTGTGAAACGTGTGCCTTCGACAAAGTTAATGATCGTCGTTGGCGTATTACGGTATTTTTCACATGCCGCTTGGGTGGTGGCAATATCTTTACCTTTTAAACTAGGTTGTTGTTCTATTTGCGCTTTAGAGTAGCGACGCATAAATGGCATGTCTAGTGCCCATGCTCCTAGTCCAACAAATGGCAGCCAAATCAGCTCTTTTTTCAAGAAGAATTTGGGTGCTGGGTAGTTGCCTTTAGCAAAACCAATCAACAAAATAATATCTAAATAACTACGATGATTTGCGGTGATCAAATACCAACCTTCTGGAGATATTGAGTGTGGAATATTAGATTCGATCGTCACGCGATTAAATAGAGTGATCAATTTGACACTTATGACACCAAAAGCAATCTCAAATACTGCGTTAAGCGCATTGATGTGACGGTTGAAGGGGGGAAGTGGGATAAGCAATTTGATTAAACCAAATAAGACGATTAGCACTGCCCAAAAACCAAGATTACTCATTTGTAGAGTAAAGTGAATAGGAAAAATAAATATCGCCCTTAACAAACTCATATATGCTGTACTTAGCCTTAATTATAGATAAATTTCTATCACTTTGATTGCAATTTATCCTATGCAAATGCTGATATAGCGTCAACCTTTTTCTGATATTCAATTAATGTGGTTTGCTGCATCACACATAGATCATTTTTCTCGATCCTTCAGTTATGTTAAAATTACTAATGATGACTCGTCAAAGAGGGCGCCACGTTCCTTGAAAAGAGATTTAAAACAATGAACAGTCTAATGTCTCGAGCATTAGTGATGAATTAAGGAATGCTGTAAGTGCCAAATCTAAAAGATGTAGATTACAATCTCACACCCGCTGTTATCGATAGGCGCTTTTCTGTTGCACCTATGCTGGATTGGACGGATAAACATTGTCGTTATTTCCATCGTTTAATTTCACAGCATACCGTGTTATATACCGAGATGGTGACCACGGGGGCTATCATTTTTGGGAAAGGCGATTATTTAGGATTTAATGCTGCAGAACAGCCGGTGGCATTGCAATTAGGCGGCAGCGACCCTTCTGATATGACTCGCTGTGCCGTTAAAGCTCAAGAATATGGCTATGATGAAGTTAACATCAACGTTGGTTGTCCATCTGATCGAGTACAAAATGGCCGTTTTGGCGCTTGCTTAATGGCAGAACCGCAAACGGTAGCGGATTGTGTTAATGCGATGCAAGGGCAAATAGATATCCCGGTGACTGTTAAATCACGTATCGGGATAGATGATATGGATGAGTATAAAGACTTATCAGGTTTTATTCAGCAAGTAGCTGATGCAGGATGTGATACCTTTATAGTCCATGCACGAAAAGCTTGGCTTAAGGGACTCAGCCCTAAACAAAATCGTGAAGTTCCACCATTAATGTATGAGCGCGTATATCAACTGAAGCAAGAATTTCCACATCTACATATTAGTATTAATGGTGGCGTGACGAATTTAGATGATGCTCAAACCCATTTAGCTCATGTTGATGGTGTGATGATGGGGCGAGAAGCATATTCCAATCCTTATATTCTTAGCGAAGTCGATCGTTTGATTTACGGCAATAACCAAGGAGCTTTATCAAGGATTGAGATTGTTAAACGAATGCATAATTACACCGTTGAGCAATTAGCTGCGCCCATTCAATACGGCCAAGGTACAAAGGTTTGGCATATAGCTCGTCATATGCTGGGACTATTTCAAGGCGAGCCTGGTGGCCGGGTCTGGCGTCGCTATTTAAGTGAAAATGCAGTCGGTCGAGATACTTCCCCTGATGTATTGTTTCAAGCACTTGAGGCGTTAATTGAGACGCAGGCAGCATCTCAAGCTTATCTTGATAGTCGAACAGATTAATTGACTTGTGAAATTGACCAACGGTCGTGGTTAATTTCACATAGTAGTTAACATTTCATTTAAGATGAAAATAAAAAACCAATAAAAACAGCTATTTAAAAATTATTTCAAATTTGGCACGGACTTAGCAACAGTGATGGATATTCATACCAAAACTGTTCAGAGCTGTCTGGCAGCCAAAAGGAAATAAGATATGTTAGTAATGACTTTTATCGATGTGTTGATATTACTTGTCGCACCTGTTTTAGCGTTTATTATTGGTATTATAGTTGTATCCAGCTGGCAGTTGATGCCTCGAAATCTTATCTATACTGTGCAGTACTATGTGACAAAAATGAGCCATATTTTTTAAATGATGGTTATTCATGCACACTGTTTCTGAACCTACTGTATCCACCGGTTCTATTCCTTGGTTAATTTGACCATTTAATCGTTAAATACACTACCTTCTAGCTTTTACACTATTCGTTGTTCAGATTGATTCTATATAAAATTCAGTAATTTCAAGGCTTTGTGTTTTTGGCATGCGACTTGTAATGAAAATTATGAACCTATCGTTAATATCACAATGGTGTGATTTAGCTAAGCCATTATAAAGGAGCTGATTATGGGTATGTTTTCAAGAATGAATGACATTGTGCAATCTAACATCAATGTCATGTTAGACAAAGCTGAAGACCCGCAAAAAGTAATGCGTATGATTATTCAGGAAATGGAAGAGACACTCGTTGAGTTACGAACTATCTCGGCACGTAACATTGCTGAAAAAAAGCAGTTCACTCGTAAAATCGAACGTTTACAAATAGATGCTCAGCACTGGGCGAATAAAGCGGAATTAGCCATTGGCCATGACAAAACATCATTAGCGCGAGCGGCCTTGGTCCAAAAACAGCAATGTATTGAAGAAATCGATGTCCTTGAGAAGCAATTAGTTATCATTAATGAAAATTTAACGGCATTAGAAACGGATGCTCAGCGTTTACATGCCAAATTAGCTGACGCGCGTTCAAAACAAAAAGCACTCAATACTCGTGAAGTAAGTTCAGTTATTCGTCTGAAAGCTAAAAATATGCAGGCGCAATATGATATTGAGCATGCGATTGAAAAGTTTGAATCTTATGAACGTAAAATTGAAGATTTAGAAGCGCAAGTTGAAGCCTATGACGTGGTGAGTGAGGCATCAGCGTTAGAGCAGCAGTTTGCAGCTCTTGAAAAGGATGACAATATTGAAGCAGAACTAATGCGATTAACTGCTGTAATGCAAGCAAAAACAGCAACTTCGACACAAGGCGTTGCTTAATCACAGCACCATTGTCATATATAAACTGTCAATAAATTTTAATATTAAGAAGGTAATTATCATGAGAGAATCATATTCTATTAATCGATTATATCGAGATGGTCGTCGTGCCATGATTAGTGGCCTATGTGCAGGGGTGGCTCGGCACTTAGCCATTCACCCTAACTGGGTTAGAGGAATAACGTTAGTGACGTTTATGCTTTTGCCATTTGCCGTAGGCTTAGCGTATGTATTAGGTGTCTGTTTAGTTAAAACTCGTCAGTTTTAGTTAACCCGTCCGATAATTAATACTAATGGACACCATACCTATTTAAAACCCTGTTATAATCATGTGAGACATTAGAGTATGCAGTGGCATCAAGGAAAGCTATGAAAGATTATTTTTCTACAAAACGAATCTTATCGATATCTGTAGGCATTTTTATGCTCTTCTGGTTAGTAGGTATGTATTGGAGTTTTTCACCGGCAACGTTTTCTGTGAAAGATAAAATAAGTGAATTTACTCAAACCAGTAACCTTGAATCCGTAACTGGTATTGCAACCACGACAGCGGTTATTGAGGTAGGAAACACCTTGCTAAATAAACCTGGCGGGTATTTATCAAATGATATGTTACCGCCATCGGTTATGCTCGATAATATGCCGGCGTGGGAGTTTGGTGTATTGGAGATGTTACGTGACATTACCTTGTCCTTGCGTAAAGACTTTTCCCGATCTCAATCTCAATCAGTAGAGAATGAGTTTCTAGTGAAAGCGCAGCCCAATTTAAACATCAATAGCACCGCTTGGGTGTTACCTTCAGCAGAGTCTGAGTATCAAAAAGCATTTGACTTAATTGAAGCGTACCGGACTGATTTAGCGGATGTCAGTAAAGGCAATAGTCAGTTCTATGCTCGTGCAGATAATCTTCGTGATTGGCTAAAAGAAGTTGAAAAACGTTTGGGGAGTATGTCACAAAAGCTCTCTGCAAGTGTGGGAACTGAAGTAATCAACACTAATTTGGCAGGTGATACCGCTGCGCGTCAATCAACGGCGACTCCCATGTTATCAGAGAATAAAACCAGTTGGTTTAAACTCGATGATAACTTTTACCAAGCTCGTGGCATGTCATGGGCCTTAATTCATTTTTTAAAGGCGGTAGAAATTGATTTCGCAGATGTACTAGAAAAGAAAAATGCCTTAATCAGTTTGCGTCAGATTATTCGTGAATTAGAAGCTACCCAAGAAACAATCTATAGCCCAATGATCTTAAACGGAAGCGGGTTTGGTCTGGTAGCGAATCATTCATTGGTCATGGCGAATTATATCTCCCGTGCCAATGCTGCTTTAATTGAACTTTCAGAATTACTTAATCAAGGATAAATAAGTTATGAATCATATCGCTAAACTCGGTTGTGCTGTTATGGTACTCGGCGCAATTTCTACAAATGCTAACTCATATGCCGACACGCTATTAGGGGTGTATGCCGGTGGTCAAATGTGGGCAATGGAGACAGAAGGAGCGTTTGCATCAAATAATGAGCTCGCAACTTTTAATTATGATGATGAGCGAAACGGTTCATACTATTTAGCCCTTGAGCATTTTGTCCCACTAGTGCCAAATGCAAAAGTGATCCATACCACAATGGACACCAACGGTGCGACTAATTTAACGGGGAACTTGAGTTTTGCTGGTCAGGATTATGCCGTGAATACCAGTCTTGGAACTGACTTGTCTTTGACGACAACAGATTATATTTTATATTATGAAATCTTAGATAATGACATTATTAGTATCGATGTGGGCATTAATGCGAAGAACATCGATGGTGAGATTGCCGTGTTAGATGAACAAACCAATACGACGTCTCAAGCCAGTTTTTCAGGCTATGTACCCATGATCTATTCTCGCGCAGAAGTAGGTTTGCCATTTACGAGTTGGTCAGTATTTGCTGAAGGCAGCTATTTGTCGTTTGATGATCATACAATTAGTGATATGCAAGCGGCTCTTGAGTATCGTGCTATTGATAGCTTAGCATTAAATCTGAATTTTCAGCTTGGATACCGCACTATGAATGTTGAATTAGACGACTTAGATAGCATCAATACCGAATTAGATTTTAGTGGTGTATTTGCAGGGATCGAATTTCACTTCTAAATATAGTTTCTGGTCACATATCAACAGCCAATATGACTCAACGTGATATTGGCTTTTTTGTTTTTTAGTCCATTAAGTAATAAAAAAGCGCTATTTATTCTTTTATCTTCTGAACCACTTCTATTATTCTTGCGCAATTCTTGATGAGGTAATCTTAAATATGTCAAATCAACAAAATTTTGGTCCAGGCAGTGTCGTCGACCCGAATCAGCTTAATCAAATTACTCAAGCGATTGCTGGTTTAAACGCAAGTCAATTAACTTGGGTAAGTGGTTTCGTAGCAGGGCTGGCAGCAGCTCAGGACCCTAATGCGGTCAATATTGCATCGAGTGCAACAACTTCAGTAGCAGAGCCAGCTGGTTCATTGACTATTATTTATGGTTCGCAAACGGGAAATGCAAAAGGTATTGCAACGGCATATCAAGCAAAAGCGAGTGAAGCAGGAATATCTGCGAAAGTTGTCTCTATGGCAGACTATAAACCTCGTCAAATCAAAAATGAGACGCATGTTGCTATTGTCGTATCGACACATGGTGAAGGTGAAGCACCTGATGACGCGGTTGAATTACATGAGTTTTTAG
The DNA here is from genome assembly GCA_949498985.1 of Glaciecola sp. HTCC2999. Lineage (GTDB taxonomy): Bacteria > Pseudomonadota > Gammaproteobacteria > Enterobacterales > Alteromonadaceae > Opacimonas. The sequence continues at coordinate 62,763 of CATECQ010000061.1, forward strand.
GTTCGAAAAAAGCACCTAAATTACCGAATTTGAAGTATGCAGTGCTTGGATTAGGAGACACCAGCTATGAGTTCTTTTGTCAAACCGCGAAAGATTTTGATACACGCTTAGCAACATTAGGGGCGACAGCGATTGTTGAACGAGTTGATTGTGATGTGGATTACGATAGTGTTGCGGCGCAATGGCAAGATGATGTATTGGCTAAAATTAAAGATGATTTAACCGCTAAAACGACGCATGTACCTGTGGCTCCTGCTGCAAATTCAGCAACCGTAGCAAGTATCTACAATAAGAAGAGCCCTTTTGCTGGTACCTTACTGACAAGTCAAAAAATCACGGGTCGTGACTCCATTAAAGATATTCGCCACATTGAAATTTCATTAGAAGATTCAGGTATTCAATATCAAGCAGGTGATGCGCTGGGTGTGTATTTTTTGAATGATGATACCATAGTCAAGCGCATCCTTGGTGCATATAACTTGAATGAAGATGAGATGGTTACTGTGGGTGAAGAGTCAATGACTTTAGCAACTGCGTTAACGGAAAAGTGTGAGCTGACCTTATCTTATCCCACCTTCATAAAAGCATTAGCAGAATCTACTGGTGATAAAGCTTTGTCGACATTATTAGCCGATAAAGCAGCGTTACGCGAATATTTAGTACCCCGTCAAATTGTAGATATTGCGATTGACTATCCTGTCAAATTGACGTCCCAGCAACTAGTTGATGCCTGTCGTCCTTTAACTGCTCGTTTATATTCAATTGCTTCAAGCCAAACGGAAGTTGAAGATGAAGTTCATTTAACGGTTGCCTTAGTAGAATACGAAGAGCACGGTTTTGTGCATCAAGGCGGTGCGTCAGGATATTTAGCTAAGCGTCTGGAAGAGGGGGCGTCGGTTAAAGTGTACGTTGAAAGTAATGATAATTTCCGTCTACCATCGGATCCTAATACTCCCGTTATTATGGTGGGCCCTGGTACTGGTATTGCCCCGTTTAGAGCATTCATGCAAGAACGAGATGCGCAAGAAGCAGCAGGCAAAAACTGGTTATTCTTTGGTAATCCAAGTTTTACTCAGGATTTTCTATACCAAACAGAATGGCAGAGCTATGTAAAATCAGGGTTATTGTCAAAAGTTAGCTTGGCATTTTCGCGCGATCAAGCTGAAAAAATATATGTACAGCACCGCTTAATTGAACAAGGTGCTGAGGTTTATGAATGGTTACAAGCTGGCGCGCATTTTTATGTGTGTGGCGACGCAAATCATATGGCCAAAGATGTTGAACAAGCACTGTTAAACATTTATCAAACCCATGGTAAGCAATCTGCAGACGAAGCTAAGCAAAGTCTTCTAGCCTTACGTAAAGCGAAACGTTATCAAAAGGATGTGTACTAATGAGTGACAATAAGAATTTAATTGTTGAAGGTAAATTAGCCGTCAATGAACGCATCAAAGGCGAGAGTAATTTTTTACGTGGTACGATTACCAAGGATTTAGGTGATGATCTTACCGGTGGGTTTACCAGCGATAACTTTCAACTCATTCGCTTTCACGGTATGTATCAACAAGATGATCGTGATATTCGCCCTGAACGTTTAAAACAAAAACTAGAACCGTTGCATAATGTGATGTTGCGTGCACGTTTACCTGGTGGTGTCATTACATCAAAGCAATGGTTAGCGATTGATAAATTTGCAGATGATTACACTAGTTATGGATCTATTCGATTAACGACAAGACAAACCTTTCAATTTCATGGCGTATTAAAGCCCCATATAAAGTTGATGCATCAAACATTAAATGCAGTGGGTATTGATTCTATTGCGACTGCAGGTGATGTGAATCGCAATGTCTTATGTACGTCTAATCCAGAAGTGTCACACTTTCATCAAGAAGCATACCAGTGGGCCATAAAAATTTCTGAACACTTACTGCCAAAAACGCGTGCCTATGCAGAAGTTTGGTTAGATGGTGAAAAAGTCGAGACAACGGATGAAGAGCCTATTTTAGGCAGTAATTATTTACCACGTAAATTCAAGACGACAGTAGTCATCCCGCCACAGAATGACGTCGATGTACATGCTAACGATTTGAATTTTGTTGCCATTCAAGACAATGGTAAATTGATTGGGTTTAATGTTTTAGTGGGGGGTGGCCTTGCCATGACTCACGGTGATCATACTACCTTTCCACGTAAAGCCGATAACTTTGGTTTTATCGGTTTGGATGACACTTTAGCGATAGCCGAAGCCGTTGTAAAAACCCAGCGGGACTGGGGGAATCGAGTTAATCGAAAGAATGCAAAAACCAAATATACGCTAGAGCGTGTGGGTGTCGATGTCTTTAAGGCGGAAGTTGAAAAACGAGCTGACGTGATGTTTTCTGAACCGAAACCGTTTGAATTCACTGGACGTGGCGATCGTTATGGCTGGGTTGAAGGTGTAGATGGACTTCATCATTTAACCTGTTTTATTGAAAATGGCCGAATACTCGATTATCCAGGCAAAACTCTCAAGTCGGGCTGCAAAGCCATTGCAGAAATTCATCCGGGTGAATTCCGTATGACAGCCAATCAAAACTTAGTGATTGCTGGTGTACCAGGTGAATTAAAAGCAAAAGTTGAAGCTCTGGCCTTAGCAAATGGATTAATGCCGCAAGTTAGCCAACAGCGAAAAGATTCAATGGCCTGTGTGTCTCTTCCTACATGTCCTCTTGCCATGGCAGAAGCTGAGCGTTATTTACCTGATGCCGTGACTGAAATTGAAAGCTTACTCGCTAAACATGGCTTAGCGGATGAAAGTATTATTTATCGTATCACGGGCTGTCCTAATGGTTGTGGTCGTGCAATGCTTGCGGAAGTGGGTTTAGTTGGAAAAGGTCCGGGTAAATATAATTTGCACCTAGGTGGAAATCGTGCCGGCACACGAATCCCTAAAATGTATAAAGAAAACATCACAGATGTTGAAATTATGGCAATTTTAGATGAGTTAATCGGGCAATGGGCGAGTGGGCGTCAGGCCAACGAAGGTTTTGGGGATTTTGTTATTCGCAGTGGTGTCATTGCTGAAGTAATTGATTCGGCTAAGGACTTTTATGCTTAACTCACTCCTACATGAAGGGGTTGATCACGATATTGTTGGGCAGCTCGATATCCATAATACTCATCTTGAGAACTTGACACCGATACAGCGAGTAGAGTGGGCACTCAAGCATTTACCCACACAAGCGATCGTATCTTCATCCTTTGGTGCACAATCTGCTGTTATGTTACATTTAATTAATACGGTAGCGCCAGGGACACCGGTAGTGCTAACCGATACTGGGTATTTGTTCCCTGAAACTTATCAATTTATCGATGAGTTGACACAGAAATTAAGTCTTAACTTGCACGTGTATAGTGCGAAAGAAAGTAGTGCATGGCAAGAAGTGCGTTTTGGTAAGTTATGGGAAAAAGGCTCTGATGGCATTACTCAGTACAATCAAATGAATAAAGTTGAGCCAATGCAGCGCGCCCTTGATGAGTTAAATGTGGGTACATGGTTTGCTGGTTTACGTCGAAGTCAATCATCAGGGCGAAGTAAACTTGACGTATTGCAGAATATTGGAGCACAAACGAAAGTGTATCCGATTATTGATCAAACGAATAAACAGCTTCATGAATATCTCAAAACACATGATTTACCGTATCATCCATTATGGGAGCAAGGTTATGTTTCAATTGGTGATTGGCACACTACGCGTGCGCTAGAGGCTGGTATGAGCGAAGAAGATACACGTTTCTTTGGTTTAAAGCGTGAGTGCGGTTTACATGAATTTGGTGATGGGATCTAAATATAATCAGGTCTTTGAGTGCTAAAATGTAAAAATCCCATATTGATTGCGTCAATATGGGATTTTTTGTAGGAAGCACTTCCTCGTTCTTATGAGTTATAAATTCGAGGATGCTCAAAATCTATATCAGGGGGCGTGTAAGGTCTTGAACCTGTTGCTAGCACAAACTGTTTCCCAGAAATTGTTTCTTTAGTGCCATCATCGCGTTTGATTGATAACGTGTTTGGACCAATAAAGGTTGCTTCACCGTGAATTAATGTCACTCGATTACGATTATAAAAACTACCACGTAATTTAGTTTGTTTAAGGATGACGCCACTGGCATGTGACATGATATCAGCGAAGGTCAGTTGCCTAGATGCGTCTTCTTGATTAAACAAGATAGATTCATTGTACTCAATTAAACGACTCACCGAATGGCGAAGTGCTTTTGAAGGGATGGTAGCCCAGTGAGTACAGCCGCCACCGACATGTTCATAGCGTTCGATGACGGCAATATTTTGACCTGCTTTAGCAAGTTGCATAGCTGCACCTTCGCCGCCTGGTCCGGTTCCAATTACAATTGCGTCAAACATGGTATTACTGTGGGGCATAAATAGTTTCCAAAAAAAAAGCCAATAACGATTTGTTATTGGCTTTTTGTACCAGTGCTCGAACCCTCAGTCATGTGCTTATGCTGTTTGTAACCTCATCGAAGTTAAGCGATTAAAGCGAGAATGTTGTTCTTGAAAAGCCGCTTTTAATTCTTCACACTTGGCGTGCAAAGAGATCGCATCAACGGTTCGTTTCAATTGGCGCTGCTGTGTTCGCATAAGTCGCTTTTTGGAAAGGTAATATTCATTACACTTAGTGATGAGTAGTTCATACTCAGCCTCAAGTTTCGCAATTATTTCATCTGCATTCGGGTATTTATTGACCGCTTTTTCTTTAGCAAGCTGAAGTTGCATTGCAAATTTTGCTTGCTGAACTCTATCTTCAGGGCACTTGCGTAAATTACGTGTCCAACCAACCAGTGACAATGATTTAATTAACCACTTGGTCGGGTCATAATGCCACCACTTGATACCATTTCGGTAGTCATATTCAAAAATGTGATGATAGTTGTGATAACCTTCGCCGAAAGTGAATAATGCTAAGATCCCGTTATCACGCGCAGTGTTGCAGTCAGTATAAGTTTGTTTTCCCCAAATATGGCACAGTGAGTTGATGAAGAAGGTGACGTGGTGGACCAACACAATTCTACAAATACCTGCTAACAGCACCATTCCGAGTATGCTGCCATTCAAATAACCCAATAAACCAGTAATTCCGAAGTTCGCAATTAATACGATAGCGACATAATGTTTATGCTGCCACATAACGATATTATCTTTTTGTAAATCTTTACAGTTTGAGTAATCGGTATAGCGTTCTGCCTGATATTCACGAAGCATCCAACCAATGTGCGAAAACCAAAATCCACGTTTGGCTGAATAGGGGTCTTTATCATTGATATCTACATGTCGGTGGTGAACTCGGTGGTCCGATGCCCAATGTAAAATACTATTTTGGAGGGTCATTGCGCCACCGACGGCGAGTACAAATCTAACAATTGGATTAGCATCATATGACTTATGAGACCATAAACGGTGGTAACCTGCTGTGATCGACATCCCAGTAAAAAAGAATAAAAATATAGTGGTTAAGATCTCGACCGAATTAAAGCCAATGGTCCATGCCCAATAAGGAACCCCAATGACACTTATCAGTGTCAGAATCGTAAACAGGGCAACATTGAATTTAATTAAAGGTGGTTTTTTCATTATTAAAACTTACTATGTAAAATTAACGCTAGTAATTTCAGCGTACAAGTGTAAGCTTAATGTAATTGAGATGTCTTAGATTAGCAAGGAATTTATCTTTAATGACGATAAAAAAGACTCGTGAACAACAAAAACAAGAAACGCGGCAAAACATTATCAATGCAGCCTTTGATTGTTTAGATGCAGAAAAAAGTTTGTCTTCATTGTCATTACGAGAGATTGCCAGGGTAGCTGGTATTGCGCCGACGTCTTTTTATCGACATTTTAAAGATGTGAATGATTTGGGACTGACCTTAGTTGATGAAGCTGGATTAATGCTTAGACAACTGATGCGCAGTGCTCGTAGCAGGATTACTGTTGATTCAAATGCGATAGATACCTCTGTCGATACATTAATGGAGTTCATTACTGAAAATAAAAATATCTTCAGAGTATTGCTTCGAGAGCATACGGGGACTTCAGCGGAATTTCGCTCCGCAGTACAGCGCGAAATTCAATACTTTATTAAAGAATTATCCGATTACATCATGCATCGTCAGCAAATATCACAGCATCTAGCTGACTTACAATCTGAGGCTATGGTTAGGATTGTTTTTAGTGCAGGTGCACACGCACTCGATACTTCAGCCTGTCAACAACGCTTAATTGCTGAAAAGGTAAAGTATCAATTAATGTTTGTTCAATTAGGTGTCAAACAGTTCAAGTTAAAACCTGAATAGACCATGCATAACTTTAGCGATATCTATCAACGTCGCTTAAGTATTACACCACTTTCAATATGATGAGTAAAAGGGAATTGATCAAATAAAGCTGACCGCTCAATAGTATGAGTTTTAATTAATTCCTGTAGATTTTGTGCCAAGGTATCAGGATTACATGAAATGTAGATGATGTTTTCATATTGGTTGATCATATTAATGGTCGCCATATCTAAACCCGCTCTGGGAGGATCTACTAATACCGTCGTAAAATTAAATGCATCCAAATCAATATTGGCTAACCTGCGATACTCTCGTTCTTTGTTTTTCGCTGATACAAATTCCTCACTGGACATTCTTAAGATCGTACAATTCTTGATATTGTTAAATGCAATATTATCTTGAGCGGCATTAACTGATGTTTTGGATATTTCTGTTGCCATCACATTATCAAAGTAATCACTTAGTGGGATAGTGAAGTTACCAGCACCACAGTATAACTCTAATAAATCTCCTGCAATTTCTTGGGTATGAGATGCCACCCATTCAATCATATGACAATTAACTTGTGCATTTGGCTGAGTGAACGAATTCTCAATATGTTTAAAGGTATATTCTTTATTATGTATCGTAAGTTTTTCAATGACATAATCATGGTTAACAATCACTTTTTGCTTTTTGGCTCGGCCAATGAACTGGATTTGAAAAGTGTTAGACATGTCTAAATGTAATTCATTAATTTTCTCTATCCAATCATCGTTGAGTTTTTTGTGATAAAGCATTGATACTACTATTTGATCTGTAGTGGCACTTAAATAATCAATTTGGAAAAGTTTATCTCGTAATACCGGAATAGATTTAATGCGTGTAATGAGCGCGTCCATTACTTGATTAATGAGCATTGATGCCACTGGGAATTGATCAACTCGATATTGTTGTTTAGTCTCTTGATTAAACATGATGTGATATAAATCAGTGCCGTCGTGCCATACACGAAACTCAGCGCGCTGGCGGTAATGAGAAGATGCCGAAGAAAAAATATCTGTCTGTGGGTCGGATGAATCGGTATAAGGAGAGAGGAGTGAAGTTAAGCGAGAGTGTTTCTCACTTAACTGGCTTGCATAATCTGTCATTAATTAATCTTCGCTTTTCTCTTTAGCTAAGCGAACACGTAACGTACGCTCTTCAAACGTTGAGTCGTTTAGCTTAGTGATCATTTTGTCAGCACTCGCTGCATCAACTTCTACAAAACCAAACCCTTTGCGACGACCTGTTTTACGATCTTTCATTAAACGAACAGAATCAACATAACCATATTGTTCGAAATGTGCTTTTATGACGTTTTCATTCACTTTATAGTTTAGGTTACCTATATATAGCGTTGTGAGTTCTTCTGCCGCGGGTAGTTCATCTGAACTACCTGTTGTTTTTTTCAATGATAATAAAACACCTGTGATTAACGCACCAAGTGCAAAAGCAATATTTGCTTCAAATACTTCTATAAATGGAACTACGACAAATCCTGCAATAGCGACGATGCCTGTAATAATATAAATTGAGGCGTTAGATGATTTCATAAAGGTCCCTTGTTGTTATAATAGTGTAATAAAGAAGGCGCATTTATATTACTCCTATGAATATATAGTGCAACTTTTACATATTTATGAGTAAACACAGCGAAGAAAAGCGTTCAAAAAGTAAAGAAAAGATTACTTTTTGAACGTTTGAACCCAAAATCATCAAGAAATAGTCAAAAAACGATATTAATCGAATTAAAGTGTTGATCAATTCAAATAAGTCTGTAGAATGCGCTCCTCGCTTGCAAGACAGCCGGTCACGCCGCAAGGCAAACCCTTATGTAGCAAGCGATTGCAAGGTTTTATGAAAACAATTAATTTA
>CATECQ010000062.1 GCA_949498985.1 Glaciecola sp. HTCC2999
GCGCTGGTAAATAACCATAAGAAAAGAACACCTAAACCAATTGACCACAGAAGTGTGTCGATGTGCCATGACCAAAAACCTGCATCTTTACAAGCTTTGTTGAATGCAATACCGTTTTCGGTAGTACACATGACAGCATTGGTTAAATGGTGTTGGATATATTCAGTAGTAGTATATTCTGATGCCATTGTTTAACCCACGTTTAATTAGAAATTGTTGAGTGGCGCTTACTTAACCATATAATTGCAATGGTATGTGTCGCCATTGTAATCGCAAATCCAACCAACATTGTTACAGCATGTAACTGTGGTAATTGATAAGCCATCACAAATAAAATAATCGTCAGTGCCAATTTAATTTTAGAGCCTTGGCTAAAGCTCTTCATCACCAAATGTTTTTTGGTAGCGCCGGCGAACCTAAACGCGAAAAATGAAAAAACTTGGTTAGGTAACATATTTATTATAGCACCCAGCACAAAAGACATACTCAATTGTGCATTGGAGAACATTAGAAATAGTAACGATAAAAAAACTGTTACGGTAAGCTGTATTTGAAGTGTTCGTTTGGCCAGTATTTTTCCCTTACCCACCATTGAATTATTCACTATCAGTCTCTTACTTCTAAAACCTAACTTAAGCGGATTGAAGTATACTGAGAATGGATATTATTTCAACTAATAAAGATCAATGATAAATTTGATATGAGCCATACATATTAGTGATGATCTAGATAAATAAAGCGCTGTGGTCATTGATTTATAAGGGTAGGGGAAATGAAGTAAATCCAAAGTCGTAAACATTTTTAGATGCAATAACGGTATTTTATTCGTTAAAAAAACCTAAAATTCCATTTAACTGGTCTAAATCAGAAAAATTAATAACGACCTTTCCTTTACCTTTTTTATTTGCGTTGATTTGCACTTGTGCACCCAGTTGCTCTGCAAGACGAGTTTGGAGCTGCTCAACACCAGGGTCTGATAATTTTGATTCTGTTTCTTTAGGTGGATTCAATAACTTACGCACATAATTTTCTGTTTCACGGACAGTAAGTTTCTTATCCGCTACATATTTTCCTGCCTGTACCTGTAAAACAGTATCTAGCGCAAGTAATGTTCGAGCATGACCCATTTCAATATCGCCGTATTCGAGTAATTTCTTTACTTCGTCAGTTAAAGAATTTAAGCGCAACAAATTCGTAACCGTAGTACGTGATTTTCCTACTGCAATAGCCACTTCCTGATGTGTCAGTTCAAATTCTTTCATTAAACGATCGAGCGATTGTGCTTCTTCCATCGCATTAAGATCTTCACGTTGAATATTTTCAATTAATGCTATTGCAACCGCTGCCTCGTCGGCAACTTCTTTTATTAAACAAGGAACTTCATTAAGTTGTGCTAATTGAGCAGCTCGCCAACGACGTTCTCCTGCAATAATTTCAAATTTATCATTGCCTACACTGCGTACTACAATGGGTTGAATGATCCCTTGTGCTTGGATGGAAGTGGATAATTCTTCTAAAGCCTCAGGCGACATATCCTTTCGTGGCTGATATTTGCCCGGTTGTAAAAACTCAATTGGCAAATGACGTAAATCACCGTCTAAAGGCTTACCCGATTCAACAGGTGACTGATTATTAGCATCTGGTGCAACAGTTCGAGTAGAAGTCAGTAATGCATCTAATCCCCGACCTAAACCTTTACTTTTTCCAGCCATAATCTGTTATTTCCCTATGCTAATTTTTCTATTGGGGTCGTATCTTTACGACGAAGTATTTCACCCGCTAGCGCTAGATAAGCTTTGGCCCCAGTTGATGATTTATCATAATACATTGCAGGTGTACCATAACTAGGTGCTTCTGCTAGGCGAACATTACGAGGTATAACGGTCCTATAAACAAGCTTACCAAAATGACGTTTTAACTGTTCCGATACATCATTAGCTAAACGATTACGAGGATCGTACATAGTACGTAAAATGCCCTCAATACATAAGTCTTTATTTACGACTGAAGCCAGTTTTTCAATGGTACCCATCAATTCTGTTAATCCTTCTAACGCATAATATTCACATTGCATTGGAACAATAACTGAATCAGCTGCTGCAAGGGCATTAACAGTCAATTGCGACAAAGATGGAGGACAATCGATAAAGATAAAATCATAATCATCTTTTACTGAAGCTAATGCATTACGTAATCGTACCTCTCGTGCATAAAGCTCCATGAGCTTTACTTCAGCCGCTGTATTATCAGAATTACCAGCGATCAAATGATATTTACCACTGGTTTCTGTCACAATGACATCTTTTGCAGGTTTATCTTCAATTAATAATTCGTAACAGGTATTTTCAACATCATGTTTTGACACTCCACTAGCAGTGGTTGCATTACCTTGTGGATCAAGATCAACTAACAAAACTCGACGCTTAGTCGCAGCCATAGAAGCAGCAACATTCACCGACGATGTCGTTTTACCAACACCCCCTTTTTGATTCGCTATTGCAATTATTTTAGCCACTGAGCAATCTCTTTTATGCTTTATGTGTTGATGTTATCCGAATTAAATGTCGTTCCCCAATCAATTGAGGGACATGTAATTGGACCGATTCTTTAAGTTCAAAATGTGCTGGCATTTCCGTTAATTCAGACTCAGGATATTGTCCTTTGAGCGCAACAAATTCACCACTAGTATTTACCAAATGACCACACCAGTGCAACATGTCTTTTATACTAGCAAAAGCCCTAGATATTACACCATCAAATCCAGTGGTATCTTGATAGTCTTCTACACGTGATTGAACTGGTGAAATATTATTCAATTTTAAAGCATATGCCACTTGCTGCATAAACCTCACACGTTTTCCTAATGAATCTAGTAGTACAAAATCATAATTTGGATGCATGATTGCTAATGGGATCCCAGGTAAACCTGGACCAGTACCGACATCAATAAATCGTTTTCCGCGCAAAAGTGGGGCAACAACTATTGAATCAAGTACGTGTTTTACTAACATATCATCAATCTGTCTAATACTAGTTAGATTATATGCCTTATTCCATTTATGCATCATTTCTATATACATAACTAAAAGTTGCAGCTGCTTATCTGTTACTGTTAAATCAGTTTTAGCAACAAGATGAGCTAATTTTGCCACCAACTGTTGGTCTGCCGCTAGAGGAAAAATATCAGTCATTAGGCAGATTTTCTCAACATATTGTGTTTTTTCAAATATACCAATAACAAAGATATTGCTGCTGGTGTGATCCCAGATATACGGGAAGCTTTTCCAATGGTTTCTGGACGAGATTCTGTCAATTTGGCTACCACTTCATTGGATAGCCCAGAAATCTGAGAATAATCAAAAGTGGGTGGCAATAGTGTTTCTTCATGCCGCTGAGTTTTCGCAATCTCATCTTTTTGACGTTCTATATAACCTGCATATTTAATTTGTATTTCTACCTGTTCAGCAGCTTGAACATGATCCAAACCAGGTCCTATTCCATCAATTTCCATCAGCTTTTGATATGTCATTTCAGGACGTCGAATGAGTTCTTCAAATGTATGTTCTCGACTTACAGGATTTTTTAATAATAGGTTTAATGCTGGTGTTGCTGCATGTTCAGGATGAACATATTGACTTTTAAGTCGTTGCTTTTCTTGCTCAATCAGCTCTAATTTCTCATTGAATGCTGCCCAACGAATATCATCAACTAAACCAACTTCACGACCTAAAGGTGTGAGACGCATATCGGCATTATCTTCACGTAGCAATAAACGATACTCTGCTCTAGAAGTAAACATTCGATAAGGTTCTTTTGTCCCCATAGTAGCTAAATCATCAATCAATACGCCTATATATGCTTGGTCGCGACGTAAACTTATAGCTGGTTTATCTTGTGTTTGTAAAGCTGCGTTCGCTCCTGCAATTAATCCCTGTGCACCCGCTTCTTCATAGCCAGTGGTACCATTAATCTGACCCGCAAAGAACAATCCATTGATAAACTTAGTCTCTAAAGACTGTTTTAAATCTCTTGGATCAAAGAAATCATATTCAATCGCATAACCAGGTCGAATAATATGTGCATTTTCAAAGCCTTTTATCGAACGGACTAGTTCAAATTGCACATCAAATGGAAGTGATGTCGATATCCCATTAGGATAAATTTCAATTGAATCTAATCCTTCAGGTTCAACAAAAATTTGATGTGAATTTTTATCAGCAAAACGATTAATTTTATCTTCAATACTTGGACAATATCGTGGCCCAATTCCTTCTATAACACCTGTGTACATTGGTGAACGGTCTAAACCCCCACGTATAATTTCATGAGTGCGTTCATTAGTGTGTGTGATAAAACATGGAATTTGGCGTGGATGTTGTGCCACATTTCCCATAAAAGAAAACACCGGTAATGGTGTATCACCAGGTTGAGCTTGCATCACATCATAATTTAACGTTCTAGCATCTAACCGAGCAGGAGTACCTGTTTTTAAACGATCAACTCTAAAAGGTAAAGCGCGTAATCGTTCTGCCAATGCAATTGATGGTGGATCACCAGCACGACCGCCTTTGTAATTTTCCATGCCTATATGAATCGTTCCACCTAGAAATGTACCGACTGTGATTACAACTGTCTTGGCTTTAAACTTTAAACCCATTTGAGTCACTACACCGGTTACACGGTCATTTTCAACAATGATGTCATCACATGATTGTTGAAAAATAGTTAAGTTATCTTGATGTTCTAATGTTTTACGTACTGCATTTCGATATAAGTTACGATCGGCTTGAGCACGTGTTGCACGCACCGCTGGGCCTTTTGATGAGTTTAATGTTCGAAACTGAATGCCAGCATGATCAATGGCATGTGCCATTGTACCACCTAAAGCATCAATTTCTTTGACCAAGTGTCCTTTCCCAATACCGCCTATTGCTGGGTTACAAGACATCTGTCCTAACGTTTCCATGTTGTGTGTTAATAATAGTGTTTTGACACCTATACGAGCTGCAGCTAATGCAGCTTCAGTACCAGCATGACCTCCACCTACAACAATAACGTCATATGATTCTTCATAAAACATGAAACTTAACCTTTAAAATTTAACTTTATTATTTTAGCTGATTTGCTTGAAAGTTAACAATGCTTTGTGAGTTGTACCATATTTAATAAAAAAGCTTTTATATATAGTATAGATTATTACTATTATTATTAAGGCAGTCATATTGTGTGGATAAGTGTTTTTTTATTAATAAAATCTTGAAGTTACAAAGATCATAACTGCCTGTAAGCTACGTTTATAACTGCGTAAAATATGTGAATAAGTGGGGTGCTTATCCACAGGTGGATATTATTGAATATTTATATTTTAATATACCGATCATATAAGCAAGTTATTTGTATAGTTATCCACATTTATGTATATCTTTTTATTAATATGTGAATAACTATGTATATATTAATAGATATTTAAATATATTTTATCTTATTATCTTTAATTTCAATAGATTGTGATATTTCACCAGCTTCAATCATGTTAATAAGTCCAGTGTGTTTTTCAACATTTAAAACAAATTCAATTGCTTCATTAGCTAAACACCAATTCATTGAAAGATTGCTATCTAATAGACTAATAGAGAATTTACCATTAAATGCTGGGTGAGAATTTCGTAGAGTGATTAATACCTGCATTGAAGCGAAAAAATCACTTTCTAACGCCATTCTTAAAGTAGTATCGTCAATATATGGACGATTGATATCTCTACCCACTTGAGTATTAGCAAGTAAAGTCATGTCATTTTTAAGACCTAATACTCCACTATAATAAACTTGTGGAATACCTGGCGCAAAAAATTGAATAGCACGGGCTAGTAAGTAGTCTTGTTCGTTACCATTTAAGGCATCAAAGTATGTACAGTTTACTTGGTATAGATCAACATTACTTGCCGCTGCTCCGGTAGCTAAACGACTTTGTCCATTAGAGTTACTATGAATAGTTTCAACTAGGGTATCAATTTGTTCGGGAGTTAATAGTCCTGGTTTATCACCTTCAGGTCCTACATCTACTATTCCAATACCATCATGTGTATCAAGTACTGTAACGCAGTTACGTGGCGCAATACTTAACCAGTTATATAATGCATGAGCATCATTATTAAACAATGTATGTAGGACTAATGGAGGTAAAGCGAAGTCATAGACGGCTTCACAGCGTTTGGCAATTTCAATTTGAGTTTTATAGTATGAGTGGATTTCTACCAAACAACTCATATCACGTTCATTCGCTTGTGCGGATAAAGCGTTGATAAAATCGAACGTTTCATCAAGCATAAAACAATTTGTACCTGCTTTTTTTATTGCATATCCAGCAGCATCAAGGCGAATAAACTTGATATTATTTTGTTCGAAAGTATCTAATATCGAGTTTAAGTAAATCTGACCGTGTTTACCTGTGACATCAATATCGATTTGATTATCAGTAAAAGTCGTCCATACATTTATGGTTTCACCCGTTTGACAAACCATAGGTGTAAAGCAAGGAGTGGGACGAGGTCGATATATTTTATTAATATCTGCTTGGGATGCGTTTTTACCGAATACCTTTTCTTTGGTCATGATCAGTTCAAAATATTCAGAATCTGAACCCTTTTCCAAGACATCTTGGAATACTGGTGACTGGGCAGATATATGATTCACAATTAAATCAGCCATTACATCATATTTTTTGCCAATATTAGCAACGTCATCCCACGAACCAACTCGTTTATCTACTTCAGTGTGGTCAATTGGGTCAAATCCAGCATCTTCCCCATCTATTGGATTAAAAAAGGGTAATAAATGAACACCACCAAAGAGACCGTCAAACTCTTCATCAAGTAATTGATGCAATTGCCTGAGATCACCATTAGAAAGACGATCTACATAAGTTATCAGCTGAACTTGGTTTTTGAGAGACATTAAATATTCCTAAATTGTCTTAATCGATTAAGATCTATTAATTTTACATTGTCTTTACATAAATACAATCGTTTATGATTAAATAATTTATTTATAAAGATCTTGTCCTGGTCTATACCCTGAAGTTGTTGATTGTTTTTGTACAGATGAATGCTGGGTTGACGATGTAACAGGTGTTGCTGATATAGGGTTTGTATTTAACTGTTCCCGTCGACTAGGGCCGGTGAAATGTACTTTATATTTGTTGTATTCATTGATTGATTCAGCACAGTATTGACCAAGAGAGATTTCTAGATCATTTAAGTCATGATTAGTAATAAGTATACAATTTTTATGATTGACAAAGCGTTGTCGTAATAAGTTTCCTAACCAACTTTGTGCATTTTTTTTCAGCATCGTTTCATTGACGCAAACTTCATCTAAAATTAATAAATCTACACTCAGTAAATCAGACTGTAACCTTCTAAAACGCTCCCCTGCATTATCCGTAGCATTAAAATCGTAAGAAAATAATCGCATGTCTAACAATGAACTAAGTTGTCGGTACAATACACTCGTTTCATATTTTTCAATGAGTTCATGGGCAATCGCACCAGCCATGTGAGATTTTCCACGACCATAATCACCATGAAAAATCATCATATGAGAACTGTCTTTGCGAAAATCAGGATCGTTATAAGCAGTGATGAATGATTGTGCAATATTAATAGCTTCATTCACATCTTCTGCATCGTTAACTAATGTTTCAAAACGCCAATTAGGATTTAAGTCAGCAGAACCGTGAAGTGATGCAATACGTTCACGCTTGCTTACTTGTTGTAGTTTTTTTATTTCAGCGTTTGCTTTGGCTTCATAATCGCTGCGTAAGGTTTCGTAACTAATATATTCAGTTTCGTTAGGAGGGCGTTTGCCTAACGTTTTGGCCAAGCGGTCTATCTTATCTGCAATATTATCCACTGTGGATCCTTACTGTGACTTTTTAGGTTGATATTTTTCGACTAATAAACGGGCTTTATCATCAACAATAACATTAGGTTTAGTCTCAACCTGTTGACTACCCACTATTGTGCTAGTGGCTTTTGTACCGTGACGTTGTGCAGCAATTTTGCGTTGTAAGACAAATTTTTGGGTCCATTGAAAAGGAGTTAAACGAGTTTGTGGTCTTCCCATCCAATACGCAATAAATTCACCAATATCTTCTAAGGTATAGTCTTTAGCTAATAATCCTACCATAGCCGCTAATTCGTTGTATAACGATTCATCGGGTAACCACTTCAGATGCATGCTAATAGTTTTACCATGTAGTGCCTCATAATCGTCATCTTTTATGTTGAGCAAGGGTAAAACAAGGCGCTGGTCTTGGATACTGCGCGACAGATCTGTTTTAGGATTAATTGTTACTAACCCTACATCTATTAATTCGGAAATAATATTATTTATTTGTCGACCTTGAGTAAAAGTCATGTGGCTATCACTGAGTAACTGTCCAATGACTTTATTTTTAATTGGACCTGTAGCGCCTGTAATTTCATTAGCAATAGGGCGCAAATATAAACAATACAGTACCCGTGCATAATGACTGATTGGTTGTTGGAGCGCGGTGATTTCAGCTTGATTCATTTAATTAACCATCATTATTTTGAATCAGTGAGGATAACAAAGGTGTGATCCATTTAACGACTGTATCTTCAGGAATGGGATGATGTAACACGTCCACTAAAAAAGGGTCCTGGGGTAACTTCACTCCAGCATTAGTAAGTGCTTGGCTTATAATAGTAGCACCTTGGCAATAAGTGTCATACGAGCTATCACCTAATCCGACGACTAATGCATAATTAGACAATTTTACATCACTTAATGTGCGATGAAATTCTTGGATATTATCGGGTAGTTCACCCGCGCCATGTGTTGAGGTGCAAATTATCCAAGGAGCATCAAAAGGGATATCAGCAAGTTTTGGGGTAAAATGTAATTGCGTTTGAATCGATTGTTTATGACAAGCATCACTGATGGCTTCAGCCACATATTCAGTTGCGCCTAACACGGAGCCGATAATGATTTGAACAGGCGCTACATGATTTGACATACTGCAATCCTACTATTATTTACCAATACAAAATGATGAAAATATTTTACCTAATAAATCATCAGAGCTAAATTCACCGGTAATCTCATTTAACGCTAATTGTGCTAAGCGTAACTCCTCAGCTAGGAGTTCTCCAGCAAAATGATCTTCAAGTTGCGATTTACCAATGTGAAGATGATTGGCAGCAGCTTCAATGGCTAATAAATGCCTACGACGCGCGATAAACTGGCCTTCACTGGTTGTATCAAATCCCATGCATTCTTTTAAGTGAGCACTTACTAATTCTATACCTTCTTTATTAGCTGCACTAATAGTAAATGTTGGATATCCATGGGCATTATCATACCCTATTTGTTGGCCACTTAAATCGGCTTTATTTTTGATAATTGTAACCCCCATATTGTCAGGGAGTTTTGCCATAAACTCAGGCCAAATTTGATAAGGGTCAGAGCTATTGCTCTCAGTACTGTCTACCATAAATAAGACGAGGTCAGCATTATTTATTGCCTGCCATGCCCGTTCAATTCCAATTTGCTCAACCACGTCTGGACTCTCACGTAATCCGGCGGTATCGATGATGTGAAGAGGCATCCCATCAATATGTATATGTTCTGATAATACATCTCGTGTTGTCCCAGCTATTTCAGTAACGATTGCGGCGTCACGTCCTGATAAGGCATTGAGTAAACTGGATTTACCGGCGTTTGGCCGCCCGGCAATGACAACTTGCATCCCTTCACGTAAAATGGTGCCTTGTTTTGCTTGTTGTTGAACTAAAGCCAAAGTTTCTACTATATGTTTTAAATCGCCTTGCACTTTTCCATCAGATAAAAAATCAATTTCTTCTTCGGGGAAATCAATAGCTGCCTCGACATACATACGTAAGTGAATAATTTGTTCAACTAGTGTATTGATTCGTTGGGAAAACTCACCTTGTAACGAACGCAATGCACTTCGTGCAGCTTGCTGGGAAGTCGCGTCAATGAGATCAGCAATCGCTTCGGCTTGGGCTAGATCGAGTTTATCATTCAAAAATGCTCGCTCGGAAAACTCACCAGGACGAGCAAGTCGCACATTCGGTTGTTTCAAAATGGTCTCAATCAACATATCCATAATGATTTGACCGCCATGACCTTGCAATTCTAGGACATCCTCACCAGTAAAAGAGTGTGGGTTAGGGAAATACAATGCAATCCCTTGATCTAACACAGTGCTGTCATTATCGTGGAAGTTACCAAAATACGCATGACGAGGAGCTGGACAATGACCTAATATGGCATGAGCAATATTAGCAGCATCTGCCCCCGATACTCGAATAATACCCACACCTCCTTTTCCAACAGCTGTGGCTTGTGCAACAATAGTTTCTTGCTGTTCCAGTACTGTCATCACTGACTAATCACGGAAATTTTCAAATTGGAAAGGTTGACCTAAGTCAGCACCTTTTACTAGTTGCATAACTTGTTGCAGGTCATCACGTTTTTTACCTGTGACTCGAAGCTTATCGCCTTGTATTGCCGTTTGCACTTTCATCTTTGCATCTTTGATGAGTTTCACTATTTTCTTTGCCGTAGCTTGATCGATGCCTTCTTGAAACACGATTTTTTGTTTATGTAATTTACCGCTTCGATCTATACTTTGCATATCAATTGATGCAGTATCAACACCGCGTTTAACACATGCATTGCGCAATACATCCATCATTTGCTTGAGTTGAAATTCACCTTCTCCTATCATTTCAACAGTTTCGGCAACTAGCTCAAACGATGCTTCAACCCCACGAAAATCAAATCGTGTTGCTAATTCACGGTTTGCGTTATCAACAGCATTAGACACTTCAACTTTATTTATTTCTGAGACAATATCAAACGACGGCATGGTCTTTCCTTTCAAATTTCATTTTATATATTATACGGTGGTTTTAGGGTACAAGTACATTACACGCATAAAAAAAGCCGTTTGAACGTTGCAATATTGGTATTGCTTCAAACGGCTTTCATACACATCACTTAAGATTAACTAACGTTAATGCCACGTTTTTCCATGGATGCATAAATAAGTTTTGCCTGGACAAGTGTAATGACGTTACTTACTAACCAGTACAACACAAGACCTGCTGGGAACCACATAAAGAAAATGGTCATCATGACAGGCATGAATTGCATGATTTTCTTTTGCATATCATCAGTGATTGTCATTGGTTGTAGTTTTTGTAATGCCCACATTGATATACCTGTTAGGATCGGCAATACAAAGTATGGATCCTTAGTAGATAAATCCGTGATCCATAGTAAAAAATCGGCATGACGTAGTTCAACACTTTCTAAGAAAACCCAATATAAGGCTAAGAAGATTGGCATTTGTAATAATAGAGGGAAACAGCCACCCATTGGGTTAACTTTTTCTTTCTTATACAGTTCCATCATTGCTTGTGACATTTTCTGACGGTCATCACCAAATCGTTCTTTAAGTTGAGTCATCTTTGGTGTGAGTCCGCGCATCTTGGCCATTGATTCATATTGTTTCTTCGTTAATGGATACATTACCCCTTTAACGATGATTGTAATAATGATAATTGCAACACCCCAGTTAACGACCACACCTTGGATAACTTGTAAGAGCCAGAATAACCATTCAGATATAAACCAAAGGAATCCATAATCAACCGTGAGGTTTAAACCTTTAGCATACTGTTTTAAGGTATGTTGGTCTTTTGGACCTAGATATAACACACTATCTAAACGTGTTTCTGCGCCTGAGACTATGCTAACCGGTTCTGAAGTGTAACCAATCGTGGCATATTCTGTACCAATAGCACGAGTATAAATCGTATTCGTTTTATCTTGAGGTGGTACCCAAGCGGATAGAAAGTAATGTTCTATCATAGCAATCCAACCAGCAGGTGTTGCTACGCGTAAGCTTTCATCTTCAATATCACCAAATGAGTATTTTTGATATTGCTCTTCTTCTGTACCATAAGCTGCTCCGCGGTAAGTTGGCATAAACATATTGCTTTCAGGTAATGCAAACGTTTGTTTTAGCTGAGCATAGGGCTGGACAATGATTGTGTTACTCGAACCATTTGCGATGGTTTGTTGTAATTCAACGCCATGGCTACCACGTGTAAATACAAACGTTTTAGTAATCCGCATACCGTCACTACCGATCCAACTTAATGGAACCGAGAGAGTATCGTTGTTTAGCGTATACTGCATGACAGGTGAGGTATATAAAGGACGACCTTCAGGGTTTGCATCAGGACCATTAGCACCAATTAAACCACTTTGAGCGACGTACAATGCTGCCGCATTTGGACGTAATAAACTGTAAGCATCATCTGAACCTTCGGTAATTGGATACTTAGTAAGGTTGGCTTTGACGACATCACCACCAAGTAAATCAATTGTGACTTGTAAAGTATCTGTCACTACCTCTACAAAACGTTCACTTTGACCCGTTTGGTTTTGTACAACAGGTAAGCTCGGCTCATTTGCCATGTTCGAAGGAACATCCGCTGCAATGTTTTGATTTGAGTTTGTATTTAAACCCGCTTGCGGTAAATCAGAGGATGCATTACTAGCGACAAATTTCACTTCTGCTAATGATGCTTCTTGTT
This sequence comes from Glaciecola sp. HTCC2999, assembly GCA_949498985.1. GTDB lineage: Bacteria > Pseudomonadota > Gammaproteobacteria > Enterobacterales > Alteromonadaceae > Opacimonas. The sequence continues at coordinate 12,657 of CATECQ010000062.1, forward strand.
GACTCTGCTCAATCGGTGTGACTGCTTTTGGCCCATATGCTACTTGCCATTCTTGCCACAGTAAAAAACTCACTAGGGCAAGGGCGATAAGCATAAAACTACGTTGTGATTCCATGATGGTCTCTTAATCAGGTTTATGGTTTTTGTTAATATCAGGTACGGGATCAATCCCACCTGGATGAAACGGATGACATTTTAATATGCGACGGCTAGATAACCAAACACCTTTTATACATCCATAAGTCTTAATTGATTCTAAGGCATATTGTGAGCAAGTTGGATGAAATCGACAATTACTTCCTAGAAAAGGAGATAAGGCGACTTGGTAAAACCTGATAAGTGCAATGAAAGGTAGGGTAACTAATTTTCGCAGCGCTTTTTGAGTTTTTTCCATAGCGTATTCAATAGTACGTTAAATTCTTTATTGCTAAGAGTATCAAGATTACTCTTTCCGATCACGATAATATCAACATTTGGTAAAAAATGCTGATGATGACGAAAACTTTCACGGATAATTCGTTTTAAACGATTTCGGTCATGGGCTTTGCGGACACGATTTTTGGCAATAGTAATGCCTAAACGAGGATGCTTATTATCGGTGTTTTTTCTAGCAAGTATGGTGACGTGTTTGGATGGTGCAGGAATAGCATCTGAAAATACATAACTAAAGTGGGCCGGAGTTAACAGGCGTAACTCCCGAGTGAACGATAAGTTACCCACTTTAATATACGTTATGTGTTTGTATTATGCAGATAAACGTGCGCGACCTTTTGCACGACGATTTGCAAGTACTTTACGGCCGTTTTTAGTTGCCATGCGAGCACGGAAACCGTGTGAACGAGCGCGTTTTAAATTGCTTGGTTGAAATGTTCTTTTCATTACCAGAGTCTCTATAGTTTAGTTAAACACAATGCGTGA